>NZ_JBIANZ010000013.1:0-217420 GCF_042875075.1 Streptomyces sp. NPDC003720
CCATCGACGAGGTCAAGGCGAAGCTGGCCGGCATGGGCCTGGCCCTGAAGGACAGCCCGCCCGGATTCGACCCGACCGCCGCCGCGGACGCCTTCAGTGCGGACGATGGCGGGAGTACGGGCTTCATGGAGACCGAGCAGTACTGATCGCTGCGCGGCCTGTGCGTCGGCACGCCGGAGGGTGCTCCGCAATCGTGGGTCAGGGGCTGTCCCAGGTTTCACCCTGGGACAGCCCCTGACCCACGCGTCATAGCGACTCAGTGCTTGAAGGCGTCCTTGGTCTTTTCCTTCGCTTCACGGGCGTCCCCCGTGCTCTTCTTGGCCTGCCCCTCGGCGGCCATACGGTCGTTCCCGACGGCGCTTCCCAGAGCCTCCTCGGCCGTGCCCTGAGCCTGCTCGGACTTCGCCTTGGCCTTCTCGCCGGCACTCATGGAATACGCCTCCTCGTAGTGTCGTAGCCGCTGTCGCGGTGAAGACCTGCTGCCCTGGCATCTCCTTAACAAACAAGGCGTTGTCCATGAATGATGGGCGCAACGAAGGGCATTCGGTGGCCAGGAGGTTGATAACAATGGTTCCCCTGCTTCTCGTTCTTCTGCTGGCCCTGATCCTCTTCGGTGCGGGCTTCGCCCTGAAGGCACTGTGGTGGATCGCAGTGATCGTTCTGATCGTGTGGGTGCTCGGCTTCGTCGTCCGATCCGCGGACGGCGCGGGCCGCAAGGGCCGCTGGTACCGCTGGTAGCCGCGCCCCTCGGGTGCGAGGGGCGCTGTTGACAGCGGAGGTTGACGTGGGGCCCGGCCGGTGCGGCCGGGCCCCACGTCGTGCAGTAGGCCCCATCCCCTCGAGTGACGGGGATGGGGCGTGTTGCGAGCATCGGGGGGTATGTGCGACATGCATCGGCCCCGCAGAAGTCGCAGCGGAACCCTGCGCCTCCTAACTCTGCGGGGCCGATATACAGGCTCCTACTCGTCCAGGGAAGTCATTCCAGAAAGCCGTTGATGGGCGCCGCCTTGAATTCCGTCGCGCCCGCCGTGGTGATGCCGCCGGCTGAGCCGGGCAGCCGCAGAGAGCCAAGTCCGCTCACGTACAGGTCGGCCGTTCCGTCCCCGACCGTGTCACGCAGCCGTACCACGCCACCGAACTGCTCGTCGGCCGTCAACTGGCCAGGGACACCGGCGGTGTTGCGGGCGAACCACTGGGAACCGGAGCCGGACAGGCCGCCCGCCCGCCCCTTGAGGACGTGCACGCCGCCCGCGTACTCCTGGCCGTCTATCTCCTCGCCCCGCACGCCGACCGCGAGGTCCGCGTAACCGTCGCCGTTGACGTCGCCCGCGGAAATAGAAGAGCCGAACTCGTCCCGGTTCTCAGGGGTTCCGGCGACGCCACTGGTCGACTGGGTGATGCGGGTGCTTCGGGACGGGCCGGCGGACGAGCCGTACCAGACGCTGACGCGGCCCTTGTGCTTCGAGTAGAGGGATGTGCCGACGGCGATGTCACCGTAGCCGTCCTTGTCGAAGTCGGCGATGACACCGTCGCCGCCGCGTTCGGCACTGCCGCCGTCGCCGGGCTCGGATTCCAGGCGGAGGCTGCTGCCCGGGGTGAGCGAGGTGGCGCCCCCCTTGATGAACCAGACATCGGACGCGACGGATTCGGGGCCGACCACGTCACCGATGATCGCGAGGTCGGTCTTCTTGTCGCCGTTGACCTTGCCGGAGATCAGGGCGGTGGCGTAGAAGGACGACGTCTTGTCGAGCTTGGTCACGGCGCCGGTGGTGCCGGAGCGCTTGAGCGGGCCGCGGTAGACGTAGGTCATGGCCTCGTTGATGACGGCCAGGTCCTGCTTGCCGTCCCCGTTGAAGTCGCCGGTCGCCAGGTCCCTGCCCATGTAGTTGTTGCGGCCCGGGTTCTTGTTCGGGAGGGTCGTGCCCGTGGACAGGCCGGAGGGAGAGCCCCAGAGAATCGTCACGGCGCCCTGGAAGCCGTTCTCGCCGGTCGCCGCCACCGCGAGGTCGCCGTATCCGTCGCCGTCGAAGTCCGCGGCGGCCCGGACCTCGCCGAACATGTCGTCGGCTTCGTCGGAGCCGGGCACGCCGGGGCTCGACTGGGTGATGCGCTGCTTCGTGGGGCCGGGCCCGGTGGCGGTCCCGAAGACCACGCTGACGCCGCCGCCCCCTCTGGCGCTGAAGCTCGAGTAGGCGTAGTCCCGGTAGCCGTCGCCGTTGAAGTCGTCGCCGTACTTCGCGGGCGCGGCGCTCGCTGACGCGGCGGGCAGAGTGAGGGGGATGAGGCCCGCTACCAGGAAGGTGGCGAGCGTCGGCTTTGTGCGGACGAGCATAAGTGTTCGGGCTCCTTGTGAGTCGCGGAGGCGATGGGCTCAGTCGGCGGCGAACTGGGCGCCCCGGGGGAGATACGTGGCCACTGGTGGGTGCGGGCGCCACGTCGTTCGCCGAGAGTTGCTCCAGGGTGAGGCGTGAGGTCCGCGAACAGGAGACCGATCATGGGGCCGAACGGTTGTACGTTCGCCCAGAGCAACGTCGTAAGTGCTTGTTGGAGTGGCCTCCATATCGACGCCGCCGTCGGACAGTTGGCCGCCGACGACTTCCACGTCACCGACGAACTGCTCACCCGGCCCTCCCCGCGGACCAGCACACCGAAAGCGCCCGCCGGTCGGCGCAGGAACGTCTTCCGCCACCGGATCTGCCCGCAAAGAGCGGGGCCCAGTCTCACTGGGCCCCGCTCTCTCCTGCTTGCGGTCACCAATACATGACCGACGCGTTCGCAGAACCCCACGTGGAGTACATCCGGACGCGCAGGACATACCGGCGCCCCTTGAAGAGTTTGACCTCGAAGCGGCCATTGCGGTCCTCGCCGCTGTCGTCCTCGCCGGTGACGTAGCGCAGGTTCTCGTCATCGGCCTGCTCGAAGAGGACCATCTTCACGTCGGCGTCTCCGAAGGTGCCGAACTGGTACTTCTGGCTCTTCTCCGGGATGATCCCGTAGTCGGCCTGTTCTCCTGAGGCGAGGGTAAGGACCGACGACTCGAACGGCTTCAACTCGTCCATGTGAGGGGCCAGCGGCGGATACCATGATCGCACGTACTCCTTGTCCTGCTCAGACACTTTGAGCGGAGAAGGAATGCCGTTCCGATACTCCTCCGGCCGATTGATCAGACCGGGTCCGAAGCCGTATTCCATGATGGACTGCACGTCCCAGTGCGAACCGGTCACCTGGTCCGTGGAGAGTTTGCGGATTATGTTGTTGTAGGTCGTCTCATGGGGCCAGAAATTGGGTGGGCCTGCCATGGAGCGGTAGACGTTGTCCGCGTTCCAGTCGATGCCGGCGAACGGATTCTGGTGCTCATGGCAGAAGCCGATGGCATGCCCTATCTCGTGCCGGACCGTGGCCTTGCCGTAGGGCGAGGTAGGGTCCCATCCGAAGTTCATCGTGGCCTGTTCGACGCCGATGCCGAGACAGTCCGTACCGACGTATGACCAGGATCCGTCATCGGCAAAGGTGATCCGGATCTCCGATTCCGCAGGGTTGTCCTCGGGACGGAACTTCAGTCCGATGCCAAGGCCCTCCCACTCCTCGAAACCGTTGTGGACCTCGGTCAACCATGCTTTTGCCACGCCGTTGTCGGCACCGTTGAGAAAGCTGTACCGCAGCTGGGTGCCGTTCACCCACTTCGAGTGATTGGCCAGTATCGCCCTGGTCCGCGGAAGGCTGAGGCTCGAGGGCAGCGTGGGGATTCGCTCCGGGGGCTGGGCGCAGTACCGCAGAGCTTCCTTCTCCTGTTCAGCGGTCATGGTGATGCCCCTGACTTTCGTGCTCGTGACGTCGTGCTCGTGGCGGGCTCAGATGTCCACGTTCACGCCGCCGGGATAGGCGTACTGGTCGTACGGGCGCATCGTCACCGTCTTCCACGCTCCGGTCGAGCCGATCTGAAGGCAGGAGTCGAACGGGTACAGATAGGTGTAGACGGGCCCGTAGCGGCCCTCCCACTTGTAGCCGTCGTCGGACTCGGCGTACCAGTAGAAGAACTGCTGATTGTTGGGTGCGAGGAGGATTCGCTCGTAGGGCTTGATGCGCCACCAGCCCATGGTCCGGTAGTTTCCGTACTGCCCGCATCTCTGCGGGTCCCAGTACATTCCCACCACCTGGATCGTCGAGGAATGACTGTTTCGGAAGTACGGCATGATCATGCTCCTCGCTGCTGAGACGCCTCTATGTGCTTGCGCCACCGCTCCGCGAGAGTGGTCTGCGGCACTTCTTCCGCCGACACGACGGGAGGTGGCTGTGCCGCCGCGACATTGGCGTCACCGGCCGCCTGTACCTCGGCCTCATGGAGCGTCGAGTCGAGCCCGCTCCTGACGTCCTCTTCAGGTGCCTCCTGAAGCAGTTCGACAGCCGGCTCGAAACTCTGGAGCGGTGCTGGGACACCCGTCGGTTGATTGTTGGACATACCGAATCGCCCCATCGCTTTCTACTCATGGCGGGATTCCCAGGACATGCCTGGGCGGAGAGCGATTGACCGTTGAAGGGCCGTGCTCGGTCTCACTCATGATCTTGGAGTGCTCGACGGGTGATTGCCGACCACAGTCGGCGAATCCCGGTCGAACCGATGCCCCTGCATTCGATGCTGCGCCAGTTTTGGCCGTCGTGCATCTCAGGAATCGCCTTTACCGGAGTGATGTTTACCGGTTAACGGCTGAACGGACCAGGCGAGATGCCTGCAAGCAGAAGTCTTTGTGGACCGCAGTGAAGGCGTCCTGGCGCGGGCTTAGATGCCATTTCAGTGAGTCTGCGGTGGCATATCAGGTGGCGGCGATGGCTGCGATTGGTCAGCTCATCTGCTGTCGCCCCAGCAGACAGGCCTGTTCCTTCTTCAGGGTGGTGAAGCCCGTAGAGGTCGCTGAGACGGCGGTTCACGCGAGCGAGACATTCTTGACGCTGCGACAGCCGCAACCCGTTGAGGTAGGTGACGACTTAGCCGACGAACGCCAGCCCGATGGTGACGACCACTGCGATCATGAGGGGCGATAGCAGATGAGGGTTGCTGCGATACCTGCGCACACTTCGCAGCGGCGGTGGAGTCGGCGGATGTCGCCGAGGCGGCTCACTCCGCTCGGCGGTCCCGCGGTGCCGGCCGAGCCGGGCGGCGGTGAACCTGGACGGCTGCACCCCACCGACCCGCCGCTGCCGACACCGACAACATTTCGGCCAGAGTGGCCAACATGCGATTGAAAAGTGGCGGTTGACGATCACGATCAGGTCAACCTAGGCTCATTCCCGGTTCGAGCACGAAGGCCGAACGGGGGAGGCGTCGCTTCGCGGCGCGTTAGGGGGCCAAGAAATTTTCACGACTTGTTCAGGTGCCGTAGGCCGGATCGTGCGCATCCTGGTTGCCTAGGCCACCTTCCCTCCGTTCACTCTGGGGCGTTCCGCGGTCCGGCTGTTCGCTGTCCGTCGCCCCTGTGACCACTGTTTCTCGCCGTCGGCGATTCCGGTGATGATGCTGAAAGCGCCCGGGAGCGCAGCGTTGGCTCAGTCGTGCCCACGTGAGGTGTTGTGTGTCCAGTCCTTTCGAAGAGAACGATGGCAGCTACCACGTGCTGCTCAACGACGAAGAGCAATACTCCCTGTGGCCGGCCTCATTGGGCGTGCCCGCGGGATGGCGGATCGCACTGAACGAGGCGAACCGCCAGGACTGTCTCGCCTTCATCGAGGAGAACTGGTCCGACATGCGGCCACGCAGTCTTCGCTCGGCCATGAAGTCCACCACAGGTACCTGTTCCGCCGTCGAAAGTTGAACTCGAAATCAGGAGGGCGACGCGTGCGCTCGCACATACTTGGCCGCATTGAACTCGACCAGGAACGCTTAGCGAAGGACCTTGCCCACCTCGCCGCGGTGCCCACCGTGGAGGAGGAGTACGACGAGTTCAGCAACGGGTTCTGGAAGAACATTCCGCTGTACAACGCGAGCGGCGGAATCGACGACAGGCTGTACCGTGACCTCAACGGCTCACCGGCGCGGCCCACCGACCACGTGGAGCACGTTCCCTACCTCAGCGAGATCATCACCACGGTCTACAACGCCGACCGGCTCCAGATGGCCCGCACCCGGAACCTGAAGAACGCCGTCATCATCCCGCATCGGGACTTCGTGGAGCTGGACCGCGATCTCGAGCAGTACTTCCGCACCCACCTCATGCTCGAGGACAGTCCGCTGGCCTTCCACTCGGACGACGACACGGTCATCCACATGCGGGCCGGCGAGATCTGGTTCCTCGACGCGGCCGCCGTCCATTCGGCGGTCAACTTCGCCGAGTTCAGCAGGCAGTCGCTCTGTGTCGACCTGGCCTTCGACGGCGCGTTCGACGAGAAGGAAGCCTTCGCGGACGCCTCCGTCTACACCCCGAACCTCCGCCCCGCCGTTCACGAACGCGCGCCGTTCACCAAGGAGCGGGAAGCCGGGATCCTCGCCCTGTCCGGCGTGATCGGACGTGAGAACTTCCGGGACATCCTGTTTCTGCTGTCCAAGGTCCACTACATCTACGACGTTCATCCGAGCGAGACCTACGAGTGGCTCGTGGCCGTCTCGAAGGGCGTCGGGGACGACAAGATGGTGGAAAAGGCCGAGCAGATCAGAGACTTCGCCATCGGCGCACGGGAACTCGGCGAGCGCTTCTCGCTGACCACCTGGTAAGCGGCCGGAGAACGGGCCCGGGGGAACAGTGATCGAGGAGATACTTCCCGTCGACGTGATGTCCGCGGAGGCCTTCGACGACGACGCGGACACTCATCTCTTCGCCGAGGAAAGAGCGGCCGTCGCCGACGCCGTGCCGCGGCGCAGACAGGAATTCTCGACAGTGCGCCGATGCGCTCGAACAGCGCTCGGCGAACTGGGAATTCCCCCGGTTCCCCTGCCGCCCGGAACGGGCAGGGCCCCGCAATGGCCGCCCGGAGTGGTCGGCAGTATGACGCACTGCTCCGGATACCGCGCGGCCGCGGTGGCCCGGGCCAGTCGGCTGCATTCCGTGGGAATCGACGCCGAGCAAAGTGCCCCGCTTCCCCAGGACGTGCTCGACCTGGTGGCCCTGCCCGACGAACGGGACCTCGTGGAAGGGCTCGGCGCGCGGAGCGACGCGGTGCCGTGGGACCGATTGCTGTTCAGTTGCAAGGAGGCGGTCTACAAAGCCTGGTTCCCGCTGGCCCAGCGAATGCTGGGGTTCGACGGGGCCCGGATCGACATCGAGTCCGGCGGGTTCTTCTCCGCGCGGTTCCTGGTGCCCCCGCCCCGGGCGGCCGGGAATCCGGTACCCCGGCTCACGGGGCGCTGGATGCACCGCGACGGGCTCATTCTGACAGCCATCGCCCTCCCCTGTCCGTAAACGAATCCCCGTCATGCGCCACGCGCATTCGGGCACCCTCGCGCGCCTTTCCTGGGACGGAAAACCGATGACCGAATCGCCCACGTTCACCGAGACCTTCACCGTCACCGCCGACAACCCCCTGTTGCGCGGGCACGTCGTGTACGGTCGCAGCCTCATGCCCGGTGTCGGCTACGTGGACCTGGCGCTCCAGGTGCTGGCCCGGCACGGACACCCCATGCCCGAGGTGGAGCTGCGCAACCTCACGATCCTCGCGCCGCTCGTCGCCGGGCCGGGTGAGGCCGTCCTGACCACCGTCGAGGGCCGCCCCGCGGCCGGCGGGGGATGGCGCGTCGAGGTGCGCAGCCGCCGCGCCCAGGACACCACCGACGTGCTGCACGCCGTCGTCACCGCCCACCACCGCGGCCCCGTCGCCTTCACGGAGCGGCTCCCGCTGCCGGTTCAGGGGGCGACCCGGCGCACCACGATGGACGAGATCTACACCTGGTGCCGGGAGTACGACCTGTTCCACTCGGGTCTGATGAAGCTCGGCGGTGCGGTCCACCACCGTCCCGGCGACTGGATCGCCGAGCTGGAACTCGCCCCCGAGCACCAGGCCACCACCGGCGCGTTCCTGTTCCACCCCGCCCTCTTCGAAGCCGGGCTCCTCGGCGGCGGTGTCGCCCTCGGCATGCTGCACGGGGACAACGACGGCCCCGGCCTCTATCTCCCGCTGATGTTCGACCGCTTCCGCGCGGCCGGACCCCTCGGTGGGCGCTGTTACGTCCGGGTGCCCGCCGACTCCGTGCGCCGCGACGACGAGCTCATACGACTGGTCGTGGAGTTCTACGACCACACCGGCCAGAAGGTCGCCGAGGTGGGGGAGTTCGTCGCCAAGCGCATCCGCGCGGCCGACGCGCTCGACGTCCGCGGCGACGCTCCCGCCGCGCCGCCCGCAGCCGTCGCTCCTACACCCACTCCTACGCCTGCGCCTGCGCCTGACCCGGTGGCGGATGCCCGGCCGGTCTCGGCCGTGTTGCGGGAGCTGGTGGGGGCTCGGCTGGGTGTGCCCGTGGACGCGGTGGACGTGGGCCTGGGGTACTACGAGTTGGGCTTGGGATCGGCCGATCTTCTGTCGTTGGTGGCGGAGTTGGACGAGCGCCTGTCGGTGGAGTTGTCGCCGACGGTGATGTTCGAGCACCGGACGATCGAGGAACTGGCGGCGTGGCTGGAGCCACAACTGCCCGCGGGTGCCCTCGCTGCAGCGCCCGCCGCACCCGTCGCCCCCGCGCCCGCCCCACCGGTCGTCTCCACGCCTGCCGCGCCGGTCGCCCCCGCACCGGTCGCCCCCATGCCCGCCGTACCGGCTGCTCCCGCACCGGTCGCCCCCGCGTCCGCCGCCCCAGCCACCCCCGTCCCGCCGGCCCCCGTGTCGGCTCCCGCCGCCGGGGTTCCGGCCGACACGGCCCACGTCCCGCACGCCCACGGCACCCCCGAGGCCCTTTCCGTCGTGCGCACCGCCCTCGCCGGAGACGTGGCGGCCCTTCTCGGGGTGCACCAGGACGATGTGCACCCCGACGCGGAGCTCGGCGAGTTCGGGCTGGACCTGGGCGGACGCGCGCGGCTCGTCGAGCGGGTGAACGAGCGGTACGGGCTGGCGCTGACTCCGGGCGTCTTCGGCGAGCACCGCACGCTGCACGCCCTGGCGACCCACCTCGTCGGCGTTCACGGCGTGTCGGACACACCCGGTGCCCGGGGCGCCGCGCCGGGCACCGCCGTCCCGCAGGCCCCCTTCCGGAACACCACCGCCCCGCGAGCCCACCCCCTGCTCCAGCGGACCCTGCCCGGCGGCGGGGCGGACGAGGCGACGTACGAGACGCTCTTCGACGGCTCGGAACCGTATCTGCGGGACCATCAGGTCCGCGGCGGCCGGGTGCTGCCCGGGGTCGCGCATCTGGAGATGGCGCGCGCGGCGGTCGCCCGGGCGCTGGGCAGGGAGGACACCGCCGCCGTCCGGCTGACCGACGTGGTGTGGCTGCGGGCCGCCGTGCACGGCCCGGACGGACTGACGCTGCGCGTGCGCGTGCGCACCGGCGGGGAGGGCTGCGCGTACGAGATCCTGGCCGTAAGACCCGACGGTGCCACCACTCTGTGCGGCCAGGGCCGGGCTAGCCTCGCCGGGGACACCACCCGGCGCACCCTGCCCCTCGCCGCGCTGCGGGCCGCGTGCACCGAGGCGACGTACACCGGCGAGCACGTCTACGGCCTGTACGGCGGCCTCGGCCTGCAATACGGCCCCTCCCAGCGGTCCCTGACGGAGCTGCGCACCGGCAGGGACGCGGAGGGCCGCCGCCAGGTTCTCGCCGAGCTGCGCCTGCCGGAGGCGGCCGAACCGCTGCACGGCGGCCTCATGCACCCGAGCATCCTCGACGGCGCCCTCCAGGCCACCATCGGCCTGTGGCTGGGCGACGGCGGTTCGGCGACGCTCGCCCTGCCGTTCGCGCTCACCCGCGCCGAGGCCCTGGCCGACTCGCCCTCCCGGGCGTACGCCTGGATCCGCCACCAGCCCGGCAGCGGCACCGACCGGGCCTCCGCCCGGCTGGACGTCACCGTCATGGACGAACAGGGCCGCGTGTGTGCGGAGCTGACCGGGCTCTCCAGCCGTCCGCTGCCCGCCGTCGAGACGCCGGCCGAGCCCGAGGCCGTACGTCCCGAGCCCGAAGCCGTGCGCCCCGGTGACACCGCGATCATCGGCGTGGGCGGCCGCTACCCCGAGGCCGCCGACCTGGACGAGTTCTGGCAGAACCTGCGCGCGGGCCGCGACTGCGTACGGGAGGTCCCCGCCGACCGCTGGAACCAGGGTCGGTACGCCGAGGCCGGTGCCGGCGGCTGGGGCGGCTTCCTGGACGACATCGACCGGTTCGACCCGCTGTTCTTCCAGATATCGCTGCTGGAGGCCGACCACCTCGACCCGCAGGAGCGGCTGTTCCTGCAGTGCGCCCACCACACCCTGGAGGACGCCGGATACACGCCCGACCGGCTCTCGCGCGGCGCGAAGGTCGGCGTCTTCGTCGGCGTGATGTACCAGGAGTACCAGCTTCTCGGCGCCCAGGCGCAGGAGCGCGGCGAGCCCGCGGCCCTGTGGGGCAGCGCCTCCACGGTCGCCAACCGGGTGTCGTACTTCTACGACTTCCACGGGCCGAGCATGGCCGTGGACACCATGTGCTCCTCCTCCCTGACCGCCATCCACCTGGCCTGCGAGGCCATCCGCAGCGGTCAGTGCGACACCGCGCTCGCGGGCGGCGTCAACCTCACCCCGCACCCGAACAAGCACCTGGTGCTGGGGCAGCGCAAGTTCCTGTCCAGCGACGGCCGGTGCCGCAGTTTCGGCGAGGGCGGCGACGGCTACGTGCCCGGCGAGGGCGTCGGCGCCGTGCTCCTCAAGCCGCTGGAGCGGGCCGTCGCCGACGGCGACCGGATCCTCGGGGTGATCAAGGGCACCGCGGTGAACCACGGGGGACGCACCTCCGGCTACTCGGTGCCGACCCCCGTCGCCCAGGGCGAGGTCATCGCCGACGCGCTCGCCGCATCCGGCGTCGACCCGCGCGCCCTGAGCTACCTGGAGGCCCACGGCACCGGCACCGCCCTGGGCGACCCGATCGAAGTCAGCGGCCTTGAGCGGGCGTTCAGCCGCACGGGCGGGGCGCCCGAACGGCTCGCCATCGGCTCCGTGAAGTCCAACATCGGGCACCTGGAGTCCGCCGCCGGCATCGCCGCCGTCACCAAGGTGCTGCTCCAGATGCGTCACGGCGAACTGGTGCCCAGCCTCCACTCCACGGCGCTCAACCCGCACATCGACTTCGACCGCACGCCGCTGCGCGTCCAGCGGACTCTGGAGCCGTGGCGACGCCCCGTGCTGGAGGGCCGCAGCCTGCCCCGGATCGCCGGGGTGTCCAGCTTCGGCGGCGGCGGCTCCAACGCCCACGTCGTCATCGCCGAGTACCGGCCGCCGGCCCGCCCGGCCGAGGCCCCGGCCGATGGCCGCCCCGCGCTGCTGGTGCTCTCCGCCAAGAGCGAGGGCCAACTCGCCGAACAGGCCCGTCGTCTGCACGCCCGGCTCGGCGAGGCGGCCGACGCGGACCTGCCCGCGATCGCCTGGACCCTCCAGACCGGGCGCCTGGCGCTGGAGGAGCGCTTCGCCTTCGCCGCGACCAGCCTGGCCGAAGCCCGCGCCCGGCTCGCCGCCTTCGCCGCCGAGCCGGGCGCGACGGGCCCCTGGTACCGGGGCACCGTCCGCCCGGACCGGCCCGCCGACGTCCCGGCGGTGCGCACCGCCCTGGACGCCTGGACGCGGCAGGGCGCGTACGAGGACCTGCTCGCGCGCTGGGCCGGCGGCGCCGACGTGCGCTGGGAGGACGCCTGGCCGGCCGGCGGCACGGTGCGGCGCATCGGCCTACCCGGTTACCCGTTCGCCCGCGAACGCTGCTGGTTCGACCTCGACACCGCGGGCGCGCCGCACCGGCCCGCGCCGGCCGCCGGCTCCCCGGCCGCCTCCGACGTGGTGCTGCTGCGGCCCGAGTGGGCCGAGCGGCAGGCCGCGAACGGGGCGACGGGCGCCTTCACGGAACGGCACGTCGTGGTGCTCGGCCTCGCCGCCGACGCGCGCGACACCCTGCGGGCCGCGCTGCCCGCCGGGGTCGGGTGCACCTTCCTCGAACCGGCGGACGCACCGCTGGACCGGCAGTACACCGACGCCGTGCGGCAGGTCTTCACGCTGGCCCGGCGACTGCTGGAGCAGGGCGTGCGCCGGCCCACGCTGCTCCAGGTCGCGGCCGTCGGCGACAGCGACCGACTGGCCTGCTTCAGTGGTCTGGGCGCGCTGCTGCGCACGGCCCACCTGGAGAACCCGAAGCTGCACACCCAGTACCTGGAGTGCCTGGACGGCGCGTCGCCCGCCACCCTCGCCGCCCGCCTCGCGGCCGAGGCCACCGCCGACCCGGAACCGGAGGTACGCCACCACGACGGCCGCCGCCAGGTCCGCCGCCTCACCGAGGTCACCGGCGCCCGGCCCGCCGCGGCGCCCTGGCGGGAGGACGGCGTCTACCTCGTCACCGGCGGCCTGGGCGGGCTCGGGCTGCACGTCGCGCGGGACATCGCCGCCTCGGTCGCGCAGGCCACGGTGATCCTCACCGGGCGCTCGCCGCTGACCGACGAGCGGCGCGCGGTGCTGAGGGAGCTGCGCACCACCGGCCTGACCGTCGAGTACGAGAGCGTCGACGTCGCCGACCGGGACGCGCTCGGCGCCCTGCTGGCCCGGGTGACCGCGGACCACGGCCCGCTGACCGGCGTCCTGCACGCCGCCGGGGTGATCGAGGACAACTTCGTCGTCCGCAAGAGCCCCGGGGAACTCGACCGGGTCCTCGCCCCCAAGGTCACGGGACTCGTCCACCTGGACGAACTGACCCAGGAACAGCCGCTGGAGCTGTTCGTCTGCTTCTCGTCCCTCGCCGGCGCGTTCGGCAACCCCGGGCAGTGCGACTACGCCGCCGCCAACGCCTTCATGGACGCCTACGTCGGGCACCGCGAGCGGCTCGTGAGCGCCGGGCGGCGCAGCGGCCGTACCGTGTCCGTCAACTGGCCGCTGTGGGACGAGGGCGGCATGGGCGCCGAGGGCCCCGTCCGCGAGCAGTTGCGCGCCCTGGGCCTCGCCCCGCTCGACACGCAGCGCGGCCTCGCCGTCCTGCACCAGGCCCTGGCCGGCGCGGAGGGCGGCGTCACGGACGGCAGGCTGCTGGTGGTCGCGGGCAGCCGCGAGGCGCTGCTGAGCCGGCTGACGGAGCGCGCCGGGGAGACGGCACCGCAGTTCGTCGCAACGCAGAACGCGCCCGCGCAGATCATCACGGCCACGGCACCGCAGGCCCCCGCTCCCGTGACGGCGGCCGGCGGTGGATCCGCACGGTCGGTGGAGGATCGCGCCGTGGCGCACCTCAGGCGCGTGCTGGCCTCCGCCCTCAAACTCGGGCCCGAGCGCCTGGACCCGGACACCCCGCTCGAGCGGTACGGCATGGACTCCGTGCTCGCCGTGACCATGGTCCAGCCGCTGGAGGACGCCTTCGGGCCCCTGTCGCGCACCCTGCTGTTCGAGGTGCGGACGGTGCGCGGGCTGGCGCGGTTCCTCGCGGAGGAGCACGCGCAGGCGCTGCGCGAACTCGTCGGCGAGCCGGCGCACGAGGCCCCCCGGCCGCAGAACACCGCAGCCGAGACGGCCCGGCCGAACACCGCCGACGCCACCGCCCGCACCCCGGTCCCGCCCGCGGCGGGCCAGGACATCGCGGTCGTCGGCATCGGCGGACGCTACCCGCACGCCGATGACCTGGACGCCTTCTGGACCGCGCTGCGCGAGGGCCGGGACTGCGTCACCGAGGTCCCCGCCGACCGCTGGAAGACCGACGGCGGCCAGTACGGCGCCTTCCTCGACGGCATCGACCGGTTCGACCCGCTGCACTTCGGCATCTCGCCCCGCGAGGCCGCCGCCATGGACCCCCAGCAGCGGCTGTTCCTGGAGACGGTGTGGCACCTGCTGGAACAGGGCGGCGTCACCCAGGAGGTGATCGAGCGCCGCTACGGCCGGCGCGTGGGCGTGTACGTGGGCGCCGCCTACCAGATGTACCGGGCCGACGCGTCCGAACCGGTGCTCGCGGCGCTCACCTCCTCCGCCTCGTACAACCTCATCGCCAACCGCGTCTCGCACTTCTTCGGCCTCGAGGGTCCGAGCCTCGCCGTGGACAGCATGTGCACCTCCTCGGCGATGGCCGTCCACCTCGCCTGCGCCGACCTGCTGCGCGGCGAGTGCGAGCTGGCCGTCGCGGGCGGTGTCAACCTGACCGTGCACGAGGACAAGTACGTCGCGCTCTCCGAGATGCGGCTGCTCGGCACCCACCCGGGCAGCCGCAGCTTCCGCGACGGCGACGGCTACCTGCCCGCCGAGGCGGTCGGCGCCGTACTGCTGAAACCGCTGGACGCGGCGCTGCGCGACGGCGACACCGTCCTCGCGGTCATCAAGAGCACGTCCTCCCTGCACGGAGGCCGCTCCAACGGCTTCATGACGCCCAGCCACCGCACCCAGGTCGCCGCCATGCGCCGGGCACTGGAGCGGGCCGGTGCCGAACCGGACTCCATCGGCTACGTCGAGTCCGCCGCCAACGGCACCGCGTTCTCCGACGAGATCGAACTGCGCGCCCTGCGCGAGGTGTTCGCCGGGATCTCCCGCCCGGTGCCGGTCGGCGCCGTCAAGTCCAACCTCGGCCACCCCGAGGCGGCCTCCGGCATCGCCCAGCTCACCAAGGTCGTGCTCCAGCTCCAGCACGGCCGGATCGCACCGCTCGTCGCCGCCGGCGCCGCCAACCCCCGCCTGGACCTGGACGGTTCGCCGCTCGAACTGTGCGACCGGCTGACCGACTGGGAGCCGCGCGGCGGCACGGACATCGGCGGCCCGTCCCAGCCCCGCCGCGCCCTCATCAACTGCGTCGCCGCGGGCGGCAGCCACGTCAGCATGGTCGTCGAAGCACCGCCGGCCGCCGCGGAGGCCCCGGCCGCCACCCCGGACACCGCGCCGCAGATCGTCGTGGTCTCCGCCCGGACCGAGGAACGCCTGGCCGCTGCGGTACGGCGGTTGCACGACCACCTGGCGGCCCTGCCCGACGAGGACGGCACCGTGAGCCTCGCCGACATCGCGTACACCACGCAGCTCGGCCGCGAGCCACTGCCCGAGCGGCTCGCCGTGGTCGCCGCCGACCGCGCCGCACTGACGCGGGCGCTCGCCGATCACCTCGCGGGCACCCCCACGGCCGTACCCGTACACCGGGGCAACGCCGACGACGACCCCGGACCCTGGACGTCCGTCCTGGCCGGCGCCCGCGGCGAGGCATTCCTCACCGGGCTCGCCGAGGACCGGGCCCTGGAGGAACTGGCCGCCCTGTGGGTGTGCGGGGCCCGGGTGCCCTGGAGCGCGCTGCACACCGGGCGGCGCCGGATGGTGCCCCTGCCGGCCACCGCGTTCGAGGCGGGCAGCTACTGGGTCGGACACGCCTCGCAGGCGGCCGCACCGACGACGACGGCACCAGACCCCCTGCCGGCCGCCGGCGCCGTCACCGACGCCGAACAGACCATGGCGCAGGCCTGGGCCGACGTCCTCCAGGTCGACGCGGCCACGCTGACCGCACGGACCGACTTCTTCTCGCTCGGCGGCAACTCGCTGCTGGCCACCCGGCTGATCAACCTGCTCAAGGAGCGGGCGGGCGTCGAGCTGCCGACCGAAGCGGTCTTCAACGCACCGCGCCTTTCCGACATGGCCCGGGAACTGGGCGCCCGCCTCCCGGTGGCCGGGGACGCGAGCACCCGCGAGCTGGAACTGATCCTCGAAAGCATCGCCCTCGTCGAGCACATGAGCGACGAGGAGCTGGACGCGCTGGACATCGAGAGCTGAGGCAGGGGACGACGATGGCAACCACCAGTGAGGACACCGGCCTTGACCTCATCCGCAGGATCCGGTCCCTGCCGGGGAGGCGGCAGCGCGCCCTGATCGCGCTGCTGCGCAAGCAGGGCGTCGACCTCTCCGCGCTCGAGACCGTTCCCCGGCGGCCCCGGACCGCCGGCACACCCGTGCCGCTGTCCTTCGCCCAGCAGCGGCTCTGGTTCCTCGCCCAACTGGACGGCACCAGCGCCGCCTACAACATCCCGATGGCGATGCGGCTGAGCGGCCGCCTCGACCGGCCCGCGCTGCTGCGCGCGCTTGAGGCGGTCGTCCAGCGGCACGAGGTGCTGCGCACCCGGTTCACCGACCGCGACGGCGTACCGCACCAGGTCATCGGCGACGGCGGCGACTTCACGGTCGCCGAGGAGGAGCTGACCGACCCGGCCGGGCTCGCCGGGATCTGCCGC
Source organism: Streptomyces sp. NPDC003720 (assembly GCF_042875075.1). Lineage (NCBI taxonomy): Bacteria > Bacillati > Actinomycetota > Actinomycetes > Kitasatosporales > Streptomycetaceae > Streptomyces > Streptomyces sp. NPDC003720. Next base: position 16,308 of record NZ_JBIANZ010000013.1, read on the forward strand.
GAGGAAGCCGCCACCCCGTTCGACCTGGAACGCGGGCCGCTGATCCGGGTACGGCTGCTGCGCCGGTCGGAGACGGAGCACCACCTGCTCGTCACCACCCACCACAGCGTGTCCGACGGCTGGTCGGTCGGCGTCTTCTTCCGCGACCTCGTCGCCCTGTACGAGGCGTTCGCCGCGGGCCGCCCCGACCCGCTGGAGCCGCTGCCCGTGCAGTACGCGGATTACGCGCACTGGCAGCGCGAGCGGCTCGCCGGCGACCTGCACGACCGTCAGACGGACTACTGGAAGCGGCAGCTGACAGGGATCGACCCGCGGCTGACGCTGCCGACCGACCGGGAACGCCCGCGCGTGAAGACCTACGCGGGAGCCCGTGAGAGCTTCACCTGCCCGGCCGACCTGCTGGGATCCCTGCGCGAGGTGGCCAAGTTCCACGAGGCCACGCTCTACATGACCCTGCTCGCGGCCTACATGGCCGTCCTCGGCCGCTACACCCGCCAGACGGACATCGCCGTCGGCACGGTCGTCGCCAACCGCGGCCGGCGCGAACTCGAGGACCTGGTCGGCTTCTTCGCCAACACCCTGGTCATGCGCGCCGACCTTGCGGGCGACCCGGACTTCGGCGACCTGCTGGCCCGGGTGAAGAAGACCGCGCTGGAGGCGTACGACCACCAGGACGTGCCCTTCGAGGTGGTGGTCGACGCCCTCGGCGCCGAGCGCAGCCTCGCCCACTCGCCCGTCTTCCAGACGCTGTTCGTCCTCCAGGAGGCGCAGACCCGCCGGGACGTCACCCTCGGCGACCTGGCGGTCTCCCCGGTCGACATCGATCTCAGCTTCACCAAGTTCGACCTGACCGTCGACGTACGGGAGACCCCCGACGGATTGGTCGGCACCATCGAGTACAACACCGACCTGTACGACCGCGAAACCGTCCGGCGCTTCATCGGCCACTACACACGGCTGCTCGCCGCCGTCGCCGACGACCCGGCGCTGCCCGTGTCCCGGCTCCCCATGGTCGGCGACGAGGAGCGCCGCCGGGTGGTGGAGGGGTTCAACGACACCGAGCGGCCCTTCACCGACGACCGCTGCCTGCACGAGCTGTTCGAGGACCGAGTGGCCCGGCATCCCGAGCACACCGCCCTGGTCACCGCCGACCGCTCCTGGACGTACGCCGAGCTCAACGCCTGGGCCAACCGCATCGCCCACGGCCTGCGCCGGCACGGCGTCGGACCGGACACGCTGGTCGGTCTGCACGCCGAGCGCTCCGCCGAAATGGTCGCCGGCATCCTGGGCGCCCTGAAGGCCGGCGGCGCCTACATGCCGATCGAGCCCTCCTACCCCGCGGCCCGCCGCAGCGACCTCGTCGAGCGCACCGGCGCCGACGTGATCCTCACCCAGCCGCACCTGGACACCGAGCCGCTGCGCGGCGCCGCCCACCTGCTCGCCCTGCACCCCGACGGCACCCTGCGCGACCAGGACGGCAAGGACGTCTCCGGGGATCGGGACGACAACCTTCCCGCCGCCGGACTCGGCGTGGGCGCGGGCAATCTGGCGTACGTCATCCACACCTCCGGCTCCACCGGCAGGCCCAAGGGCGTGATGATCGAGCACCGGGCCGCCGTCAACCGCATCGAGTGGATGCAGAACGAGTACCGGCTCACCGGCGACGACGTCGTCCTGCAGAAGACCCCCTACAGCTTCGACGTGTCCGTCTGGGAGTTCTTCTGGCCGCTGCTCTTCGGCGCCCGCCTCGCCGTCGCCGCGCCCGGCGGCCACCGCGACCCCGCCTACCTGATCCGCGCCGTCCAGGACTTCGGCGTGACCACCCTGCACTTCGTGCCGTCCCTGCTGCGCAGCATCGTGGAGGAACCCGGCTGGGCGCGGTGCACGACCGTGCGGCAGGTCTTCTGCAGCGGTGAGGCCCTGCCCCCGGACCTGTGCGCCCGCCACCACGAGCGTCACCCGGCGCCGCTGCACAACCTCTACGGCCCGACCGAGGCCGCCGTCGACGTCAGTCACTGGACCGTCCCCGCCGGACCGGCGCCCCGCGTCGTGCCCATCGGCCGGCCCATCCAGAACATCCAGCTGCACGTGCTCGACGAGGCCCTCGCACCGCAGGGCGTCGGCTGTGTCGGCGAGCTGTACATAGCGGGCGTGGGACTGGCCCGCGGCTATCTGCACCAGCCCGAGCTGACCCGCGAGCGGTTCGTGCCGAACCCGTTCGCCGACGACCCGGACGCCCGCATGTACCGCACCGGCGACCTGGTGCGCCGACTGCACGACGGAGCCCTGGAGTTCCTCGGACGCGCCGACGACCAGGTCAAACTGCGCGGCTTCCGCATCGAGCCCGGCGAGATCGAGCACCGGCTCACCGAGCACCCCGCCGTCCGCTCCGCCGCGGTCCTGGTCCGTGAGGACCAGCCGGGCAGCCCGCGTCTGGTCGCCTACCTCGTCCTCGAACCCGGACAGGCCCTCGACGGCCACCGCACCGAACTGGTCCGGCACCTCGAGGGCACCCTGCCCGAGTACATGGTCCCGAGTGCCTTCGTCGCGCTCGACGCCCTGCCCGTGACCGCGCACGGCAAGCTCGACCGACGCGCCCTGCCCGCCCCCGGCATCGAGGCGTTCACCCGGCGCGCCCACGTCGCCCCCGCGACCGGCACCGAGCGCACACTGGCCGGGATCTTCGCCGGACTGCTCGGCTTCGACACCGACCGGATCAGCGCCGACGACAACTTCTTCGCCCTCGGCGGCCACTCACTGATGATCACGGTGGTGGTGGCCCGGCTGAAGGACAGCGGCCTGCACGTCACCGTCCAGGACGTCTTCACCGCACCCACGCTGGCCGAGCTCGCCGCGCGCATCGACCGGACCGGCGCCGCGCCCGCGCACACCGTCCCGGCCAACCCGATCCCGGTCGGCTGCGAGCGCCTCACGCCCGACCTGCTTCCGCTGATCGACCTCACGCAGGAGCAGATCGACACCGTCGTGGCCGCCGTGCCCGGCGGCGCGGCCGGCGTGCAGGACGTGTACCCGCTGCTGTCCACGCAGGAGGGCATCCTCTTCCACCATCTGATGGACCCGGACCACGACCCGTACCTCGTCGCCACCCTCTACCGGGCCGAGGACGAGCAGGCGTGCGCCCGGTTCACCGACGCGCTCCAGCGCATCGTCGACCGCCACGACGTGATGCGTACCGCCGTCCTCACCGCCGGCCTGCCCGAACCGGTCCAGGTGGTGCACCGCACCGCGACACTGCCCGTGCGGCGGATCCGGCTCGCCGCAGACCGCGACGCCGAGGAACAGGCGAGGGAGCTGCTGGCGCGTCCCGAGCGGATGAGCCTGGAGCACGCGCCGCTGCTGCGCCTGCTCGTCGCCGAGGACCCGCACTCCGAGCGCCGCTACCTGCTCCTGACCGCCCATCACCTCATCGAGGACGCCACTTCGCTGCGGCTGACGCTTCAGGAGCTGGCCCTGCACATGGCCGACCGCGCCGACCTGCTGCCGTCACCGGCGCCGTACCGCGAGTTCGTCGCCCACGCCCTGCACCAGCAGACCGCCGGCGACGCGGAGGACTACTTCCGCCGGGTCCTCGGCGACGTCACCGAACCGACCTTCCCGTTCGGCCTGTCCGACACGCACGGCGACACCGGCGGGGTCACCCGGCTGCGCCGCTCGCTGCCCGACGACCTGACCCGCGAGCTGCGCGCCCACGCCAAGCGGCTGCGGCTCAGCCCGGCGTGTCTCTTCCATGCCGCGTGGGCCCGCGTCGTCGCCGCGTGCAGCGGCCGCGAGGACGTCGTCTTCGGCACCGTGATGTCCGGGCGCCTCCAGGGCGTCGAAGGCGTCGAGCGGATGCTCGGCAACTTCATCAACACGCTGCCGCTCAGGGTCCGGCTCGCCGGACGCACCGTGCGCGAGCTGATCGACGACGTCGACACCGGCCTCAGGGAGCTGGTCGCCCGCGAGCACACCCCGCTCGGCCTGGCCCAGCGCTGCGCCGGCACCGACGGCGACGCACCGCTGTTCAGCGCGGTCGGCAACTTCCGGCACTTCGAGCCCGGGCACGGCGAGGCCGCCGCCGTCCGCATCGAGGACCGGGGCGTGCGGTTCCTCGCCGCCGCCGACGGCATCAACTACCCGCTGTCGGTCTCCCTCGACGACTTCGGCAGCGAATTCTCCCTCGACCTCCAGACCGACGACTCGGTCTCGGCGGACTCCGTCGCCGACTACGTCGAGGCCGCCCTCCGGGGCGTCACCGCCGCCCTCGCCGACGGCGACGGCACCGGCACCCGGGCCCTCGACATCGACGTCCTGCCCGCCGCCGAACGCCGGCGCCTGCTGGCCGAGTGGAACGACACGGACACCCCGATGCCGTCCCCGACGCTCACCGCCGCCTTCGCAGCCCAGGTCGCCCGCACCCCCGACCTGACCGCGCTGGTCCTCGAGGACGCCGAACTGTCGTACGCGGAGCTCGACGCCCGCGCCAACCGGCTCGCGCACTGGCTGGCCGGGCGGGGCGCCGGACCCGAGCAGCTGGTCGCCGTCAGCATGCAGCGCTCCTTCGACCTGTTCGTCGCGATCTACGGCATCCTCAAGTCCGGCGCCGCCTACCTGCCCCTGGACCCGGACCTGCCGCTCGAACGCCGCGAGCAGATACTCAACGACGGACGCCCGCTGCTGCTGCTGGAGGAGCTGCCGGACACCGCGGGCCTGCCCGACACCGACCCGGACGTGCCCGTGCACGCCGACAACCCGGCGTACGTGCTCTACACCTCCGGCACGACCGGCCGCCCCAAGGGCGTGATGATCACCCACCGGGCGAGCATGAACTGGCTGCACTGGGACCAGCGCGCCTACCGCATGCGCGAGGACGACCGGATGGTGTTCAAGACCTCGATCGGCTTCGACGTCTCCGTCAAGGAGCTGTTCTGGCCGCTCCAGGTCGGCGGCACCGTCGTCATCGCCCGGCCCGGCGGGCAGAAGGACCCCGAGTACCTGGCTCACCTCATCCGCGACCGGCGCGTCACCGACATCGACTTCGTGCCGTCGATGCTCGCCGAGTTCCTCTCCGAGCCGGCCGCCGCCGACTGCACCGGCCTGGTCCGTCTGGAGGCCACCGGTGAACCGCTGCCCGTCGAGCTGGCCGAGCGCGTGGCGCGTGCCCTGCCCGGCACGGATCTGTACAACCTGTGCGGGCCCACCGAGGTCGGCGGCGCCCTCGGCCTGGAGACGCCGTACACCGTCGAGCCGGGCGCCGTCCGGGTGCCGATCGGCGCGCCGGTGTGCAACACCCAGGCCTACGTCCTCGACTCGGCGCTGCGGCTGCTGCCGCAGGGGGTGCCCGGCGAGCTCTACATCGCCGGTGACCAGCTGGCCCGCGGCTTCCTCGGCCGTCCCGGGCTGACCGCCGAGCGGTTCGTCGCCAACCCCTTCACGCCGGGCACCCGCATGTACCGCACCGGCGACCTGGTCAAGTGGCGGTCCGACGGGCTGATCGAGCACCTGGGCCGGGTCGACGACCAGGTCAAGATCCGCGGCTTCCGGGTGGAGCCGGGCGAGATCGAGAACCATCTGCACACCCACCCCGCGGTGCACCGCGCCGTGGTCCTGCCGCACGGCTCGGGCGCCGCCCGCGTGCTGGTCGCCTACCTCAGCCCGTCCCGGGAGTGGCGCGAGGAGGCGGGTCCGGAGGCGTCGCCCGCCCGGGAACTGAAGGAGTACCTGGCGGCCCGGCTGCCCGACTACATGGTGCCCACCGCGTTCGTCGTCCTGGACGAGCTGCCGGTCAACCGCAACGGCAAGGTCGACCGGGGGGCCCTGCCCGCCCCGAGCGAGCACGACCTGGCCCGCGACGCTTACGTGGCGCCGCGCACGGCCACCGAGCGGACCCTGTGCCGCATCGTCGGCGAGGTCCTCGGCGTCAGCCAAGTGGGCTTGCACGACAGCTTCTTCGACCTCGGTGGCCACTCCCTCCTCGCCACCCGTCTCTCCCTGCGCATCAAGAAGGAGACGGGCGCCGACCTCCCGCTGCAGACCATCTTCACCGCGTCGGGCATGGCCGGCATAGCGGCGGCGCTGGACGCGCTGCTGGAGGGGCCCGAGAGCCCCGACGCGGCTCCGGGGTCGCCGAGCACGGCGGAGGAACGGCGTGCGGTCGCCGACGGCCACGACGAGACGGGGAGCGCCGAGACAGAGGGGCTCGGGACGGTGGGCGCCGGCGCCGAGGCACCCGGGACGCCGGCACCGGCCGCGCCGGCCGGCACCGCCGCCTCGGACACCGGCACCGCCTCGGCCACCGTCACCCCCCCGGAGACCGGCGACGCCCCCCTCTCCCTCCAGCAGCGCGACCTGTGGTTCCTGAACCGGCCCGCGCACCTGTCCGCCGCCCACGACAACGTCCAGCTGGCCTTCCGGCTGGACGGGCCCCTCGACCGGGACGCGTTCGTGCGCAGCGTGCACGCGCTGGTGGAACGGCACGCGATCCTGCGGACCAGCTATCACCGCGGCGCCGACGGCACGGTCACCCAGCGCGTGAACGACGGTCACGGTTTCACCGTGACCGTGGCCCCCGGTCCCCGCGACGAGACCGGGCTCACCGAGTGGCTGCGCGCCGAACGGGCCCGGCCCTTCGCGCCGGAGGACCCGTACCCGCTCCGCTCGCACCTGCTCACCATGTCCGAGGACCGGCACGTCGCCGTCCTCACCCGGCCCTGGGGCGTCTTCGACGGATGGTCGGTCAACATCGTCCTGACCGAGCAGCTCGCCCTCTACCGGGCGATCGCCACGGGACAGGACGCGACCCTGCCCGATCTGTCCCTCGACTACGCCGACTTCGCGCGCCGCCAGCGAACCGCCGTGGACCCGGCGGATCTCGACCGGCAGCGCGACCACTGGCGGCGGGCGCTGGCCGGCCTGCCCGCCCGCCCCGCGCTGCGCACCGACTACGAGCGGTGCCCGGTGAAGACGTACCAGGGTTCCTCGGTGGACCTGACGGTCTCCCGGCAGGTGGCCGGCAGGCTGAGGCGGCTCGGCCAGGACGCCGGTGCCACCCCGTACATGACGCTGCTGGCCGCCTTCGCCGTGCTGCTCGGCGGCCGCACCGACGACGGCGAACTGGTCATCGGCTCCCCGGTCGCCAACCGGCCCTGGGCCGAACTGCAGGACGTCGTCGGCTACTTCGTCAACATGCTGCCGATGCGCCTGGACGTGACCGGGCGGCGGACCTTCCTCGAGCTGCTGGCCGAGGCCAAGCAGGTGACCACCGAGGCCCACGGGCACAAGGACCTGCCCTTCACCGACCTCGTGCGCACCCTGGAACCCGAGCCGGACCCGGGCGGCTCCCCGCTGTTCCGGACGGCGTTCAACCTGCTGCCGACCTGGGACACGGCGGCCGGCTCCGGCGCCGCGGACGAGCTGACGGTCACCCAGGTGCGCACCGACGCCGGACCCGCCCGGTACGACCTCAGCCTCGTCGTCCAGGAGACCGGTGACGCCCTCGGCGGCTACCTGGAGTACAGCACCGACCTGTTCGCCCGGGACACCGCCGAGCACCTGGCCCGTACCTACGAACGGCTGCTCGCCGAGATCGCCGGGGAGCCCGGAGCCTCCCTCGCCGACCTGCGGGCCCGCGCCGAGGCGAGGGCGTCCGGGACGACCGCGAAGAGCGCGCCGCGCACCGGCGGCCGCCGTCCCGCGCGACGCAGGACGGCCCGGTGAGAAGCCCCGGACCGGGCTGACCCCGGTCATCCGCCGCCGCAGCACCAAGGGCCGAAGGCCCGTACCGAACCAGAGCCACCACCTGCCCGTCCCGGACCGGGACGAGCACACGAAAAGGGGAGAAGGGCCAGTGAGCAGCCACGAGGTCCAGGCAGCCGAGACGGATGTCGCGATCATCGGCATGGCCGGGCGTTTCCCCGGCGCGGACGACCTGGACTCCTTCTGGCGCCTGCTGCGTGAGGGCCGCGAGGGCATCACCCGGTTCAGCCGCGAGGAACTGGCGGCGGCCGGGGTGCCCGCCCGGCTGCTGGACGACCCGGAGTACGTCCCCGCCCACGGAATCATCCCGGACGTCGACCTGTTCGACACCGGGTACTTCGAGTTCACCCCGGCCGAGGCCGCGATGACCGACCCGCAGCACCGCATCCTGCTGACGGCCGGCCACGCGGCCCTGGAGGACGCCGGTTACGACCCCGCCCGCTACGACGGACTGATCAGCGTCTACGCCGGCGCGGCCATCAACACCTACCTCCAGCAGCAGGTCCTGCCGCACGTCGACCAGACCACCACCTCCGAGCACTTCGCGGTCATGGTCGGCAACGACAAGGACTTCCTGGCCACCCGGCTGTCGTACAAGCTCGACCTCAAGGGCCCCAGCTACGCGGTCCAGACCGCCTGCTCCACCTCGCTCGTCGCCCTCCACCTGGCCTGCCAGGGCCTGGTCAACGGCGAGTGCGACATGGCGCTGGCCGGTGGTGTCACCGTCAAACTGCCGCAGGTCAAGGGCTACTTGTACGAGGAAGGCGCGATCCTGTCCAAGGACGGGCACGTGCGCACCTTCGACGCGGACGCCAGCGGCACCGTTCTCGGAAACGGCGTCGGCGTCCTGGTGCTCAAGCTCCTGCGGGACGCCATCGCGGACCGGGACACCATCCACGCCGTCATCAAGGGCACGGCCACGAACAACGACGGCTCCGGCAAGGTCAGCTTCGCCGCGCCCGGCGCCGCCGGACAGACCGCAGTCATCCGCGAGGCGCACACCGTCTCCGGCGTCGACCCCCGCTCCATCGGTTACGTCGAGGCACACGGCACCGCCACCCGCCTCGGCGACCCGGTCGAGGTCTCGGCGCTCACCCGGGCGTTCAGGGAGTCCACCGCCGACACCGGGTTCTGCGCCATCGGCTCGGTGAAGTCCAACGTGGGCCACCTGGACGCGGCGGCCGGGGTCGCGGGCGTGATCAAGACGGTGCTGATGATGAAGCACCGGACGCTGGTGCCGACCGTCAACCACACCACCCCCAACCCGGCGATCGACTTCGCGGCCGGCCCCTTCAAGGTGAGCACCGACGCCGCCCCCTGGGAGGGGGAGGGCCCGCTGCGCGCGGGCGTCAGCTCCTTCGGCATCGGCGGCACCAACGCGCACGCGGTCCTCCAGGAGGCGCCGCCCGCCCCCGTCACCGGCGACGCACACCGTGAGCGGCAACCGCTGGTGGTGTCCGCCCGTACCCCGACCGCGCTGGCCACGGCCGCCCGGAACCTGGCCGCCCACCTGGAGGGCGACGACTCCGCCTCGCTCGCCGACATCGCCTACACGCTCGCCGTGGGCCGCCGCGCCCACGAGTACCGGCTCGCCGTCACCGGCTCCGACCGCGCCGCCCTCGCCCGGGCGCTGCGGCAGACCCCGGTGCCCGAGCGACCCGGGACCGGCGAGGTCTCCTTCGTCTTCTCCGAGGACGTCCCGGACGCGGCGGGCCTGGCGGAGCGGTGGTCCGCGGCCGAGCCCGCGTTCGCCGAGCACCACCAGGCCGCCCTCGCCGCGGGCGCCGACCGGCTCGGCGAGCGGGGTCGGGCGTTCGCCGTGCAGTACGCGCTCGGTCGGCTGTGGCTCCACTGGGGCATCACCCCGGTGGCGGTGCACGGCGACGGGCTCGCGGCCCGGGCCGCCGCCTGCGTGAGCGGGGCACTGCCGCTCCAGGACGCGCTGACCGGCAGCGGCCCGGTACCGCCCGCCGCCCGAGGGCGGATTTCCGTGCGCGGCGCCCACGACGAGGTCCGCGGTGTCGCCCTCGGCGTGTCCGACGGCCCCTGGGACGGCGTGGCCCGCGCCTGGCAGGCCGGCGCCACCGTCGACTGGGCTGCCTGCTTCGAGGGTGAGGAGCGCGGCCGCGTACCGCTGCCGACCTACCCCTTCGAGGGCCGCCGCTGCTGGCTGACCGGCCCGGACACCGGCGCACCCGACGACCGGGCCACCGGCCCGGGACCGCACCCCATGCTGGACGAGAACGTCTCCACCCTGGACACCCTCGCCTACCGCAGCTTCCGCACCGGAACCGAGTTCTACCTCGCCGACCACCGTGTCGGCGACGAGCCCGTCCTGCCCGCCGCCGGACAGCTGGAACTGGTCCGCGCGGCCGGCGAACTCTCCCTCGGGGGACCGGTCCGGCTGCGCGGAGTCTCCTTCGAGCAACTGCTCTCCTACGCCACCGGGCCGCGCACCGCGCTGGTCCAGCTGTGGCGCGAGCAGGACACGGTCGGGTTCGAACTGACCGACGGCGACCGGGTGGTGGCGGCCGGCGAGATCCACCCCGGGGCGGACGAGCGCCCCGCACCGGCCGACGTGGCCGCCGTCGCCGCCCGCTGCGCCGAGGTGGTCGACCGCACCGACTGCTACGACGTCCTGCGCGCCCGCGGCCTGGACTACGGGCCCCGGATGCGGGCCCTCACCGAGGTCCGGCTCGGGGACGGAGAGGCCCTCGGCACCCTCGAATTGCCCGACGGCGCCTCGCTGGACGGCGTCCTGCTCAACCCCGCTCTCCTGGACGGCGCCCTGCACGCTCTTGTCGTGCTGCTGGCCCGCGCCTACGGCGAGCGGGCCGACGGCTTCCTGCCCCTGGCCCTGGGCGAACTCGCCGTGCACGCCCCCGTCGTCGGTCCCTGCCACGTTCACGTCACGGCCGGCCGGCTGGGGGAGCGGACCGCGCACGCCGACCTCACCGTCGTCGACACCCACGGCCAGGTACTGGCCCGCCTGCACGACCTCGCCGTGCGCGTCCTCGGCGAGCGCCACGAGTCGGCCCTGCTCGTCCGCCGCTGGGCCGCCGTGCCCGCGGAGCCCACCGGCGCGCCCCCCGGTGACACGGCCGTCGTTCTCAGCGCCGATCCCGGACGCGGCACACGGCTCGCCGGCCACCTCACCGCCCTGGGCGTCGGCACGGTCACCCGCGACCTCGACCCGGCCACCGCGCCCGACGTCGTCCTCGTCGACGAACCGTCCCCCGAGAAGGCGCTGCACGTCGTCCGCACGCTCCTCGCCGCCCGCCCCACCGCACCCGTGCGCGTCCTGCTGCTGCACCGTCACGACACCGACGGCCCGCGCCCCGAACGCGCCGCGCTCGGCGCCTTCGCCCGGACCGTCCGCGCGGAGAACCCCCTGCTCGAAGTGCAGGCCGTCGGCCTCGCCGAGGACGTGGCCGAGGCCGACGCGCTCGCCGGCGAACTGGCCGGCGACGGCCGCGACCCGGAGGTCGCGCACACCGCGGGGGGCCGGCGGATCCCGCGGGCCGAGCCGGCCCCGGCCGCCGAGCCGGTCGCGATCCGTGACGGCGGCGTGTACGTCGTGACGGGCGGCGCCGGCGGACTGGGCCGTGCCATCGCCGGTCTGCTGCTCTCCCGGGCCGACGCCCGTGTGGTCCTGCTCGGCCGCGGCGAACGGCCCGCCGACCTGGACGAGCGCCTGGTCTACCACAGCGTCGACGTGTCAGACCCGGACGCCCTGGCCGCCCGACTCGTCTCCGTGCGCGAGGAGTTCGGCCCGCTCACCGGTGTCGTCCACGCCGCCGGCGTGCTGCGCGACGGCTTCGCCCTGACCAAGTCCGCGGAGGACCTCGCCGCCGTCCTCGCCCCCAAGGCCGCAGGGCTGCGCGCCCTGGACGCGGCCACCGCCGACGACCCGCTGGACTTCTTCGTCGCCTTCTCCTCCATCGCCGCCCACATCGGCAACCCCGGCCAGAGCGACTACGCGTACGCCAACGCCTACCTGGAGGCCTACGCCGAACGGCACGGCCGGATCACCGCGATCGCCTGGCCGATGTGGGCCGACGGCGGAATGCGCCAGAGCAGCGAGGCCGCCGCGGACATCGCCGCCCGCACCGGCTTCGGCGTCCTGCCCACCCGGACCGGCCTCGCCCTGTTCGGGCAGGCCCTCGGCATCCCCGGCGCGCTCGTCGCCGCCCACGGAGACCTGCGCACCATCACCGCCGCGCTCACCGCGCCCGTCGCCCGGGCGCCCAGGACCGCCCCGCCCACCGTTCCCGCCGAGGGCGGCGGCCCGCGCGACGAGGCCCTGCGGCTGCTGCGCGAGCTGATCGCCGCCGAGACCGGCCTGGATCCGGCCGAACTGGCCGAGGACGCCCCGTTCGACCGGCTCGGCATCGACTCGCTGGTGATCACCAAGCTCAACCGCGAACTGGACCGGCACTTCGACGCCCTGTCCAAGACCCTGTTCTTCGAGTACGCCACCCTGGGGGAGCTCGCCGGCTACTTCGCCGAGCAGCACGCGGCCCAGCTGACCGGCGGCGCACCGGCGACCGTACCGGCCACGCCCGCGAACGAAGGCACCGCCCCGCGCCCGCCGCGCACCCCGCGCCGCACCGCTCGAACCGTCGTCGAACCCGCCGAGCACGCACCCGCCGAGGAAGGCGCCGACGCCATCGCCGTCATCGGCCTGGCCGGCCGCTACCCGGCCGCCGACGACATCGACGAACTCTGGACCGTCCTGGCCGAGGGCCACGACGCCATCACCGAGATCCCCTCGGACCGCTGGGACAGCCGCCGCTGGTACGACCCGGATCCGGCGGCAGCCGGTCTCGCCCACACCCGGTGGGGCGGATTCCTGCGCGACGTCGACCGCTTCGACCCGCTCTTCTTCGCCATCTCCCCGCGCCAGGCCGAGCTGATGGACCCCCAGGAGCGCCTGTTCCTGCAGAACGCCTGGCACGTCCTGGAGGACGCCGGCTACCGCCGCTCCGACGTCGCCGGCCGGCCCGTCGGCGTGTACGTCGGCGTGATGTACGGCGAGTACCAGTTCCACGGCGCTCTGGACGCCCTGCGCGGCGGACGGCCGCTCACCGGCTCGTCCTTCGCCACCATCGCCAACCGGGTCAGTCACGCCCTGGACCTGTCCGGTCCGAGCATGGCGCTGGACACCATGTGCTCCTCCTCGCTCACCGCGATCCACCTGGCCTGCGACAGCCTGCGCCGGGGCGAGAGCGAACTGGCCATCGCCGGAGGCGTCAACGTCTCCGTCCACCCCTACAAGTACGCCTTCCTCAGCCAGGGCCGCTTCCTGTCCTCCGACGGCCGCTGCCGGGCCTTCGGCGCGGGCGGCGACGGCTATGTGCCCGGCGAGGGCGTCGGCGCCGTCCTGCTCAAGCCCTACCGCAAGGCGCTGGCCGACGGGGACCGCATCCACGGCCTGATCCTGGGCAGCGCCGTCAACCACGGCGCCCGGACCAACGGATACAGCGTGCCCAGCCCGCGCGCCCAGCAGCGCGCGATCACCACCGCGCTGGAACGGGCCGGCGTCACTCCGCGGGACATCGGCTACGTAGAGGCGCACGGCACCGGCACCGCCCTGGGCGACCCGATCGAGCTGACCGGCCTCACCCACGCCTACCGCTCCGCCGACGCCGCGCCCGGCACCTGGCCGATCGGCTCGGTCAAGTCCAACATCGGGCACCTGGAGTCCGCGGCCGGCATCGCCGGACTCACCAAGGCGCTGCTCCAGTTCCGGCACCGCACGCTGGTGCCGTCGCTGCACTCGGCCGAGCCGAACCCCAACATCGACTTCGAGCGCTCCCCGTTCCGCGTCCAGCGCGAGCTGTCCGCCTGGCCCGACGGGGACCGGCCGCGCCGGGCCGGCCTCAGCTCCTTCGGCGCGGGCGGCGCCAACGCACACCTCGTCCTCGAGGAGTCCCCCCGCCCCGACCCGGTCACCGACGTACCGGCGGCCGAGCAGCGCACCGCCGAACCCGTGCTGTTCCTGCTCTCCGCCCGCGACGAGGAACGGCTGCGCGCCTACGCCGAGTCGGCCGCCCGCTTCGTCCGGACCGAGCACGTGCCGCTCGCCGACCTGTGCTTCACCACCCAGGTGGGTCGCGAGCCCCTCGACGCCCGGCTCGCGGTGGCGGTCACCGACGGCGGCGAACTCGTCGCCGCACTGAGCCGGTTCGCCGAGGGCGGTCCCGCCCCCGACCTCACCGACGCGGGCCCGCTGGCCGAGCCGGCCCGGAGCTGGCTCGGCGGCGCCGACGTGGACTGGGCGGCCTGGCACGCCGGCCGGCCGGGGCCCGCCCCGCGCCGGGTGCGCGCCCCGCGGTACCCGTTCGCCCCGGAGCGCTACTGGATCCCGCTCGACGCCGACCTGGGCACGGCCGCTCCGCACCCGCTGGTCGACGCCAACGAGTCCACCGTCGCCGAGGTCCGCTTCCGCAAGACGCTGCTTGCCCACGACCCGCTGCTGCGCGACCACGTGATCGAGGGCCGGCCGCTGCTCGCGGGTGCGGCGACGCTGGAGTTCGTCCGCGCCGCCGCCGCGCTCGCCGAGCCCGGCACCCGGCACGCCCTGCGCGAGGTGGTGTGGGGCCGGGCCGTCGAACTCGCCGACGGCGAACTGGAGTTGTACGTCGCCTTCCGTCCGGACGGCACCGGGCTGGCCTTCGAGGTGTACAGCGAAACCGGTGCCGCCCGCACCACCCACGCCCGCGGCAGCGCCGTCCCGGCCCCCGCCGCCCCCGAGTCCGCCGAGGACCTCGCCACGCTGCGCGCCCGGCTGTCCGTCGTACGCGACGGGCCCACCGCCTACACCGAGTACGCGGCCGCCGGGTTCGCGTACGGTCCCTCCTTCCAGGTCGTCGACGAGATCCGGGTCGGCCCCGGCGAGGCCCTTCTGCGGCTGACCCGGCCCGGTACCGCCCCGGGCACCGAGCTGCCCTGGGCGCTCCTCGACGGCGCTCTGCGGGCCTGCCACTGGACCGGCCGGTCCAGCGCGCCGCGCCCCGGCGAACTCGCCGTCCCCTTCAGCCTCGGCGCGCTGGACCCCTTCGCCCCGCTGCCCGAGGTGTGCCACGCACACGCCCGGACGGCCGGCGAGTCGGCGGGCGTGCGCCGCTTCGACCTGACCGTGTACGACGACCAGGGCCGCGTGCTCGCCTCCGTACGGGACTTCGCGGGCCGCCTGCCCGGCACACAGGCGCCCCCGGCGGGCCCCGCGGTCGGCGTCCGAGCCGCGCTGGCCGGCAGCGCGTCCGGCCTGCCCGCCGCGTCCGGCACACCCGGTGCGCTCTCCGCTCCCGGCGGGGTCTCCGGGACCGCCGCGCAGGCCGGGACCGCCGCGCCCGCCGCCCAGGCCGTTCCCGCCGCCGGCGAACCCCGCCTCTACGAGCCGTACTGGCGTCCCGCCGCCGACCCGGAACCGGCGGACGCCGCCGGGACCCTCGCCCTGCTCGGCCGCCACCCGGAACTGGAGTCCGCGCTGACCGCGACCGGCGTGTGGCGGCGCGTCGTCGCCGTGGGCGAGGACACCGGCCGGCTCGCCTCCCTCGCCGCCGAGGACGGGCTGGACCTCGCGGTCGTCCTCGGCGGCACGGACGGCGGCTCGCCCGCCGACCTGCTCGACCGCGCCTGCGCCCCCGTCCTTGACGTGCTCGACGCGGCCCGCACCGGCGGACTGCCCGGCCGGGTGCGGTGCCTGGTGCTGCACACGCAGGACGCCGGCGAGGACCGGCCCGAGTGGGCCGCCCTGGCCGGGTTCGCCCGCTCCACGGCTCCGGTCGCGCCGCGTCTGGAACTGCTCACCCTCGGCGTCGACACCGCGGCCCCGGCCGCCGAGGTCGCCCGGGCCGTGGCGGTCGAACTGCGCGCCGCACCCCGCGCCGCGGGCCTGGAGGTCCGCCGCACGGCCTCCGGCGAGCGGCAGGTACGGGCGCTGCGCCCGCTCACCGCCACGACGGCCCCGGCCGACGCGCCCCTGCGGGACGGCGGTGTGTACGTGGTGACAGGCGGCGCCGGTGCCATCGGCCGTGTGCTCACCGAGCACCTGGCCCGTGCCCACGCGGCCAAACTGGTGCTGATCGGCCGCTCCGAGCCCGACGAGCGGACCCGCGCCTGGCACCGCACGCTCACCGGGCTCGGCGCCGAGGTGCTCGCGCTGCGCGCCGACGTGGCCCGGGCCGACGAACTCGTCGCCGCGCTGGCTGCCGCCCGCGACCGGTTCGGCGCCCCGCACGGCGTGTTCCACCTCGCGGGGGTCGCCGACGAAGGCCGCGCCGACGGCGACCGGGGCCGCTTCGCCCGGCTGCTCGGCGCCAAGACGCACGGCCTGGTCCACCTGGACCGGCTGACCCGTGAGGACCCGCTCGACCTCTTCGTGGTCTTCTCCTCCGTCTCCTCCCTCATCGGTGACTTCGGAGCGGCCGGCTACGCCACCGCCAACCGGTTCGCCGACCTCTACACGGTGCTCCGCGACCGCCGGGTGCGGCGGGGCGAGGGGCACGGGCGCAGTCTGTCCCTCGCCTGGCCGCTCTGGGCCGTCGGCGGAGTCGACGGGCTGGTCCGCGAGGAGGAACTGGCCGCGTACACCCGCCGCAGCGGGATGCGGGCACTGACCGCCGAAGCGGGCCTCGACCTGCTGGCCCGGTCCTTCGCCCCCGGCACTCCGTGGCTCGTGCCCGCCTGGGGCGACCCGGCGGCCGTCGACGCCGCCCTGACGGGTACGCCCGCCCCGCCCCGGTCCGCCGCGCCGGCGCCCGCCGCCGCGCGCGCCGACCGGCTGCGGGAGCGGCTGGTGGAGCACCTGCGCGCGGTCCTCGCGGGTGTGCTCAAGTTGCCCGTGGGCCGCTTGGACAGCCGTGTCCCGCTGGACGACTACGGACTGGACTCGGTGCTGGTCATGGAGTCCAACTCGCTGCTGGGCAAGGACTTCCCGGGCCTGCGCGGCACCGTGTTCTTCGAGTTCCGGACGGTCGACGAGCTGGCCGACCACATCCTGGCCGAGCAGGCCGAAGCCGTCACCCGCCTGTTCCCCGAGGAGACCGGGCCGTCGCGGCAGGCGACACAGCCGTCGCCACGGGACACCGCCCCCGCGCCCGCCTCATCTCCCGCTCCCGCGCCGGACCCGCACACCCCGTCCGCCCGCCGGGACGCCGACGAGCCGATCGCCATCATCGGCATCAGCGGCCGCTATCCCCAGGCGGACACCCTCGAGGAGTTCTGGCGCAACCTCGCCGAGGGCCGCGACTGTGTCACCGAGATCCCCGAGGACCGCTGGGACGCCGACGCCCTGTTCGACGCGGACCCGGCCGCACCGGGCCGCAGCTACGGCCGCTGGGGCGGCTTCCTGTCGGACGTGGCCTCGTTCGACTCGCTGTTCTTCCAGATCGCGCCCAAGCAGGCCCGCACGATGGACCCGCAGGAGCGGCTCTTCCTCGAGACGGCCTGGTCGGCGCTGGAGGACGCCGGCTACCCGCCGTCCCGGATCCCGGCGCCCCGCCACGGCGGCCAGGGGCACGACGTCGGCGTGTTCGTCGGCGTCATGTGGGACGACTACGCGATCCTCGCCGCCGCCGAGTCGGCCCGCGGCAACCACCAGGTCGTGCTGGCCAACCGATCCGCCATCGCCAACCAGGTCTCCTACTTCGGCGACTTCCGCGGCCCGAGCGTGGTCGTCGACACGGCCTGCTCCGCGTCCCTCGTCGCCGTGCACCAGGCCTGCGAGAGCATCCGCCGCGGCGAGTGTTCGTACGCCATCGCCGGCGGCGTCAACGTCGCCGTGCACCCCGACAAGTACGTGCACCTGAGCCACAAGACCATGCTGTCCACCGACGGCCGCTGCCGGGCCTTCGGCGCGGGCGGCACCGGATACGTGCCCGGCGAGGGCGTCGGCGCCGTGGTGCTCAAGCGGCTGTCGGACGCGGTCCGCGACCGCGACACCGTGCACGCCGTGATCCGCGCCGGCGCCGTCAACCACGGAGGCCGGACCAGCGGTTACACCGTGCCCAACCCGCAGGCCCAGCAGGCGCTGGTGGAACAGGCGCTGGCCGCCGCGGGCATCGACGCGCGCACCATCGGCTGCGTCGAGGCGCACGGCACCGGCACCGCCCTGGGCGACCCGATCGAGCACACCGCGCTGGCCCAGGCCTTCGCCCGGCACACCGGCGACACGGGGTTCTGCGCGCTCGGCTCGGTGAAGTCCGCGATCGGCCACCTCGAGGGCGCCGCCGGGATCGCCGGACTCACCAAGGCCGTCCTGCAACTGCGCCACGGCACCCTGCTCCCCACCCTGCACGCCGAGGAGCTCAACCCGGTCATCGACTTCGAGAACTCGCCGTTCACCGTGCAGCGGGAGACGGCGCCGTGGCCGCGCGCGTACGACGGCGACGGCCGTCCGCTGCCGCGCCGCGCCGCCGTCAGCTCGTTCGGGGCGGGCGGCACCAACGCGCACGTGGTCGTGGAGGAGTACCTGACGCCCGAACCCGCCCCGGCCGGGCCCGAGCAGCCGGAGCTGATCGTGCTGTCCGCCCGCGACGAGGACCGGCTGCGCGTCCGGGCGGCCGACCTGAGCCGTGCCCTGGCCGGCCCGGACGCCCCGCGCCTGGCCGACGTCGCCCACACGCTGCGTGTGGGCCGCGAACCCCTCCCCGCACGGCTGGCGTTCGTCGCCGCCGACCTCGCGGAAGCGGCGGGCAGGCTCGCCGCCGTCGGCCGCGGCGAGGGCGGCCAGTGGCTGCACCGGGGGCGGGTGGAGCAGCACCCGCCGCTGGCCGGCCTGCTGACCGACGGCGCCGGCGGCGAGGACTTCCTCGCCGCCCAAATCGCGGCCGGCGCCGACGACCTCCTCGGCCGGCTGTGGGTCTCGGGCGTCGCCGTCGACTGGGACCTGCTGCACCGCCTGCGCCCCGCCGAGCGCCGCCGGGTGCCGCTGCCGACGTACCCCTTCGAGCGGGTACGGCACTGGCTCGACACCACGCCCGCCGCCGCACCCGCGCAGGGCTCGCGCCGGTGGGAGCGCCGGCTCGCCGCCGACGAACCGGTGCTGCGCGACCACGTGGTCGACGGGCGGCCCCTCCTGCCCGGAGTCGGCCACCTGGACCTGGTCGCCGAAGCCGGCGGGGGCCTGGCCGGGCGGGCCTGCCTGGACGTCCGCTGGATCGTCCCGCTGGCCCTGAGCGGCCCCGAGGAGACGGTGGCGGTGGCCTTCGACGGCGACCGTTACGAGATCCGCGGGGGCGACGACGCCGTGCGCTCCTGCGGCCGCCTCGCCGCCGCCGCGCCCGCGCCCGCCCCCCTCGACGTCACCGCGCTGCGCGCCCGCCTGGACGAGGGCCCGGGCGAAGCCTCCTTCTACCGGGCGCTGGCCGGTCAGGGACTGCCGTACGGGCCGTACTTCCGCCGCGTCCGGCAGGTGTGGACCGGCCGGGACGAGGTGCTCGGCCGGATCGGCGAGGCCACCGGCGACGACCCGGCGCACGCCCTGCACCCGGGCGTCCTGGACGCCGCCCTGCACACCGTCGCCGCTCTGCTGGTCCGCCGCCGGGGTGAACACGCCCCGCCGATGCTGCCGTTCGCGGCCGACCGCGTCGAGGTGTTCGGCGCCGTCCCCACGACCGGCTGGTCCTATGTCCGGGAGACCGGAACGGACCGCTGCGAGGTGCTGCTCTGCGACGACACCGGCGCGGTGCGGGTCCGGTTCGAAGGCCTCACCTACCGCGAGGCCAAGCCGGCCGCGGTGGTGGTGCACCGGCCGGTGTGGACCGCCCGGCCCGCCGAGGAGCGCGCCGCGGCCGCCCGAAGCGTGCTGCTGGTGGGGGAGCGGCTGGACGCCGAGCCCGCCGCGGGCATCGCCCGCGCCCATCACGGCGCCGACGTACGACGGCTCCCGGTCGGCCCCGGCGGCCTCGCGGACGCCGAACTCGACCGCGTTCTGGCCGGATCCGAGGCGCCGGACCTGGTCTACTTCCTCGCCACCGCTCCCGGTGGGGAGCCCGCCGGCCGCGCCGAGCTGCGCGCCCTGACCGACCGCGGCCCGGTCGCCCTGTACCGCCTGGTGCGGGCGCTGGCGCGGCACGGCCTGCTGGAGCGCGAGACCCGTCTGAAGGTGGTCACCACGGACGTCCACCCGCTCGAGGCGGGCGACGACTCCGCCCCGTGGGCCGCCGGGACCTTCGGCCTGGCCGCCGTCGCGGCCAAGGAGTTCCCGGCGCTGCGCGTGGCGCTCGTCGACACGCGCGCGGCCGAGGCCGCCCGGGCGGCCGACGCGATCGTGGCCGAGCCGTTCCCGGCCCGGCCGGTGCCGGTGTCGCTGCGGGCGGGCGTCCGCCGGGTGCGCACCCTGGAGCGGGTCGAACTGCCCGCCGCCGCACCCCGGTTCCGCCCGGGCGGCGTCTACCTGGTCGTCGGCGGGTTCGGCGCCGTCGGCCGGGACACCTGCCGGCACCTCGCCCGCGTGTACGGGGCGAAACTGGTCGTGGTCGGCCGCTCCCCGCTCGACGAGGCCCGGCGGCGGACCGTCACGGAGCTGGAGAAGGCGGGCGCCGAGGTCCGTTACCTCGCCCTGGACGCCACCGACCCGGACGCGCTGGCGCGGGCCGTCGAGCTCGCCGTACAGGAGTTCGGCGCCCTGCACGGGGTGATCAACGCCGCGATGGTGCTGGTCGACCAGGTGCTCAAGGAACTGCCGGAGGACGGGCTGCGGGCCGCCCTGGAGGCCAAGACCGACGCCACCTGGAGCCTGCTGCACGCGGTGCGGGAGATGCCGCTGGACTTCGCGCTGCTCTACTCGTCCGGCGTGGCCTTCGAGGGCAACCACGGCCAGGCCGGCTACGCCGCCGGCTGCACCTTCGCCGACGCCTGCGCCCTGCACGCCGCCCGCACCCTGCCCTTCCCGGTGCGGGTCCTCAACCTCGGCTACTGGCACGCGGGCGGCGATCCGGAACGGGAGCGGGTGCTGCGCCGTTTCGGCGCTGCGGGCATCCGGCCGCTGAGCGCCGAGCAGGGCATGATTGTCGTCGAGCGGACCCTCGCCGCCGGGCTGCCCCAGGTGTTCGCCCTGGACGCCGACCGGCCCATCCTGGACAACCTCGGCATCGACCCCGACCACACCTTGAGCGTGCTGCCGGGCGACGCGCCGGACCCGCTGCCCGAGGTCCGCTTCCCGGGCGTGCCCGGCGCCGACGGTGAACTGGCCGCCCACCAGCGGGCGGTCGCCGAGGCGGAGGAGCTGGCGCTGCGCCTGCTGGCGTCGGTGCTCGACCGGGCGGGCCTGTTCGACGCGGGCGAGGCCTCCCGGGAGGAGCTCGCCGCCCACCTGGGCGTGGTGCCCGAGCACGCCGCGCTGTTCCAGGCGCAGCTGGACATGCTGGCCGAGGCGGACTGGCTGACCGCCACGGACGACGGCCGCCTGCGCCCGACGGACCGCGTGACCGCGCCCGAGGGGCAGCTCCTCGACGAGTTTGAAGAGTTGACGGGGCGTCACCCGTCCCTCGCGCCGGTCGCCACCCTCCTCGGTGACTGCCTGACCGCGCTGCCCGACGTGCTCGCCGGCCGCCGTCCCGCCATGGAGGTCCTCTTCCCCGACGGCACCGCCGAGCGGGTGGCAGCCGTCTACCGGGGCGACCCGGTCACCGACCGCTGCAACGCGGAGGTGGCGCGGCTCGTGCTCGAGCAGGTCGGGGCCCGCCGGGCCGCCGACCCCGCCGCACCGGTGCGGATCCTGGAGATCGGCGCCGGCACGGGCGGCACCACCGCGGCCGTGCTCGCCGCCCTCGCCCCCTACGGCGACAGCGTCGAGTACGTGTTCACCGACGTCTCCCCGGCCTTCGTCCGCAAGGCCAGGAACCGCTTCGGCGCGCAGTACCCCTTCACCCGCTTCGAGGCGCTGGACATCGAGGCCGACCCGGCCGGGCAGGGACTGACCTCCGGCGCCCACGACGTGGTGCTCGCCACCAACGTCCTGCACGCCACCCGACGGTTGTCCGACACGCTGGGCCGGGCCAAGCGGCTGTTGCGGCGGGGCGGCGCGCTGCTGCTGGTGGAGGGCACCCGGGCGCGGCACCAGCTGGCGCTCGTCTTCGGCCTGACGGCCGGCTGGTGGCTGTTCTCGGACCCCGAGCAGCGCATGCCCCGCTCGCCCCTGGCGAGCGAGCGCCAGTGGCGGGACGCGCTGGCCGCGTGCGGCTTCACGGACATCAGCGCGGCCGCCCCGACGACGGAGGCCGGACCGGCCTTCCAGAGCGTCATCGCCGCCGTCAGCGACGGCGTGGTGCCCGGCGACGGACCGGCTCCGACGGCCGGGCGCGAGCCGCGGCGGAACCCGGCTCCGGCCCTTGCGCCGGCTCCCGCCGGGGCCCCGGCCGCCCCCCTCTCCCCGGCGTCCCAGGTCTCCCCGGACGAGGCCCTGCGCCAGGTGACGGACGTGTTCGCCCGCGTCCTGGAGATGACCCCCGACCGGCTCGACCCCGACCTCACCTTCGAGAACTACGGCGTGGACTCGCTGGTCGTCCTGGAGCTGACCCGAGCCCTGGAAGCGGTCTACGGGCCCCAGCCGGCGACCCTGCTGTTCGAACGGATCACCATCCGTCAGCTGGCCGGGTACCTCGCCGCCCGGGCGCACAGCCCGGGAAGCCCCGAAACCCGGGAAGCCCCCGACCCCACCACCCCCGCAGCGCCCGCACCAGCCCCCGCCGGCGACGCCGAGCGCCTTGTCGCGGGCCTGTCCGACGCGGCCGTGGACGAGCTGCTGGCCGAACTGCTCTCCCAGCGCGGGGAGTCCGAAGGAGGCGTCCGATGACCGCCGAGCCGTTCAGCTGTGTCGTGATCGGCGAGGAGACCCTCCTCGTGGAGTGCACCAGGCTGCTCGTGGCCCGCGGACACACGGTGGCCGCCGTGGTGTCCCCCTCGGCCGAGCTGCTCGACTGGGCCGAGGGGGAGGGGCTGCCCGCCGTACCGTTCGGCGCGGACCTCGCCGAGCGACTGGCCCCGCTGCGCTTCGACTACCTGTTCAGCATCGCCAACCTCCGGATGCTCCCAGAGGAGGTGCTCGCCCTGCCCACCCGGCTGCCCGTCAACTTCCACGACGGTCCGCTGCCCAGGCACGCGGGCCTGTTCGCCACGAGCTGGGCCATCCTCGACGGCGACAAGCAGCACGGCGTCACCTGGCACGTGATGAACCTGGAGGCCGACACCGGCGACGTGCTCAAGCAGCGCACCGTGCCCGTCGACCCGGCGGCCACGGTCCACGACCTCGACGTCGCCTGCTTCGAGGCGGGCGTGGAGTCCTTCGCCGAACTCGTGGACGAACTGGCCGCCGGCACGGCCACCCGCACACCGCAGGACCTGGGCCTGCGCACCTACCACGGCCGGTACGACGGCCTGCCCCGGGGCGGTGTGTTCGACTGGCGCCAGCC
Source organism: Streptomyces sp. NPDC003720 (assembly GCF_042875075.1). NCBI lineage: Bacteria > Bacillati > Actinomycetota > Actinomycetes > Kitasatosporales > Streptomycetaceae > Streptomyces > Streptomyces sp. NPDC003720. The sequence continues at coordinate 39,482 of NZ_JBIANZ010000013.1, forward strand.
CGCCGCCGAACTGGACGCCCTGGTGCGGGCCACCGCTTTCGGGCGCCGCCGCAACGACCTCGGCACGGCGCTGCTCGCGCGCGGCGACGGCCTGCTGGCCGTCCGCGCCGTGGAGGTCACCGACCGGCTCTCCACCGCCGAGCCCGGCACCGTCGTCGACGCCGGCCCCGACGCCCTCACCGTGGCCACCGGCGACCGGGACGTCCGCCTCACCGACCTCGCCGCCCTGTCCGGGGAACGGCTCGACCCCGTCGCCCTGGCCCCGGAACTCGGCGGCCGCTTCCCGCACCTGTCCGACGAGGCCGTCGCCGACCTCGCGGAGGCCGCCCGCACCGCCCACCGCCAGGAGCGCCGCTGGCTGCGCGACCTGCGGTCGCTGCGCCCGGTGCTCCCGCCGAGGTTCGGCCCGCTGCACCCGGTGGCCCGCCCGGCGGGCCCGGTCCCGCTGCCCGAGGCCCTGCGCGAGCCAAGCACCGAACCCGAGCGGCCGGCCCTCGCCGCCGCCCTGGCCTTCCTCGCCCGGCTCACCCGGGGCGACGAGCGGCACGTCGCCGTGTCCGTCCGGCGGTCGGTCTCCCCGGCCGCCTCCCGCATCCTGGCGCCCGAAGTGCCCCTGCACGCCCCGGACGGGCTGCTCGACCTGACCCTGTCCGGCCTCACCGAGCTGCTCGGCGCCGCACTCGACGGGCTCCGGGACCGCACCCCGTACGGGCGTGACGTGCCGCTGCGCCACCCGGAGCTGACCGGCGCCGCCCGCGGCGGGCTGCCCGTCGCCGTGGTTCTGCCCGGGGCGGCCGAACCGGCCGAGCGGCCGCTGACCGTCCGCATCGACGCCGACGGAGCCGTCGGATTCCACGCGGGCGCCGGCCTGACCGCGGACCACGAGCGCTGGCTCGCCGGGCACTTCGCGGTCTTCCTCGGCGCACTCGCCGCCGACCCCCGGGCACCGCTCGGCACCGCCGACCTGCTCGCGCCCGAGGAGCGGGAACTGCTGCTCGGCCGGTGGAACGACACCGACGAGGAGTATCCGCGCGGGGAGACCGTGACCCGGCTGGTCACCGACATGGCCTGCGCCGCACCGGACGCCACCGCCGTGCGCTTCCAGGACCGCGCCCTCGGCTACGGCGAACTCGACGAGGCCGCCGACCGGATGGCCCGGCACCTGGCCGGCCTCGGCGCCGGCCCCGGGACGCTCGTCGGCGTCTATCTGGAGCGCTCGCCCGAACTGCTGATCAGCCTGCTCGCCGTGCTGCGCACCGGCGCCGCCTACGTGCCGATCGACCCGATCTACCCGCCCGCCCGGATCGGGCACATGCTCCAGGACTCCGGCGCCCGGCTGGTCGTGACCGACGAGACGCTGGGCGGCACCCTGACCCCGTTCCCGGTGACCCCGGTACCGGTTTCCGCCGCGCTCACCACCGGGCCGCCGGCGGCCCCCCTCGACCGCTCCGACCCGGACGCCCCCGCCTACGTGATCTACACCTCCGGCTCCACCGGTCTGCCCAAGGGCGTTCAGGTGGGCCACCGGGCGCTGGTCAACTTCCTGTGGACGATGGCCCGCCGGCCCGGCTTCGGCTCCCGGGACTCGCTGCTCGCGCTGACCACCGTGTGCTTCGACATCGCGGGCCTGGAGCTGTACCTGCCGCTGGTGCGCGGCGGCACCGTGGAGATCCTTCCCGCGGCCGAGGCCGCCGACGGCGTCGCCCTGCGCGAGCGCGTGGAGCACTCCGCGCCCACCGTCCTCCAGGCCACCCCGACCACCTGGCGGATGCTGCTCGCCGCCGGCTGGGACGGCGACCCGGGGCTGCGGGCCCTGTGCGGCGGCGAACCGCTGCCCCCCGAGCTGGCCGAGCGACTCGCGCCCCGCGTCGGTGCGCTGTACAACATGTACGGCCCCACCGAGACCACCATCTGGTCCACCGTGGACCGGGTGCTACCCGGCGAGGCGGCCACCATCGGCCGGCCCATCGGCAACACCCGCTGCCACGTCCTCGACGAGCGCGGCGTCCCGGTCCCGCCCGGCATCCCCGGCGAGCTGTACCTGTCAGGCGACGGAGCCGCCGACGGCTACCTCAACCGGCCCGAGCTGACCGCCGAACGCTTCGTCACCGTCCCCGGCGGCGGCACCGGCCGCGCCTACCGCACCGGCGACCTGGTGCGCCACCTGCCCGACGGCCGCCTGGAGTACCTGGAGCGGATCGACGGCCAGATCAAGCTCAACGGCTACCGCATCGAACTCGGCGAGGTGGAGTCCGCCCTGCGCCGGCTGCCCGGCGTCACCGAAGCCGTCGCCGTCGTCCGCGAGGACCGGCCCGGCGAACGCCGCCTGGCCGGCTACCTGGTCGGCCCGGCCGGTCCGCCCGACGTCGCCGGGATGCGCGCCGCCCTGGGCGAGCGGCTGCCCGCCTACATGGTCCCCTCCGCCCTCGTCGTACTGCCCCGGCTGCCGCTCACCCCGAACGGCAAGGTCGACCGCGCGGCCCTGCCCAAGCCGGACGTCGTCCGCGTCGCCGGCGGCGCGGCGGCCGTCCGCACCGATCTGGAGCGGCGCATCGCAGAGGTCTGGTGCGAGGCGCTCGGCGTGGAGTGGGTCGGCGCCGAGGACAACTTCTTCGACGTCGGCGGTGATTCGCTGCGTCTGACGTCCGTGGTGGCGACCCTGCGGGAGCGGCTGGGCCTGAAGGTCACCCGCCTCGACATGTTCGGCCGTCCGACCGTACGGGCCATGGCCGCCCATGTCGCCGAGGCCGGCCGCCCCGCCGAGCATGCCGCGTCACGGCCCCGGCGCTCCCGGGACACCTCGGCGCTCGCCCGCCGCCGCGACCGCAGGGGGCGGCGCTCATGACCGGCCGGCACGACGCCGCCACACCCACCGCACAGCCCGATCCGTCCGTCTCTCCAGGGGGTTCCGTGTCCAGTTGTCAGGTCTGCTCGCTCAAGGCCGGCCATCCGGGAGTGGTGCTCGACGACCAGGGGGTGTGCAACCTGTGCAACCTGGACTTCGCCGAGGAGCTGCTCGTCAACTACCGCTACACCAGCGGGGTGTTCACCGAGTTCCAGCAGGCGCCGCCCGCCGCCGGCGAGTACGACTGCCTGTTCATGTACAGCGGCGGCAAGGACAGCACGTACATGCTGGACAAGTTCGTCAACGAGTACGGCAAGCGGGTGCTGGCCTTCACCTTCGACGTGCCCTTCGAGAGCGTGCACGCCGCCCAGAACATCGCGCTGGCGCGGGAGAAGATCCCGGCGACGTTCGTCCTCGACGCCGACGACGACAACATCAAGTTGATGATGCGCGAGGTGTTCAACCGCCCCGCGCCGAAGAAGCCCGGCAAGTACCTCGACGAGAAACTGCCCTGCGTCTCCTGCCGCACCTTCTTCGTGCTGCGCGCGATCCTCATGGCCTACCGGCAGAAGATCCCCTACATCGCGCTGTGCGCCGACCCGCAGCAGATCCTCACCATGGAGTCCAACGTCCGGGAGATCGTGCGCGACTTCTACAAGACGTTCGGTGAGCGGCTCACCGACACGCTCTTCGGCGGGCAGCTGGAGGAGCTCCTCTTCGACGACGACGAGAACCTGCCGAAGATCGTCTTTCCGTTCATCGCCACGCGGCACGAGTACGACCCCGACCGCATCGTCGAGGAACTGCGCGCCAAGGGCCTGTACCAGTCCTCGCCGCTGGAGACCCACTGCACGCTCTTCCCGCTGCTGAACTACTACTCGTTCACGAACTACGACTGCATGTTCTACAAGCTCAACGCGGCCAGCCATGTGCGGTCCGTCAAGCGCAACGCCTCCTACGACCGCAACACCTTCAGCATCAAGTTCCCGCGCTCGCTCGACCTCGCCGACGTGGAGGACCGGCTCGGCAAGGTCGTCAAGGAGATCGCGGCGGGGAAGGGCGACCCCGGCGAGCACGAGCGCACCCTCGTGGACCTCTTCCAGCGCATGGACGCCACCGAGGACGCCGCCCGCTTCGTCGCCCGCGGCTTCCTCGAGATGCGATCCGTCGCCGCCGACCTCGGCATACGGCTGAGCTGACACCCGAGCAGGAGAACCAGCACCATGACGCTTTCCGACTCCGACGTCGCCATCATCGGCATGGCCTGCCGCTTCCCGGGCGCCGACTCCGTCGACCGCTTCTGGGACGTCCTCGGCGAGGGCCGCGAGACGCTGACCCGGTACACCGACGAGGAACTCCTCGCCGCCGGCGTGCCCGCCGCCCGGCTGGCCGACCCGCGCTATGTGAAGGCCGCCCAGACCATCCCCGGCACCGACCTGTTCGACTCCGAGCTGTTCCGGTTCACCCAGGACGAGGCCGAGATCCTCGACCCGCAGCACCGGATCTTCCTGGAGCTGGCCCTGGAGGCCCTGGAGCGGGCCGGTTACGACCCCGAGCGCACCGACGCCCAGATCGGCGTCTACGCCGGCGCCGGCATGAACACCTACCTGCTGCACAACCTGGGCGAGCGCTACCGGACCGCGTCCTCCGTGGACCACTACCGGCTGATGCTCGCCAACGACAAGGACTTCCTCGCCACCCGGGTCTCCTACAAGCTCAACCTGACCGGCCCCAGCGTCAGCGTCAACACCGCCTGCTCCACCTCGCTGGTCGCCGTGCACACCGCCTGCCTCGCCCTGCTCGGCGGCGAGTGCGACATGGCCCTGGTCGGCGCGGTCCACCTCAACCCGCCGGGCCAGGGCTACCAGTACCAGGAAGGCATGATCTTCTCGCCCGACGGCCACTGCCGCGCCTTCGACGCCGACGCCCGCGGCACCGTGATCGGCAGCGGTGCCGGAGCGGTCGTCCTCAAGCGGCTGAAGGAGGCCCTCGCCGACGGCGACTGGATCCACGCCGTCATCAAGGGCTCCGCCGTCAACAACGACGGCTCGGCGAAGACCGGTTACACCGCGCCCAGCATCTCCGGGCAGGCCGCGGTCATCGCCGACGCCCAGGACGTCGCCGACGTCGACCCGGAGACCATCGGCTACGTGGAGGCGCACGGCACCGGCACGCCGCTCGGCGACCCGATCGAGGTCGCCGCCCTCACCCAGGCCTTCCGCGAGGGCACCGACCGTACGGGGTACTGCGCGCTCGGCTCGGTGAAGACCAACATCGGACACCTTGACACGGCCGCCGGCCTGGCCGGCCTGATCAAGACCGCGCTGATGCTGGAGCACCGCACGCTGGTGCCCAGCCTGCACTTCACCGAGCCCAACCCGGACATCGACTTCGCCACCGGCCCGTTCTTCGTCAACACCGAGAAGACCGAGTGGAAGAGCGAGACGGGCCCGCTGCGCGCCGGCGTCAGCTCCTTCGGCATCGGCGGTACGAACGCCCATGTGATCCTCCAGGAGAGCCCGGCCCGTGGCGAGTCCCCGCACGAGAGCCGGCCGGAGCTGCTGGTTCTCTCCGCCCGTTCCGCGGACGCCCTCCAGCAGGCCGCCGCCGCCCTGGCGCGCCATCTGCGGGCCCACCCCGGCCTCGACCCGGCAGCCGTCGCCCAGACCCTCGGCCTCGGCCGCCGCGCCCACACCCACCGGCTGGCCCTGGTCGCCGACAGCACCCGTTCCGCGGCCATGGCGCTCGCCCTGGGCGACGAGGAGCGCACCCGCCGCGGCGTGACCGGACGCGACCCGAGCGCCCCCGTCCTCGTCCTGACCGGCACCGGCGCCGACCCCGCCGACACGGCCGAGCTGTACGCGTCGGTGGCCGCCTACCGGGACGCCGCCGACGCCTGCGCCGCCGCCCTCGGGCGCCCCGGCGGGGCCGAGGCCCTCCTCGCCGAGGACGGCGCGGTCGCCGCCTGCTGCCACGAGTACTCCCTCGCCGGCGCCCTCACCGCCTGGGGCGTCGCACCGGCCGGCCTCGCCGCCACCGGCGCCGGCCTCGCCGCGGCCGCCGCCCTCGCCGAGGCCCTCCCGCTCACCGACGCCCTCGCCCTGGCCCGCGGCGCCGCTCCCCACCGCGTCGCCCCGCCCAGGATGCCCGTGGTGTCGCCCAGCACCGGCCGCTGGATGACCGAGGACGAGGGCCGCGACCCGGCCGTCTGGACCGGCCCCGCCGACGCGACGGCTTCCGTGGACGCGCTGCTCGACGGCACCGGCCGGCACCCGGTCCGCCTCACCCCGCCGGACGGCGAACCCGGCGGACTCGCCCACCTGCTCACCCTCGCCGCCGAGCAGTGGGTGCTCGGCGCCGACCTCGACTTCGCGGCCGTGCACAGCGGCAGGGACATCCGCCGGGTGCCCCTGCCCACCCACCGCTTCGAGCGGCGGCGGCACTGGGTGGAGCCCGGCGACCACGGCGCCCGGACCGGGACGGCACCGGCCGGGGAGCGGCTGATCGCCCGCTTCGACCCGGCCGACCCGCAGCACAACGTCGAACTGATCCGGGAGCACCTCACCGAGGCCATCGGCAAGGTCCTCGGCGGCAGGCACCTCGCCGCCCCCGACACCAACCTCTTCGACCTCGGCCTGGACTCCCTGGTGCTCATCGAGGTCGTCGCCGAGCTCGGCCAGGAACTGGACTTCGAGGTCCCGGCCGCCTCCTTCGTCGAGTTCCCCACCATCCGGTCCTTCGGGGACAACCTCGCCGAGCTGATGGGCCTCACCCCCGGCACGGCCCCGGGCAGCGACGGCACCGCCCCGGCGCCGCGCACCTCCCGGCGTGCCCAGCGCGCGGCCGCCCGCCGCACCGGCCAGGCCTGACCCCCTCCCGGCGGCGACACCACGGCCCACGCCGGCCGACCGAAGACCTGAGAGAGAGCAACTGTGGACGACAAGCGAAAGCTGCTGCTGAGCCTGCTGGCCGGGGCCTCCGCCCCGGCCCCGGCGAGCGACGGCGTGGCGATCGTGGGCGTCGCCGGCCGCTACCCGCTGGCCGAGACACCCGCCGAGCTGTGGGACAACCTGGCCGCCGGCCGGCACTGCATCCGTGAGGCGCCCGCCGACCGCTGGGACGCCGGCGCCCACCACGACCCGGCCGGGGTGCGTGGCAGCTACAGCAAGTGGGCCGGATTCATCGACGACGTCGACAAGTTCGACCCGCTCTTCTTCCAGATATCGCCGGCCGACGCCGAGGCGATGGACCCGCAGGAGCGGCTGTTCCTCCAGACCGCCGCGGCCGTCCTGGACGACGCCGGCCACCCGGCCGCAGAGCTGGCCGCCCGGGGCCCGGTCGGCGTCTTCGCGGGCGTCATGAACAACAACTACGAGTGGATGGGCGGCGAGGCCTCCGCCCTCGGCGTCCGCACCGACGCGCACTCCAACCACTGGTCGATCGCCAACCGGGTCTCGTACACCTTCGACTTCACCGGCCCGAGTCTCGCCGTCGACACCGCCTGCTCGGCCTCCCTCACCGCGATCCACCTGGCCTGCGAGAGCATCAGATCGGGGGAGTGCCACTCCGCGATCGCCGGCGGCGTCAACCTGATCCTGCACCCCATGCACCTGCGCATGCTGGCCGACCGCGGGATGATCTCGCGCGGCGACAGGCTCAGGAGCTTCGGCGCCGACGCCGACGGGTTCGTCGACGGCGAGGGCGTGGGCGCCGTACTGCTGCGGCCCCTGAAGGACGCGATCGCCGACGGTGACCGCGTCCTCGGCGTGATCCGCGGCTCCGCCATCAACGCGGGCGGCAAGACCGGCGGTTACACCGTGCCCAGCGCGACCGCGCAGGCCGAGGTGATCCGCACCGCCCTGCACCGCGCCCGAACCGACCCGGCAACCGTCGGCTACGTCGAGGCCCACGGCACCGGCACCCCGCTCGGCGACCCCATCGAGATCGCCGGGCTCGTGGAGGCCTTCGGCGGCCGCATCGACGCGACGCAGCGGCCCGAGCGGCCGACGGTCGCCGTCGGCTCGGTGAAGTCCAACATCGGCCACCTGGAGTCGGCGGCCGGCGTCGCGGGCCTGACCAAGGTGCTGCTCCAGCTGCGCCACCGCACGCTGGTGCCCTCGCTGAACTCCGCCCGGCGCAACCCCGGCATCGACTTCACCACCACACCCTTCGAGGTGCAGCAGACCCTCCAGCCCTGGCGGCCCCCGGAGCACGACGGCGACCAGCCGCTGCGCGCGGTCGTCAGCTCCTTCGGCGGGGGCGGCGCCAACGCCTGCCTGATCGTGGAGGAGTACCGCACCCCACCGGCCGAGCCCGTCGCCCCGGACACCGACCAGCTCCTCGTCCTGTCCGCCAGGAGCGAGGACCGGCTGCGCGCGTACGCCGCCGAGCTCGCGGCGTTCCTGCACGGCAGCGCGGAGTCGGAACCGGCGGACGCCGGCCGGGACACCCTGGGCGACGCCCAGCGGCTGTGCCTGCGCCTGGCCGCCGACACCGCCGGCGTGGCCCCCGAGTACCTCGACCTCGGCACCGACCTCGCCGACTGCGGCTTCGGCGTCCCCGAGCGCGCCCGCCTCGAGGCGTCACTGACGGCCGAGCTGGACGGCCCCCTTCCCGCGGCGGTGACCTCGGCACGGACACTGGGCGCGATGGCGCGGGCGATCGCCGCGACCGCGGGCGCCGACGGCCCGCGCGCTCCGGGAACCCCGGACGCGCCGTCGGACGCGCCCGGCACCCGGGCCGGCTCCGGTGCCCGGGCCACCGCCCGTGGAGCCGAAGGCCCCCTGCGTCTCGCCGACGTCGCCCACACCCTCCAGTCCGGCCGCACCCCCTACGAGTTCCGGCTGGCCCTGGTCGCCGGCTCGGCGGCCGAGGCGGCCGCGCTGCTCGAGGCGTACGCCGACGGCACCGCCGACACCCGGATCGCGACCGGCCGGGTCACCCGGGCACGGGTCGTCCTCACCGGCACCGAGGCCGAAGCCCTGGAGGCGGCCCTGGCCCGGCGGGACCTGACCGCGGTGGCCGAGCACTGGCTGGCCGGCGCCGACGTCGACTGGTCGCGTGTCACCCCCGCCGCCGCCCGCCGGACCGAGCTGCCGACGTACCCCTTCGCCCGCAAGCGCTACTGGATCCCCGAGCCCCCGGCCCGTACCGCCCCCGCACGGCCGACCGGACCCGGTGACGCCCCCGCGGAGCAACTGCCGGACTTTTACCGACCCTTGTGGGTACGCGAGGAAACCTCCGCTCCCGGACCCGCACCTCGACCCGGCCGCGTCGTCGCCCTGGTGACCGAGGCGTCCGCCCGGCTCGCCGAGGCGATCGCGGCCCGCATCCCCGAGAGCCGCCTGGAACCGGTCCGCATCGACGAACTTCCCCCGACCGCATGGCTGGAGAGGACCGACGGCGCCGACCTGGTGCTCCACCTGGGCGGCGTCGGCATCGGCATCACCCAGGGACTGGGCGCCGACCGGGCCGCCGAGCAATTGCGCACCGGCTCCCTCTCCCTGTTCCGCCTGGTCCGCTCGACCACCGCCGCGCGCGTCGTCGTGGTCACCAGCGACGTCCACCCGGTCGCGGGAAGCACCGCCGCCAACCCCTTCGCCGCCGGCATGCACGGCCTGCTCCAGGTGGTGGCCAAGGAACGCCCCGAACTCCAGCTCAACGCCCTGGACTTCGCCACGGCCGACCTCACGGGCGAGGACGCGACCGCCGCCCTGGCCGACGCGATCCTGGCCGCGCCCGCCGACGTCACCGGCCGCACCGTCGCCCTGCGCGGCGGGGTCCGCTACGTCCGCCGCCTCGGCCGCGTCACCCTGCCCGAGCCCGGCCCCGTCTTCCGCGACGGCGGCGTCTACCTGCTCGTCGGCGGCACCGGAGGCATCGCCCAGGAACTCAGCCGCCACCTCGCCGAGCGCCACCGCGCCCGGCTGGTGTGGTTCAGCCGCGGCGACCTGGGCACCGAACACGACGCCACCGCCGAGGAGATCCGCGCCCTCGGCGGCGACGTCGCCCACGTCCGCGGCGACGCCTGTGCCACCGCCGACCTCGCCGCCGCCGTCGCCGAGGCGCATCGCCGCTTCGGCGCCCTGCACGGGGTCGTGCACGCCGCCATGGTGTTCGACGACCATGCGCTCGCCGACCTCGACGAGGAGACCTTCACCGCCGCGACCCGCGTCAAGACCGAGGGCGCCGCCGCGCTCGCCGCCGCCGTCGCCGGCCAGGACCTCGACTTCCTGGTCTACTTCTCCTCCGCCGGGTCCTTCGGCAGCTTCGCCGGCAACGGCGCCTACATCTGCGCCTCCGCCACCGAGGACGCCTACGCCCTGTTCCTGCGCGACCGGGTGCCGTATCCGGTGACCGTCGTGAACCAGGGCTACTGGGGCCTGGTCGGCTCCGGCGCCCGGCCCGGACTGGCCGACATCTTCGCCGGGCTCGGCATCCAGGGCTTCAGCCCTGCCGCGGGCATCGCCGCCGTCCACCGCATCCTCGGCAGCGGGCTGCCGCAGGTCATGCCGATCCGCGCCGGGCGCCGGGCGCTGGAGGCCATGGGCCACGACCCCGCCCTGGACGGCGAGGTCCTCGGCGGCGGCCACCCGGCCGCGCTGGCCGCCGCGGCCGGACACCTCGGCACCGGTACCGCCGCCGCCCCGGCCGCCCGCCGCGTCCTCACCGGGTACGAGGAGCTCGAAGCCGTCTCCGCCCCCATGCTGCTCGGCGTCTACCAGCGCATGGGAGCCCTCCAGCGCCCCGGCGAACGGCACGGCGCCGAGGAGCTGCGCGGCCGCCTCGGCATCGTCGACCGCTTCCGTCGGCTGCACGAGGCACTGCTCAACATCCTCGCCGGCGCCGGGTTCCTGACCCGCGACGGTGACGTGGTCACCACCACCCCGGCGGTCGACGGCGTCGACGCGGACCGGCACGCCGACCGCTGGGAGGCGGAGTTCGACCGGATCGCGGCGGCCTACCCGGACATCGAGCCGACCGTCACACTCAACCGCCTGTTCCTCCAGGCGTATCCGCGGATCCTGCGCGGCGAGGTGGGTGCCACCGAGATCATGTTCCCCGGCTCCTCGATGAAGCTGGTGCAGAACTTCTACAAGGGCAATCCGCTCACCGACTCGTTCAACCTCCTGGTCCGCGACACGGTCCGGCACTTCCTGGACCTGCGCCTGCCGCACCTGCCGCAGGACCGCACGATCGAGGTCGTCGAACTGGGCGCCGGCACCGGCGCCACCAGCGAACGGGTGCTGCCCGCGCTGGCCGCCCACCCGGGACGCGTCGGATACACCTTCACCGACATCTCGCCGCGCTTCCTGGAACACGGCCGTGAACGCTTCGCCGAACGCCACGACTTCGCCCGCTTCCAGGTGCTCAACCTGGAACGCGGCTTGGCCGAGCAGGGGTTCGAGCAGGCGTGCGCCGACCTCGTCGTCGCCACCAACGTCGTGCACGCCACCAGCGACCTGCGGGCGACCCTGCGCAAGGCCAAGGCGCTGCTGCGGCCCGGCGGCTGGCTCGTCCTCAACGAACTGACCTCCGTACGGCCGCTGCTGACCATCGGCGGCGGTGTCCTGGAGGGCTGGTGGGCCTTCGAGGACGGCCACCTGCGCATGCCCGACTCCCCGCTCGCCTCCCCGGAGGGCTGGACCCGGCTCCTGCACGAGGAGGGTTACGCCCCGGTCCACGCGCTGGGCGCCGGCGACCCGGCGCTGGGCCAGACCGTCCTGGTGGCGGAGAGCGACGGGGCCTTGCTGAGCGCGCCCGTGCCCACGGCGGGCCCGGCCACCGCCCCCGTCTCACCGGTCGCGACCACCTCCACCGACGCCCTCACCGAGCGCCTGCGCGGCCTCGTCGAGCGGGTGCTCAAGCTGGACGAGCGCATCGACCCCACCCGCCCGCTGGCCGACTACGGCTTCGACTCGCTCAGCGGCATGAAGATCGTCGCAGCCGTGGACGAGGAGTTCGGTGTCGCCGTACCGCTCGGCGACTTCTTCGAGCAGCCGACCCTGCGCGAGCTGGCCGACCACCTGGCCGCCAACTGGCTCACCGGTGTGCCGGCCGGACCGGCCCTGCCCGAAGCCGTCGCCGCACCCGCGCCCGCCGCACCCGCGCCCACCGTGCCCGCGTCGGCGTCCACCGCACCCGCCCCGGCCGCCTCCGCCGCCGTCTCCCCGGCCACCGAGGCCGCGGCCCGCGTCCTGCGCCCGCGCGACATCGCCGAGGAGAGCCGCCACCCCCTGTCCGAGGGCCAGCGCGCCCTCTGGGTGATCGAACAGATCGCGCCCGGCACCTACGCCTACAACCTGCCCCTCGGCCTCTGGCTCGACCGCGACCTCGACGTGCTCGCCCTGCGGACCGTCCTCCAGGACCTGGTCGACCGGCACGCCGAACTGCGGGCCACCGTCCACCTCGGCGACGAGGGGCCGTACGCCGGGATCGCGACCGGGCCCGAACTCCCCTTCCAGCAGGTCTTCCTGACCGCCAGGAGCGACGCCGAGCTGCGTGACCGGATGCGCGCCGACCTGCGCCGCCCCTTCGAGCTGGCCACCGGCCCCCTCGTCCGCGCCACCCTCTACACCCTGGGCGACGGCCGCAACGCGCTGCTGCTGACCTTCCACCACCTGGTCTTCGACGGCGTCTCCATGGCCCTGCTCCTGCGCGAGCTGGAACGCGGATACCAGGCACTCCTCGCGGGCCGCCCCCTCCCCGCCGAGCGCCCAGCCCGCAGCTACGCCGACTTCACCGTCTGGCAGCGCGAGCTGCTCGCCGGTGCCGAGGGCCGACGGTTGCGCGCCTACTGGACCGAAAGACTGCGCGGACGCCGGACCACCGTGCCACTGCCACTGGACCGGCCCCGCCCGCCCGTGCCCAATTTCCACGGGGCGAGCCTGGACGGGCACATTCCCGCCGCGGTCGCCGACCGGGCCCGGACGCTCGCGGGCACCGAGCAGACGTCCCTGTTCGGGGTCGTCCTCGCCGCCTGGTTCGCGCTGCTGCACCGCTATAGCGACCAGGCCGACATCGCCGTGGGCACACCGACGGCCGGACGCCCGGCGAGCGGCTTCGACGACACGCTCGGCTACTTCATGAACATGGTGGTGCTGGCCGAACGCGTCGACGGCGCCGAAGAGTTCCGCGCCCTGGTCCGCCGCGTCCACCGCACCGTCCTGGACGCCCTGGAACACAGCGCCTACCCGCTCATCACCCTGGCCGACGACCTGCGCCGCGCGGACCCCGAGGCCGGCGCCCCGTTCAACGTCGCCTTCTACTTCCAGAACTGGACCCGCACCGCCCGCCGCGAAGCGACCGGCGACGCCGTGGTGCTCGGCCCGGTCGAAGGAGTGCACCAGGAGGGCGAGTTCGACCTGACCCTGGAGGTCGTCGAGCAGGAGCAGGGCTGCCGCTACACGCTCAAGTACGACCCCGACCTCTTCGACGAGGAGACCGTGGCCCGCCTCGGCGCCCACTTCTCCACCCTCCTCGCCGCCGCCGTCGAGGGACCCGGCACCCCGGTGGGCGACCTGGAGCTGCTCACCGACGACGAGCGCGCCCGGCTCACCCCGCCCGCCGCCGCCGACTACCCCGCCGACGCCCTGGTCTGGGAACTGGTACGGCGGCACGCCGACGCCCGGCCCGACGCGGTCGCGGTCCGCCACGCCGGCACCGAGCTGACGTACCGCGCACTCGTCGAGCGCGTGGACGCCCTCGCCGCCCGGCTCACCGCCGCCGGAGCGGGCCGTGGCCGCACCGTCGGGGTGCTGCTCCCGCGCGACCAGGACCTGCCGGTGGCGCTCCTCGCCGTCCAGGCCTCCGGCGCCGCCTACGTACCGCTCGACCCCACCTACCCGCAGGACCGGCTCGCCTACATGGCCGAGGACGCCGGGCTGCACCTGCTGCTCACCCACTCGACCTGCGACGCCGGCTTCGCGACGGTGCCCCGGCTGACCGTCGACACCTCCGAGCAGCTCCCGGCCCTGCCCTCGCCCGGCCCGGCCGGCCCCTCCGACGCCGCCTACGTCATCTACACCTCCGGCTCCACCGGCCGCCCCAAGGGCGTCCGCGTGCCGCACCGGGCGCTGACCAACTTCCTGTGGTCGATGGCCCGCGAACCCGGCTTCGGACCCGGCGACACGCTGCTGGCCCTCACCACCGTCTGCTTCGACATCTCCGGTCTGGAGCTGTACCTTCCGCTGGTCACCGGCGGCACGGTGGAGGTGCTCGCCGCCGAGGACGCCCGCGACGGGCTGCGGCTGCGCGAGGCCCTCGAACGGGCCCGCCCCACGGTCGTGCAGGCCACCCCGGCCACCTGGAGCATGCTGCTGGCCGCCGGCTGGCAGGGCGATCCCGCGCTGAAGGTGCTGTGCGGCGGCGAGGCGCTCCCCGCCGACCTGGCAGAGGCGCTGCTCGCGGGCAACGGGCAGGTGTGGAACCTCTACGGCCCCACCGAGACCACCATCTGGTCGGCAGTGAGCCGCCTCGCCCCGGGCGGCCGAGTCACCCTGGGCGCCCCGATCGCCAACACCGCGCTCCACGTCCTCGACAGCGCCCGCAGGCCCGTCCCCACCGCCGTCGCGGGGGAGTTGTACATCGGCGGGGACGGCGTGGCCGACGGCTACCTCGGCCGCCCCGAACTGACCGCCGAGCGCTTCCTGCCCGACCCGTTCGCGGCGCGCGCCGACGCCCGCATGTACCGCACGGGCGACCTCGTACGACGGCTGGCCGACGGCACGATCGAGTACCTCGGACGGCTCGACTCCCAGGTCAAGGTGCGCGGCCACCGGGTCGAGCCGGAGGAGATCGAGGCGACCCTGCGCCGGCTCGACGGCGTCCGCGAGGCCGTCGTCGTGGCCCGCGGCCGGACAGCGGGCTCACACACCCTGCTCGCCTGCTACGTACTGGAGGACGGCGCGCGCGAGCCGGACCGCGAGGAACTGGCGGCCTGGCTGCCGGACCACATGGTGCCCGACGCCCTGGTCCGGGTGACCGGCTTCCCGCGCACCCTGAACGGGAAGACCGACCGCACCACGCTGGCCGCCCTGCCCCTGGCCGACCTGCGCGCCCGCTTCGGCGCCGGGTCCCCGCCCGCCGCCCGTCCCGGCGCCCCGGCGCCCGCCACCGGCGGCCGCACGCAGGCCCTCGTCGCCGAACTGGCCCGCATGGTCGCCGACCTGGTGGACCTGCGCCCCGAGGACATCGGCGCGCACACACCGCTCGGCGAGACCGGCATGAACTCCGTGAGCTTCACCGCGCTCAGCGCCGCGCTGCGCAGGGCGTACGGCATCACCGAGTACCCGACCCTCTTCTACCGCCACGGCACCCTGCACGCGCTTGCCGAGCACCTGTGGGAGCACCACCCGACCGCGCTGACGGCCCACTTCGGGACGGCCCCGCAGGAACCCGCCGCCGAACAGGCCGGTCCGGCCGTGGCCCGGGACTCGGCGGTCCCCGCCGGGGCTGTGACCTCAGCGGCCCCCGCCGGAAACGAGGTCCTGCCGGCCCCCGCCAGCCGCGAGGTCGCCGTCATCGGCATGGCCGGGCGGCTGCCCGGCTCGATGGACCTCACCGAGTTCTGGGACCACCTCGCCGCCGGCGACGACCTGGTCGGCGAGATCCCCGCCGACCGCTGGGACTGGCGCGACCACCCGCGCTCCCGCTCCCGCTGGGGCGGGTTCGCGCCGGACGTGGACCGGTTCGACGCCGCGTTCTTCGGCATCTCCCCCCGAGAGGCCGAACTGATGGACCCGCAGCAGCGGTTGCTGCTCGAAACCGTCTGGCAGGCCGTCGAGGACGCGGGTTACCGCCCCTCCGAGCTGGCCGGCAAGCGGATCGGCGTGTTCATCGCCGTCACCAACTCCGACTACCACGAGGTGCAGCGGGCCGCCGGACGCGACACCGAGGGCCACACCCTCACCGGCGCCGCCCTGTCGATCGTCCCGAACCGGGTGTCGTACCTGCTCGACCTGCGCGGCCCCAGCATCGCCGTCGACACCGCCTGCTCCGGCTCCCTCACCGCCGTCCACCAGGCGTGCGCCGCCCTGCGCGACGGCACCTGCGACATGGCCATCGCGGGTGGCGTCAGCCTCATCCTGGCCCCGGGCGTCTACGAGGCGCTCAGCCAGGGAGAGATGCTCAGCCCCGACGGCCGCTGCAAGGCGTTCGACAGCCGCGCCGACGGCTATGTGCGCGGCGAGGGCGTCGGCGTCGTCCTGCTCAAGCCGCAGCAGCGGGCCGAGCGCGACGGCGACGCCGTACACGCCGTGATCAAGGCCGCCGCGCTCAACCACGGCGGCCGGACCACCTCGCTCACCGCCCCCAACCCCGACGCCCAGGCGGACCTGCTGGTCGAGGCCTATCGGGCCGCCGGCGTCCACCCGGACACCGTCGGCTACATCGAGGCGCACGGCACCGGCACCGCCCTGGGCGACCCGATCGAGACCACCGGCCTGAGCACCGCCTTCCGGCGACTGCGTGACGGCCGGGACGCGCCCCGCGGTTCCGCCGCGTGCGCCATCGGCTCGGTCAAGACGAACATCGGCCACCTCGAGGCCGCCGCCGGCATCGCCGGACTGTTCAAGGTGGTCCTGTCGATGCGGTACGGAACGATCCCTGCCAGCCTGCACTTCCGCGAGCAGAACCCCTACCTGGAACTCGCCGGCGGCCCCTTCGAGGTCGCCGCCACCGCCCGGCCCTGGCCGCGTCGCCGGGACGCGCGCGGAGCCGATCTGCCCCGCCGCGGCGCCGTCAGCTCCTTCGGCTTCGGCGGGGCGGGCGCGCACATCGTGTTGGAGGAACCCCGCATGCCGGACACCCGCGACGAGCCCGCCGCCCAGCAGGTCTTCGTGCTCTCGGCCCGCGACGGCGACGCGCTGCGGCGCTCGGCCGCCCGGCTCGCCGACCACCTCGGGCGCCACGACGTCCCGGCCGGGGACCTCGCCCACACCCTCCAGGTGGGCCGGGAACCGATGCCGCACCGACTCGCCGTCGTCGCCGACGGCACCGCGGCCCTGCGCGACGAGCTGGCCGCGCACCTGGCCGGCCGCCCCTCCGCCGTACGCACCGCCCACGTGACGGCCCCGGGCGACCCCCTCTCACCGGACCGGCACGATGTGCACGCCCTGGCCGCCGCCTGGCTGGACGGAGCCGACGTCGACTGGCGGGCCCTGCACGAGGGCGCCGCCCGGCGCCGCGTCCACCTGCCCGCCTACCCGTTCGCCGGCCCCCGGCACTGGGTCGCGCCCGGCGAGCGTCCCGCGGGGCCCGGCTCCGGTCTGCACCCCACCCTCCTGGACGCCAACGTCTCCACCTTCGGCGAGCAGCGGTTCACCAAGACGCTGACCGGCGAGGAGTTCTTCCTGCGCGACCACGTGGTCGGCGGCGACCTGGTACTGCCCGGCGTGGCCTATCTGGAGATGGGCCGCCTCGCGGGCGAACTCGCCGCCGGGGGAGCCCCGGTGAGCGGCGTGGACGACCTGGTGTGGGCGGCGCCGGTCCGGCTCGCCCCCGGCAGCACCGGACACCCGCTGCTGGTCCGCGTCACCGGCGACCGCTCCCGCGCCGCCTTCGAGGTGCGCGGCACCGGCGACGACGCGCCGGTGCACGCCGGCGGCACCCTGCGGTACGACGCTCCCGGATCCCGGCCCGCCCCCGTCGCCCTTGCGGACGTACGCGCCCGCTGCACCCGCGTCCGGGCGGGCGCGGACTGCTACGACGGCTTCACCCGGCTGGGCTTCTCCTACGGCCCTTCCTTCCGGGTGATCGAGGAGATCGCCGAGGGGCCCGGGGAGGCGCTGGCGACGCTGAGCCTGCCGGAACCGCGGCGCGCGGACGCCGGCGACCACACCTTCCACCCCTCGCTGCTGGACGCCGCACTGCAGACCGCGGGCCGGCTCGTCCCGGGCGCCGGGGACCCTGCGGGACCGGCGCCGTACCTGCCGTTCTCCCTGGGCTCGGTCCGGCTGCACGCCCCGCTGCCCGAACGCGGCTACGCGTACACCACCCCGGCCCGGCGCCCCGCCCCGGCGGGCTCCCTGGCCTTCGACGTCGCCCTGCTCGACCAGGACGGGCAGGTCACCGCCACCCTGGAGTCCTTCACCCTGAGGGCGCTGCGTCCGGCCGGCGTCACGCCCGCGACGGACACCGCGCCCGCGACGCGGGCCGTGCCCGCCGCCGACGTCGTCCACGCCTTCGAGCCCTGCTGGCGGGCCGCGCCCGCCGCGCACGGCCAACTCCCTTCGCACGCACGGATCCTGCTGCTCGAACCCGCCTCCGCACACGCCACCGACGTGGCCGGCGCCCTCACGGCGACGGGCGCCGACGTCCACCGTGTCCCGGTCGGCCCCGGATTCGACGCCGAGGCCGCCGTGCGCGCCGCCGGAGCCGGACCCGTCCACGTCGTCCACCTGGCCGGACGCGACCGAACCACCCGGGACTGCGTCGAGCACGGCTTCCACACCGCCCTGGCCTTCCTGCGGGCCTGGCAGCACGAGCGCCGCGACGCGCTGCGCTACCTGTACGTCCACCCCGAGCCGGCCCCGTCACCCGCCCAGCCGGCGATGGCCGCCTTCGCCCGCACCGTGCGCCTGGAGAACCCGTCGGTCACCCTCGGCGTCCTGGCCCTCGCCCCCGGCCGTCCCCTCGCGGAGGCCGTCGTCGCCGAACTCGCCGCGGACGGCGGCCCCGAGGTGCGCGCGGACGCCGAGGGCCGGGCCCGCCGCGCCTGGCGGCGCGTGAGCCTCCCGGTCGCGCCGGGCGCCGCGTTCACCGGGGCCGGCGCCCACATCGTCACCGGCGGCACCGGCGCCCTGGGCCTGCTGATCGCCGAGCACATCGCCGCCGCGCGGCGGGCCGTCGGCGTCACCGGCGGCGGCATCGTGCTGGCCGCGCGCACCGCTCCCGGTCCCGAGGCCCGCGCCCGCGCCGACGCCCTCGGCGCCCGGGTGGTGCTCGCCGACGTCGCCGACCCGGCGGCCGTACGCGGCCTGGTCGCCGAGGCCCGCCGGGCGCACGGCTCGGTCAGCGGCGTCGTGCACGCGGCCGGTGTCCTCAGGGACGGGCTCGTACGCACCAAGCAGCGTGCGGACGCGGATGCCGTCCTCGCCGCGAAGGTGCACGGCACCGTGCTGCTCGACGAGGCGACGGCGGACGAACCGCTGGACTACTTCGTCGCGTTCTCCTCGGCGGCCGCGGCCTTCGGCAACGCCGGCCAGAGCGACTACGCCTTCGCCAACGCCTTCCTCGACCACTTCGCCGAGGAGCGGGAGCGACGCCGCCGGGAAGGCACCCGGCACGGCCGTACCCTCGCGGCCGCCTGGCCCGTCTGGGCCGAGGGCGGGATGCGCCTCGACGCCGACGCCGAAACCTACATGGAGCGGGTGCTCGGCATGCGCCCGTTGCGCACCGCCCCCGCCCTCCAGGCTCTCGACCGCGCCCTCGCCCACACCGCGCCCCGCCTGCTCCTGGCCGCCGGCGACCCCGACCGCATCCTCGGGGCACTCGAGGGCGCCGAGCCGCGCCAGGACGAGCCCGCCACCACCGCCGAGCCCGGAGCGCACGAACGCGCCGAGGAACTCGTCCTGCGCCTCCTCGCCGAGGAACTGAAGCTGCCCGAGGCCGAGATCGCCGTCACCGAACCCTTCGACCGGTACGGCGTGGACTCGCTCATCACCATGAGCCTCATCCGCCGCCTGGAGGAACACGTCGGCCCGCTGTCGAAGACCCTGCTGTTCGAGTACGTGACCGTACGCGACCTCGCCGGCCACCTGGCCGGGGCCCACCCCGGCGCCTTCCCGGCCACCGGCACCCCGGCCACCAGCGCCGTGGAACCCGGCACCCCGGCCCCCGCCACGACGGACGCCGGCGCCCCCGCGGCGACCGTGCTTGCGGTCGAGCCGGTCGAGCCGGTGAAGCCGGTCGCGCCCGCCCCGCAGGACACCGCCGTCGCCATCATCGGTGTCGCGGGCCGCTACCCCCAGGCCGAGGACGTCACCGCGTTCTGGCGCAACCTGCGCGCCGGCCGGGACAGCGTCGAGGAGATCCCCGCCGACCGCTGGGACCACGGCCCGTTCTACGACCCGGACAGGTCCGCCACCGGCAGGACCTACGGCAAGTGGGGCGGCTTCGTCCCCGGCGCCGACCGCTTCGACCCGCTGTTCTTCCGGATGTCGCAGATCGAGGCCGAACACACCGACCCGCAGGAGCGGGTGTTCCTGGAGACCGTCTGGCATCTGCTGGAGGACGCCGGATACACCCGCGAGCAACTGCGCGGCGCCCGCACCGGCGTGTTCGTCGGCATGATGTACGGCCACTACCAGCTGTACGGCGTCCAGGAGGCGCTGCGCGGCGAGGGCTTCGCGACCTCCTCGTCGTACGCCTCGGTGGCCAACCGGGTGTCGTACTTCTTCGACTTCACCGGCCCCAGCGTCGGCCTGGACACCATGTGCTCCTCGTCGCTGGTCACCATCCACCAGGCCTGCCTCGCCATCCGCAACGGCGACTGCGACGTCGCCGTGGCCGGCGGCGTCAACATCTCCAGCCACCCGGTGAAGTTCCTCCAGCTCGCCCAGCGCGGCTTCCTCGCCGAGGACGGGCGCTGCCGCAGCTTCGGCGAGGGCGGCACCGGATACGTGCCCGCCGAGGGCTCGGGCGCCGTCCTGCTCAAGCGCCTGGACGCGGCCCTCGCCGACGGCGACCGGATCCTCGCCGTGGTCAAGGCGTCCGCCGTCAACCACGGCGGCGCGGGCGCCGGTTACAGCGTCCCCAACCCCAAGGCCCAGGGCGACCTGGTGCGTACGGCGCTGGAACGGGCCGGGCTCGCGCCCGCCGATCTCGACTACCTGGAGGCGCACGGCACCGGCACGGCCCTCGGCGACCCCGTGGAGATCACCGGCATGCTGCGGGCCTTCGGCGAGGAACCGCCCGAGCGGCTGCCCATCGGCTCGGTCAAGTCCAATATCGGGCACGCCGAGTCGGCCGCCGGCATCGCCGCGATCACCAAGGTGCTGCTCCAGATGCGGCACGGCGAGCTGGTGCCGTCCCTGCACGCGGAGCGGCTCAATCCGAACATCGACTTCACCACGACGCCGTTCGAGGTCCAGCGCGAACGGAAGCCCTGGCCCCGCCGCGTCCTGGCGGACGGCAGGGTACGGCCGCGGACGGCGGGCGTGAGCTCCTTCGGCGCGGGCGGCACGAACGCCCACATCATCCTCGAGGAGTACGTCGGCGACGGCGCCGGGGACGTCCCGGCAGCCGGCCCCCAGCTGGCGGTCCTCTCCGCGCGGGACGCCGGCCGGCTGGCCGCGCAGGCCCGGCGGCTCGCCGGCCACCTGCGCGCCGAGGACACCGAGGTCACCCCGGCGCAGGTCGCCTGGACCCTGCAGACCGGCCGGGAGGCGATGGCCCACCGGCTGGCCGTGCTCTTCCACGACCTGCCCGAACTGTGCGACCGGCTCGACGAGTTCGCCGCAGGCGGCGCCCCGGCCGGCAGCTGGACCGGCGCCGTCGACCCGCGCCGGCCCGCCGCGGCCGAGCGGCTCCCCGCCGACCCCGCCGCGTACGCCACCGCCTGGACCGGCGGACAGCGGGTGGACTGGCCCGCCCTGCACCCCGCCGGCAGGCCCGCCCGGGTCGCGCTGCCCGGCTACCCCTTCGACGGCGACCGGGTCTGGCTGGCCGCGGCCGACGCCGAACTGGCCGCCCTCGGCGCCGGGCGTGACACGCCGGGTGACGGCCGCAGCGCACCGGGCGCCGACCACCACGCGTCCGACGCCGGCCACAGCGCCCCCGGCGCCCGACACGCCTCCGAGGGGCTGCTGCTGACCAAGCAGTGGCGCCCCGCCCCGCCTGTGCCCCGTTCGGCGCCGCCCGCCCTGACCGCCGTACTCGCCGCGCCCGGAACCGAGGCACTGGCCGCCCGGCTCGCGGCGGTACTGCCGGGCGCCGAGGTGCTCACCGCCGACCGGATCAACGCCGAACTCACCGACGCCGGCACCCGCTGGGACCGCTTCGACGCCGTCGTCGACCTGGCCGGCTGCACCGCGCCCGTGCTGCCGCCCACGCACGCCGCGCTGCCCTCCTGGCTGCGTTGGCTCCAGCACCTGGTCGACCTCGGCCGCCGCGACCTGCGTGCCCTGCTCGTCTCGCGCGGGGCGCCCGCCCTCGGCGGAGCGGCCCGGGCGGGCCTGTACCGGATGCTCCAGAGCGAGTACCGCCACGTCCGCTCCCGCCACGTGGAGATCGACCGCGCCGCCACCGACGAGCAGCTGTGCCGCTGGGTCGTCGAGGAACTGTCCGCCGACGGCGAGCCCGCCGAGGTCGCCTACCGCGGGGGAGCGCGCCACCTGGCGACGCTCGCCGAGGCCCCGCGGGCACAGGGCGCCCGACTCGGCTTCCCGGCGGGCCACGTGCTGTGGGTGACCGGCGGCACGCGCGGCCTCGGGCTGCTCACCGCCCGCCACTTCGTCGCCCGTCACGGCGTGCGCAAGCTGGTCCTCACCGGTCGTGAGGAACTGCCGCCGCGCGCGGAGTGGGCCGCGCACATCGCCGAGGCCGGCCCGCTGGGCCGCAAGCTGCGGCCGCTCGCCGAACTGGCCGCCCAGGGCGTCGAACTCGAGGTCGTCGCCGTGCCGTTGGACGAGCGGGAGGCCCTCGCCAAGGTGCTCGCCGACGTGCGACCGCGGCTCGGCCCGGTCGGCGGCGTGATCCACAGCGCGGGCTTCACCGACTTCGAGAACCCGGCGTTCGTCCGCAAGCCGCAGACCGGCGTCGCCCGTGTCCTCGCACCCAAGGTGTTCGGTCTGGACGCCCTGCTGGAGTGCTTCCGGGACGAGCCGCTCGGCCTGTTCGTGCTGTACTCGTCGGTCGCCGCCGCCGTTCCCGCCCTCGCCGTCGGCCAGAGCGACTACGCCATGGCCAACGCCTATCTGGACGCGGTGGCGGAGGCCCGCCCGTACGGCCTGCCCCTGGTCAGCGTGCAGTGGCCGAGCTGGAAGGACACCGGCATGGGGGAGGCCCGCAGCGCCGCCTACCAGGCCTCCGGCCTCGCCTCTCTCACCGACGCGCAGGGGCTGGCTCTGCTCGACCGCGCGCTGGAGAGCGGCGCCCGGGTCGTGATGCCCGTACTGCCGCGGCCCGGCGCCGAGTTCAGCGCGGAGCGGCTGACGGCGCGGCGCCTGGAGACGCCGCCCGCCGCACCGGCCCCGGTGCCGCCCGCCGCGACACCACCCGTGGCCGGCGCGGACGCGGACGTGCGCGCCGCCGTCGAAGCGGTGACCTCCTGGCTGCTCGACCGGCTGGCGGAGGACCTGCGTTTCGACCGCGCCAAACTGGCCGGCGACGTCCCGGTGCATGACTACGGCATGGACTCGATCATGGTCTCCCAGCTCGTCCAGACCGTCGCCAAGCGCCTGGACGTCTCGGTCGACCCGTCGGCCCTGCTGGAACACCCGACAGTGGACGGATTCGCGGCGTACCTGGGGGAGGAGCACCGCATGGCACTGCTCGCGCAGTTCGGCGGCACGAACGCCCATGGCACGGAGACCGGCGGCACGGCACCCGACGCGGAGGCACGACCGGAGCCCGCGACCCCGGCACCGTCGGATTCCGCCGCCCCGGCATCGGTCTGGGCCTTCGACCCGCCCGCCTCCCCGCCCGCGACCGTCCGGCAGCGAGGCGCCACACCCTCCCGCATCCCCGACCCGCGAGCCGACGCCGTGGCCGTGGTCGGCCTCTCCTGCCGCTTCCCCGACGCCGAATCCGCCGACGCGTACTGGGAGCTGCTGCGGGACGGCCGTACGACCCTGCGTCCCGTCCCGGACTCCCGCTTCGGCCGCTCCCTCGGGTACTACGCCGGACTGCTGCCGGAGGTGCTGCGGTTCGCCCCCGAGCGGTTCCTGCTGAACGAGGCGGACGTCAAGGCGATGGACCCGCAGGCGCTGCTGCTGCTCGAGGAGGTCGACCGGGCCGTGCACCACGCCGGCTACCGCCCGGCGGACCTCAAGGGCCGCAGGGTCGGCGTGTACGTCGGCGGTCGGGCCACCCACACCCCCGACCCGGCGGACCTGGAGCGGGCCAAGAACCCGGTCGTGGTCACCGGGCAGAACTACCTCGCGGCCAACATCTCCCAGTTCTTCGACTTCCAGGGCCCGAGCCTGGTGGTGGACACCGCCTGCTCCTCCGCCCTGGTGGCGATGGACACGGCCGTACAGGCACTGCGCGCGGGTTCCGTCGAGTCGGCCGTCGTCGCCGGTGTGAGCCTGCTCGCGGACGACCGGGCGCACCGGGTGTTCGGGCAGCGCGGGCTGCTCAACCCCGGCCCGGAGTTCCACGCTTTCGACGACCGGGCGGCCGGCCTGGTGCTCGGCGAGGGCGTCGGCGTCGTCCTCCTCAAGCCGCTGGCGCGGGCCCAGGCGGACGGCGACCGGGTGCTCGCCGTGCTGGAGGGCATCGCGATCAACAACGACGGCCGCACCGCAGGACCCGCCACCCCCAACCTGCGGGCGCAGAAGGACGTGATGGCCGAGGCGCTGAAGCTCAGCGGCCGTGCGCCGCAGGACGTCGGCTGGGTGGAGACCAACGCCTCCGGCTCGACCGTCACCGACCTGCTCGAACTGAAGGCGATCGAGGGTGTCTACGGCGCCGCCCCGGCCCGTCCGGAGCGGCTCGCGCTCGGTTCGGTGAAGCCGAACATCGGTCATCCGCTGGCCGCGGAGGGCATCGCCGCGTTCATCAAGGTCGTCCTGATGCTGCACCACCGGCAGCAGGTGCCGTTCCTCTCCGGCCGGCAGCCCCTGCCGCACTTCGACCTGGAAGGCTCCGCGATGTACTTCCCGAGGGAGCCCCGGCCCTGGCCGGCGGCCGCGGACCGGGCCGCGCTCAACTGCTTCGCCGACGGCGGCACCAACGCGCACCTGCTGCTCGCCCCGGCGCCGACGGACCACCGCGCCACGCGGGTGCCGTTGCCCCAGCCCCCGCTGGAGCGCACGGTCGTCATCCGCGGCGCCGCCCCCGAGACGTCCGGCGCCCCCGCCCAGCCGGCGCAGTCCGGCCTGTTCTGGGACGTGTACCGATGACCGCGGCCAACGGGACGCCCCCGGCGACCGGAACGCCCGCCGGACGCCTGCCCGTGGTCTTCATGTTCTCCGGGCAGGGCTCGCAGTACCACCGCATGGGCGAGGAACTCTTCGAGACCGACGAGGTGTTCCGCACCGCCCTGCTGAGGTACGACGCCGTCGCCGCCGGGCTGCTGGGCGAGTCGGTCCTGGCCCGCGTCTTCGATCCGGCCCGGACCAAGAACGACCCCTTCGTCGACACACGGCTCACCCACCCCGCGATCGTCATGATCGAACTCGCCCTCGCCGAGACCCTGCGCGCGGCCGGCATCGAGCCGGACCACCTGCTCGGCTCCAGCCTCGGCGAGTACGCGGCCGCGGTCGTCTCCGGCAGCATCGACGTCGAGACGTGCCTGAGGCTGCTCGTCCGCCAGGCGGACGGCCTGTCGGCGGCCCCGCACGGCGGGCTGCTCGCGGTCATCACCCGCCCGGACGGCCGGGACCGCCTCCCGGAACTGCCCGGCTGTGAGGTCGCCGCCCGCAACTACCCGGGCCACATCGTGGTCGCGGGCGCCGACGCGGACCTGGACCGGGCCGAGGCGACCCTGCGCGCGGCCGGCGTGCTGCACCAGCGGGTGCCGGTCGAGTACGCCTACCACTCCAGCCTGATGGACGGCGTCCTCGCCGACTGTCGGGCCGCCTTCGACGGGGTGACCTTCGCTCCACCGGGCATCCCCTGGGTGTCGTGCGTGGACGGACGGCTCGTCGAGCGGCCCGGCGCCGACCACTTCTGGCAGGTCGCCCGCAGGCCCATCGAGTTCGAACGGGCCATGGCCGCGATGCGCGCCCGCGGCGACTTCCTCTACCTCGACCTCGGCCCCTCGGGCACCCTGCACAACTTCGTACGCGGCAACCTCACCACGGGGGACCGCTCCCGTTCGCTGCCGTTGCTCAGCCCGTTCGGCCATGATTCACGGGTGCTGGAACAGGCCCGGACGCTCGCGGCACCGGCCGCCACCCCCTCCACCCCTCCGATCACCCATCCACATCCGCATCCGCATCCGACTCCGGCGACAGCCAGGACGGCAAGGAAGGCACACCGCATGAAGGTCTACGGTTTCCCAGGGCAGGGGTCTCAGCAGCGGGGGATGGGCAAGGACCTGTTCGCCAGGTTCCCTGAGGAGACCGCGATCGCCGACCGCGTGCTCGGCCACTCGATCGAGGAACTGTGCGTCCACGACCCGCAACGCCGCCTGGGCCGTACGGAGCACACCCAGCCTGCGCTCTACGTCGTCAGCGCCCTGGCCTACCTCGACCGGCTCGCCGAGGACGCCGAGCCGGCCGACTACCTGATCGGCCACAGCCTCGGTGAGTACACGGCCCTGTTCGCCGCCGGCGTCTTCGACTTCGAGACCGGACTGCGCCTGGTGCAGCGGCGCGGCGCCCTGATGGCGCAGGCCGGCGGTGGCGGCATGGCCGCGGTGGTCGGCTGCGACGAGGCCACCGTGCTGCGGGTGCTCGCCGACTCCGGCATCGACGAGCTCGACCTGGCCAACCACAACGCCCCCGACCAGTTCGTGCTGTCCGGCCCGTCCGAGCGGGTCGACGCCGCCCGCGCGGCCTTCGAGTCGGCGGGTGTCCGCGCCGTCCGGCTCAACGTCAGCGCGCCCTTCCACTCCCGCTACATGCGCGACACCGCCGCCGAGTTCACCCGCTTCCTGGACGGCTTCACCCTGCGCGACCCGGCCGTCCCGGTGCTGGCCAACGTGGACGCGCAGCCGTACGCCCCCGGCACGGTCAAGGCGACCCTGACCGCGCAGATCGACTCTCCGGTCCGCTGGACCGACACGGTGCGCCGACTGATGGGCCACGGCGACTTCGAGTTCGTGGAGCTGGGCCCGGGCAGGGTCCTGACCAACCTCGTCGCCAAGATCAGGAAGAACGCCGACCCGCTGCCCGCGCCGGCAGCGGAGCAACGCCCCGACGCCCCCCGGCCCGCGCCGGCAGCGGGGCAACGCCCCGACGCGCCGCTGCCCTCCGACCGCTCGACACCCCCCGCTCGCCCCGCGGCCTTCACCGCCCCGACGGCCGACACCCTCGGAGCCGCCACCTTCCGCGAGCGGTACGGTCTGCGGCGCGCGTACCTGCTGGGCGCCCTGTACGGGGGCATCTCGGGCCGCGAGATGCTGGGCGCGGCGGCCAAGGCCGGGCTGCTCGGCTTCCTCGGGACCGGCGGCCTGCCCCTCGACGAGGTGGACGGCCTGCTGCGCGACCTGGCCGGGGAACTGGGCCTGGGCGGGTCCTTCGGCGTCAACCTGCTGTACCGGCACGGCGCCCCCGAGGAGGAGTCCGCCCTGGTGGACCTGCTCCTGCGGCACGGGGTCGACCTGGTCGAGGCCTCCGGCTTCCCGCTGATCACCCCGGCGCTGGTCCGGTTCCGCCTCAAGGGCGGCCGGATCATCGCCAAGGTGTCCCGCACGGACGTGGCCGCCGAGTTCCTGGCCCCGCCGCCGGAGCGGTTGGTCACCCGGCTGCTGGAAACGGGCGAGGTCACCGAGGAGGAGGCCCGCGCGGCGGCCGGCCGGCCGATGGCGGACGATCTGTGCGTGGAGGCAGACGGCGGCTGGCTGAGCGGTACCGCCGACCTGCTCACCCTGCTGCCCGCCGTACTGCGGTTGCGCGACACGACCGCGACCGGCGGCCACCGGGTGCACGTGGGATGCGCGGGCGGCATCGGCACCCCCGAGGCCGCCGGGGCCGCGTTCCTGCTCGGCGCCGACTTCGTCCTGACCGGCTCGGTCAACCAGTGCTCCGTGGAGGCCGCCACCAGCGCGGAGGTGAAGGACATCCTCCAGGAGGCCCGCGAGTACGACGTGGACACCGCGCCCTGGGGCGAGCTGTTCGACCTCGGCGTCCAGGCCCGCTACCTCAAGCGGGGCCTGTTCTTCCCGGCCCGGGCGTCCCGGCTGCACGAACTGTGGCGCCGGCACGACTCGCTCGCCGACCTGGACGAGGAAACCAGGAGCCAGGTCCTCGACCGCTACCTGGGCGGCGAGTCCCCCGCGCCCGCAGCCCCCGGCACCGACCCCAAGCAGTACCTGGCCGCCGTGTTCCGCGGCTACTTCACGCGCGGCCTGCGCCTCGCGGCGCGCGGTGACCAGCGCGCCCGGGTGGACTACCTGGTGCACTGCGGACCGTCGATGGGCGCCTTCAACCAGGTGGTGGCGGGCACCGTCCTGCACTCCTGGCGGGCCCGCACCGTCGAAGCGATCGCCGACACCCTGATGGACGGCGCCGCCGCCCATCTCACCGCACGACTGCGCGAGTTCGGCTGAGAGCCCCGCCGCGGCCCCGGCACCGACCGGGTCCGCGGCGGACCGCGCCGGTCGGCGACTCCGCTTCCCCACACCCCGTCACGTGGCGAACTCGGACTCCGGCTACGTCCGTGCCGCGCTGTGTCACTCGTTCGCGTTGAGCTCGTCGTGCACCAGGTCCACGAGCCTTTCGGCCTCGGGCGTACGGGGGTCGGGGGAGACCTCGTAGTACCCGCCCAGGGTCGTGATCACGTCCTTGTGGGAGGCGTCGCGATCGTGCTGAGATTCTTCCCGTTCCTCGGAAGTCTCGGGGTCGGCACTCTGCCACCACCAGATCGCGCTCCGGATCTCGTCCTTCGTCAGGGGGCCGTGGAGTGTGATGTCCCTGCCTTGGACCTTCGCCGTGATTCTCGCCGAGTCAGCGCCGGTAGCCATGCGTCCTCATCTCCTTCTCGCGAAGCGGACGCCGTCAGCGCCCTGCGTCGATCACAGCAGCGGCTACCCGGCCGAAGGCCGTGTACAACGGTCCGAACCGGACACCGAGCGGAGAAGCTCTCTCGCTGCGGCCGCCCGACGACGCGGTGGCGGACGGGGCTTCCCGTCACATGCGTTGGCGGCCCGCCCGGTGCTCAGCAGCCGATCAGCAGGTCCGGCGGCGGGGGTTCAGTCCGCCGGGGGAGCTACCGTGACGAGCAGGGTGTGGGTCACCTCCTCGCGCAGGGCGCCGTCCAGGCCGAGGGACACGGACCCGTCCGCTGTGATCGCGAACTCAAGCCGCACCGAGCCTTCCTGGAGGTGGAAGGGTTCGTCGCCGGTCTGCGCCGACGCCGTCACGCGACGGATCATCGCGATCGCGTCGACCAGGACGGCGTCCACCGTGCCGTGCCGCAGCTCGTGCTGGTGCGCCAGGTCAGGAGGTACCAGGGTCATCTCGATGACATGGGTGTCGCGGCGGGACACCGTGCGCCCGATCCTGAGTTTCATGCCGATGAACGGCAGCCGGAAGTTCAGGGAACCGCCGGCCGTCGCAGTGGCAAGGGCGTGCAGGGTGAGCCGCACCGAGGTGACACGCAGATCCCGCCCGGCCGCGGTGGCCGACATGTTCGACTGCGTGACCGCTCGCTTGACGGCGGTCACCAGGTCCTCGACGGGCACGCCGTCGTCGGTCACGTTCACGTGTCCTCGCATCGCACGGGGGTGGGGACGGCTCGGGCGGGACTGAAGACGGCAGCGGCGGGGGCGGGGACCGAGGTGGAGACGATCGCGCCGGGATCGCCGTAGACCGTGTACGCCAGCCAGGTGGGGTCGGTCTCGTCGTGTCCGGCGTGGGAGCGGGCCCGGTGCACGGCCGTGCCCAGCGGCTCCCCCGCCGAGAGGGAGGCGTAGAAGGCTTCCGCGAACCGCTGGGCGCTGTCGCTGCGCACCGCCCACAGCGTGCCCACGAAGGCGCCGGCGCCCGCGCCCATGAACTGCTGCGCCCAGCCGAGCATCCGGGTGTACTGCGGGACGGCTCCGGCCGCCCGGCAGGCGTTGACGAAGACGAGCGGTCGGCCGTCCTGCAGGGCGCGGCGGGCGACGGCGCTGTTCAGAAGAGCGGGGACGAACGGGCCGTCCGCGAGGAGGATCGACGAACCGCCGCCGGGGTCGAAGGTGTTGTGGCAGGTGAAGTGGAGGGGTCCCGTCGTGCCCGCGTCGATGACGGTCAGGACGCCGTCCAGCGTGTCCACGACGGTTCCGGTGCCGAGAATGCGGCGGATCGACTCGATCTCGCTGTCGCCGTTGACCGGGGCCCGCGCGGAGACGACGTAGTGCGGCTCACCGATCGGCAGCACGGATGAGCGGGTCTGGCCCAGGCTGTTGCGCAGGACCGGGAACTGCTGGACCAGGAACCCCTCGTCGCGGCCCGGCGCGACGGGATAGAGGAGTTCCCACGGGAGGACGTCGTGCTCGGAGGCGACGCTGAACGCCGTGATGTGGTCGCGCAGTTGCCAGAATTGCTCCTTGACCGCGTCCGGCACCATCTCCGTCCACAGCCCCACCCCCGTCTCCTTCATCCAGCGTCGGGCGTGGGCGCCGGAGTACTCCCCGCGGCCCGCCGCCAGTCTCTGCAGCATGGCGTACGCGCGCTCCGCGGCCGCTTCCGGGGCGGCGGTGAGGGCCTGCGCGAGTACGGCGCCGTAGATGCACCGGTCGGAGATGAGACGGAATGTGTACTGGTCGCCGACCCGGTCCACGAGCAGCGTGACCTCGCCGGGGTGGGCGCGTATCTCGCCCATGTCGGCGGTGGTGGGCGGCTCCACCGCGTAGGGGCCGTCGCGCTCGACCGTCACCTCGAGGCCGATCTCGGTGAGGAACGTCCCCCCGGCCCAGGCGCTGACCCGGACGCGGTGCAGGCCCGGTTCCCGGGTCAGGAACGCGAACCGCACCGGCGCGGGGGCATCGGAGGGCGGCACCAGCAGGGTGTGCTCCAGCGGGCCCTGGGGGTCGAGTCCGGCGGGCGCCCGCACGATGAGTGTCAGCGGGGAGCCGTCGGGCGCGGGCCGGAACCCGGCCAGCGGGGCCGACACCCCGTCGTCGTCGTGATCCGCCCCGAACGGCACCCGCACGACCAGGCTGACCGGTTCGTACAGCCCGGCGTGGGAGGGCATCTGGGCCGACAAGCGGTGCGTGGCCGTCGCGGGAGCGGTGTCGGGTTCCCCCACGGTCCCGGCCGGGGTCTCCTCGGACTCGGCGTCCGCCACCACGCCGTCCCCCGGGGCGCCGCCCTGAACGCCATGAGTCGTCACCGTGTCCGAGGTGCCGCCAAGGGCGCGCTGTTCGAGAACATCTCCCCAGAGGCTCCGGCCGTCCGCGGCGTCAGCGCGCGTCCACATGCGCACGGCCTCGGCCGTCTGGCCGGTCCGCGCGAGATATCCGGCCAGCACCCGCGTCGCCGTCACGTCGTCGGTGGCGGCCATCTCCTGCAACTGCCACTCCACACCGGAGTCCGGGGCCCCGGACACGGGAGCCGGCCGGGCGGCCAGGCACGCGGCGGGGGAGGAGAGGACACGGTCGTCGAGCGCGTCCGCCGCCGTCCACCAGCGGACGGCCTCCTCCAGCAGATCGAGACGGGCGAGCGCGGCCGCCACCCGGCGGACGTGGTCCACGGCGCGCGCCCGCACGGGCCCGTCCAGCTCCCGTCGGGACACCTGCGCACGCATGTTCTCGGGGGCGCGCCGCACCAGCGTCGTCACCGCCTTGACGTCATGGCGGTCGGCCAGCCGCCGCAGCGGGGCCTCGGCCTCGTCCGCGCGTCCGGCGCGGTCGAGGACGGCGACCAGGTCCCACTCCCATGGCTCACCGGCCGCGACGCCCCGGGTCAGCCAGACGACCGCTTCGTGGAGCCGCTCGCCGTCGCCCCCCTCGCGCAGCCGCCGGACGAGATCGCGCAGGGCACGAAGATCACCGGCGGCGGCCATGTGCCGCAGTCGGTCCTCTGCCTCGGCCGACCGTCCGGCGCTGTCGAGGGCCGCGACGAGTTCCCGCTCCGGCGTGACGCCCGCGCGCACGGCGAGCGTCAGCCAGTGGACGGCCTCGGCGAGCCGTTGGCCGCCGCTGTCGCGCACGAGGAGTTTCGCCAGGTTGCCCATGGCGGTCAGGTCACCGCTCTCGGCCTGCCGGCGCAGCTGTCCTTCCAGGGTCCTGGCGCCCATGTGATCCGCGAGTTGGTGCAGCGCGGTCTCGTCTCCGGCCGCGATCGCCTTCTCCCACCACGCGACGGCCTCGTCGTGACGCCCGTCCTCGGCCAGCGCGGTGGCCAGCACCCGCATGGCGAAGGCGTCGCCCGCCGCGGCAAGCCTCCAGCGCCAGTCCTGTCCCTCTCGACCGGCCTTGCCGCCCGACACCCACCCTCACCCCGCGCCGCATCGTCCCAACGGTTGACGGGACATCACAGTACGGCGACCGGGGGAGAAGCACCGCCGATTCCGGCACTGTCCGGCATTCGAGAGGGCGGGCCGGTAAAGGTGCGGCGGCACGCGACACCGGCAATGCGGCCACGCCATCCGGCGGGCGCCGGATCATGGGACCTGCCGTGAGGACGGCACGGCCATGACCTCCGCCCCGCGCAAGCGACCGCAGCGCAGGTCCGCCGCAGCCTCCTGCATGACACGGGACCGGGCCATGCCGGCGGCGGCCTCGCCGTTGTGTCCGACCACGTCCACGACGGCGAGCGCGGTGGCGCCGTACGGCAGGGTGAAAGCGTCCCTGGCTGGCCAGGTCCCGGCCGCCTGCGGAACGGACGCGCGGCACTCGGCCTGCGCATTCGATGCGTTATCGGTGCGATTTGTGGCGGATGGCTGTGCTCGTGACTATGGAAGAGCACGGTTCACCGGCTGGACGCCGCCGACGCCCGCCTGCCCAGGGATGCCCGTAGCCCGAACGGGAGTGGTCGACCATGGCGCGCACGCGCACCGTCCTCGAGCGATCTTTTGACATGCAGGGACGTCTCCCCGGCGCCACATCCAGATCGAGCACCAAGTAGTTCATCACCGCTCGGGGCGACCACTGGAGGCCACCGTGTCCGCTACCCACCACCGGACCGCGACCGTCGACGCCCAGCAGGTCTTCTATCGCGAGGCGGGTCCCGAGGAAGCACCGACGGTTGTGCTTCTGCACGGATTCCCCAGCAGTTCCCACATGTTCCGGCACCTCATTCCCGGTCTGTCGGACCGCTATCACGTGATCGCCACTGATCATGTCGGATACGGGCAGTCGTCCATGCCTCAGGTCGAGGATTTCGCCTATACCTTCGATCATCTGGCGGCCATCACCGCGAAATTGCTGGAGAAACTGGGGATCAACCGTTTCTCGGTCTACGTACACGACTACGGGGCGCCCATCGGCTGGCGCCTTGCCCTGAATCCCGCGTTCGAGGTAACCGCCATCATCTCCCAGAGCGGCAACGCCTATATGGAGGGATTCGCCAAACCCTTCTGGGACGATCTGTTCGCATACGCGACATCACCCGGCCCCGACACCGAGCCGGGCGCGCGGGCGAAGTTCAGCCCCGAGACCACGCGCTGGCAGTACGAGAACGGGGCCGAGGACACGAGCCTGGTCAGCCCGGACAACTGGCTGCACGACCAGACCCTGCTGGACAGACCAGGGAACGACCAGGTACAGCTGGCGCTTTTCCGGGACTACCCGACGAACATCGATGGGTATCCGCAGCTCCATGAGTACTTCCGCACCAGCCAGGTGCCACTCCTGGCCGTCTGGGGCGAGCGCGACGAAATCTTCGGGCCGGACGGGGCTCGCGCCTTCTCACAGCATCTGCCCGAGGCCGAAGTCCATCTGCTCCCAGCCGGTCATTTCGCCCTTGAAACGCACCTTGACGCCATAAGTGGTCACATTCATGAATTCCTCGGCCGCGTGACCGGCTGAGGGTGGACGAGGAGGTGAGCCGTGGCCACCTTGATCTCAGTCAACGTGGGGATGCCGAAGGACGTCTCCTGGCACGGCAGGACCGTGTACACCGGGGTGCACAAGCAGCCCGTGTCCGGGCCGCGGATGGTCAGGCGGCTGAACATCGACGGAGACGGTCAGGGTGACCTGGGCGGACACGGCGGGGAGATGCGGGCCGTGCTGGTCTACCAGCTCGACTCGTACCGCTTCTGGTCCGAGGAACTGGGCCGGGACGACCTGACGCCGGGCAGCTTCGGGGAGAACTTCACGGTCGACGGGCTCCCCGACGGCGAAGTGTGCATCGGCGACCGGTACCGGGTCGGCGGAGCCCTTCTGGAGGTCTCGCAGCCGCGGGTGACCTGCTACCGGGTCGGCATGCGCTTGAAGGAACCGCGCATGGCGGCGCTGCTGGTGGCCCACCATCGGCCCGGCTTCTACCTGCGTGTCATCGAGGAGGGCGAGGTGGAGGCGGGGCAGGAGATCGTCAAGGTCTCCACCGGCCCGGAAGCCATGACCGTTGAGGAGATCGATGCCGTCCTCTACCTCTCCGGTCACACGATCGACCAGGTGCGCCGTGCCCTGCGCATACCCGCTCTCAGTCCGGGCTGGCAGGCCTCGATGCGCGACCTGCTCGAACAGGCCGACAAGGGCGCGCCCGCGTCGTCCGGCAGCGCCGGCCTCACCGTCGCGGCCGGCGTCCCGCCCCCGGCATGGCGCGGCTTCCGTCCTCTGACGGTCACGGACGTCCACCCCGAGAGCGAGAACGTGATCTCCCTGAGTCTGGCCGCGGCCGACGGCTCCGCCCTGCCCGCCGCGCTGCCGGGACAGTTCCTGACCGTGAGGATGCACACGACCGGGGACGGGACATCCCTGATCCGCAGCTATTCGCTGTCGGGCCGGCCCGGCACGGGTACGTACCGGATCAGCGTGAAGGCGGAACCACACGGCCTGGCGAGCACCTACGTGCGCGCGCACGTCCGGGCCGGGGACAGCCTGGAGTTCGCCGCACCGCGCGGCACCTTCTACCTGCCCAGTGGTGACACGCCGGTCGTGCTGGTGTCCGCCGGCATCGGGGCGACTCCCGTGCTGGCCATGCTGCACTCACTGGCAAGCGCCTCCTCCGGCAGACAGGTGTGGTGGCTGCACGCCGCCCGCAACGGCCGCGAGCATCCCTTCGCCCAGGAGGTGCGTGACCTGGTGGCACTCCTGGCCGACGCACGGTCCGTCGTCTACTACAGCAGGCCCGACCCCGCCGACGAACGCGGCAGGGACTACTCGGAAGCGGGCCGCCTCTCCGGCGAGCGGATCCTCGGTCTGGGCCTGCCCACCGATGCCGACGCCTACGTCTGCGGACCGGCGGCCTTCATGGACGACATGACCGACGCGCTGGTCAAGGCCGGCCTGCGGCCGTTCCGCGTGCACACCGAGAACTTCAGCGGCGGCCCCTCCCTCACCCCGGGGATCAAGGGCACGCCCGCGGTGAGGGCGCCGCACCAGCCGGAAGGCGACCCTGGCACCGGTCCCTCCGTCTCCTTCGCCCGCAGCGGACTGACCGTCGCGTGGAACGACGACCAGGCCTCCCTGCTGGAACTCGCAGAGGCATGCGACGTTCCGGTCCAGTGGTCGTGCCGCACCGGCGTCTGCCACACCTGTGAGCTCGCCATGATGTCCGGGGCCGTCGACTACTCCCCGGACCCGGTCGAGCCACCGGGCGAGGGCAACATCCTCATCTGCTGCAGCAGACCCGCGCAGGACGTCGTCCTGGATCTCTGACACCTGCCCGCGCCGCAGGCAGGCCTTCTCGGCGGAAGGACGATCGAATGTTCTCCAGGACGGCAGCGGTGGATCCGGATCGGTCGGAGTGGGACGTGATCGTCCTCGGCGGCGCCGCGGCGGGTGAGAACGCCGCACAGTACGCAAGCCAGTTCTCCGACCTGTCCTCGGTGCTCGTGGAGGACCGCCTGCTCGGCGGTGAATGCTCGTACTGGGCGTGCATGCCCAGCAAGGCCCTGCTCCGGCCGGCCGAGGTGGTCGACGCCGCCGCCCACCTGCCCGGCGTCTCGGCACGGCTGGATCCCGCCGGAGTGTTCGCCCGACGAGACGGCGTGATCAACGGACTGGACGACACGTCCCAGGTGGAGTGGGCCGTGAACACCGGAATCGACGTGGTGCGCGGCTATGGACGCCTGGCCGGTGAGCGCCTGGTCGTGGTGAGCCGCCCCGACGGTTCGACCAAAACGCTGACCGCCCGGCAAGCGGTGGTCGTCGACACCGGTTCCTGTCCGGCCGTACCGGACGTGCCGGGGCTGCGCGCAGCGCTTCCCTGGACCTCTCGGGATGTGACCACGATGAGCGAGGTGCCGCACCGGGTGGTGATCCTCGGTGGGGGCGTGGTGGCTTGCGAGGCGGCCACCTGGCTGCACGCCCTGGGGGCCCAGGTCACGGTCGTCCATCGCGGCGGGCGGCTGCTGGCCCGCAACGAGCCGTTCGCGGGGACGCTCGTGGCCGAGGAGCTGCGGGGCGCGGGCGTCCGTCTGCTCCCGGGGCAGAACATGACGCGGGTGAAGCGGTCGGACACCCGTGACACGGGCGAGGGGCGGGTGCACGGAGGTGAGGTGAGCGTGGCGCTGGACGACGGGACGATCATCGCGGCGGACGAGGTCGTCGTCGCCGCCGGGCGCACCCCGAACACCGACGACATCGGTCTGGAAACCGTCGGGCTGCCCCCGGGCGGCTTCCTCGACGTCGACGACCAGCAGTGCGTACGGGCGGCGGACGGCACCTGGCTCTACGCCATCGGGGATGTGTGCGGGCGCGCCCTCCTCACGCACATGGGCAAGTATCAGGCGCGGATCGCCGGGGACTCCATCGCGGCCCGCGCCGCCGGCCGCGCCGACCTGCCGTCCGCCGCGGCTGGTCACGTCGGGGCACCGCAGGTCGTCTTCACCACCCCGGAGGTCGGCAGCGCCGGTGCCACCGAGCAACAGGCGCGCGAGGCAGGTCTGGACGTGGAGACCGTCGAGTACGACCTCGCGGCGCTGGCCGGCACGTACGTCATGCGCGAGGGTTACCGCGGGCGGGCCAAGCTCGTCGTCGACCGAGGTGAGGACGTGGTGGTGGGGGCGACGTTCGTCGGATCCGGCATCGCCGAGCTCGTGCACTCGGCGACCACCGCCATCGTGGGCCGCGTCCCCGTGCCCACGCTCTGGCACGTCGTGCCGAGCTACCCCACCGCGAGTGAGATCTGGCTCCGCCTTCTGGAGACGCTGCGCGAGCGGCGCCACGTGTCCGGCGTGGACCGGCGTCACAGCCGGTAGGGCAGGGCCCCGGGCAGCACCGGCCGTGCCCTGGGGAGCGAACGGTGGCGAACGGTTATTCGCTCATCCGCCGGTTGCGGTCATGCTGTACTCGCCGGATGAAGAAGATCGATGCAGAGCTGATACGACGCTGGGTGAACGGCTGGACCGTGGCTCGCTCCCTGCCCGCGGCCGAGCCCGTCGGGGACGGCCTGCGGTCCCAGTGCGACCAACCGGGCCGCGAGGTCGAGGTGTTCGCGCTGCGTGCGGACGAGGAGCCCGAATCGTTGGCACGGTTGGCGGCAGCCGTCGCCGCCGCGAGGCAGACCAGCTGGCTCACGGTGCCTACGCTGCGCCCAGGCGCCGTCGAAGCAGTCGTGGGCGCCGCCGGACTGGAGTTGCTCCACCGGTCCGAGTGGTTCATGACGACCGATCTGACCGAGCACCCGCAGCATGCGCCCGCCGCGCCGTACGCGCGCGAGGTCCGCACGAAGGGACCAGTCACGGTCGTCTCCCTCCACGACTCCTCCGGAGAGGTGGCGGCGCGCGGCACCGTCGCCGTGGTCGGCACCGACGCGATCGCCGATCGTATCGAGACGGACGCGGCGCACCGGCGACGTGGCCTCGGCCGCGCCGTGATGAGCGCTCTGGCAGAGGCCGCCGTGGCTCAGGGTGCCCGTACCGGTCTTCTCATCGCCAGCGAGGAAGGCCAGCGCCTCTACTCCTCCCTCGACTGGCGCCGCCAAGCCGACGTCCTGATCGCCCGGGGCCGGTAAGTCTCTCGAACCGCTGGGACTGGCTCACGCCGGCCGAACCGCCCTTACGCCATGGCGCACTCCCGCGGAACCCAGTGATCGGACGGACCCATGACGGCGGGGGCGGGGCAAGGCAAACTCGGAGCGGGCGCGGCGCAGCGCCGGGAACGACGTGACGGACACTCCCGGCCCACGGGGGCTTCTTGCTGCTCAGCGGGTGGTCAGCAACGAATGAACGAATCTTCGAGAGGGGTAGTGATGAGCGGCAGGAGCCTGACTCAGGCTGAGGCCGAGCGGCGAGCGAGTCTGCTGGCGGTCGAGCGATATGACGTCGCCGTCGACCTTTCGGGTCTGCTGACAGGCTCGCGGGTCCGGTGCGAATCGACGATCACCTTTACGTGTCGCAGTTCCGGGGCCGAGACCTTTGTCGACTGTGCGGCGGCGGTGGAAGGCGCCACACTCAACGGGGCCCCGCTGCGGTCGGCTGTCGAGGGCCGGATCATGCTGCCCGGTCTCGCGGAGCGCAACGTCCTCAAGGTCGTCTCCGTGGTGGAGTGCTCGGCCGATGCACAGGGCGTGCACAAGGCGGTCGATCCCGCGGACGGCGAGACGTACGTCTACACCGACTTCACTCCCGACTACGCCCGCTACGTCTGGGCCTGCTTCGACCAGCCGGATCTCAAGGCGCCGTGGGCGTTCACCGTGACCGCTCCAGCCCGCTGGCGGGTGCTGAGCAACAGCGGTGACCCGCAGGTCGAGGACCTCGGTTCCGTGCGACGCTGGACCTTCCCGCCGACACCGCCGCTGGCAACGTACAACACGGTGATCAACGCGGGTCCGTACTACGAACTGCGTCGTCCCGGAGCCGGTCATGATCTCGGGCTCTTCGCCCGGCAGTCGCTGGCCTCGGTGCTGGACCGGGATGCCGACGAACTGTTCACCCTGACCACCCAGGGGCTCGAGTTCTTCGCCGGCAGATTCGGCATGCCGTTTCCGCAGCACAAGTACGACCAGGTCTTCACGCCCGAGTTCCCCGGCGCGATGGAGAACTTCGGCTGCGTCACCTGGATGGACTGGTTCCTGCGCAGGACCACGCCCACCAGAGCGGAGTGGGACATCTTCTCGAGGTACCTGCTGCACGAACTCGCGCACATGTGGTTCGGCAACATCGTCACGATGCGCTGGTGGGACGACCTGTGGCTGAACGAGGCCTTCGCCGAGTTCGCGAGCAACTGGGCCGCCGTGAGCGTGACGTCGTACACCGATGCCTGGACGGCACACCTGGCCGGCGAGCAACTCAAGGCCTATCTCGTCGACCAGGGACCGACGACGCACCCGATCCGCCAGCAGGTCCGCGACGTCTCCGAGGCCGAAGCGACGTTCGACGCCATCACCTACCCCAAGGGCGCGTCCGTCCTGAAGCAGTTGATGGCGTACGTCGGCGAGGCTCAGTTCTCCGAAGGCCTGACCAACTACTTCGCCACGCACGCCTGGGGCAACACCACGCTGCAGGACCTGATCGACGCGGTCGCCGACGCCAGCGGCCGCGACCTGGACCAGTGGCGCGCGGGATGGCTGGAAACGGCGGGCACCGACCGGCTGACTCTCAGCCACGCCCCGGACGGGTTCGCCCTGCTCGCTCAGGGGCCCGGTGGTGGCCGGCCGCGCCCGCATGTCCTTGCCGTCGGAGCCTACGGGCGTTCAGGGGACCACCTGGAGCGCGGGGCGCTCGTCCACGTCGAGGTAGCGGGTGAGCGGACCCGGATCGACCTGCCGGCAGGAGCCGATCTGTATCTGGTCAATGACGAAGACCTGACCTTCGCCTCGACGAGACCTGAAGCCACGGCCAGGGACGCGTTCTTCCGCAACGCCGCCCGGCTGCCCACCGCGGTTGCGCGCGGTGTCGCCGTCACCACGGTCTGGGACATGCTGATGAACGGCGAAGCGACAGCCGCCGAAGCCGTGCAGTGTCTGACCGCAGTGCTCGCCGTCGAGACGTCCGCATCGGTGATCGAGCCGTATCTCAACCTGGCTGTCGAGGCCGCAGATCTGTGGAGCCCGAGGTCGGAGCGGGACGAGTTGCTGCGAGCAGTGGCTGAGACGTGCCTCGGCCTCTCCGGCGTGAGTGCCCACCGCAAGGCGGCGTTGCGTGGCTTCGCCCGCACCACGGCCGATCCGGAAGGGGTCGCGTGGCTCCAGAACGAGGCCGGAGAGGACATCGATCTGCAGTGGCGAGCGCTGGTCCGCAAGGCCCAGCTCGGGCACGCAACCGCAGCCGAGGCACACGCTCTGCTCGACCGCGACCCGGATCCCGAAGCATGGGTCAGCAGGCTCCAGGTCAGCGCTGCGATCCCGGACGCGGCCGAGAAGAAGGCGGTGTGGCAGACGCTGGTGACGGACCGCGCGGTGCCTCTCGCTTCAGTCCACTCGGTGGCGACGGTGTTCTGGAGTGCCGGTCAGGACGACTTGCTCAGGCCCCACGCGGAAGCCTTCCTCGATCTCGTGCCCACCGTCCACCGCGGAGGAAGCATGCCGGCGACGGTCTTCACCAGAAGCCTCTTCCCGCTGTTCGGCATCGACCTGACCTTCGTGGAACGAGCCGAAGACCTGGCGGCACAGGCTGTCCCGGTCGTCCGCACGAACCTTCTGGAGCGGGCCGACCGCATGCGCCGCATACTGCACTCCCGTAGCTGAGACGCGGGCTGCGCGTCATCGCCACCAGCCGGCCGCGGCTGTCGGCTCTGCACGCGCCGCCCATGTGATCCTCGATGCCTTCACGCCGCCTGAGGCGCTCGTCCGTCCGCAGGAGCGGGAGGTGGGCGTGGGTTCAGCGGGTGACGGCGTCGGCGACGGTGTGGATCTCGGTGTCGGCGAGCTGGGAGGCGGTGCGGAGCACCGGTGTCGGGGCGGGGCCGGCTCATTGCGGGCCGGATCTCCTCGTGGTCCGGCGAACCTTTCCCATGTAGGAGCAGAGTCACCGGCGGCGGTGCGGTGCAGGATGTGTCCGCCATGACGATCATGGCCGACGGTCGACAGGCGGTGAACCTTCCCCGGCGTACGGGTCGGGTATCCGGTAGAACGGCCGGGCCGGCCCTGCACACCGCACGCCATCAGGCCCAGGCCGGTTTGCCGCCTTGGACGCCGTTTTGCCGGAGCGGCAACAGGAGTGGCGTGACCGGGCCACGATGGGCGACGTTGGGCCCGTGACCGACAACATCGCAGCGGGATCGCCCGCGTCTGACACTTTCTTGCCTGGCGACGGATACGTCGGAGACCCCGCGGTGCGGGCGGAGTGGGACAGCCGATACGCCGACCGACAACAGCTGTGGAGCGGCCGGCCCAACGGTGCGCTCGTGGCCGAGGTCGCCGGGCTCACGCCCGGGCGGGTGCTCGACGTCGGCTGCGGTGAGGGCGCGGACGCCGTCTGGCTCGCGCGCGGGGGCTGGGACGTGACCGCGCTCGAGGTCTCGGGCGTGGCGCTGGAGCGGGCGGCGGGGCATGCGCGGGACGCAGGCGTCGCCGTTCACTGGGTACACGCCGCGCTGACGGAAGCGGGGCTCCCGCCGGCCTCCTTCGACCTGGTCTCCGCGCAGTATCCGGCCCTGCTGCGCACCCCCGACGCCGCGGCCGAGCGAGCGCTGCTCGCGTCCGTCGCGCCCGGCGGCGTGCTGCTGCTCGTCCACCACGCGGGCATGGAAACCCAGCAGGCGCACGACAGTGGCTTCGACCCGTCTGACTACGTCTGGCCCTCGATGGTCGCCGCCCTGCTCACCGACGACTGGATGGTCGAGGTGAACGAGCAGCGACCACGCCTGGCACCCGACGGCGGCGCCGGCGCGCACCATACCGATGACCTGGTGCTGCGTGCGCGACGGCTGCGCTGAGCCCCTCGCGATCAACCCGCCAGGGACGCCGGTCTCCTTGAGATCAGCAGCGATTCGAGAGAGCACTCCGCACTGCCCGGGAACCCGTCTGACGTATCGCGAGCCGGATGGGGCGCAGTTGTACAGTCGTCGCTGATCAGCATGCCGCGCGACGCGGTGCCGTTGGGCCCTGCCGTCGAGGGCGATGCGATGCCGGGCTCGGCGCGGGAGAGCCCGGCCCGCTCGGCGTACTCGGCCCATGTGGGCTGACGTTCGCCAAGCGGTTTCCCGTGCTGCGGGTCCTGCACTGGGCCGCACGAGCGGCCACGGCCCGGACGGTCAGGGTGCGG
This sequence comes from Streptomyces sp. NPDC003720, assembly GCF_042875075.1. NCBI lineage: Bacteria > Bacillati > Actinomycetota > Actinomycetes > Kitasatosporales > Streptomycetaceae > Streptomyces > Streptomyces sp. NPDC003720. The sequence continues at coordinate 81,393 of NZ_JBIANZ010000013.1, forward strand.
TGGGCACCGCCGTATCGAGGCCGCGGGTGGCGACGGGGTGGGCGCTGCCGTCGGCCAGGCGGTAGGAAAGCCCCACGATGGCGGTCCGGCCGTCCGCCACCGCCTCCGCCAGGACGCGGGAGCGCTCCAGCAGGAGGTCCACGGTCTGCTCGATGTGCTCGGCCAGGATTTCATCGGCCGTCTCGCGTCCGGCGGCGCGGGCGGCCAGCACGCTTGGGGTCACCCGTTCGACTACGTCCCGGACGAAGCCGCCCGGCGTCTGTCCGCTCTCCAGGGCCGAGCAGGCTGCGGCGACGGCGCCGCACGAGTCGTGGCCGAGGACGACGACCAGCGGCGCGTTGAGTACATCCACGCCGAACTCGATGGATCCGAGTACCTCCGCACCGGCGACATGCCCGGCGGTTCGGACGACGAACAGGTCGCCCAAGCCGCGGTCGAAAATGATCTCGGCGGCCAGCCGGGAGTCGGAGCATCCGAACAGCACGGCGAAGGGCTTCTGGGACGGTGCGGTCTCGGTGCGGCGGGTGGCGTCCTGGTTCGGGTGCTCAGGGGTCCCGGCGACGAAGCGCTGGTTACCAGCCTGCAGCAGTTCGAAGGCGTCACGGGGAGTCAGGTTGCGGATCTCTGTCATGTCCGCAGCTTAAGAGTCAGCACCAGCCCTCGCACCGCCGGGCGTGTCGCTTGGCCCGCGTTTGTGGCCACTCCGACCGCACCCGGCGCCTACCCGCGGTTCTCGGGCAGGAACCCGCGGACCTTGCCCCGCAGGAAACGTCTTCTGTGATGCTCTCCCGCCACTTCCCGCGTGCCGGGCGGGGCTGCTGGCCCGGCCGGCCGGCAGCCGGAGCGAAGGCGTGATGCCATCAGCCGCCGTACTCGAAATTGCGCGGTGCCGGCGGTCGGTGAGCGGGACGGGGTCGGTTACGGCCTGCACCCTTCGGGCGTAAACGCGCTGGCTTCAGAACAAGGTGTCGGTGTTGTCGGTCGGTACCGGGGGCGGCGTGTGGGGGTGGCGGGGACGCGCAGGCTCCGGGTCTTTCCCGAACAGTGGTTGAGTCCCGCACTCGTCGGGCACGGCGGGCACCGGTCGGCACACGTCCGCGTCGACCAGGTCGAGCGGGGCGCAGTCGTCGAAGTCGGCGCGGTTCATACGGGTCCAGTCGCGGTCCTGGGGTATGGCGGTCACGTGTGGTCTCCTGTCTGCGCTCGGGCCGGACACGGGCGGCGTCCGGCGTCACGTGGGTGTCCGGGGCAGTGCCGTGCGGCGTTTGCGTCCTATTGCGAGCCGACTGGCCCTGGCGGCGGTACCACGGACACGGAACATCATCTTCACCCACCATCGCTTTCCCTCCCCGGGGACATCCCACCACCCGGTGTTTCGCGTGCAGCGCGACCCAATGCGCTTTTCACCGTTGGCGTCTGGCCGGGGTGGAGGGGCTCGCTCTGCGGAAGACCGGTACTGAGCGCTGCTTCACGAGCCGTTCGCGAAAGTCCCCGACAGGCGCCCCGACCATCGTGCAGCCGGGACGCTGCCTCCAGGGGCCCGGCCGCACTCTGGAAGCCGAGGTGCACCCGTGAGGGGTGCCCCGCCCGCTGGAACGGGTAGCCGTCGACTGTTCGGGCACACGAGACGTCATGCACGGACTACACGCGCGTCGCACCAGCACCAGCCTCATCGGCCAGGCTTCCACAGCCGAGACAGCGCCACCGGGTCACGTCGGCGTCAAACACTCACACCGAGGCCGGCGCGCTGGCCGCCTACGCCGCCGCGTACTCGCCTACCGGGCGATCGAATTCCTGTCCACACACATCCCGGACGACCCCGGCCCGGATGACGAATGCCTGCTCCTCGTGCACACCCGCCAGGTCGTCGGCCAGGTCCGGTACCGGATCTGCACGGACTGCGCCCAGGGTGTCATCACCGCCGTCGTCATCGACGAGCGCTTCCAGAGCACCGGCCTGGGCACCCGCGCGCTGTCACACCTACGCTCCCGCCACCCGGGACTGACCTGGCGCAGCACGCTGCACAAGCGCACCACCCGTGATCTCCTGCGCCGGATGCGCATTCCCGCAACCACTTCCGCCACGCCCTGCCTCCACGCTCACCAGACACTCTCTGCGCCGGCCGGCCCGATATTCGCCCGCGGCTGACCTCAACGTTCAGTTGTCATGGCGCACCTGCGGCGCAGCCGGCATGGGTGAGGGGTGGCAGGGCATCCGAGGTGGTGGTGAAGGGAGCGACCTGACCGCGCTTCCGGTGCCGCTCATCGACGTCAAATTCCTCTTGGGAGTGAGAAGGTGAAGGGCTTCCGCAGCTTCATCCTGCGCGGCAACGTGGTCGACCTGGCCGTCGGCATCGTCATCGGAGCAGCGTTCACCGCCGTGGTGAACGGCTTCGTCAGCGCCTTCCTGACACCACTCGTCGGACTGGCCACCGGCGCCACGGGCGACATGAGCCGCAAGACCTTCACCGTCGGTGCCATCAAGTTCCCCTACGGCGCCTTCGTCAACGCGGCGATCAGCTTCCTCCTCCTCGCCAGCGCCCTGTACTTCCTGGTCGTGCTCCCGATCAACAAGCTCCACGAACGCCTCGCCCCGCACCAGGACGTCCAGGCCCCCAAACGGGACTGCCCCGAGTGCCTCAGCCCCGTACCCGCCCAGGCCCGACGCTGCGCCTCCTGCACCGTCTCCCTGCCCGCCGTACCCGCTCAGGCCGGAGAGACAACCCAGCGCGCCGGGTGATCCGACTTCCATGGCCTGGCCCGGGCTACGGGGTATCGGCCAAGCCAGGCCACGGGCTGTGCCCGGCACCGGCCCGCACGCGGACACAGCCCGGCCTGCGCACGCCGCTCCCAACACCAGCGAGGCCGGGCCGGACAGGGAGAGGATCATGATCGAGTTCCCGTGGACGCCCCAGAGGCACCCACTTGATCCGGAGTGGCTGATCGAGTACAGCCTAGGTGGCGCCCTGTGCGCACCTCGCACGGTGGGCCACGCGCCCATGACCACCCTTGGCTGACAGGAAGACATGAACGACGTACCCGCCGACTTGAGCCGGGCCGAGATCTCCGTCGCGGATATCCCCTCGTTGCTGCTGCGCATGATCCCGGAGTCCGCCGACTCCATTGCGGAGACGTACGGTCATCCCGCGGAAACGGCCGTGCTGACCGAGAGACTGTGGGTGCGGCTGTACCGGTTGCTGGCTGAGTGCTTCACCACGCCCGTGCTGATGCCCGAGTTGAAGAGAGCCAGCCCTGACACTGAGCTGCTCGGCCGCTGTTGGGACTTCGTGGAAACCATCGTCGCCCACCCCAGTGAGCATGTCAGCGGCGCCGCATACTTCGAGGTGCTCGAACAGCTCCTGAACGCCGAAGGGCTCGCCGAGGCGGCCTGGCCCTACATGAAAGACCGGACACGGGCGCGCACCGTGCAGATGCTGAACTCCTACGACGTCCGCCTCCCGGGGATCAACCGGCGCAACGACGTCCAGCGGTGTCGCGGATGAGGACGAGTTCGGGCACGGCATTCGTGCGGCCCTACTCACGTCACGGACCGACCGGGTGATCATTAAGTCGGCCGAGGCCGTAAAGCGATGGACAGCCCTGCGGTGCCCGGACGAACATCTCCGCGATGAATCACCAACCTCTCTCCATCTCCAAACGCGTCCGTTTCGTCGAGCTCAGCGCGAAGGCTCTGCGGGCGCTTGCCGACGGTGACCTCGCCGGTGGCAGCGCCGAGGCCGGGGTCGCCCTTGACGAATACTTCGTCTGCGACCGGGCCCGCTGGATCTTCGGCTATCGCGCTGACCAGCTCGCCAAGGATCCGTCTGCCGCGCCCTGGATCACGCGGGCTGCGGTGTCCGAGCCGGACGGGGCCGTTGTCGGCGACGCGGGGTTCCACGGGCCACCGGACGAGGCCGGCATGGTCGAGGTCGGCTACACCGTCGTGCCCGGACATCGCCGCCAGGGCTATGCCCGCGCCATGCTGAGGGCGCTGCTCGTCAGGGCCGCCGCCGAACCCGGTGTCAGGACCGTGCGGGCCAGGATCGGCTCCGACAACACCGCCTCCCTGGCCACCATCGCGGGCTTCGGTTTCACGCGCGTCGGCGAGCAGGGGAACGAGCGCGACGGGCTCGCGATCGTCTTCGAGGTCCCAGCAGACGCGATCCAGGCCCAGCGGCGTACGACCTCGGCGGACATGGCGGGTGACCCGGTCGGCCCGTGACACGAAAACGGACCCAAGGGTTGGGTGATTGTCACGCTGACCTGGGCCCGTGCGGTCTGTTCCCATCCTGCCCTGTCCGGTGTCTCACGCGCGCATTTCGGCGAGTTGTTGGCCGAGCTCGCCAGTGCGTGGGAGGCCGCACGGCAGTCCGCGCCCCGCGAGGCCCGGAGCGGGGAGAGTCGGCGGCGGAGGTTTTGCGCTCGCGTCATCCTTTCGGCCCCTTCAGTGGGCGATCGTAGAACCCCTCGAAACCAGGACCGCCGGCGTCACCGGCGGGATCGTCGACGGCCTGCTCTTCACCGTCGATACGGCTCTGCCCCTGCTCAACACCTGGGGTGCCTCGCAGATTCTCACCGTGCCGCGGCTGCCCGGCGACGATCTCCTCGAGCACGGCGGGCGGAAGTAGTTCGACGAGCCGCTTCCGCGCGGTCGCCGGCCACCCGCCGGGTCACGCTGGGCGGCGGGCGGCCGTGCCAGGGGTGAAGCTGGAGGTGACCGTCGGCCACCTGGAGAAGCCCGTGACCAACGCCCCTGCCACGCCCCGGCTCGGCGCCCCTCCCGCGAACCGGGGCGGGCCCCTCCTGCGAGCCGGGCCCGGCCCCTTCTCGCGCTCGGGGCCGCCCCGGGACGCCTACGCGATCGGGTGACTCGAAACCCGGGATCGGGGAACCGGAGGACATGCCCTGCCCCACAAGGGGAGGGCCGGGTCTCCGACGCCCGGCTCCCTCACCGGAAGAAGGATCATGATGGCGCACGAAGACGACGGTGGGCAGGCCGTGCCGAGCACCCCGGACATGCGCTCCGACGGCGACGGGGTCGCACGCCGCCGTCCGCTGCGCGAACGGCACGTCGAGGAGACGGTCGAGGTCGCGGTGCCGGTCCGCACGGCCTACAACCAGTGGACGCAGTTCAAGACGTTCCCGCGCTTCTCGACCGTGGTTCGCGACGTCGAGCAGATCAGGCCTACCGTCACCGCGTGGACCATCGGCTACGGCCCCCTGCGTCACCGTTTCGCGGTCGAGATCGTGGAACAGGACCCTGACGCCTACCTGGCCTGGCGTGGCCTGGAGCAGCACCCCACCCACCAGGGCGAGATCGAGTTCAGGCCGACGGAGTCCGGTGGCACCTCGATCACGGTCCGGATGCTCCTCGAACCGCAGGGGGCCGCGAAGGTCCTCACGCGCTCGTCCAGGGTCGTGGGGCTGACCGCGCGACTGGTGCGCGGGGAACTGGTGAGTTTCAAGCACTTCATCGAAGGGCTCGGTGAGGAGGGCGGTGCCTGGCGCGGCACCATCCGCAACGGCCGGGTTCAGCACGACACCGCGGAGCCGCCCAGGAGCCGTGTCGCCCAGTGGCCCGTCGGCTGACCCGCGTACCGCACACGGCAAGAGAAAGGCCAAACGATGCAGAACCCGCCCGGTGAGGAGCCGGAGACCTCCCTCTCCGTGACACCGCCGAAGAAGTGGGCGGCCGGGGTTCCCGCCGTCGTGCACGCGCTGGAGTACTCCCTGGAGCAGACCTCGCCGCGCAAGACCGGGGTAGACCTGCTCACCATGAACCAGGTGGGCGGGGTCGACTGCCCCGGCTGCGCGTGGGCGGACCCCGCTCCGGGCCGGCGCCATCGCAATGAGTACTGCGAGAACGGCGCCAAGCACATCAACGACGACGCCACGACGCGCCGGATCACCGCCGACTTCTTCCGCGAGCACAGCGTGTCCGATCTGGCCGCCCGCTCAGACATGTGGCTCAACCAGCAGGGCCGGCTCACCGAGCCGATGATCAAACGGCCCGGGTCGGACCACTACGAGCCCATCGGCTGGAACGACGCGCTGGGCGTCCTCGCGCAGGAACTCAAGGGTCTTGACTCGCCCGACGAGGCGGTCTTCTACACCTCCGGCCGGGCCAGCAACGAGGCCGCCTTCGTCTTCCAGCTCTTCGCCCGCGCCCTGGGCACCAACAACCTGCCCGACTGCAGCAACATGTGCCACGAGTCCAGCGGCTTCGCCCTGAACGAGACGCTCGGCGTCGGCAAGGGCACCGTGAGCCTCGACGACCTCCACCACGCGGACCTGATCTTCCTGGTCGGGCAGAACCCGGGCAGCAACCATCCGCGGCAGCTCTCCGCCCTGGAGGAGGCCAAGCGCAACGGCGGCCGCATCGTGGCGGTGAACCCGTTGCCGGAGGCGGGGCTGCGGCGCTTCAAGAACCCGCAGAAGCCACGCGGGGTCGTGGGGCGTGGCACCCAGATCGCCGACCGCTTCCTGCACATCAAGCCGGGCGGGGACCTCGCCCTGTTCCAGGCACTGAACCGGCTGTTGCTGGAGGCGGAGGACGCGCGTCCCGGCACCGTCCTGGACCACGACTTCATCGACGCCCACACCTCCGGTTTCGAGGAGTTCGCCCGGCACGCCCGCACCGTCGACTGGGACGACGTGCGCGCGGCGACCGGACTGACCCGCGAGGAGATCGAGAAGGTCCGCGACGAGGTCCTGCGCAGCGACCGCGTCATCGTGTGCTGGGCGATGGGCATCACCCAGCACAAGCACGGCGTGCCCACCATCCGGGAGATCGTCAACTTCCTGATGCTGCGCGGCAATCTGGGGCGCGCCGGCACGGGTGCCTGCCCGGTGCGCGGCCACAGCAACGTCCAAGGTGACCGCACCATGGGCATCTGGGAGCAGATGCCGGACAGCTTCCTGGACGCCCTTCAGGAGGAGTTCGGCTTCGATCCGCCACGCCCGCACGGTTTGGACTCGGTGAACTCGATCAAGGCGATGCTTGAGGGCCGCGTCAAGGTCTTCCTCGCCCTGGCCGGGAACTTCGTGCGCGCGGCGCCCGACAGTGAGGTCACCGAGAAGGCGATGCGCTCGTGCCGGCTGACCGCCCACATCTCCACCAAGCTCAACCGCTCGCACACCGTCTGCGGCGACACCGCCCTGATCCTGCCGACGCTTGGGCGCACCGAGCGTGACGTCCAGGCCGACGGCGAGCAGTTCGTCACCGTCGAGAACTCCATGAGCGAGGTGCACACCTCCCGGGGACGGCTCGAGCCGGCCTCGCGCGTGCTGCTGAGCGAGGTCGCCATCCTGTGCCGGCTCGCCCGGCTGAGCGTCGACGGCGAGAAGGACATCCCCTGGGCGAAGTTCGAGGGCGACTACAACACCATCCGCGACAGCATCTCCCGGATCGTGCCGGGCTTCCACGACTTCAACGCCCGGGTGACCCGTCCAGGAGGCTTCCAGCTACCCAACCCGGTCAACGAGGGCGTGTTCAGGACCGAGACCGGCAAGGCCCGGTTCACCGCCAACGAGCGGGTGGTCCTCCGAGCCCCCGAGGGTCACCTGCTGCTGCAGACCTTGCGCTCGCACGACCAGTGGAACACCGTCCCGTACACCAACAACGACCGCTACCGCGGCATCCACGGCAGCCGCCACGTGATCCTGGTCAACCCGGCCGACCTGTCCGAACTCGGCCTCGCCCAGGGCGATCGCGTGGACCTGGTGAGCGTCTGGGAGGACGGCATCGAGCGCCGCGCCGAGAACTTCGAGGTCGTGCCCTACCCGGCGGCCAAGGGTTCGGCCGCCGCCTACTACCCGGAGACGAACGTCCTGGTGCCGCTCGACAGCGTCGCCGACGTGAGCAACCAGCCCACGTCGAAGGGCATCGTCGTCCGCCTCGAACCCACGGGCGACCGATCCCGGTCGGTACCCGTCTGACCGCAACCGGCGCCGCCAAGGGGCCCCGCTGACAACAGCGGGGCCCCGCCGTCCGTCCAGGCGGTTTCGTCCGTATCACCGGCCGGAGCAGAGGAAGCTGCGGACGGTCTCACGGTGGCTCCGGCCGCCGCACCCCCCACACCCTCCCCAGGCATCGAAGGATCAGTAGAGTCTTCGGCGTGCGCGACGTACGGGTGGTACTGATCGGCGGGACGTCGAACGTCGGAAAGTCGACCGTCGCCCAAGTGGTGGCGGAGCGGCTCGGGTTCGAGTGCCTGAGCACCGACCGGCTGGCCCGGCACCCCGGGCGCCCCTGGAGAACGCCGCAATCGACAGGTTGGGCCTGGAGCGCATCGACGCGGGCCGCGGACGGTCTGCCGTGGAACTGGCCGACACCGTGCTCGCGGCTGCCGACGCGCAGACCGCGGTAGGACAGTCATCCACCGGTCGGTGACCACTCGTGCCGGCTCACCTTCGGCTCCGGTCCCCTCCACCGCCCGGCCCAGCTCGCCGTGCCGGTTCGTGAACGCCGCCCTACGCTCGGGGCATGCACCGCCGCCCGATGCACATGTCTGCCGAAGCCCAGGACGCTCTGCGCACCGCGCTGGAGGAACTCCGCGCGGAGCTGAAGGTCCCCCTGAGCTTCCCCAAGCGCGTACTCAAAGCGGCCGACAAGGCCGCGGGTGAGGCGCGCTTGCCCGAGAAGGACGCCACCCACCTGCCGTTCTTCACGATCGATCCGCCGACCTCGAAGGACCTCGACCAGGCCATGCACCTGGAACGGCGGCCCGGTGGCGGCTACCGCGTGTACTACGCCATCGCGGACGTGGCGACCTTCGTCAGGGCGGGCAGCCCTCTGGACGTCGAGGCGCACGACAGGATCGAAACGCTGTACTTCCCCGACCTCAAGGTGCCCTTGCACCCGCCCGTCCTCTCCGAGGGCGCGGCCAGCCTGCTGCCGAACAAGGACCGCCCCGCCCTGTTGTGGCAGCACAACCTCGACGCCGACGGCAATCTGACCGACTCGTCCGTGAGCCGGGCCGTGATCCGAAGCCGGGCCCAGCTCGACTACGACGGCGCCCAGCAGGCCATCGAGAACGGCACGGCGGAGGAGTCCCTCGCCCTGCTGCGCGAGATCGGCGAGCTGCGGGAGGCCGTCGAAATCGCGCGCGGCGGCATCTCGGTGAATCTGCCGGACCAGGAGGTCACCCTCGAGGACGGATCGTTCCAGCTGCGCTACGTGGCGACGCTGCCGGTCGAGGGCTGGAACGAGCAGATCTCCCTCATGACCGGGATGTCCGCGGCCCAGATCATGCTCGACACGGGTACCGGCATCCTGCGGACCCAGAAGGAGCAGGCCGATCAGAACGTGATCAAGCGCCTGCACGACATCGCGAAGGCGCTGGGCATCGTCTGGCGGCCCGGCATCTCGTACGCCACGCTGGTCCGCAAGCTCGATCCCCGGAACCAGCAGCACATGGCCTTCCTCACCGAGGCCACGAGCACGATGCTCAAGGCGGAGTACACCGTCTTCCGCGACAACCAGAAGCCGGCGTACACGATGCACGCGGCGATCGCGGCCCCGTACGCCCATTGCACGGCTCCGCTGCGACGCCTGGTCGACCGGTACACCGGTGAGCTGTGCGTGACGGCGTGCGCGGACAAGGCCCCGCCGAACTGGGTGCTCGACGCCCTGTCCTGCATCCCGTGCGACATGGCACGGGGGAAGAGTGGTCTGGCGGAGCGGCAGACCCTGGACCTGGCCGAGGCCGCGGTGCTCAAGGACCGCGTGGGCGAGGTGTTCGACGCCGCGGTCATCGACACCGACGCGGAGCGGGGCAGGCCGCGCGAGGGCAAAGTGTTCCTGGCCGACCCCGCCGTGCTGGCCAAGGTCGTCTCGACCAACGGCCTGGACCTCCAGCTCGGATCCAGCATCAGGGCCAGACTCAAGCAGGCGGACCCCGCCGCGGACGAGGACAAGGTCCTCTTCACCGTGCCCTAAGGGGTGCCCCGTAAAGATCCCGGAGCCGCCTCGGGCATGGGGGGAGGAGGGTGCCGTCGACGTCGTCCGCGGCGGCCGCGGACTGAGCCGCCACCCTACAGGGGCGCGGCACCGTGCCACGCTCCTGCCAAGGTGGTTGCACGCGCGGCTAGATCCGCAACTCCTGTGCCAGCACAGCAGCTTGTACCCGGCTGCGCAGTCCGAGCTTCGCCAGCATACGACTGACGTGCGTCTTCACTGTGCCCTCCGCCATCGACAGGCGGCGGGCGATCTCGGCGTTGGACAAGCCCTCACCCACACAGGACAGCACCTCCCGCTCGCGCCGGGTGAGCCCGTCCAACACGGCGGGATCGCCGCTCGCCCCCCGCACCGGCCTCGCGGCGAACTCGGCGATCAGCCGCCGGGTGACGGCCGGGGCGACGATCCCCTCCCCGCGCGCCACCGTCCGCACCGCCGCCAACAGGTCCGCGGCCTCGGTGTTCTTCAGCAGGAACCCGGCCGCCCCCGCCTGCAACGCCCCGAAGACGTACTCGTCGAGATCGAACGTGGTCAGCACCAGTACGTCCGCGAGTCCCTCGACGGTGATACGCCGGGTCGCCGCCACCCCGTCCAGGCGCGGCATCGACACGTCCATCAGGACCAGGTCGGGGCGCAGTTCACGCGCGAGTTCCACCGCCCGCTCGCCGTCCGCGGCCTCGCCGGCCACCTCGATGTCGGGTGCGCTGCGCAGGATCAGGACGAGCCCAGCGCGGACGGCGGCCTGGTCCTCGGCGACGAGAACTCGGATCATGCGGGCTCTCCCTCAGTCAGTGGAAAGACGGCGTGCACGGTCCACACGCCGCCGTCGGGGCCGGCCACAAACGTGCCGCCGAGCAGCGTCGCCCGCTCCCGCATCCCGGTCAGACCGGCGCCCGATCCGGGTGCGCGGGGCGAGTCGCCCGCCCGGTAGGGGCTGGTCACGCGCACGTCCAAGGTGTCGCTTCGCTGCCGGAGGCCGACGTGGACGCGCCCCTTCGCCGCGTGCTTGAGGGCGTTGGTGAGGGACTCCTGGACGATCCGGTACGCGGCCAGTTCCACGGGCGCGGGCACCGCGCCGTGTCCGGCGTCCAGGGTCACGTCCAGGCCGTTGGCGCGGGCCCCGCCGACGAGTCCGGCGAGACTGTCGAGGGTGGGGGTGGCGGCGGGTTCGAGGTCGCCGTCCCTGTCCCGCAGGATCCCGATGAGCCGCCGCATCTCCGCCAGTCCGTCCACGCTGTTCTCCCGGACCACGTTCAGCGCGTCCTTCGAGGTCTCCGGGTCGTCGAGGGAGAGCGCGGCGGTGGAGTGGATGGCGATCGCGGACAGGTGGTTGGCGATCACGTCGTGCAGCTCCCGGGCCATCCGCGCCCGCTCGGCGGTGACCGCCTGGGCGCGGTCCATCTCCGCCAGCAGCGCGGTCTGTTCGGCCCGCAGCCGCGCGGCCTCGGCGGCGTCGCGATGGTTGCGGACCACCCAGCCGGTGGCGGCGGGTGCGAACGCCACCACACCGATGCCCACGCCGATCAGCAGGCCCTGCGGATCACGCCACAGCGCAGCCGGCACGACTCCGCCGACGACCGTCAGCATGCCGGTGATCCACGGGATGCGGCGCGCTGAGGCCGGGGTGCCGTACAGGACGGCCGCGTACACCAGATCGGTGTACAGCACGATGGTGACGATGCTGCCGCAGGTCGCCGTGTCCAGGATCAGCGCGGCGGTGCCGATCAGCAGACCGGCGCGGGGCACGGCGCGGCGCAGCGGCTCGCAGGCTGCGGTCACCGCGAGCGGCACCAGCGGCGCCCACGAGGCGTCCCAGAGCACGAGGCCGTCCGAGGGCGTGCGCGGATGAATGCCGAGCATCCACAGCAGCACCCCGCCGAGAAGGCCGCCCACGGCGATGCGCCAGTCGTCGCGGTGGGGGCGGGGGAGTGTGAAGGCCATGGGCTCCATCCAACACGACCCGCAAACGCCGCGCCTGCGCCGCGGGAAGGGTCCCGAACTGCATCTTTCGCTTACCCGGAACTCATCGTCACCGACGACGGCCCGCGGGCGGGGCCACGCGAGGCTGGAAGCGGAGTGAAGGGAGCAGTTCGTGATCGTCGGACTCATCGCCGCCTGCGAGGTGGCCTTCTGGGTATTGCTGGCTGCGGGGCTGGCCTTCCGCTACCCGCTGCGGATGCGCCGCACCGGGCTTGCACTGCTGCTCTGTGAACCGCTGCTGGAGGTCGTGCTGTTCGTGGTCACCGCGATCGACCTGAAGAACGGGGCCGAGCCCGACTGGCGGCACGGACTCGCCGCCGTCTACATCGGCTTCACCGTCGGCCTCGGACACTCGACGATCAAATGGGCGGACGCCCGCGTGGCCCACCGCTTCGCCGACGGCCCGCCGCCCGAGCGGCCCCCCAAGTACGGCACCGCCCGCGCCGTCCACGAGTGGAAGGTCGCGGGCCGCTGGATCCTCGCCTCGGCGGTCGCCCTGGCCCTGTTGCAGGGGGCGGTCTGGTACGTCGGCGGCGACGGCGGGACCGGCCCGCTGCGCGCCTGGCAATCGCGGATGCTGTGGCTGATCGGCATCAACGTGGTGATCGCCGCGAGCTACACGCTGTTCCCCAAGCGCGAGCGCTCGTGACACTCAAGGCCAGAGGCCACACGCAGTGAGCTGCCACAACATCTGAGACCGGATACCTGGAACTTGGCGTGGGCAAGGGCGGATCAACTGGCATCCGCCCGGTCCTACGGAGCGGGCGCCCGTCCCGGCATGGTCGCCAGTAGGTGCCGGGCCGCCCAGCCGGGTCCGCGTCGGCCGAGTTCACGAGCCCAACGTGCCATACGCGGCCGCACGTTCACGTCCAGTGCCCCGAGCGCTTTCGCCACGTCACCGCGCGCCAGCGCGTTGGGGTCCAGTACGAGCCCCACGCCCGCCCGCTCCGCATCCCGCGCGATGGCGAACTGGTCGCTGGACAGGGGCAGGATCAGCGCGGGCACCCCGGCGCGCAGGCACTCGGTGAAGGAGTTGCCGCCACCGTGATGCACCATCGCGTCCACATGCCCGAGCAACCGCTGCTGCGGAACCGTGGGCCGCACGACGACACGCTCTCCGGCCAGGTCGGCGAGCGCCCCGGTACGGTCGCCGGCGGCGACGACGACAGCCGTGTCAGCGCATCCCTCCAGCACATCCGACACCACGGCGCGCAGCACGTCGTCGCGGGCCGACAGGAACGTGCCCAGCGCGACGAGCACGACCCTCTCGGAGCGGGCGCGCAGCAGCTCCATCCGCCGCGCCCACTCCGCGGACAGGGGTTCAGCCGGGCCTGTCATGTGTCCCGCGAAGAGATGCGCAGGGCCGTGAGGCGGGGCCGGCAACCACGGCACTTCCGGGTAGGCGTACACGACCGCCGAGGGTGACGTCAGAGCGAACGCGCGGCGCGGGACCGGCGCTTGTGGCGCTCTGCCGTTGACGAAGGCGGTGAACAGTTCCGTGAACAGCCGGTCGTTCGTCTCAGCGACCGACCGAAGCCCGGCCAGCTGCGACGGCTCCGGACGCAGGACGTCCGGCCAGTCGTAGGGCACGCCGAACAAGGCGCCCGGTCCCGACAGCACGTAGGTCGGGTGGCCGGGGCAGAACGTCGCGTACGCCAGCCTCAGACAGTGCAAGGCAAGAGTCACCGGATAACTCAGCTGGTCGACCACGAACCAGTCGGGCCGCAGCCGCTCGTCCACAGCACGCAGCGCCGCATGGACCCCGTCGGGGTCGGCGAGCATGTCCGCCTGCCGGTGCCGCGCCTGGGTGACCAGCGCCTCGACCGCGCCTTTCCCGGTGGCCTGCACGAACTCGGCCAACCGCGCGGCCTCGTCCGCTGCCTGCTCGGTCGCCTCCGCCACACCGGTGTTGGCGTTGCGCGTCACGGTCAGCGGCACGAAGCCGACGCCGGCACGCACCGCGAGCTCCTCGAAAGCGGGGGCGCAGGCGAAGTACACCTCGGCACCCCGCGCACCGAGTGCCGCCGCCAGGACGGACAGGGGGGCGGCATGAGAGGCGAAGGGCGGGCTGACGACGACGATACGTGGCATACCACGGCTTCCCCGGCCCGCCCCCGTACGGATGCGCCTTCGGCGTTCCGCCCGCAGCGCATGAGCTCGGCACCGGTCCCGCCCGCCAGGCACCGGTCCCGCCCGCCAGGCACCGGTCCGGCACACCGGCCGGACCGGCCGGTGCATCCGCCCGACGCACCGCGGGCGAACCATCCGCGAACCCCCCCCGAGCAGCCAAGGAGAGACGGTGGCCGTAGCCGTATCCGCAACACCCGCACAGCACGACGCCTCGCGCTGTGCGGACGCGGACCCGCTGATCGCCGCGCGCCACGCGTTCTACGCAGCTCCCCGCGCCGGCGCCACGCACTCGTCCGCGCTCCCGCAGAGCGGTGAGGAAGCGGCACCCGGTGACCTCGGCCGTCTGCTGGAGGCCGAGTACTCGTGCGGGCCCCGCAGCGTGCCTTCGGACCAGCAGCCGCGACTCAGCCGCGAGGACGTCACCACCGCGGCCCTGCGGCAGGCATGCCGGCTCGCCGTCCCCCTCACCCCCGACGCGGTGCTGACCCAGGCCCACGGCGGCCCCCGGACGACCGCAGTCCTCACGGAGATGTGGCCGCAGACCGTGCAGCGCTACGGAACGGCATGGGCCGAGGAGGCCCTGCACCGCGAGCTGCGGGCGTACTCGTCGGACGCCACACGCACGGCCCTGCTGCTCGATCTTGCCGAGTCGACCGGACTGCGCCCGGTCACCGCGGCCGACGCGGCGGCCCTGGCCGCGGCGGGGGACCGCGCCGTGCGGCACGCCGCATGGCGCTACCTTCACCGGCACCCCGAGGGGGCGGCACACCTTCCCGATCACGGGGCGGCAGCCGACCCCTACGAGCACCTCCTCCTCAGCCCCCACCTCCCCGCGAGCGGGGAAGAACCGGCCCGGGCGGGCCTCGTGATCGCTCAGGCCATGCTCGTCGGTGGACTCGACACCCCGGGCCAGGGCCAGAGCGGCGGGCTGTCCGTCCTGCTGGGCGGCCTCGGCGACCACATCGCGGCACACCAGGACGTGGCGACCGTCATCACCGTAGTGCCTGCCGGGCACAAGGAACTCGTGTCCGACCCCCGCCTCCTGCGCGAACGCCGACCAGGACACCACGTACTGCACCTGCCGGTCGACGCACCGGCCGCGCCCCAGCAGCACCGGATGCACGAGCACCGCGCGGCGCTCGCGTGGTGGGCCACGCGACTGCTGCGGGCCCTGCCGCGACCGGTGGACGTGCTGCACCTGCGGTACGCGGACGACGGCAGCCTGGCTCTCGCCCAGGCGGCCCGGCGTACCGGCACACGCCTCGTCTTCACCGCGACGCCGGATCCCCACCGGGAGATCGCGGCCAGATACTCCGGGGCCGGCCGCTCCGATCCGGAGGCGGGCGAACGCCTCCGCCACGATCTGCACCGGGTCTTCCTCGCCGACCGCCTCGTCGAGCACGCCGACACCGTGATCGGCATCCCCGGCCGCGAGGGCACCCGTGAGCTGGTCAGGTACTTTCCCGTTCTCGGCGCCCGCTACGGCGTCGCGGGCCCGGCCGCGCCGCCCGAGGGAATCGCCCCCTACGTCCCGGCCGTGAACGAGTCGACTCTGCGGACGGCGATGCTGGGCGACCTGTTCAGCGACGGTGGACGGGACGACGCCCTGGCCGTGCGGGACCGCGAGCTGCCCCTCCTGCTCTGTGTGGGCCGCCTGCACCCCATGAAGCAACAGGACTTGCTGCTGCGGACCTGGCTGGCCACCGGGCTCTGGCGCCGGACCACGCTGGTAATGGTGGGCGGCAGCACCGACCAGCCCACCCCGACCGAGCACCGGATACGCACCACCTTGCGCGAACTCGTACAAAACCACCCCGCGGCGGCACGCCGTCTGGCTCTCCTGCCCGCCATGCCCAACGACCAGGTGCGCCGCCTGGAGCGAGCTCTCGCCGATCCGACCGGAGGAGTCCGCGCCTGGTACGTGTGCCCCAGCCGCAAGGAGGAGTTCGGCATCGCCATCCTCGAGGCCATGGAAGCCGGACTTCCCGCAGCAGCCCCGCGCCGCGGGGGAGTGGGCCACTACCTCTCCGACGGCGTCAACGGAATGCTCATGGACACCGCTTCCTCGGCCGGACTGGCCCACGGCCTGCGCCGACTCACCGCACTGCCCGAAAGCCGACGCCGCCGTCTGGCACGGGCCGCGCGCCGGACGGCGACGGCGCGCTTCTCGGTGACCGACATGGCGGACGCCCTGGTCGGCGAGTACGCCCGGACAGAGCGGACGGCCCACGAAACCGCCCATTGATACCGGCGAAGCCCGCCTCCACCATGTTGCTGTACCTCGCCGCACACGGCAGGGAGGCGTGAGGTACAACTACGCCATGACGACTCGACCGACGCAGGCGATGTGGTGGGCTGAAATGGCGATCTGCCTCGCCGCGGCGGCCGTGACTTTCACGGGCGCCGTCGCCGCTCTGGGGTCATCGGCAGCCCCAGGGCGCCACGTGACCTTGGACGGCGGGGCTTCCATTTTGCTGCTCGCGCTGTCCGCAGGCGTCGGCATCTTGGTGAGCGGCCGGTTCAGGGCGTGGGGCCTGCGCCGGCAGGCCGCGTCCGGCGGACGGTCATGAAACCCGTTGTGGCAGCGACGCCACCGTGGACACGGATCCAACCGCCTCCGCACGATGAGCGGTGAGCGGTGAGCGGTGAGCGGTGAGCGGTGACAACAGCCTCTGACCCCATGCCCACGCTGCGGTCCGATGCCTGAGCCTCACGGCCCGACCCGCCGGGGCGGTATCTGGTCAGCGTGCGGGCGGCCGGGTCGGCCTCTACGGTGAAAGGGCAATTCAGGGGGAAGGCTGGTGCGCGGTTCCCTGTGTCGCTGCCGGTTGCCGTGTGCCTTGCCCAGCACGGAAGGTGGGTACCTGTGATGGCTACCTCGTCCGACGCTCCGGTCCTCGAAAAGCTCGCGGCGATGACGATGGATTCGATCGAGCACTGTGGGATGGACGCAGCACCGCTGATCCTCACGCGCATTGCCGCGCTCGCGGCGATGGACGCTCCGGCGATCTCCTACCTTGCGCATGTCGATCCAGCGATCAAGGCGAATCTGACGGTGGAGCAGGTGCAGGATGTGCTGGTGGCGATCGCTCCGGTGATCGGTACGGCGCGAGTGATGGCGGCGGCCGCGCACATCACCGAGGCGCTGGGCTTCGCCGTTGCCGTGGCGGAGTCCGACGCGGAGGCGATGGCCATGGCGGAGAGCGAAAGCCGGAGGTCCTGAGGGCCCGACTCAGAGTGCCGTGTATGGCAGCCGCGGACCGAAGTCGACGCTCCGATCCGCCTCCCTCATGATGCGAGCGGCTTCGGTGTTCACCTCGGTGGGGACGTCGCCGCGTTCCCGGACGAGCCTGTCGTAGATCGGCGCATCGTCCCAGGTGTACCGGATGTGGTCATGCTGGCTCACTGCCGTGTCCCTTCCCCGTGTGTACAAACGGTTAGCGAGTGTACGGGGCACGGCGTGTTCAACCCGCCGCGGGTCGGCCACCGGACCACCCCATGGGACATCGGGGCCCGCCTGGCCGCTCCTGCGCGGGCCAGGAGGGCGGGCGGCGGCCGGGTGGAGAAGGCCTCGCGGAGGCCTTCTCCACCCGGGCGGTCACTTGGTGAAGGTGAAGTACTTCCAGGCACCGTGCGTGGTGGAATTGACGCTGTCGCCGGATGAGCCGTTGACGTACGACGAGCGCATGCGGGCGCGGACGCCGGCTGTGCCCGCTGCCTCCAGGCGCACGGCCGACTTGCCGCCTGATCCACGGGCGAAGTACTCCGAGCCGGAGTCGTGCCAGGAGCCCTGGTAGTAGACCTGGAGCTGGAAGCGCTGCTTGCGGCCGGCGTAGTAGGTCATGGTGGTGGTGAACACCGGGTCGGTGTTCTTGTGGAAGTAGTAGTAGGTCGTGGAGCCGATCCGGCCCGTCTTGTAGTGCTTGGAGACGCTGGTGGAGACCTTGACCTGGGCGTACGCCGTGGACTTGACGGTCTTCGACGCATAGCGGGCGTCACCGGCGAAGACCGCGGTGACGGCGGTGTCGCGGGTCATGTCGACGGTCGCCGACAGGTTGCCGCCGGAGTTGACCTTGGCCGTCTTCAGCAGCTTCTTCGGCTTGTCGGAGCCGAAGGGATCCGCGTAGATGGAGACGGTGCGGTTCTTGTACGTGCTGCCGAGGTGCGCGGTGAAGGTGACGTCCTTGCCGTACGCGTACAGCTTGCCGTTGTTGTTCAGGGTGAGCGACGTCGCCTTGCGCGAGACGTCCACCGCGTCCGAGCCGGAGACCGGTGCGTGCGTGGCGTCGCCCGCGTAGGAGACCTTGTAGGTGACCTTTCCACCGGCGGGCGGGGTGTCCGTGAAGGAGAAGCCGCCGTCCGCCTTCGTCGTGACGTTGGCCAGTGCCTTGCCGTTCGGAGAGTCGACGTCGGTACGGGTCACCTTGAGGGCGGTGCCGGCGGCGAGCGGCGTCCTCGAGGTCAGCTTGCCGGTGACGGTGAGTTTCTTGTCCCGTTCCGATTTGCCGGGGGCCGAAACCTTGAGGGTGGGCAGCTCCTTGGTCGGGTCGGTCAGGGTGCGCAGTGTGTACGTGCCGTAGGTGTTCTCGGAGACTGCGAAGACGCGGCTCGAGTCCGGCGCCCAGGCGAGCGCTCCGTCCACGAGGGTGTCGGCGCCGCTGCTGTTGCCGGTGTTGGGGAAGTCGTACTCCCGCACCGGTACCGGCTCGCCGGAACGGTGGATGTGTACGTCGGGCTCGTACCAGGAGGAGCTGCCGCCCGCGACGCTGCCGTCGGGCGCGACCCGCACCGCGTTCGGGTAGGGGTCGATGGGGTAGCCCGGCCGCTCGGTGAGATCGGTGGCCGAGTAGGCGCCGATGCCGTAGCCGTACTCCGGGTCGCCCCACGAGGTGAGTACCTGCTCGCCGTCGGGCGTCAGGTCCAGCTGCTTCACGGCGGTGTCCATGTCGCCCTTGGCCCGCAACGTGGCCCCGTCGGCCGAGACGTGGTACACGGCGAGACGGCCACCGTTGCCGGCCACCAGGACGCCGGGCACGGCCGGGTCGGACGCCAGGAACATGCCGAAGGCGCCGAAGAAGTCGACGTCGCCACGCTGATCGAGGTGCAGGACGGGTTCGGGGCCCGAGATGTCCAGCGAGCCGAAGTTCGTGCCGTGGGCGAACCAGATACGGCCGTCCACCACCTCCAGGTCGCCGGGAGCGACGCCCAGCGGATAACTCGCCGTCTGCGTGTACGTCTTCGTCTCCACCGAGATGATCCGGTTGCCGTTCCTGACGGCCGCGTACACCTGGCCGGAATCGGCGGAGAGCGCCAGACCGGTCACGCCGGAAAGGCCGGTGAGCGTCGCCTTCACCGTGCCGCTGTAGTCGGTGACGACGATCTTGCCGCCGGACGGATCGGAGACGTAGACCCGCTGGTGGGCTCCGTCCACGATGATGTCGCCGACCGCCTTCACCGGAAGGACCTTTGCCGAGTCGGCCGACGCCGGCCCCGCCATGCCCCCTATCAGGGACGCGGAACCAAGGACGACCGAAAGTGCCGTCGCGATCGAGATGCTGCGCCTGCGCACAGTGCTGTGCCCCCCACAGAAGAAGCCCGGTGGTGTCCGGGCGGTAAGAAACCGCGGCGCGTCTTACCTGCCCCCTCCGACGGGTGCCAGGACGCTGCCGCAGACGAAGCGTATGGCATGCCAGCGACAATCGCGGCCCGTACAAGCACGACCGTATGAGGGGCTGGCGGGGAGGCTGCGCAGCGACCGCGACTCCCGTCCGTGGGGATCCCTCCGGTGACGTGCCGTACGCACGAACGACATGCCACGATCAGGAATCCCGGCCTCGCCGCGCTGCGTCATCCGAACGCGATGACCACCGTAGGTCCCAGTCGTCTCCGCGTGGGCGGAGCAGATGCCACTACGGTAACGCCCATGACTGGCAACGGATTCTGGACTGTCCCCGCAGACCACATGACGACCGGTAGTGGTACCCGCTATGAACTCACCGTCGTGCGGCCTCCTGTCACCGTCGATGCCGGGGACCTGCCGCCCAACGATGCCGTTGCGGCCCTGGAGTTCGCCCGCTCTCTCGACATGATCGATGAGGTGCTGGAAGACCTCGGGCCGCGTCAGGGCAGCGACATGCTCACCGTGCGCACACGTGCCGACCTGGACATCGTGCAGGTGGGGGTGTGGGGGAACGTCATGTCGGTATCGGACCCCGGCTATGCGGATGACGGCAATGACACCCCGATGCTGTATCAGGCCGGGCTGCTGCGTGAACGCTTCCCCGATGCGCTCCTCGTGGGTCGGGTGGAGGTGCACTGCGGGGCCGAGCACACCGAAGACCTCGTGATGCTGCCGGGCGGCCCCATGTTCCACGCGTGCGGATGGCCGGGCGGTGAACCGTTCGTCGTATCGGGTGATTCGGCCGCCGTCATGGCGGCCTGCGGTGTCACCACCGAGCTGCTGGAAGACCTGGACGTCATCTTCGACCTCGACGACGACCCGAACCAGAACGACTGGGGGGCGCTGGCGACGGCGTGCCTGGGCGATGCGGACCCGTGGGGACGGTCGGGTCTCTTCTCGTCGTCGCTGCGGGTGAGGCACACGGACGTGGCGACCAGCCGTATGGAGTCCCTGTTCTTCACCCGCTGATAGATCGTCAACTCTCTCTGGGGTATCGAGGTGACGCGCCGACGCCGTCTTAACTACTCCTTACCTGACGGCAGTTGAGGCTAGGGTGGCAGCGCGGCGCGTACATGCCACGGGGGCCCCATGGCGTCGCCCCACACCCCTGGCCCCACCAGAGGGAAGACCACACTCTTGAATACAGCACTGCGCATACCCGAGCGGTGGCGCCTGGCGGGTCGCGTCCTGGCCGCGTTCGGGATCGCCTCGGCGGTCACCGTGACCGGCCTGCCCGGCGTCGACACCTCCGGCACCGCAGTCGCCGCCGGTCCCGCCGTCACCACCAAGATCCGTCCCGGCGCGAAGCGCTGCGACGAACGCAACCTGGGCAAGACCTACGGCACCACGCCGCGCGACTCCGGGTTCCCCAACGACCCACTGGGTGGGAACTTCAACGCCTCGTCCAGCCTGCCGAAGAACTTCAACTACAAGCTCCCCGGACGAGCGTACGACGGGCTCGGGCCCCCGACGGCGGCGGACAAGGCCAAGGCCATGTCCAAATTCCCGAACAACACGGAGAAGAACTACAAGGCGTGGCAGAAGGTCGCCGACGCGTCCGGTGACCCCGCTGACCGGGCCATGGAGATCTATGCCCGGTTCTTCAACAACAACGAGGGCCTGACCTTCGACCACTGGTTCGAGAACCGGTACATCCGGAATCAGACCAACAACTCCAAGGGCTCCGCGTTCGAGCGCCAGTTGGTCAAGGACTTCCGTCTCATCGGTCCGGACTGGCTGTGCGAGGTCACCGTCGACCTCATCGACGCGCAGGGCAACGTGGTCGACTCGCGTCGCTACGACGCCTACAACAAGAAGTCCAAGGAATTCAACGAGTTCAAGTCCAACAGCGAGCTGACGAACAAGCAGCTCGGCAAGGATCGCAAGATCGCACGCCTGATGCCGGACCACAAGTTCCGCTTCACCGGCGCCAAGCCCTTCACCGACGGCCAGAAGAAGAAGATCAACGACTTCAACCGGTACGTCTCCCGGCTGCGCCCCGGCGCCGTCAACCCGGTCCGCGGCAATCAGCGCCTGTACAACTCGATCCCGCAGACCACCCCGATCCGCGGCTACTCGCGCTACGACCGGTGGTTCGCCCCCGGATGCCAGGGCGCCGGCACCACCACCCTCGCCTCCCTCGGCTCCGCGTCCACCTGCGGAACCCGCGGCCCGCTCAACGAGCGCATCAACAACTCCGGCCGCACCCTGAACGAAGCCAAACAGATCCAGGCCGGAGCGCGCCGCTTCGACCCGCGCGGCACTCTCCCGCGCGGCGGCCCGGGCGGCGTCGACTTCACCACCATGGAGCTCCGGTACGTCGGTGGCCTCGGCAAGGGCAAGGGCATGCAGTACTCCATGCGCGCCGACCAGATGCCCGACCCGGACAACGACCCCGGCTACGGCGGTCAGACCCGCATGAACCTGTCCTCCGACGCCCTGTTCACATGGCTGGCGCTCACCCCGGACAAGTTCTGGGTGAACCTGAACCCGGACCAGCCGGACAAGGTCATGGACGCCACGTTCGGCAAGACCGACGCAGGCCGCGTCCTCCTCGAAGCCGACCTCATGATGAAGCACGACTTCGCCGAGGCCCTCAATCCGGACAAGCACGTGGAGGGCAAGCGGTACTGGGACACCGCACCCCGGCGCAACGGCATCCCCTGCTTCCCGGGCACCCGCTTCTGGATCGAGCCCGAGCCCGCCAAGGTACGCGAGCAGGACGGCGGCATCTACATCCTCGACTCGCCGATGAAGGTCTCCGACCAGTGGCTCGACGTCGACTACCACGTGCCCGGCTCGACCGAGTGCACCGACCTGACCAAGGCCGAGAAGACCGCGATCGAGGACAGCGTCCGCCTCAACGTGATCCCGCTCATCCAGGACCGCGTGAACAAGGACCCCAAGTACGCCGACCTGCGCGCCGTCTACAACGCCCGCGTCGCCGCCGAGTACATCCGCCAGCAGGACGCGAAGTCGCCCAACGACTTCCACAAGATGATCAACTCGAACGACGTGTCCGCGTGGCCGCTGCGAGCCCCGAACCAGAACTGGACCCGCGACCAGGTCTGGAACCGGTACATGGACTCGATCAAGAAGGGCATCGAGTGGTTCGAGCTGAAGTACGGCGGCAAGGTCTACCAGCAGGGTGTCGGCGGCGTCGACTTCTCCAAGCAGCCCAAGCAGAACATCACCCGCACTCGCTTCAACGTCGAGAACCGCGACCTGGACAACACCACCCGCAACTCGACCAAGTCGGATGACGCGTCCTACCGGGACACCGACACCCTCTACCTCGGCGGCGGCCCGGCCAAGGCCAACGGGAGTGACCCGGGCGGCGACCCCGCCCCGACGCCGAAGCCGACCCACACCGGCGGCGGCAAGCCCACCGGCAAGCCGACCGACCCCGTCACCCCGCAGCCGACCCGGAGCGGCGGCGGCCAGGCACCGGCCACCTCCGCGCCGAACACCCCCGATCCGGACGGCGACCTCGCCCACACCGGCAACACCGTCCCCATCGGCCTGATCACCGGCATTTCCGCCGCCCTGGTCGCAGCCGGAGGCACCCTGTGGTGGTGGATGCGCCGCCGCCGCACCACCGGCTGAAATCCCCCACCAGCGTCCCAGAGCGCGCCGACCACGCGAAGGGGCTCCCTCCGGCTGCACGGGACGCTGCCCATGAATCCGCCCCGCTGAATCATCCAGCGGGGCGGATCCGCGTGGTGGGGTGGGGGAGGCGGGTGCCGGCGGCGCGCTCCGAACCGCCCGCGTCCACGGGACCGTCCGCGCTGCGTGACCGGTCGCCTCGGTCGGCTGGAAGCACGGACGCGACACCCTGCCACCCGCCCCCGCACACTGCCCGGACGAGCCCCCGCACACTGCCCGGACGAGCCCCCGCGCCCACTGGCGAGCTCAGGTCTGACGACACATCACTCGATATCGAGGGGGCCGATGCCCCAGGCCGACGGCCCGGGGCTCATACACCCTCAACTGTCGGGTCAGTGTCCGGAGCCGCCGGTCTGGTAGTGGCCGCTGATCTGGTCCCGGTAGGCGGGGTCGCCCAAGTGCTTGTCCTCATCGAACTCCGGCGCGCTCTTGATCTGTTCCTTGGAGCGGGCGACGCTGACGGTCCTCGCGTCATGGTCGATGTTGGTGATCGTCGCGGCCGGGAGCAGGACCTTCTTGCCGAAGATCCAAACGCCGGTGTCGACGACGATGTACTGCGACCCGACGTCGCTTGAGTGCTTGTCGACCTTGCCGATGCCGCCGTCCGTTGCCTCCACCGCGTAGCCGGTGAGATCGGCGTCAGGAGTGTGGCCTGCCGTGGGCGCGTAGTTCCACATGTTCTCAGTCATGCTCGTCCTCCGTTGGTGCTTGTCGAGGAATGCGCGCATCCCCGGACTGCGTCTCGGGAACTCCATCTGTCCGTGAAGCGCAGTGGCAAACACGTGAGGCCGACATCTCGGGCAGGCCGTGCGAGGGCTGGGAAGGGGCCCCTGGCGACCAGTACCCGCGTAGGGTGCTCCAGTGTTCAATCGGCTTGAGGTCAGCATGTTGTCGGCGGGTCCCCGATGGGCTGCCCAGCTGGAGCCCCGGATCGACGGCGAGGACGTGGTGGCCGAGGCGGTCGGAGGGGGAGGCCGTGGCCCCTTCACGGACGAGGCGCTGCCCGCCGACGGTCGCGCTCCGCTCTGGGCGACCGGCGAGGGCCGACGCGTAGTGCTGGGAGAGCCCGAGTGCACAGGCGGATGCTGCGGCTACCTCTCCGTGTTCGTGCAGCGTCACGGCGGGATCGTGGAGTGGTCCGACTGGCAGGTGCCGACCGGCAGGGCGCAACTCCCAGGGTTCTGCTTCCACGCCGATCAGTACGACGCGGAACTGACCAGAGCAATGAGAGAGAGGCCGCCGCAGGTCTGAGGAGTCATTGACGCGCACCGGTTCCGCCCTGGGAGTGTGTGGCCGTCAAGCTGTGCCAGTGGCTGAACGAGTACGCGTTCGTGAGATCGATGACGATGAGGACCGGCGTCTGCTGCGAGTCATTCGGCGAGGCACCGGTTCGGTCGAAGTGCACGGGCGGCCGGCAGATCAGGTCCCGCCGGCCTGAAGGATCGCGGTGCGCAGCAAGTTGGCCATCGATCGGCCGGCCACCCGCAGGGGTTCCGGATCACGTGCGGCGCGGCTGAGCATGAAAGCCCCTTCCAGCATCATGACCATCGAGTACGCGAGGGACTGCGCCGTCTTCGGTTCGGCCACCCAGCGGCCGAACCACTGCGTAGCCGTGCCCACCCACTGCTCGAAGACCTCCGCCGTCGCGACCCGCAACACCTCATTGCTGCTCGCCACTTCGAGGGCCACTGTTCCGATCGGGCACGCGTCGGCATAGTCCGCCGCCGCGAGGTCGTCGGCAGCCGCTTCGAATGCACGCTCGAGGGACTCCACCGGGTCCGGCACGCTGTCCAGCAGAGCCAGGACCATTCGGCCGTACTCGGTGCCGGACGTGCGGATCATGTCCTCGGCCAGTTGCTGCTTACCGCCGGGGAAGAAGTGGTAGATCGAGCCGAACGGTGCGTCCGCCTCTGCTGCGATCCGCTTGAGGCCGGTGGCCGAGTAGCCGTGACGGCGGAACAGCACTGCAGCGGCACCCTGGATTCTGGCTCGTGTGTCCGTTTGTCCCATTGTCTTCCACTCCCTCCTCCTCCAAGATTACAGTAGAACGATCTATCAAGAAGGGGGTCGACGATGCCGAGTATCGAGTTGTCTTACGGACCGATCGACTACCAGGACACCGGCGGTGAGGGGCCTGTGCTGGTGTTCGGCCACGGCCTGCCGATGAACGAGACCCAGTGGCGCAAGGTGGTCCCGCTGCTGGACGGATACCGCTGCGTCCTGCCCACGCTGCCCCTGGGTGGCCACCGCCGGCCGATGAACCCGGATGCCGACCTCTCCCAGCGCGGTGTCGCCCGGCTCCTGGGCGAGTTCATCGAGAAGCTGGGCCTGGGCCAGGTGACCCTCGTGCTCAATGACTGGGGCGGGGGCCAGTTCCTGATCTCGGAGGGGCAGGACCAGAAGATCGCGCGCCTGGTGCTGGTGGCCTGCGAGGCCTTCGACAACTTTCCCCCCGGGCCGGCCAAGGCCATGGCCCAGGTGTGCAGGGTTCCCGGCGGCGTCTGGCTCCTGACGCGCCTCATGCGCGTTCCTGCCTTCCGCCACAGCCGGGGCGGATACGGAGGGATGAGCCTGCGTGGGATTCCCGACGAGATCATGGACGACTGGTTCGCTCCTGCCACCCGTAGCAGGGCCATCCGCAGGGACTTCGCCAAATTCGCCACCGGGGCCCCCGGGCGCAGGACCTTGCTCGCCTGGAGCGAGCGACTGCGTGACTTCGACCGCCCGGTACTGGTCGTCTGGGCGACCGAGGACCGGTTGATGCCGCGTGAGCACGGCCCCCGGCTGGCCGAGCTCTACCCGCAGGGCCGGCTGATCGAGATCACCGGCTCGTCCACCCTCGTCCCCGAGGACCAGCCCGAACGACTCGCCCAAGTACTCACCGACTTCCTGATCCACACCGGAGCGGAACCGTTCAGGCACGTGTCCTGAGTGCGGGGGCGGACGAGGTCAAGGGATGGACGTCTCGTTCGCGGAGCTTGTGACCACGCATGCAAGGGGTCGCGTCTGGTATCGCTCGCTGCCCCAGATCATCATTTTTGTCCCCTCGCTTCCGCGTCCTTGCATACATGAAGAGCCGAATACACGGTGACAGCGCGGTCAAGCCGTGGCCGACGTGGGAGCGAGGCGAACACGATGAAGGTGAGCGACAAGAGGCTGCCGGTGACATCAGGTGTCCACCAGGTGTCGGTGATCAGCCTGTCCGGGCCGCTGGATGCCGACCACTGCGTCCCACTCATGCGAAGTCTGCGGAAGGGGCGCAGCAACCGCACGGAACGGCAGGGACAGCCACTGATCCTCGACATGGCCGGTGTGCCGCTGATCTCCGCCTCTGCCTGCCGCACCCTTCAAAGGGCCATCGAACGTGACCATGCGCCGCTCCTGGTGATCGCCGCGCCACCACGAGTCCGCAGAGCCCTCGACCACCACGAGATCACCGGCATGCGCCAGTACCGCACCCTTGCCGAAGCCCTTACCGCGCTGTCCGCACCGGGCGACATGTTGACGACGGACAGGATCCCGCCCGCCCCTGAGCCGGAGGAGCCCGAGGTGCTGCACGAGCAGATGCTCGACCTGCAGGCCAAGGCCCGCACCAGCGGCATGATCGGCGTCGCCCAAGGCATCCTTCTGACCCGCTACGGCCTGTCGAAGCCCTCCGCCGCACTCGACCTCCTCAAGGAGACCTCTCAGCACTTCAACGTGCCGCTGCGCGTCCTCGCCTCCGCCGTCATCACGGCTCCACCGCCACGACACGCCGATCAATGGTTCTTCGGGCGCACCACTCGAACCGCGCCACCGGTGGCAGGGTTCCTGCGCGCCCACCGCGTGAAGCCTTCCCAGCGGCGCCAGGTGCTGATCGCGACCATCTCCAAGGCGGTGACCGTGACCGACGCGGACGCAGCCGAACTGCACCTCAAGGATGCGGCGCAGGACGACGTACTCGTGCTGGAACAGCACCAGGGGCTGGATGCCGCCTATCGTGATCAAGCCGCCCTCGTCGCCGGCCCGCCCGCAGTATGCGCGCGGGTGCAGCAGCGGTTGGAGCCGGTGACGGTGCCCGACGTCGCGACCGATGCCGCACTGTCAACGCACCCCGTCGGCCGGGCTCTGCTCGAGGCGGGCACCCGGGCCGTTCACGGCCTTCCCCTGATCACGCCCGACGGCCACTGCACCGGGACACTGACCGTCCACCGCTCCCAACCGGGCACATGGCTGTCCGGCTCCCAGCAGCAGACACTGGGCGTCCTCGCGGTCGAAGTCGCGTCATGGAGTTCCTGGTACCGCCGCACGATCATTGTCGATGCCCTCGAGCACCTGCATCAGCACCGCACACACCGCCCCGCCACCCGTTGATCACACATAGGCAAGGCCCGTGAGTATCACTGACTGCGTGCCGCACTCGACGAGCGCGGCGCCCCCCCGTGCCTCTCGAGGCCACCTCGCAGCGCGTACGGATGTGGTCGCCGCGTTGGAAGTGGGCGACGCGAGCGTCGGTTCGGATCAGAGGCTGACGACGACCAGGGCGGTGTCGTCGGTGACCCCTTCGGCGGGGATGAGGTCGTGCATCACGGCGTCGGCCAGTGCTTCAGGGTTGGTGAGCTCCCCGTGGCAGGTCAGAGCATCGGCGAGTTGGCCGAGTCCGACGTCGATGTCCTGGTGCCGGCGTTCGATCAGGCCGTCGGTGTAGAGCAGGAGGGTGTCGCCGTCGGTGAAGGCGCTGACGGCTTCCGGTCGGGGGCTTGGGTCGAAGGCGGCATCCAGCGGCGGATCGGTCGCCTGGTCCAAGAACTCCACCGTGCCGTCGCCGCGCAGGAGGACCGGGGGAGGGTGGCCGGCGCTGGAGTAGGTGATGAGGTGGCGGCTGAAGTCGATGAAGGCGGTCACCACGGTGGTGGACTCGGCGCCGGTGAGGGAGTGCGCGTACCGGCCGAGGACTTCCAGGGCCTGCGCGGGGCCGGCGGCGACCCGGGAGGTGGCGGACAGGGCGCTGCGGAGTTGGCCCATGATGCCCGCGGCCTCGAGGCCGTGGCCGACGACGTCCCCGACAGCGACGGCGATCTTGTCGCCGTCGTAGAGCTGGACCAGGTCGTACCAGTCGCCGCAGACGTTGAGGGAGCCGACCGCGGGCCGGTAGCGGACAGCGATCCGGTGATGGGCGATCGGGGCCGGCACGGGGAGCATGGCGCGCTGCAGCGCGAGGGCGACCTCACGCTCCCGGGCATGGGCGCGACGCAGGCGCTCGTTGACTTCGTGCAGCTGCCGCATGCGGCTGAAGAGCTCGGCCTCGAGCTGGCGTGAGCCGTCCGGACGGCTGGCGGCCCGCAGGAGTTCGGTGACCTCCTCGACTCGGTGGATCACCAGGGCGATGTGGCCGTCGGGGGTGAAGACCGGCGCGTTGACGGGACTCCAGTAGCGTTCCTCCCACTGACCCGGGCGCTGCGCGGATTCCACGTCGTAGCGCTGCAGGTCCATGGTGTCGATCTCATGGTTGGCCAGGACCGCGCGCAGGGATGCTTCCAGGTTGCGGGCGCCGGAGGCCGACGGGTCCTGCGGGTTGTCGGGGAAGACGTCGAAGAGGTAGCGGCCCACCACCTGGTCGCGGCTGCGTCCGGCCTGCCGCAGGAACGCCAGGTTGGCGTCGGCGAACACCAGGTCCGGAGTCAGCAGAGCAACGGCGCCGGGCAGTGCTTGGAAGACTGCCGCGTAGTCGATAGCCATTGAGGCAGGATAAGGACAGGAAGGGTGCGAAAGGGGTTTTGTCGGCGTCATGATTTTACTCGGCCCGGGTACCGGGCCGGCCGGCAGCGCTCCTCCTTTTCTGGGCCCTGCCGGGTCCGGGACCTCCTACTCGGCCAGGCGCCTTCGCTCGTCTCTACGCAGTAGAACGCGTCCGGCTCGGCGAAGACCCCGCCTGCTTCACCACCCATTCCTGAGCCGCGCCACGCCGCCCCGGGCCCGTCCCTCTGGGCGCCAGACCCCGGATGCGCCCAGGCCAGACGAGTGCCAGACTGAGAGCCACGAGCTCGGCCGGCTGTGGCGGTCGACCCTGACCGCCCGCCTTCCCCTCCTCTCGGCTCCGCAGGTCGTCTCGTACTGGGCCTCGGGAGACACGGAGACGCATAGGTGTGGCGTGCGGAGGGACACCCGCCAATCGCGTTCGTACTACGGGGAGTTGCTGTGAGTGCGAAGGACGGAGGGGCCCGTTCAGCAGACGGATGGCTGGCCGGGCGAACGGTCGTGGTCGTGGGAGGAAGTTCAGGGATCGGTCTGGAGACCGCGCGACAGGTGCGTGCGGCAGGCGGTGCAGTGGTGCTCGCGGCACGCGACGCCGACCGGCTCGAGCGGGCGGCGGACGACGTGCGCCCCCTGAGCACGGCCGCGTTCGACGCCCTGGACACCGACCGTCTGGAACGCTTCCTGCACGGACTGCCGGATCCCGTCGACCATGTGCTGGTCACGGCGGGCAGCCCGTCGTACACGCCCCTCGACCAACTCGACCTCACCGACGCCGGACGTGACTTCGGTGGGCGTCTCGCGATGATGCTGGCGGCCGGCCGGGCGAGCCGGGAGAAGGTCCGGCCAGGAGGAACGCTGCTGTTCATCGGCGGCACGGGCGGCCGTCGGCCCGCGGTCGGGATGGCCGTGACGGGCGCGCTCACGGCGGCGCTCCCGGCGCTGACCGCGAACCTGGCACTGGAGCTGGCCCCGGTCCGGGTCAACCTCATCGCGGCCGGGTTCGTGGACACACCGCTCTCGGCCTCTCTGCTGGGTGACCAACTCGAAGCGCGTCGGGAACAGTTGCGGAAGACGCTACCCATCGGGCGGGTCGTCGGCCCGGCCGATGTCGCGGCCCTGGCTCTGCACATCATGGCCAACGGCGCCCTCACCGGCGCCACGTACGACATCGACGGCGGCCAGCAGTTCGTAGCGCACTGACCATCCGACCAGCACGTCGGCCCGCATCGCGGACCGGCGGCGTCGGTCCGCCTCCGATCCGGAGACACAATCATGGACATGAAACTCGAGGTCGTCGTAGTGCCAGTGTCCGACGTCGACCGGGCCAAAGAGTTCTACACGGCGCTGGGGTGGAGACTCGACGCGGACATCGCCCCCGACGCCGAGTTCCGGGTGGTTCAGGTGACGCCTCCGGGTTCACCGGCATCGGTCATCTTCGGCACCTCCGTCACGGCGCAGGCGCCAGGCTCGGCCCAGGGTCTGCACCTGGTGGTCGACGACATCGAGGCCGCTCACGAGGAGTTGACGCGGCGCGGTGCCGACCCGAGTGAGGTGTTCCACGATGCCGGCGGCGTTTTCCACCACGCCGACACCGACGCCCGGGTACCGGGTCCCGACGCGGGACGCGGCAGCTACGGCTCCTTCCTCTCCTTCACCGACCCGGACGGCAACGGCTGGTTCCTGCAGGAGATCACCAACCGGCTGCCCGGACGGCTGGACCCCGCTACCACCGAATTCGCCTCGGCGGAGGGCCTGGCGAGTGCCCTTCGCCGCGCCGCCGCGGCCCACGGCGAACACGAGGCACGCATCGGCGCGGAGGACCCCGACTGGCCGGACTGGTACGCGCGCTACATGGTGAGCGAACAGTCCGGAGCGGAACCACCGTCGTAAGGCGTACGGCTCAGATCGCGCGCCCGTGAGGCACGGCGGTCACCCCTGGACGCATGCGCCGCCGTACCACCGGAGGAAGCGGACCGCGAGACCCATGAGCCGAGGGCGGGGTCTGACGACACCGGTCCGGGAGGCGGTAGCGCGGCCGACCGGAACTGGCAGCCGGTATGCCGCCATCGCGGTGCGGCGGTAGCGCGGTGACGGAACAGGCGAGGCATCGCGCGGAGGCAGCGGCGGTGCAGACGCATGTGCGCCTGCACGCGCACGAACCCGCCTGTCTGGGCGCGGCTCTACCGCGTGCTCCATCGGCCGCCGCCAATCGGCGGACCTGCTCACGGCCAGAGCCGGTCCTGCTGCACGTCGAAGCGGACCATCGACTCCGCGACGGCCGCCGCGTAGGCGGACGCTTCCTCGGCCATACTCCATCGCATGGCGAAGTAGATCAGAGGTCCGCTGGCCTCATCGATCAACGGGCCGGTCGACCAGGGTGAGGTGTCCTCGTCGTCCTCGGTGATGTCACGCCGCCGCTCAAGCAGCGCGGCCGCGTAGGCCGCCCCTTGAGGCTCCCACACCACACTGACCACCGACCGGGCCGCTGAACAGCACAAGCGTCAGCTGCGAGAGGCGACGTCCAAAGACGCCTTTTGCGTCCTCGTGCGGGTGGACTTCGCGCCATGGGCGGCCCTAGACCCCATGCAGCGGGCATGGACGATGCGCCCGGTCAGGTCGGTGGGCCGCGCGTGTGACCTGCACGCGCACGGCCCCCGTCGGCCCGGGTGGTCCCATCACTGCATCAAGGAGTCCTTATGCGTCGTCCTCGTTCGGTGTCTCCACGTCGCACACGCACAACAGCCCGGGTTCTCGCCATCTGTCTTGTCGCCGGACTCACCTCGGCCGCCACCTCCGTCGGCGCCCACGCCGAGACACACGTAAGGTGCGACACGGCGTCCCTCAAAGAGGCGATCGCCGCGGCCAACGCCGCCGGAGGCGGCACGATCACCCTCGCCAGCCGCTGCGTGTACAACTTCACGACGCCGTTCAGCGGCGAGGACGCGACACCGGCCATCACCGTCCGGCTGAACTTCGTGGGCAACGGCGCCGTCCTTCGCCGGGACCCGTCCAGCACGGCCCGCTTCCGGCTGCTCGACGTCGGGGTCGGCGGCACGGCCACGCTGAGCCGAGTCACAGTCGAGAACGGCAACGTGACCGGCGACGGCGGCGGCATCCTCGTGCAGTCCGGGGGGACCCTGAACGCGAAGTCCGTGACGGTCAGGAACAACACCGCAAGCGGCGACGGCGGCGGAATCGACGACCAGGGAACCCTGAGACTCACCGACTCCCGGATCCACGACAACACGGCCGGAGGGTTCGGCGGAGGCCTTGCGATCCAGCCCCGCGAAACCACCACCGCAGGCGGCACCGCCACCGTCGAAGGCTCCACGCTCTACGGCAACACGGCCAACAGCTTCGCCGGGGGAGGCCTGTTCAACGACGGCGGCACCGTCACCGTCTCCAACAGCTCGGTCACCGGCAACCACGTCAACGCCGGTGACGGCGCCGGCCTGTGGAACGACTCCCAGATGACCGTCAACGACAGCACCATCGCCGACAACGTCGCCCGTGACCACGGAGGGGGCGCCACGAACGCGGACGGCGGGCGCCTCACCTTCAATGGCAGCACCGTCCGGAACAACTCGGCCGGCGTGCAGGCAGGCGGCATCTACAACGTCAACTCCGGCTCCATCCTCGTCCTCAACGTCAGCCGCGTCACCAGGAACAAGGCGGGCGGCGCTCCCGGAGGGGTGTTCAACGGCGCTGGAAGCACCGTGGTGAACAAGCAGTCCGTCATCAGGGAGAACACCCCGACGAACTGCAGCCCGTCGCCCGTCCCCGGCTGCGTCAACTAACTCACTCCCGCACAGGGCCACTCGACCGCAGGGGCTGGCCGCGGCCCCTGCGGCACCGCTGGTACGCCTTACCGAGGAAAGGTCCACCGGAACGAGGGTCGCCGCGAGCAGACGACGGGCCGGCGGGAGGCGTGCTCCGTCACCAGCACCCCCCGCGACAGCATCCACGACGCGCAGGACCCGTCCACCTCATGCCGGCGCCGCCTCTCGACGGCGGGGCCGAGAGGCGGCGCAGGTATGCGTTCATGCCCTCGCGGCGGCGCATGGAGTCCGTGCGCCGCCAGGGCGTGCAGGTCAGCCGATGTGCCAGGTGAAGCTGCCGCCGTTGTTGGCGGCGACGACGAACATCACGATCATGAGAAGGATGTCGAGCACTCCGAGGCCGATGTCCCACTTCGCCATCACGGAACCGGTCCGGCGCAGCGCCACGGCTCCGAAGACTATGGCCAGCGGCCCCAGGATGATGGGCAGGATGAACAGGCCGAGGATGCCGCAGACCAGTCCCGCGATCGCCAGTCCGCTCGTCCGGCTCGTCTTGTGCGTGCCTGTGCTGTAGGACGACATCGACATCTCCCAACCTGTTGTGATGAGGTTCTTTTCTCTGCTTTTGGTTTCCTTCTGGTTGCCCGACATCGACGGGTCATGCTTTCGGGGCGCGAGCAAATCCTGGCCTGTGACGCACAGTTGGGGCTTGGCGCCGTGGTTTGCTTGTAGGCAGCGCCAAGATCATCCCAGTCGGCGCCGGAGCCGTTCGGGTCAGCTGACCATAGGGTGCCTGTGTGGAAGAGATCCCCTGGTTCGAGTGCAACGACAACGACCTGGAGCCGGCCCAGCGAGAGTTCGCCCATGTCCTCCAGGACCGTGCACGGTTCTGGCCCGTCCAGCCCATCGAAACCGTCCTGCTGCCTGCGGACCACACTCCATACGGAGTGCTGCTGGCCTACCTCGACATCGATGCCCCCCGGCACAACTGCATCGTGCTGACGGTCGGTGTCCACTTCGACGGGGCCCGTGCCCGCGGCGACAAGCTCCACAATCAGGACTTCACTCTCCCGAGCGACCCCACCCCCCTCGCTCTCGACGTGACCGGGAGCCCCCTGACGACCGCGAACCGAACAGCAGACTGGTTCGAGGCGATCCTCAGGCGTCCCATCGTGCGCAACGAATGGCTGCATGATGGGGTCGTGTACGCGACGAGGTACGCATACGCTGACACCGGCACGGGCCTCAGCCAAGGCTATGAACCTTCCGCAGCCCCGCCCGGGCGGATCAAGCGCCGGACCACCGCGGGATTCAACCGTGGTGACGGCTGGGTCGACACCTTCGGCCTGGGGCAACCAGACCGCGTCTTTCACGTCAGAGGCACTGACACGACGCAGTGATTACCCCATCGGGCGATGAAGTGGCACGGCATGCAGCCGCACGGGACATGAGAGGCCCTGAGCGGCCTAAGAACCCCGAGCGTCAGACGGCCTTTCGGGGGCGGGCGATGCCAAGGCGTTCCCATATGCCGGACAGATGCGCGTGCAGGACTGCCTCGGCTTCCTCTGCGGTCAAGTGACCTATGAGCACGTGGCTGGTGAGACCGTCGGCGAGTGCGAGCAGGGTGCAGGCCTCGTACTGCGGGCTGGGCGACGCAACGCCTTCGCCCACCGAGCCGCTCTCTGTGGCCTCCGTTATAAGGCGGACCACGAGGTTCTGCAGGGCCGCGTAGCTGGTTCTCAGCGGGCCGGCGAGCGACTCGCTGAGAGCGGCCTGAGCTACGAAGGCGAGCCAGATCCGCGCTTCGGCGCGGTGTTCTTCGCGGAGCAGGGCAATCTCGGCGGCCGCGTGCTCCAAGGCCGCTGCGGCCGACTGATCCGGGCTTGCGGCCAGGCGGTTCCTTACACGTTCGGTGATGCGCTCACCTACGTGGTCGACGGCGAAGAGAAGCATCTCGTCCCTGCTGCGGAAGCAGCGCTGAACGGCTCCCACGGAGACCTGCGCGCGAGCGGCGACGTCGCGGATGCTCACTTTCTCCAGACCGTTCTCGTCGGCGAGGAGGCAGACGGCCTCGGCGATCCGGCGGCGTCGGCTCTCGTAGTCAACCTGCTTGGGCATGCTGGGCACCCTCCTTATTCCAATACGACCGTATCGCTTCCGGGCTAAGGTTCGGGCACAAGCACTTCGGCATCCGGATGGGAAGCGCGATGATCAGGCAGGACGCCCTATGGGCGATGACGAGCGCCGCCCAGGCGGAGGCGGTCCGAGGCGGACGAATATCGGCGGCTGAACTCATCGACAGCCATCTGCACCGCATCGCCGAGGTCAACCCGCAGGTCAATGCGGTCACACAGCTGATGGTCGAGCAAGCCCGCGAGGCCGCGGCGCACACGGACCAGCGGCGGGCAGCGGGCGAAGAGCTCGGGCCGCTGGCCGGCGTGCCGTTCACGGTGAAGGAGACCACAGCTGTCGAAGGCGTACCGACCACACTGGGAACGGCACGCTTCCGCGACCTGGTGGCCCCGGCCGACGCGCCCCCGGTGGCCCGGCTACGCGCGGCGGGAGCCATACCGATCGGCCACAGCAACATGCCCACCTTGGTCCTGGCGGGGATGCACACCCGCAGCGAGTTGTTCGGCGACACCGCCAACCCGTGGAACCGGAACCGAACCCCGGGCGGAAGCAGCGGCGGCGACGGAGTGGCCGTCGCCACCGGCATGGCACCACTCGGACTCGGTAACGATTCCGGCGGATCCGTGCGGATCCCGGCCTCCTTCTGCGGCGTGACGGGACTGAAGCCGACCACCGGACGGTTCCCCGCCGACCACCGTGTCCTCGGTCCGGACGACCCTGGACCAGCCTCACAGATGCTGGTCACCGACGGCCCCCTGGCCCGTACGGTCGCCGACCTGCGGCTGGCATTCGAGGCGCTGGCCGGGACCGATCCGCGGGACCCCCGGGCCGTACCCGTGCCCCTCTACGGCGAACCGCTGCCGAGTCCGGTCAGGGTAGCGCTCGTCGCCAACCCCGGCGGTCACGGTGTCCACCCCACGGTCCACCGCGCCGTCACGGCGGCAGCGGACGCGCTGCGCGACGCGGGTTACGACGTACGGGAGATGGCGGACGTCCCGCGGCTAAACGAGGCACTCGAGGCATACCGCCGGATCACCGTGACCGAATTCGCCCCGACCTGGCCGGTGGTGCGGAGACTGCTCGGCGAAGGCGGGGACCGCTACATCCAGATGGCCATGGACAAGACTCCGCCGGCGAACGCCGCAGAGCTCACGAGGCTGATGGGGACCTGGCTCGGCATCCGCCGCTCCTGGGCAGAGTTCCTCGACGAGTACCCGCTGCTACTCGGACCCGTGTTCACCGAGCCGCCCGTCGAGCCGGGCCTTGAGTCACACGACGAGGCGGGACGGGAGCGAGTCGCCAAGGGCATGCGCCTGTGCACGGTGACCAGCTTCGTGGGCGTCCCCGCGGTCGCCGTACCAACCGGAGTCGACGACGGACTGCCGTCCGGCGTACAGGTCGTCGGGCGGGCCTTCCGGGAA
Organism: Streptomyces sp. NPDC003720; assembly: GCF_042875075.1. NCBI lineage: Bacteria > Bacillati > Actinomycetota > Actinomycetes > Kitasatosporales > Streptomycetaceae > Streptomyces > Streptomyces sp. NPDC003720. Next base: position 117,875 of record NZ_JBIANZ010000013.1, read on the forward strand.
GATCTGTGCCTGGCCGCTGCCCAGGCGATCGAGGACCGCCTCGGCGTGCTCACGCCGATCGACCCTCGCCCCGAAGCCCCGGCTGTCGCAAGGGAGATGTACGACATTGGGCACTGAGAGGTGTTTCTCGTGATTCCCGCACCATCTGGCACGGGGGCTATCCGGGGTGAGTCATTGGTGCCGGGGATTCGGCGCGCCGGGGCCGCGGTCGATGGAAGTGGCCAACGAGCGGGCCGCGATGCTCAGATCGTTCTCCCAGGCCGGGAGCTCGTCGGCGCTGATCCATTTGCTGTACTCCGCCGCGACGGACAGGAACCGTGTCTCCTCCCGGGTGCGGGCTGCGACCGTCATCGACAGCCGGTCGGCCACGTCCTTGGGGCTCAGCTCGCCTCTCACGAGACCAAACGCGAGGCTCATGAGTAAATATCGGCCGGCTGTCTCCTCGTCCGGGAGGGGTATGAGGAGTTCGTCCATGGCCTGGACGTACAGTTCACGGATTTCGCTCTCGTCGCTCCCGCGCGTCAGGCCGGCCAGTTCGCGCAGCGCAGGGGAGTCACGTCCATCAACGAGCGCTCGCGCAGCGAGCATCGGGAGTTCTTCAGGAGGGAGTACCTCCGCCACGTACGGCCAAGCGCTGTCCTGCAATCTGTCCATGCGGCCATCGTGGAGGGTGACGAGACGTCCTGACCAGCCGAGGCGCCAAGCTCTGGGGCGCAGTTGCATTGCCGGCTCTCTGCGGGGGCGGTCCGGCAACGGGCCCGGGGCCTCAACGCAGCGCCATGGACGGCTGTGCCTCAGCGACGCCGTCGCGCATCATCTTGTCCAGCACCGCCTTCTCGGGCAGGCGAAGCTCGTCGGCGATCCGGGTCAGGCCGGGCTCATCCAGAGTGATCGCCGCCAGGTGCCTCGGCGGCGCGCTCAACCGGGCCACGCGCGAGGCATCGAGAGAACAACGGGTGGCGTCACCGGCTCGTTGTCCGCGCAGACGTGCCGCCTGGCGGGCGAGTTTCTCCCAGAAGTCGTGCTGGGAAGCCGCGGTGGATCGTCTGGTGGCGAGCGTCTTCGTCTCGATCACCAGGCGATGCGCTTCCATGCAGACCGCGCGCGCGAGGTCCTGGTCGTTCAGCGCGGCGGCAGCGGCCTCGGAGGACGCCGTCCGTGCTGCCGCGTCGTCCGCCTCCAACAGCGCACCCTGTGTGGCCGGCAGCGTGAGCCAGAGCAGCAGGCGCGCTGTCGCGGCCAAGGCCGTCCTCGGGATCCACAGCACCCACTCGCTGGTCTTGACCCGGATGTTGAAGCTTCGTGCTCCGGCCGCCACTTCGTCCGCACCGTAGGCGAGAGCATTGGTGGTCTGGGTGATGTACGCGGTGTCGTTGGCTCGTACGGTCCTCGCCCCGGCGGTCAGCGACTCGAGGGCCATGGCGACGAACGCGTGGGACCGGACGTTGCGAGGAGCCGCGTAGGCCATCGCATGGGCGATGGCGGCAACGCGTTGCTGGGGCGGGTAAGCCGCCCACAGCGGAAGGCCGACAACAAGGCAGCGCTTCCGGGTGAACCCGTAGTGGGTGACGGTGACCGAGAACTCCGGTGCGAGCTGGACCGATTCGGGGGGCCGCACTCCGCAGGTGTCGGCTATGCCGCCCAACAGGTCGAACAACGCCGGCGCGTCTGCCGCGCGCAGCGTGGGCAGGTCGGCGTTCAGCTGCCCGATCCGCGGGCGCATGGCAAGAGCCAGACCCAGAAGCGCCAGGCCCACCATGGGCTGAACAACCGTGCGTAATCCGACGACGATCAGCAACACGCTGCCGATGAACAGCGCGGCCGTCACGAGATGGACCGCGCCGGCGACGGCGTACGCGGCGGCCGTCCTCGCTCTCACGCGAGTAGCGCTTACTGGCAGACTTCGGCGGTCACGTTCCACGAGTCCCCCTTGCGGTGAACGGCTGGTGCCGTTCAAAGATGTGGTGATCCGATCACCGTGAGAAGGCCCAGGCAAGCGGTCTGAGCAATACTTGAGCTGTGCCGACGTACAACCGTTCGGCCTCCATGCCGGTCCCTCGTTCGCAGACCTCGCGCGTCACCCGCGTCTGGGTCCTTGAGTTCAGGCCGGAGCCCAGGATCCAGGCGCGGCTGGACAGGTCGCGACCGCCCGCCCTCCCGAGGAACCCCGCACGGTGCGCTGCGGACCTGCCCCGTCGCGGGTCACTCCCGCAGCAGGCTCGTCACCAGGACGCAGGAAGGAATCGGGCCGCTCGCCCGTGCTTCGCCCAGGACGTCTGCTGCGCGCCCTTCACGTAGAGGTGGTCGGCGCTCGATGTGCGACACCGAGAAAGTCCGACCGACAGGGCAGTCAAAGCCTGTTCCCCACCCGTCTGTACATGTGAACGAGGGAGGGCGCATTGAACGCCGAAGAGGAACGCCAGTTCCGCGAATTCGTGGCGGCGCGGTCCAGATCGCTGCTGCACACGGCCTACTTGCTGACCGGGGACTGGGAGCAGGGCCGGGACCTGCTCCAGACCGCGCTCGCCTCCACCGCGCGGCGTTGGTCGAAGCTGCGTGACCGGGAGCAGCCGGAGATCTACGTGCGCCGGGCTCTCTACCACGCCCAGGTGGATCGCTTCCGGCTCCTCAGCTGGGGACGTGAGACGGTCACGGACACCCTGCCGGACCAGCCGTCCGGGCAGGCCGCCGACTGGGCCGACACCGTGGTCCAGCGGCAGGACATCATGGCCGCACTGCGGCGACTGCCCAGGCGCCAGCGTGCGGTGATCGTGCTGCGCTACTTCGAGGACCGGCCGGACAGCGAGATCGCCGCGATCCTGGGCGTCGCCCAGGGAACGGTCCGCAGCCAGACCCACAAGGCCCTCACCTCGCTCCGCACCACCCTGGCCGAGGCAGGACCGTCGGCCTCCTCCATCACCTCCGGAAGGGGCGTCACCGCATGAACCACTCGACCGAACACCCCCTGCCCGAAACGTCGCTGCACGATGCCCTGCACGCCCACGTCCGGGAGAGCGGCGGTGCCGCCGGTGCCGGTCTGGCCGGCCTTGCCGACGAGGCGTTGCGGGTCGCCCGACGCCGGCAGCGGCTGGCCCGTGCCGGGGTGGGCCTCGTCGCGGCCGCCTTGGTCACCACCGCCTGGGTGGCCGCCGCGGACAGCGCGCCCCCGCGCGCGCACGTGGTTCAGCCCGCCACAGGAGACGGCACCGGCAAGGCGGCCCCGATCTCTCTCCTGCCGGTCACCTCGTCCGTGGAGCATGCCTGCCCCGAGGGCAGCGGCGGCTACACCGAGCCCGCGACCGCGACGCAACCGGCGTCCTGCGTCCACGCCGACCGGGCCAGAGGCATGACCGACGTCCGTGTCGCCTCAGCGAAGGCCGAAAAGAGCACCGCCGACGGCACCTGGCAGGTCGAGGTGACCCTCGGCCCCGCCGACCGGACCCGCTTCGCCGCCCTCACCGGCTCCCTCGCGGAGGCCCCACTCCCGCGGAACGAGTTCGCCATCATCGTCGACGGCGAACTCTGGGGCACCCCCTACGTGGCCTCCCCGATCACCGGCGGCCGGTTCGAAATCGTCGGGGCCCACGTCGGCGACCTCACCGGCGCCACCGCCCACGACCTCGCCCGCCGGCTGGATCCCGGCAGGTGAGTGGCCGCCTCCCTCGCCCTCGACCGTTACCTCCCGGCCGCGGTTGCCCTCCTCGTGACGGCGACCGCCCGCCGCGGCTGCCGTCTTACCGGCGCGTCAGCACACGGAATTTGTTGCCGTCGGGGTCGGTGAGCACCACCGTGCCGTCCCCGCTGTCGGGGGAGTCGAGACGCTTCGCCCCGAGGGAGAGCAGGCGGTCGACCTCTGCTTGCTGATCGTCGTCAGGCGCGAGGTCGAAATGCAGGTCCTTGCCGGGATCCGGCATGAGCGGCGGACCGCCCCACGTGATCTTCGTACCGCCGTCCGGTGACTGGATGGCGGTCTCCTCGTCCTGGTCCCAGACCAGCGGCCAGCCCAGCGCCTTGCTCCAGAAGTAACCCACGGCCTGCGAACCATCGCAGGCGAGCGCTCCGATGAGGCCGCACCCGGCGAGGAAGTCGTTGCCCGGCTCGATGACACAGAACTCGTTGCCCTCGGGGTCGGCGAGCACTACGTGGGACGCGTCCGGCCCCTGGCCGACGTCCACGTGCCGCGCGCCGAGGTCGAGTGCCCTGGCCACGATCTCCCGCTGGTCCTCCAGGGAGGAGCTGGTGAGGTCGAAGTGCAGCCGGTTCTGGCCGGTCTTCTGCGTCGGGGAGGGACGGAAGCCGAGACGGTAGTCGGCGTCATTCCCGGACGGCAGGACGACGCCGCCGTACGAGTCGTCGGTTGTCTCCAAGCCCAGGACGCCCGACCAGAAATGCGCCAGGCGTTCGGGCTGGTGCGCGTCGAAGGAGATTGCGAAGAGTCGGCTGCTCATTGCGTCACGCGTCCCGGTCCGTCGAGTGCCCACTGTCGGCAGGGCGCCATGCCGGCGCCGCGCCTCGAGCGAGGATCCTATGGGCGGGCGGCCTCAGTTGCAGCCGAGTTTCCCGCGGCCTCAGCACCGCAGTCACGCTTTCTGGGTGCCCAGGCGCTCTCCTGTTCGCCGATGACGACTAGGGCGACGGGCCCGCAGCGGTGAGCGCCGTTGCGAGAACCCACGCCGTGCGGGCCTCGCGCATGGCGCCGGGCGCCCCAGTGCCCGCGCCAGGGTGGCGGACAGCCTGGGTGGTCGAGCGCAGGCGGCCTACGGCTTTCGCAACAGGCCCTAGCCGCACCGCCGGGCGGTCGCCCGCGACACGTCGCCGCGTGGTGCTCTGACAGGGACCGGGGAGAGCGATTGCGTGCTTGGATTCGAACGCTGCGATCTGCGCACGGGTCAGTCGTGGGCCCGGGCGAAATCGGTGGTGTTCTTCTCCGAATGAGTGACTACACCGTGGCTGGAACGGCGCAGCGGCTAGCCTGCGCCGGAGGCGGGGGATGCGAGGGTCCATCTGACCTGCTTCTTTCGTCGAGTGCAGCTCAGCCGCGTGACACGACAACAGGGAGTGAGCCAGAGACCGTTCTCGCGTGCAGAGTCACTCACCTCTGGCAAGACGCAGACGGCGCCACAGCTCATTCGGCTCGCCCCGCAGTGACGGCCCGCCGCCTAGCTCCCGCCCACCGGGCGGGGCCGCTACGCGGCGGGACCGGACCACGGCAGGTATCCGGCCTCGCCTATACGCCTCATCGCTGTCTGTGTTGCGGCGCAGCGACCTGCCGGACCCAACTGCTGTGGAAGGGGAAGGTGCTTATGAACCGTCTGCGTGTACCGCGTAGACGTACCGCTTGCCGGTGTACTCGCTGACGTTCCAGATCACGGATTCGCTGTACGCCCATCCGGACGCGCTGCTGCTGTGGAAGCTGAGGTCCTCACAGCCGATGGCCAGATCGCAAATGGTGGTTGCGGTCGACGCGCCAGAGTTGAAGGTGCGCAGCGAGCCCTTGGCGGATGGGCCGGCGCTTGCGGCAAGGTAGTGCTTGCTGTTGCAGGACACCACTCCCTGGATCTTCTCCTGAGCGACGGTGACGGCTTCGGACGCGGTCAGTGAGGCGATTCGTCTGTCGGTGTAGTCGAGGTTCCAGCGGACTACCTTGGGTGTGGTGGTGCCTGGGCCGGTACCGTTGAAGGTGCCATCGGTGTAGTCGACGTTTCCCGACTTCGAGTACTCGCTGACGACCAGGCTGTCCGGGGAGCTGGTGCGGTCCAGCCCGATCGCGGTGTAGCGAAGGTACGTCCCGGCGTTGTCGTAGGCGCGGATCTGAGGCAGAACGTACTGGTACCCGTAGCCGTAGTACGAGCCGTCGGTGTGCAGACCGCAGATGTCTACCTCGGCGGTGGCGACCTTGAACAGGGTGTTCAGGTCGAACACTCTCAGGCCCTTGTATGTGTCCACGACGTAGAGCAGGTTGCCGTACCACATGATGCCGCCGGCGTGCTTGCGGATGGGGTTGAAGGAGTACTCTCCGGTGCCGGTCTTGACCGGCTCGACCAGAAGCACGTGTCGGTACGTCGGTTTGGTGGACGTGGTGTAGTCGACGAAGGTCAGCCGCAGACCCTTGTCGAGGTCGTACTGGTTTCTTCCATCGCCGTCCGGGTCCGTCTCGAAGTACCAGGAGACGAGAACGACCCTGCTGGATCCGCCTTCGGGGTAGAGCCCGTTGCCGTAGGCGTCGGCGCTGGTCGTGACGCCCTGCGGAATCCAGTAGTCGACCGCCTGGTCGGCAGGGTCCCAGGCGAATCCGGTCGAGAAGGCCTCGACAGTGCTGGGAGCGCTGGTGAGGTGAGTCGCGCTGCGGTTGGTGTCGGCGATGACGGTCGTCGCGTCGACCTTGGGCAGCTTGGCCGCCAGACCGGTGGTCAGATCGGCGAACTCGCCGTAACTGTTGGCTGATCGGCTGGTGAGGCTGAACTGCTGTGCGTTGATGCTTGCTGCTTCCGCCGTGGCGGGGAACAGCAGGGTGCCGGCGGCCGCGGTGAACGGCGCGGCGGCCAGCCCTTTGAGAATCCCTCTACGTGTCATGGTCACGGTCGGAGGACTATAGCTCAGGACTAACTAAGAGTGATGGGGGATTAGATCGGCCCCAGCGGTCGCCTCCCTGCAAGGGGTAACCAGGCGAACGACCTACGCCTGTTCAGGGTGGAGGAGTTGCGCGGCCGACACCTCGACGCCACGTACGACCGCCATCGTCACCGGGTCCAGATGCGCAAGTTCTGGCTCCGAGACACTGGCCCCACCATCAGGTCTACGACTGTCCATGCCGCTTCCATCCAAGTTCCAGGGCTGCTTATGACGTTTGGAACTGGCGTGCGCCTAGAACTCATCTGGAGGCGGATGAAGCGGCTTCAGAGTGGACGGATATCGTCCTCGCATGACACAAGAGTTCGATCTTGCCGCGTCGCTCGCCAGAGGTGTCGGAGACCGCAGTGGTGCATGGGCCTTTGTTCAGGGCTTCGCTGCCCACTGGGTAGGTGCCGCCCTGGGACGTGATGACGGATGGCCGGAAGCCGAACTCGACGCTGCTGAGGAGAGGTTGGGGCTCCGGCTCCCGACGGCGTTGCGCGAGGCGTATGTGCTGTTCGGACGCCGGCCGGATCTCACCAGCAACCACGATGTGTTGCTCGGCCCTGCAGAGTTGTATGTCGACGACGCCAAGGAGGCCTTGGTCTTCCGGCATGAGAACCAGGGAGCCGCCTCCTGGGGCGTCCTTCTCAGCAGCCTCCAAGATGACGACCCTGCGGTGCTCGTCCGGCTTGACCTTGCCGACAAGAATGCCGAGCGGTGGCAGGACTGGTTGGAACGTCTGTCTCTTTGCTTCGTGGAGATCATCCTGTCGGAGTCCCTGCAGGCCGACGAAGACCTCTGCGACTTCCTCGACCCGGATGACGACAGTGTTGAACTGCTGGAGGCGAATGCCGTCCGACTGCCCTTCCCGGCGTACCCCGCCGGTGAGGGGACACGGTGGTTCCTGGGCCAGGACGTCCTTCTGCGCGATGACGACGGCGCGGCCATCCTGGCCCGCGGCCGGACGGCAGAAGACCTCGAGCGTGTTCGAGACCTGATACCGGGTGAATGGCTCAACGACTGTCGCTGACCACGTCCCGGAGGCTGCTGACCGGACTGTCGGGGCCTCCCGTGACTGCGGGGACGGCCCTCTGGACACCTCTCGCATGATGCGGCGGGCCTGCTCCTCGCGCCGAGAAGCAGACCCCCGGGGGGATCGTCAGAACCCGCTCCGCTGTAGCGGCGTGGGCCGGTGAAGGATCTCCTGAACTGTGACGCCGCCCTGCGCCTAACCCCGGGCCCCCCGCTGGGCGGAGCCGACAGGGCCGGCGACACACCCTGCCCCTCTCGGGCCGACTCGCCCCGCGGAGGCCGGCGTCCATGCGGTGCATGTTCGGCTGAGACTTGTACGGCCGAGCACCGGGACTGCGTGAGTGTGGACGTGTGATGCGGCTGGTGTCATGATCACGGTGTGGCCGGCGTGGGCCCGGTAGCAGGGGGAGAAACCGTGAAGCTGTACTTCGCCGTGCCTCTGATCCTGTTGGCGCTACTCATTGCCGCCTCCGGCGTTGCGGCGGTGACCCGTGGCTGGGTGCTTCCCATGAACCGGCGCCATGTTCGTGCCCCGCGGATCTACGGCTGGGGGCAGCTGGTGGTGGCCTTCGCACTGTGCTGGCAGTTGGTTCTCGGGCTGATACTCGCTCGGCCGTCGGGAACGCTGATCGGCGCCGCGATTCTCCTTGCCGGCCTCATCGTCATGATGGTAGGTCAACTCGCTGGTGGTAATCGGAAGGGCGGCGGCACACTGTGATGCCTTTCCGCGCCGACGGGAGACGCCGGTGCTCCCGGCCCCCGGCGCGGTCGCCGCAGCCGCCGTCGTTCGTCTCCGTGCCGCATCCCACGGTATCCCGAGGTCAGAAGCCCCACCGGGTAGGGTGCGGCTGTGTGGGGCGGACTAGCCTCCGTCGCCGAGCAGGCCGGAATTCAGCTACCCGTCCGTCGCAGCCCTTGTAGCCGCCGGAGGCGTGGCCTTTCTTGGTCTTGCCTCTACCCCGGCCGTCTCCGGCCAGACCGACACCGACTCCTGCAGAGCAGCCGAGCGGACAAGGGTGTGTCCGCGAAACCGGCGGCGATCAGCTTCGCCCGGACCGGTGCCAGTCCCAGTGCGAGGCCGGTCGTGAAAGCGTGCAGCGCGACGGTGACCGCGGGACCGACATCGAGTGCGGCACGGATCCGGCGGGCTCCGGTGCCGCCCAGAAACAGGAGCGAGCCAGCCGGCCGAACGGTGCCGGTGGCTCTCCGGTCCGCCGGCGTCTTCTCACCGTTCCACTGGTTGCGACAGAGCCCGCTTGACCTGCCTTGTCCGCTCGTCGGCAAGGACTTCGACCCGGTCGTTCGCCAGAGCGTCCATGGTCTGCTCCGCAAGGTCCTCCACGCTGATCTTCGGTGCGTCCGTGAAGGAGCTGAGATCCGTCTCCACGAAACCGGCGTGGACACCGATCACGAGAGTTCCCTGCTCGCGCAGGCCTTCGCGCAGCGCACCCGTCAAGGACCACTGGGCTGCCTTGGACGCCGCATACCCGGGGTAGTCCGGCCGGGAGGCCCAGGAGGCCGTCGACAGCATGTTGATCAGTGCGCCGCCCCCGTTGCGGGCCAGGACCGGCGCGAAGGCACGGGAGACGGCCCAGGTTCCGAAGTAGTTGATCTCCATCGCCTCCCGCGCGCCGTCGAAGGAGCCCGTCAGCAGTTTGGTGTCAAAGCCTCCGACACCCGCGTTGTTGATCACGATGGTGACGTCACCGGCGGCCGCGGCAGCCGCGGCGACGTCTTCCGGCGCGGTGACGTCCAGGCGGAGAACAGTCAGGTCCTCGTCGCTCACGCTCGCCGGATCGCGGACACCGGCGTAGACCTTGGCGGCCCCCCGCTCGATCAGTGCGCGTGCGAACGCGTAACCGATGCCACGATTGGCCCCTGTCACCAGGGCGGTCGATCCTTTGATCTCCATCATGCTTCCTTCCCATTGCTCCTGCTGAGCACAGCAGGCACTGGGGCGAGGGACGACTCAGTGAGAAAAGGGCCTTCAGCGGACCGTGTCTTGGCACACCAGGCCTTCGCGGGACTCGCGCGTAAGAGGAGAAGCGTCGGGCTGGGACCGGGACGGCCAGGACGCCGCACACGCAAGGCCTCATGGAAGAGTCCACTCCACCCAGCGTGCATCGAACGCCGCGGTGACGCATGTGAGACGGGCGCTCGGCTACGGGCTCCCGCATCACTTACTCGGGCCGTCCAGCGGGTCGCCGGGCCCTACCGTTCTAGGCGGTCGGGCTGGTGGTTCGTCGCCGGGTTTCGCGGAGGTGGAGGTCGATACAGCTGGCAAGCGTGAGAGCGTCCTGCGGGTCGTCCGAGTGGAAGGACACCCGGCGCAGCAACCGCACGCTGTCGAGTGCGACACCCTCGCGGGCCAGGACGAAGAGGAGGGTGAGGAGGGCGGAGCGGGCATTGCCGTCGTCGAAGGGATGCAAGAAACAGACGTCAAGGAAGGCGCGTGCCGCCCGGGCGGTCAGCGGGAGGCGCGGGGCGGCGTCCTTGGCGCTCTCGGCGAGACAGGCGTCGAGACGGGCGTGGGTGTCCGGGTGGACGCCGTAGCGTTCTCGGCCGCCCTTGGCGAAGGCGGGCAGGCTGCGCAACGGCGGCAGCCCGGGTGTGGCAAGGACGTGCTGCTGCCAGCGCTGGATGAGGTCGAAGTCCAGCCGGGCGCCGCGCGCGGCGTCGGCGCGCATCAGCTTGAGGGCGTCGAGCAGGCCTTGCCCGCGGGCGGGATCCAGAATCGCGTCGAAAGTGCGGATCTCCTCCGTGATTCCGTCGCGCGCCGCCGTCACCGGTGCGTCCCCGGTGCTGTCGGCTGCCTCATGCCACGGCACGGCTTCCCGCACGGCGAGCCAGCGCTCGAGATGGTCGGGCAGGGGCGCCTCGCAGGCCCGGGGTTCTGCGTCGGGCCGTACGGCGGCCGCGAGCTGTTCGGCGATGTCCTCGACCAGCACCGTGTCGGGGCCGGTCCAGCTTTCGAACCGGCCGCCGATCACCTGCTCCACCAGGTCCCCGGCGTCGTCGGCTGGGACACCCCAGCGGCTGAGGAACCAGGTCAGTACCTGATGGCAGTGGCCGTACCAGCCGCTGCCGCAGCCGGTGCGGTCGGTGACGTGCAGGATCAGGTTGCGGGCGGTGCGGTCCCACAGGATCCGCTGCTCGTCGACACCGGCCAGATCCAGCGGGTATGCCTCGAACCGTGCGGCCAGGCTCTCCAGCCAGTCCCGCCATTCGCACAGAGCCGCGGTCACTCGGTCGAGGGTTTCGTCCGAGGTGGTGACCGAGTGCTGGGCGCAGCACCAGCTGCCGACCGGCCCTCCGTCGAAATCCCCTTCGTCGTGCGCCCACCGCCAGCCGACGACCCAACGGCCGTAGTGCTCGGCCAGCGCGTGGGTCATGGCGTCGGACCAGGGCCTGGCCTTTTCCCAGCCCCAGTCGTGCAGGGCTCGGTCACCCGGCGGCAGGTCGGGGCGTCGGGGCACCCGCGCGGACGGCGCAAGCGATCTGACCACCCGCGCCGCCGCTTCGCTGTCGAACGGATGACGGGCGGGGTCCACCTCGTCCCAGGTCAGCATGCGGGGCGACAACTCCATGAACACCGCGCAAGTCTGTTGCCTCACGGACGCCGGTTCAACTCGATTACCCAGCCGCGCCGGAACAGATGCGGGGCGCCGCCCCACGCACCCCAACCCGCGCACTCTCACGGACGACCCATTGACTGGAAGGGGATGCCGTCTTCCCCGCGAGATACGGTGCTGTCATGTCTCGTTCAGTCGAAACCGGATCAGTCCCGTCTCCCGTCACCGCGGACGACGTCGACCTTGCCGTGCGGCTCGCCGTGGGCACCCTTCGGGACGCACCCGCGCAGGGGTGGAGTGATGCAGCCGGTTCGCTGGAGTGGGACTGCTGGGAGACCGTCGAGCACCTCGCCAACGACCTGCTCTACTACGCCGTGCAGCTGGGGCCGCAGAGCCCGCCGCTGGACACCCACGTGCCTTTCGCGTTGAGTCAGAAGAAGCCAGACGGACCCATGGTCTTCGCCTACGCGGAGCGTGATGCAGGTCCGGCCGGCCTGCTGCAAGTGCTGGAGGCGTGCGGCGCGCTGCTGGTCGCCATGGTGCGTACGACGCCGCCCCGGGTCCGCGCCCACCACGCCGCCGGTGTGTCGGACCCCGAAGGCTTCGCGGCGTTGGGGGTCCAGGAAACGCTCGTGCACATGCACGATGTGGCGGAAGGCCTCGGGCTTGCCTGGACCCCGCCCTCCGCTCTCTGCTCGCGGGTCCTCGCCCGTCTGTTTCCGAAAGCTCCGGACGGTGCGGATCCGTGGCTCACCTTGTTGTGGGCCACCGGCCGCGCAGAACTGCCGGGCCACCCTCGTCTCACCACGTGGCGCTCGGACAGCACACCGCGGTCTTAGGGGCGGATCGGCTTCGGCCGCAGCCAGGCTGGTGCCTGCACCGCGGCGAGAGCGCACCGCGCCACCGCCCCCGTCGGAACCCGGCGAGATGGACTTCGGCCTCGGACGGATGTTGCGAGTGGGCGCGGCGACCTCCTGGCACTGCAGTCCCGGGACCCGACGCCGGCCGTAGGCGTGCAGACCGGCCTCCTTCGGAGTGATCTGGGCGCGCCGACCGGCCAAGATGTCCCGGGGGCCGGAGCGGATGTCGGGGCCGGAGTCCAGGTCTTCCACGTAGGCGTGGGTCGCTGCGGAGGGAGGTTGAGCTAGTCCCCCCAAACGCGACGTTGCGATGCTGCTCGTGGCACGCTTTCTGCCCGCGTTGGCGGCGGTCCTGGCCGCCAAGCCGCTCGGCGCGGAGCTGATCACTGGCATGTCCCGCCACGCCGAGCGGCAGAAGCTGGCCCGTTGCTGCTACGGGGCGACCGACCTGGTCGAGGAACGCGGCGAGGAAGGCATCATCAAGATCGAGGAACTCATCGGCGGCCTTGGTGCCGACTCGGTTGTCGAGGCGGTCGGCACGCAGGAGGTCGTCCAGGCCGTCGGCGCCACCTGCGGTGGTCGGCCAACTGGCCTACGTGGGCGCCAGTCCCAGTGCACCTGGATACCGGCAAGATCTTGGCCCCCCTTCCCTCGGAGCAGGCCACGGAGAGCTACTAGGCGATGGACGAGCGGCGCGCGACCAAGGTCCTGCTTACCCTCTGAACACCGGGCCGACAGCCCCTCGCGCCCTCCACCTCGCACGGACGGAGATCCCGACCACATGGCCTTGATCTTGGTGACCGGAGCCTCCAGCGGGCTCGGCTACGCGACAGCGAACGCGCTGGCCTGGGAGGGGCACGACGTGGTCGTCCACGCCCGCACCCCGGCACGCGTCGCCGTGCCGACAGGAGGAGGCCGCTGGGCGGGTGTGGTGACCGGGGATCTTGCCGAGATGAGCGAGATCCCAGGTGTCGCCCGTCAGGCCGCCGCCTTCGGCCGCTTCGACGTGGTCATCCACAACGCCGGCACCATGCACACCCCCGAAGCGGCCACCGTCAACACGATCGCGCCCTACCTGCTGACAGCTCTACTGGACAAGCCGTCCAAACTCATCTACCTGAGCAGTTCCATGCATCGAGGCGGTTCCACCGACCTCACTCGGTTGGCCGACGGCACGGCCTCCTACAGCGACAGCAAACTGTGGGTGACCGCCCTGGCCATGGCCGTTGCCTCCCGGTGGGAGGGGACCGCCGTCCACGCCGTCGATCCGGGTTGGGTGCCCACGCGGATGGGTGGCCCGGGCGCAACCGACGACCTGGCGGCCGGCCACCAGACCCAGGTCTGGCTGGCCACCCACGACGACATCACGCCGTCCACCGGCGGCTACTGGTACCACCAGCGCGCCCAGGACCCGCACAGCGCCACACACGACCCCAAGTTCCAGGACCGGCTCCTGCTAGCTCTGGAGGAGCACACGGGAGTCCGGCTCGACTGACCGGCAGCTTCGGCCCGGCCGGCGTGTGGAGGGCAGCGTCCCTTTCCCGCCTCGGCCGAAGTGATGACCAGGTTGGCGCGGCGCATGACCTGATACGGCGCGGCATCCTCGGGCGGCTTCGGCTTCGGCTTCGGCTTCGGCTTCGGCTTCGGCCCGCCCGCGGGGATCGAACTGCTTGCTCGTGAGGCCGCACGGGCCGCGCCGTGCTGAGGGCAGGGGATCAGAGGAGAGGATGTGGCTCCGCTTCCCGGCATCGCGCCAACGCCGTGCAGCGGCGAATGGCGCTGCGGAAACAGTCGAGTCCGGGCGCGCCAAGAGTGGACTCCACCAACGGACCTTCCACGGACCGCTGTTGCTGGTCCCGCCGCTGTCCCTTCGAACCTGCTCGAATCGTGCCACGAAACGCCGCGGCGACACGGGCCCTGTCTCAGGCTGGTGACCAGCGGCTGGTGGTCGGTCCATGTCACCTCCCGCGTCCCCCCAGCTCGTGGCCACTTAGCTGAACGGCCACCAACCGAAGGAGAGAGCGTGAGATTCGTACATCCCAAGACCGGCGCGAGACTGCTGGGCGCGGCTGCGGTCAGCGGCGCGCTAGTGATGGGTGGAGTCCTGGTGGGCACGCCGGCCTATGCATCGCCCTACAACTGCTCAAGCAGCTACACCGGCAACTCCTTCAACGTGCTGTGCAACACCGGCTCCGGGTCCTACCAGGCAGTCGTCAGGTGTTACAAGATCGGCAGTACGTCCTACACCTTGCGGTACGGCGCCTGGGTCAAGATCCACAACATCTCGACCGCGACCTGCCTCAGCAGCGAGGAAGCCGCTTCCGGCAGTTGGAACGTCCGGAGCTACTAGTCCTGATCGGCCGCACAGTGAAGCGGGCCCGTGGGGATGAGAACGTCGCCCGGCGTTTCCAGGATTGCGTGGACCTGGTAGGCGCCTGACACAACGGCTCGGGTGCCAGGGAGTGACTGACTCGCCGGCACCCGAGCCGTTCGCGGGTGCGCGGTCTCTTGCGCCCGCCAGGAAGCTCCTGCCGTGCCTTCGCCGCCTCGCCTCGCCTCGGCATCGCGCGGCTCGATGTCTCGCGCGCGGATGGCGTCGACCGCGCAACTCCGAGGCACCGCGACCAGTTGAGTGAAACGCTGCCCACCGACGGGTCGTCGCGTGCTGACTACCTCATAGGGCGCGCAGCGTGGCTTCAATTGCCCACACGCCGCTGTTGTGCGCTGCCGGCGCGATCCAGTGGGTGCCAATAGGCAGCGACGAATTGGTCGTAGAACTGTGGGGCGTAGCCAAGCTGCCGGTAGTCAAGGAACCGACCAACAAACCGGCGCAGCGACAGCGTTCGCGAAACTCACGGGCCGGCGCCAAGCCAACTCATCGCGCTCACGGGCTCTGGACTCCGAGATCGCGCCCGGCACGGCCAGGCGTCATGCCGACGGCCGGGTGAGTTTGGCGGCCACGGCATCGAGGACCCATTCCAGTCCGGTTTCGAAGGATTCCTCGGCGTCGATGTCGGTGCCGTCGTACACGGCCTTGGCCAGCGCCGGGAAGCGACCGGTGGCCAACATCCTTGTCAGATACGGGCCGGAGGCGCGCTGCCAGTCGTGCTTCGAGAGGCCCGTGGCACGCTCGGCCCGAAGGTTCGCGATCTCGCGCCTGATCGCGCCGGTGAAGTAGGCGCCGACGATCTCCGTCGCACGCATCGCGGTGTCGACGTCGGCGACGCTCTCCAGGGCGGCCAGTGTGGCTTCGCCCACGGCGAGAGCGTTCGGGCCCAGGGCCGGGCGGCCGCCGAGCAGGTCGGCCAGCCACTCGTGCCTGAGAGCGGCGTTTCTGGTGCGGTGGGCGAGGCTGCTGAGCGCCTCACGCCAGTCACCGGGTTGCTCCTGGGGGAGGATTTCGGCGTAGACCTCGTCCATCATGAGGTCGAACAGTTCTTGTTTCGTGGAGATGTATCCGTACAGCCGCATCGGCCCCGCGTTCAGTCGGGCCGCGACCTTGCGCAACGACACCCCGTCCAGCCCGCCCTCGTCGGCCAGCGCAATGGCGGCGGCCACGATCCGCTGCTGGTCGAGCGGCACGGGACGAGTTGGCGGCTCCGGCCGGTCCCACACACTCATGGTTCACACCGTTCTGCTGCGATACACAGTATCGAAAATATACAGTGTATCGCTATGAGACATCGTATCGCCGTGGTCGGGAGCGGCCCCGGAGGCCTTGCCTTCGCCCGTGTCATGCATCGCCACGGCCATCCCGTCGCCGTCCTCGAACGCGATCCCGCCCCCGATGCCCGCCCCCTCGGCGGCACACTGGACCTGCACGAAGGGTTGGGCCAGCTCGCGCTGAACAAGGCGGGGTTGCTGGCGGAGTTCCAGGCGCTGTCCCGTCCTGAGGGACAGGCCATGCGCATTCTGGAGGCGGACGGCACCGTCCTGCGCGACTGGCGGGCAGGTCCGGATGACCAGGCCAATCCCGAGATCGACCGCGGCCAACTTCGGGACCTGCTACTCGGCCCTCTCGACGTCCAGTGGGGCCGCAGCGTGACGCAGGTGGTGCCGGGGACCCGGGGCGGAGTGCTGGTCCACTTCGCGGACGGTAGACAGGACACCTACGATCTCGTGGTCGGCGCGGACGGCGCCTGGTCCCGGACCCGCGCGGCGGTCTCCTCGGTGATGCCGCACTACACCGGCGTCACCTATGTCGAATCCTCCCTCGACGACGTCGACACCCGCCATCCCGACCTTGCCCGACTGATCGGCGATGGTTCCGTGGCCGTGTACGGCGTGAATCGAGCTCTCGTGGCCCAGCGCAACAGCGGCGGCCACGTCAAGGTGTACGCCCAGTTCCGCGCGCCGCTGGACTGGCACACGGGCTTGGAGCTTGCCGACGCCGAAGCCGTGCGATCGTGCCTGCTGGAGCTGTTCGACGGCTGGGCCGCCTCCGTCCTCGCGCTCCTTCGCCACGCCACCGCTTTCGTCCACCGCCCCCTCTACGCCCTGCCCGTGTCCCACACCTGGACCCACGTCAACGGGGTGACGCTCCTGGGCGACGCCGCACATCTGATGCCCCCTCTGGGAGCGGGCGCCAACCTCGCGATGCTGGAAGGCGCCGAACTCGCAGAGTCCATCGCCACCGCCACCGGCCCCGAAGCTCTTGACGAGGCCGTCCGCGGCTTCGAGGAACAGATGTGGGCGCGGGCCGGCAGGTGGGCGAAGATCACGACGGCCGGTCTGGAACGCCTCGTGAGCCCGGATCCCGCCGAAGCCGTCGCTCTCTTCGACCAGGTCCAGCCATCGCCGATGGGGTGACCATGGACGGCCCACTCACCGAGGAACGCGAGGGCGAAATGCGTAGTCGAAGCCGACCGAGACGCGCGCACAGCGTGGACCGGCGTTGACCGTTGACCGCTCCCACACGCGCACTCCAGGGCCGATGATCACATCATCGCCGATGATCGCAGTCGACGTGTTCGGCGCGTGCGACGAGCGCAGCGCCCAGTTCGCTCGCGCTCCGCTCCCAGAAGAGCACCTGACAGCGGCACACCCTACGGAATCGGCACCCTCACTGGGGATCCTGTCTCCTCGATCCTGGGCCGCACTACACGCGCACCAGATCGAGCGGGGAACCGCGGTGAACGGCGCCGAGCAGAACGTTCGCTCAGGTCAGCGCCCAGGACGCCAACACCTTCAACCACGAACTAGCGGTGAACCGGAGCCTGCATCGCTCCGAAGTGCTCGACCGCGTCCTTGAGATCCGGCAGCCAGGCTCCCGGGCGGCGCATGCGGGAGCGAGCCGTCGGCCCCGGCCACAGCACGCCCTCGGTGACGGCCTCGCCCGCAGCACGTCCAGCAGGAGCGTCCAGCAGACGCCGGGCCGGCCGGCCCGCACGAGGAGCCGCGTGAGCACGGGACGGTCCATCTTCTGGGCACTCTCAAGAGCCGAACTGTCGCAGGCACCTTGTACCCTCCAATCATTCGACGATCAGACGATCACGGGTACGGGCCTGCGGGCGCGGGGCGGGCATCCAGGGGCGGGACGCGGAGATTTCCATGAGTGACGCACATCCGATACGAAGCCGCAGACCGGGCCTCTCGGTCGGTGTGTGGATCATCGCCGGGGTCGTCCTCGCCGCGATCGGGGCCGTCGGCGCCTGGCTGCAGCACGACGCTCCCGGCCGGAGTGCAGAGCCGCGTACGGAGTTCACCGCGCACAACCCGCCCCCCGGTTTATCCACCGCGCTCACCACCGGCCAGCACCTCCACTGGTCCCGCTGCGCCTCGCCGCCCACCGCACGCACGGGCTACGACTGCGCCACCATGAAGGCCCCCCTCGACTACCGGAAGCCGGATGGCAGGACGATCGACGTCGCCCTGATCCGCCGCAAGGCCACCGGCCCGAACGCCCGGCGCATCGGCTCGCTCGTCCTCAACTTCGGTGGCCCTGGCGTGTCCGGCGTGAGCGGGCTGCCCGAACGACTCAACCAGTACCAGCCGCTCCTCGACCGCTATGACCTGGTCTCCTTCGACCCGCGCGGCGTTGGTGCGACCATCCCGGTGCGCTGCGGTAAGACCGCCGACGACACCGGCTACGACGGGGTCGACGCCTGCGCCAAGCACTCCGGGGCGATCCTCCCGTACATCGGCACCTCGCACACCGCGCGCGACCTCGACCTGTTGCGCTACCTCCTCGGCGACGAGCGGCTGCACTACTTCGGCGTCTCGTACGGAACGGCGCTCGGCGCCGTCTACGCCCACCTGTACCCGTCGCACGTCGGACGCCTCGTCCTCGAAGCCTCGGTCGATCCGACCGAGGACCTCGACGAGGAGCAGGTGTCGCAGGTACGGGCGGTTCAGGCGGCGTTCGACCGGTTCGCCGAGTACTGCGCGGCGCGTATCCGCCACTGCCCGACCGGCGACGGGCCCGAGGAGGCCGCGCGGCGCATGGCGCGCCTGGCCGACCGCCTGCAGAAGAAGCCCGCCCCCGCCGGCGGCGGACGGAACCTCGACGCCGACGATCTCGCGTACGCCGTCAGCGACCATCTCGTCCTCGGCACGGACGGCTGGTCGCCGCTCGCCAAGGCCCTCACCGCGCTGATCGACCACAACGACGGCCGTCCGATGGGCAAGGGCGCGGACGACATCGGCTCGGTCGACCGCGCGGCGACCCCGCACGACAGCAACAGCGCCGCCCGGACCGCGATCACCTGCGCGGACTCCAGTCTCCGCCCTGGCTTCGAACGCCTCGACCGGGACGAGGCTCGCATCAAAGCTGCCTCACCTGTTTTCGGCGCGGCCTGGTCCACGGGCGTCTACCTCTGTTACGACTGGCCGTTCGACGGCGAGCGCGCAACGCTCCAGGTGAGCGCCGATGGTGCGGCCCCCGTCCTAGTGGTCGGCGGCACCGGCGACCCGATTACGCCGTACTCCGGCGCCCGCCACATGGCACGCGCCCTGGGTGACGGTGTCGGCGTGCTCCTGACGGCCGAGGAAGAGGGCCACGGCACATACCCGCAGAACCGCTGCGTCACGGAGAGGATCGACCACTACCTCCGCACGGGCCGCACCCCGGCCCCTGGGACGGTGTGCCGGGGCACCATGTCCTGAGGTCCGTGCGGATCCGCCGGCGGCCGCCAGCACATGGGCGCTGTCGCGCGAGCCCTGTCCTGCCTCGTCCTGACCGTGACCTACAGGCTCGCCGACATCAAGCCGACGTGCCCAGCCGACCCTCATCAGCCCAGCTGATGCCGCACGAAATCTGGATGAAGATCGCCGACTTCGATGCTGTTCTCGTCGAGACCGTTGGCGATACGGAAGCGGCCCGCATCGAAGGCGAACTCCACGGCGGTGGTGCCATCGGCCAGGTCCTGGCCTGACGGAAGCCACTCAAGCAGGGAAGTCTCGCGGAGTTCCTGGCCGACGAATGGCTCAAGCCGTTCGTCGGCTCTGGACCACACCGGCGTGAACTCGGACGAGCGCCAGCCGGTGATCGCTGCGGTGGTGTCGATAGTGTTCCAGCTGATCGACAGCTCATCGAACTTCCAGTGGCAGATCTCGACTCGCACGCCCTCAAAGTCCAACACCACCGGGCAATCAGCGAACCAATCCCCGTCCTCAACGAAGCGCACGAGCATGTACCCGGTCAGGCGTCGCCCGCCCAGCTCCGCCAACCGTGGTCCGTGACGCTCACGGACGGCTTCGAGCCCGACGAGGAAGGTTGGCTCGAAACCCGAGATGCCCATACTCACAACTCCGGATTCTCCACTGACAGGGACGCAGCCAGCCACTCGGGTCCGGCGGCGTTGGAAGTGATGGAGTTGGCCTATCGCATCGTCCGCAGCGTCAGCAGGAGAGCGGTCGGCCTGACCGGTCGCGAACTTGGGTCAACCCACCCGAGCCTGAGGCCCTGACGCAGCCGCCGCCCGACGGACGCAGAGTGCCCGGACCTGTGGGTCTGGCCAGCTGCCGATGTGTTGGCGACCCTCCGTTTCCAGCCGCCCTTGAAGCCGACTTCCCGACCGTCAGGCGCAGTAGGTGTCCATGCCCGGCCGCTGCCCCGTCGCCAGGAAGCGGGAGACCGTGCGGTCGCCGCAAGCGTTGCCGTTGGCGAGGTAGGCGTCGTGCCCGACGGAGTTCACCGTCACCATGACCGCCCGCCGGCCGAGCGCCTCCCGGAGCTTCAGGGCGCCGCTGAGCGGGGTGGCGACGTCCCGCTCGTTCTGGACGAGCAGGATGTTGGACGGCCCCCGGCCGGTGATCCGCACCGGCGCCTCACGCGGCGCATACGGCCAGGCGGCGCACGGCATCGCGTTGCGCGGCATGCCGGCGGTGAGAGGGTACTTGGCGCGGCTCTCGGCGACGTCCTTTTCGTATATGGCCTTCGACGTGGGCCACGCGACGTCGTTGCACAGCGTGCCGGCGCCAACGGCGGCGACGTTCTGCAGGACGGTCTCGGGCGGCGCCGCGGGCGCCGGCGGCACGGTGCCCTGCTGCGCGGCCCGCATCAGCTTGGCCAGCGCGGGATAGCGGCTGGGGGAGTAGAGGCTGTCCAGCATGGTCTGGCGCAGGACGTTGCCGTGCAGCTCCTCCGGGTTGGCGCCGGGCCAGGGGAGGGGCTCCCGGTCGAGCCGGGCGGCCAGCCGCAGGAACAACGGCCGGACGTCAGCCGCCGTGCTCGCGACACGGTCCGGGTTGCCGGGCTTCGACGCCCACGCGGCAAAGTCGGGGAAGGTGTCCTCCACGCCCTGCTCGTGCCCGGCCAGCCAGGCGCGGGCGACGCGGACGGGGTCGGGGTTGTCATTGCTGTCCAACACGATGCGGTCGGTGCGGTGCGGGAACAGCTGCGCGTACACCGCTCCGACGTACGTCCCGTACGACACGCCCCATGCTGACAGCTTGCGCTCGCCGAGCGCGGCTCGGAGGCGGTCGATGTCGCGGGCCTCGTTGGCGGTGCTGAGGTGCTGGATCAGTTCGCCGCCGTTCGCGGCACAGGCGTCGGCCATGCGGCGGGCGGTGGCCATGTTCCCGTCCACCGAGCCGTCGGCGGCGGGCCAGGGGCGGAGCTTGGAGGTGGCGAGGTCGCCGTGGTCCAACCCGCAGTCGACGGGCGTGGACGGGGCGAGCCCGCGTGGGGCGAAGCCGACCAGATCGTAGGTGTCCAGGACGTCCTGGGGGAGCTTCTGTCCCTTTCCCGAAGGGTCGTTCAGGCTGGAGCCGCCCGGCCCGCCGGGGATCAGCAACAGGGTGCCGCGCCGGGTCTCGGGATTCTCGCTCGGGATGCGTGAGACGGCGATGTCGATGAGCGGACTGTCGGGGTCGGCGTAGTCCATGGGGACGCGGAGGGTGGCACACTGCTGACGGCTGTCGATGCCGGAGCCCCCGCAGGTGCTCCAGGCGAGGCCCTCGGAAGGGCTCGCGGCCACGGAGGCGGTCACGGGCGCGGTGACCGCGAGAAGGGCAGTGGAGACGCCGACGATGGCGACGTTGCGGATGGTGCGAGTGCGCTGTGTCATACGACGAGCCTCGCGGATCTCAGGGGCGCGCCCCATCCGGGCAACAACCTGAAACGCCTTGGGGTTTACCCCACCATCCCCCTGACGATCCCCACCCAGGTGGCGCGCCCGACCAGGACCACGGACCCGTCGGCCACCTGGCTGTCCGGGACGGGGACAACGCCGGGAACTCCGTCGGCTACCTCGACGCAGTTGCCACCGTCACCGTTGACTTAGGCGCCCCTGCGCCGGCGGGCACCGCTCAGGTCGTAGTCACGTACCGTCTGAAGTCCTCAGCCGTACAGCTGTCGGACGTCAACGCCTTCCGCTGACGTCCGACTGAGGCTGCGGAGACGGTTAGTCCTCTGGGTGCGCGTGGTTCGTCCGGTCCGGTAGATAGCTCGCCAGGCCTCGCAGGATGATCTGCAGGCCGATGTCGAACCGCTCGTCGGAAGAGTCCGTCACCATGAGTCCGGACAGGGCGCGCAGGTGCGGGAAGTCGGCCTCGGGCAGGGCCGCAAAGTAGTTCTGCATCTCGTCGGCCATCTCACGCCAGTCGGGACGGGCCAGGGAAGAGGCGTCACCGCTCTGCTGGGCGGCGCGGTCCTGCCACATGCCCTCCTCCAGGACGAATCCGTCGATGTACGTGGAGATGAGGTCGCCCGCCTCCGCCGCGATGCGGTCGGGCAGGCCCGCCGTGCGGAATATGGCCAGCAACCCCTCCACATGCGGGAGCAGTTCGGCGGTGAAGGGGACGTGGGCCATGGAGATCCGGGCCATGTCCCGATGGGACAGCAGGCGCTGCCTGCCGGCCCGCGCGTAGTCCAGCAACTGCTCCTGCCACCGGTCCGGATCTGCTGCGGGCATCTCGAAGCCGTCGAAGAGACGTGCGTACATCAGCTCCAGGAGGTCGTCCTTGGAGTTGACGTGAGCGTAGAGGGCGGAGACGGTCACACCCAGTTCGGCGGCCACCTGACGCATCGACAGTCCGTCAAGTCCCTGGCGATCCAGCACGGTGAAGGCCGCCTCGACAACGCGGTCGCGGGACAGCGGTGTGCGCGTGGGAGCGGCGTGAGCACGGGCGGGGCGCTCGCGCTCCCAAGGAGACGGCGGTGGGGTGGTCGAGCTGTCGGCTGCCGCGTCTGTCATGCGACCAGTCTAGGCACACGAGAGAACAGTGTTCTCTGCCGGTGAGTGACGACGTCTGAACCCCTCCACACCAAGACGCGATATATCTTGTGCGGGGCCGTCGGATTGCGCTATATCTTAATGAACAGCGTTCTCCCGTCGAGCACTGTTCTGCTACGGTGAACACTGTTCATTAGGTCCGTCCATCCGTTCCTGCGCGCCTCGCGGACCGTCTCCGCAGTGCGCACCGCCTCGCGAGGAGTCTCGATGTCCACCACCGGTGTCGCGTCCACGGAGACGCTCACCGACTCGCCCGCGCCCTACCGGTGGCGCTGGGCTGCTCTCTTCGTGATCCTCGCGGCGGAGGTGATGGACCTCCTCGACGCCGTCGTCACGAACATCGCGGGTCCCTCCATGCGCGCCGATCTCGGCGGCGGTGCCTCCACCCTGCAGTGGCTCGCCGCCGCGTACACGCTGTCGATGGCCGTCGGGCTCGTCACCGGAGGCCGGCTCGGGGACATCCACGGACGCCGCACGATGTTCCTTGTGGGCGCCGCCGGTTTCACCGTGGGCTCGCTGCTGTGCGCGGTGTCCATGTCGCCCGAGATGCTGATAGGCGCCCGCGTCGTGCAGGGCCTGTTCGGCGCGGTGATGCTGCCCCAGGGCCTCGGCATGATCAAGGAGATGTTCCCGCCCAAGGAGTCGCAGAAGGCCTTCGGCATGTTCGGTCCGGTCATGGGACTGTCCGCGGTGTGCGGGCCGATCCTGGCGGGCTGGCTCGTGGACGCCGACTACTTCGGCACCGGCTGGCGGATGATCTTCCTGATCAACCTCCCGCTGGGCGCCGCGGCCTTCCTCGGCGCGGTGCGCTACCTGCCCCGAGGCCGCTCCGAGAGCAAGCCCCGCCTCGACATCCCCGGCATGCTCCTCGTATCGCTTGCCGCGCTGCTCATCATCTTTCCGCTGGTCCAGGGCCGCGAGTACGACTGGCCTCTGTGGGCCTTCGCGATGATGGGCGCCTCCGTCGTCGTCTTCGCGGTCTTCGCCAGGTACGAGTCGCGCCGCAGCAGCGCCGGCCTTGACCCGCTGGTCGTCCCGAGCCTCTTCCGCAAGCGCGGGTTCAGTGGCGGGATGGTCCTCGGACTGGTGTTCTTCTCGACCATGCAGGGCTTCATGCTGGTCTTCAACCTCTACACCCAGATAGGCCTCGGCTATTCGCCGCTCAAGGCAGGTCTGGTCATGGTGCCCTGGTCCGGCGGCATGATTGTCGGGTTCGGGATCGCCCAGGGTGTCGCACGGTTCGGACGTGCCGTCCTTCAAGCGGGCACCGTCGTCATGGCGGCCGGCGTTTTCGGTGTGTGGCTGACCCTCGACATGGTGGGCAGCGGCGTAGGGCCCTGGCAGCTGCTGCCGTCCCTGCTCGTCACCGGCATCGGCATGGGCCTGCTCATGGCTCCGTTCTTCGACATCGTGCTGGCCAGCGTCGAACAGCACGAGACGGGGTCGGCGTCCGGCACGATGACCGCGATGCAGCAGCTCGGAGGCGCCTTCGGCGTGGCCATCCTCGGCACCGTGTTCTTTGGCCTTTTGGGCGGCGGGATAGCCACCGCCGTCGACCACCGCTCGGACGGTCTGCGCGAGCAGTTGGCCGCCGCCCACGTCGCGCCTGCCGCACAGGATCGTGTCGTGGCGGACCTGCGCCAGTGCGCCTCGGACCGCGCCGTGGCCAAGGACCCCGCAGCCACCCCGGCCTCCTGCGCGCGTCTGGAGAAGGACACGCGGTCCGCAGTGACCTCGCCCGAGGCCGGTGCCCGGATACCCGCGGCCCTGCAGGCCACCGCGACCTCGGCCTTCAAGGGCGGTTTCGGGTCGGTCATGAAAACGGTGCTGTGGATCGTCGACGGCATGCTCGCGCTGACCTTCCTCCTCTCCTTCCTCCTGCCGCGCCAGGCGCGCCCCGAGGAGTCCAGCGGACACTGACACCGGCTGGCCACCGACCGCCGGTCGCACCGTGGACGGGACGACCGGGCATCTCCTCCTCAGGGGTGTGCCTGGGCGTCCCGATCCCGATGAAGCGCGCGTACTGTGCGCGCGGGTGGGGACGCACACGTGGCCGGGAGCGGGCGGAACGCGTCGGCGCATCGCACGTGTGGCTGGTGCAGCCCTCGACGGGGGAGGCGGCCACAGGTGCTCGCCCCTCGTTGCTCACCTTCGACTCTGCTGTGAACCCCGCCGCCCGGGCGGCAGGGGCCAGCTCCAGTTTCAGCGGATGGTGGAGCGCTTGGCGTCGGCGATCCACTGCCCCACTGGGAAATCGGTGAGCGACGCCGGTCGCCCCTCGGCTTCGACCTGCTGGCCGTGGCGGCCTGGCACGCGATACGTGACGCGCGCACCACTGGCCGGCGGGAGCTCGGTCTCGTCGCCCTCCCCGGGCTTCAGGTCGATCACGCGGGTGCAGGGGCGCAGCGCCTTGGCCGCGGTGTCGCTGCCGCCGACGGGCATCAGGAGCGCGTCGAGTTTCCGGTGTCATCGAGAACTTCGAAGGTCGCCGGGCCTTGGCCGGCGATGTGCCCCGTTCACGGGCTTGGGACCGACACACGAGCACGAACGGCAGCCCTACGCCGCTGAACGGTACGTCGGCCCAGGTCGTGGTTCGCGCGATGGAGGATCAGTGAGCGGTCGGTGGGCTCGGTGGCGGTGACCCCGTGCTCGCCTCCCCGCGCTGCAATTGCCGCGTCTGCCGGATCAGCAGCGCGAGAACGCCCGTAAGCAGACCGGCGGCCATGCCGACCGCAGGTGCGCCGACCAGACGGGTCATCACCGCGCCCGTCATCGCGCCGGCCGCGAACGACCCGATGATCACGGCGTACCGGCCTGCACGCCGGGCAGCCGCCGGTTCTCCAGCCGCCAGCCACCGGTGCGTGGCGGCGATGCCCTTCTGTAGATTGCCGCTCTCCGCCAGCGTCGTGTACGGGGCGTCGCGGAGTGTGGTGAAGGTCGAGAACTGCAACGCCGCCACGAACGACACCGTCACCGTCGTGACTTGTTCGGGCACGCTGTCGGGCAGTGCCGCGATCAGCGCCAGCAGGACGATCTGCAGTGTGACGACAAGCCGCAGCGGTCGGCCGACATACCGCTGCACTCGTGACAGGCCGAGGACCTCCACCAGCAGCACGCCGGTGCTGAAAGCCACGACCGGGATGAGCAGCAAGACCGCCCTGTGCCAGTGCCGGCCGGTGACCTCGACGCAGAACAGCAGCACATTGCCCGACTGCAGATTCGCGAACACGTGGTGCCGGACGAACGTGTACGCGTCCAAGAACCCGCCGACTACCGCCAGAAGCGTCCCGACGATCAGCGTGTCGGGACGGCGATGGATCGTAGCCATGCAGCACAGCATGCACGACGCGACCTGCACGGCCCGCGGTCGACACCTGCCCCGCGTACAAAGCCGCACGCAGAGGTCGATCTGACCGACGGCGATGCTCGTCTCGTCTCGATGTCCCTGTCCCTGCCCCTGCTGCGGCGACGCGGTCCGGGCGTCCGTGTCGGATTGTCAGAGGCGGCTGCTTTCATGGCGGCATGAGTACTGTGCACGAGAGCGCCGCCCTCCTCCCTGATCCCGTCCGACTGCGTGCCCATCTGCGTGCCCTGGCCGCCCTGGACATGGCGATCGGTGAGGATCCGCAGTTCTGCCAGTACACCTTCGACGCCACCTGGGGCCCTGGCGTGGAGGCGGCCCTGATGGATAACGGCTCCGGAGACGACTTCGCCGTCCTATTCACCCCGGCCGGCGTACTGATACGCGGCTTCGACCACGAGTCGGAGATGAGTCCCTACGGCACGGACGACGAACAGGTCTGGCCCGGTGTCATAGACGAGGTGCCCGCGGAGCTGCGCCCGCTCCTGGACGAGCCCGCCTTCCACGACGAGGGCATCGATGCCCCTCGGGTCACCGCCTGCCTGTGGCAGACGACCGACGACACCGTCTGGCGCACCGGCTCGGCCATCGCCTTCCCCGCAGGCAACGAAGACCCGGACGGCTCCGGCTTCCTCTTCCACCTCCTCACCAACCGCTCGCCGGAGACCGTTCAGGCATGGTTCGAGGACTACTACGAACGCCCCGTGCCCCTCGACGCCGTCCGCCACGTCCTCGCCGGGCACCCCCTCACCCCCGCGGTCGCCAGGGCCCTCAATCCGGCCGCCTTTTCGGACAGCGCACTACTCCAACGGATCTCCGCGCACCCCGAAGTAGCCTCCTTCCTCTCCTGTGACGGCGAGTTCGACCTCGCCCGCACCGACCCGATCGCATCGATAACCCTGCCGAACGCTCTCCCGGTGGAGCCCATCGCAGGCTGCAACGCGGGCGGCACCCACTACCTCTGCGGCCCGGCCGTCCCCGACGGTCCCCGTCCCGTCCTCTACACCGACTCCGAGGGCCGGGCGTCCCTCATTGCTGAGTCTCTCGCCGAGGCCCTGACCCTCGTCATCGTCCTACCGGCCTGGCACGACGCCCTGGCCGGTTTCCGGCCCCCGACCCTCAACGCCGACTACCTCGACGACCACCCGGGCCATCCCGCCGTCCGCGACCGACTCCTCGCCGCACTGCGACTTCCCCCGGCCACCGATCGCGAAGTCCTGGACCGCCTGCTCATCACCGCCGCCCGCACCGTCCCCGACGGATTCCTCCCGAGCGTTTCCGAGGACGACGAGTCGGCCTTCGAGCCAATGCTCGAACCGTCCGCTGACTGAGGCTGTTTCGCGGGCGCCGATGATGTCCTCGCGCCGCTGCGGCAGCACCCTGCGCGTGGCAGCATCCGCCGGGAGTTTCTGCGTGCACCAGGAGCCGCTCGCCCGTCGTGCACCGGGTGGACGCGCTGATCGACCGACTCGCGCTGTGCCGCATCCGGAGCGACGTGGCCGGCTGCCGCGGGGCCGAGGTCCGGGAGGCGGATGTGGCTTGCGGGCGGGTTCTCGCCCGCAAGCCCGCAGCCTAGACTGCGACCGCTCCGAAATCTGGCGATCTTCTGGAGGGTGTGCAGGATGAACCGAGCTCTCATGACCGTATTGGCGGCGGCAGCCTTAGTCGCGGCCGGGGGCAGCACCACCGCCTCCGCCTCCGATGCCCCTCCGCGAACCACGCACGGTCCTTGCCAGTACACCCAGACCCCGGACGAGCCGGCGGCGCGGCCGGTTCCCCTGCCGCGCGATCCGCGACGCACTCCCAGTCACGGCACGGTCGATGTGGCTGTCCGGACCAGCCAAGGCCCCCTCCCGCTGCGCCTGGACCGGGCGAAGGCGCCGTGCACGGCCCAGAGCTTCGTGCATCTGGCGCAGCACCGGTTCTACGACCGTACGGTGTGCCATCGGCTGACGGCGTATCCGACGCTGAAGGTTCTGCAGTGCGGCGATCCGACCGGCACCGGCGAAGGTGGGCCCGGGTACAAGTACAAGGACGAGCTGCCGGTGGACCTGCCGCCGGCACCGAGCGATCCGACCGGCGTCCGTCGCCTGTACGGGCGCGGCCTGCTGGCGATGGCCAACGCCGGGCCGAACACGAACGGTTCGCAGTTCTTCGTCGTCTACGGCGATTCCGCGCTGCGGCCGAACTACACGGTGTTCGGCACCGTCGGTGCCACCGGCCTGAAAACGCTCGACAAGATCGCTGCCGGTGGTATTGAACCTAGTGCGGAGGATCCGAACCCCGTCGACGGCACGCCCGTGCTGCGGACCGAGCTGCTCAGCGTCCGGCCGTACTGCCGGCCCTGACGAATTGTGGCGCGGCCAGGGCGGTCCAGCTATACGTCTCGGCCGCGCCACGGTGACGCCAGCCCCGGCGATGACCGTGGCGTCGTCGAAGTAGGCAACGGGTCGCCGAGGATGCGGCGATCACAAAACCACTTCCGGGCCCGGATCGCGCCCCTGCGTCTTTGGTCGGGGACGAGCGAGCTCGCCTCACGGTCGGGCCCTGTCGCGCTCCACGCAGCTTCAAATCCTGGTCCCCTCCGCCATACCTCCTCCGGCCCCTCTCCGGGCCGGGTGCCGCACGAGTGGCCGCTACGGTCCACAGTCGGTTGGAGCTGACATGTGCTCCCACCTCACTCTCGTCACCGCAGCGGCGACCATGCGGGGACTCCAGGCGGCTCCGCTGGGTGAGCAATCGTGAGACCGACGCCCCGCAGGCCTGAATCAGGCGGGGTGCACTTTGCCACGCCATCCGGTCGTGCGTGGGGGACCGGGGGAGGGGCCGCCCGCGCTGTCGGCGACGCGGCGAAGAGTGTCCCTCGGCGAGCTGCCCGGCAGCGCGGCACGGATCAACCGGATGCTGACAGTGCCGCGCGCGCTGTGGTGAGGATCCTTTCGGAGAGCGGCGACCCGTTGGTGGCTCGGGCCAGGACAAGTGCGCCGAGCATGGTGCACAGCCGGGTGATGCCGTCCTCATCCTCGGTGGCGAGCCACTCGGCGAAATCGCCCACGCCTTCGGTATAGATCCGGCGGGCCTCTTGGTCTTCGACTTCGCGCGCCATGTCGGTGACGAGCGCGGCGACCGCACACCCGTCCGCCGGGTTGTCGCGGTGTTCGGGGGAGAGGTAGGTGTCGATCAGTGCCTGCTGAGCGGCCGCGCGCTGCCCGCCGTGCTGCTCCAGTCCGTTTTCGTGGTGCCGGGCGAGTTCGCCGAAGGCGTGAGCGGTGGCTTCGTTGACGAGCGCCTCTTTGGAGGCGAACTGCTTGTAGAAGCCGCCGTGGGTCAGTCCGGCCGCCTTCATGATGTCGGTGAGGCTGGCGTGCGTCCCCTGTTCCCGGAACAGGCGGGAGGCGGTTTCCACGACCCGCCGACGGTTCTCCTCGGCCTGCGCCCGCGATACGCGGCCCATCGGCCACCTCCCTGATCGGATGTCGACTGGCATCTATTCTAGACCCGTGTTTAGATGATGGCAGTAATCTAATGCAAACGCCGTCGGCTGCTCGCCGACGGCCGCAACGCCGGGAGCGGGTATGGAACTGAAGAACGCGGTCGCGGTGGTCACCGGCGCCAACCGGGGGCTTGGGCGACACCTGGCCGCCCAGCTCATGGAACGCGGAGCGACTGTGTACGCGGCGGCTCGACGTCCCGAGACGGTGGACCTGCCTGGAGTCACTCCGCTGCGGCTCGACGTGACGGACGAGGAGTCGATCCGCGCCGCGGCCCGCACCGCGTCCGACGCGACGCTGCTGGTGAACAACGCCGGAATCTCCACCGGAGCTCCGCTGATCGCGGGCAGCCCGAGCGAGGTGCGTCTGGAGATGGACACGAACTTCTTCGGGCCGCTCGCCGTGACCCGGGCCTTCGCCCCGGTCGTCGAGAGCAACGGCGGTGGTGCCGTGCTCAACGTGCTGTCGGTGCTGTCCTGGCTGCACCCCGCCGGCCTCGGCTCCTACGCCGCGGCGAAAGCCGCCGCCTGGGCGCTGACCGACGCGGCCCGGGAGGAACTGGCGCCCCGAGGCATCGCCGTCTCGGGGCTGTATGTCGGGTACATGGACACCGACATGGCCGCAGGCATCCCCACCGGCCAGAAGGTCGACCCCGCCGAGGTTGCCGCCCAGGCCCTGTCCGGCATCGAGGCGGGCCTGCCCGAAATCCTCGCCGATGAGACCACCCGGTACGTGAAGCGGAGCCTTGCCACATCGCCGAACGCGGCCTGAGGCGCACGACGCCGAACAAGGCGGGGAGCTGTCCACCCAGGTCAGGAAAGTCACGGCGGAGCAGCGATGCACGGACAGGTGGCCGCGGTGGGGGAGGTCTTGGCCCGGGGCGGGCAGAGCCCCCTGTGCGGGCGCGCGTTCCGGAAGGCTCGTCACCGGAGCTGTGTGCGCGTCTGCGGCCGAGACACGGGGCGGCCGGGAGAGGGGGAGGAATCTCTGCTCTGCACGACCACCGCCCGGTGTCTAACGGTGAGACCACGCATGACGGCCGTGCGGCCGCGGCCCGGTACGGGCGGGAACCGCGCGAACCCGGCCGCACGCCGGAGGCCCCGGTCCGGCCGGACGGGCAGCCCCGCCTCCCGTCCCGCCGAGCCCTCGGCCCTTCGCCGTAGGCACCACCGCGGGCCTCGGTGACGCACTGTGGCTACCGAGGCCAACGCCCGTCGGCCGCGCACGCCTCGTTCCCAGGAGGACCCGGGACCGTCGAACGACTGGTCACACCGTCCGGTCCGCGACGGACCCGACCTTCCGGTCCATCTCGGTGAACCACTTCAGCGCGGCCAGTCGCCGGTCACGACTGACGGTCGCGAGCGCCACTGGGGTGTTTCCAAGCACTTCTTCGGGCACCACTGCGCGGACCGGAAGTGCCTCCACTGTGCCGGAAGCCGACTGCGCTCCACCGCCGTTCGGAGAGATCGACAGTGCTTTGGGCGGACGCCGGTAGGGTGGCCCGTTGTGCACGCGAGGGCTGGAAACGAAATGGTAGCGGTCCCGTCGGGGCAGGTGACGCTGTCGGACCGGCGGACGCAGAGTAGTTGGCCGGTCGAGGTCTCGCCGTTCCGGATGTCGGCGTTCCCGGTTACGCAGGCCTGGTACGCACGAATCACCGGCCGGCGGCCGAGCAGCGCCCCGGGCGAGCGACTGCCGGTAGAGGGTGTTTCGTGGTGGGACGCGGTCGAGTTCTGTAACGCCTTGTCCCGGCGTGAAGGGCTGACGCCCGCGTATCGTCTGTGCGTCGACGCCGAGACGGCCGAATGGGACACCTCGGCAGACGGGTATCGGTTGCCGACCGAGGCCGAATGGGAGCACGCCTGTCGTGCGGGCACTACTGGCCCGCGGTATGGACAGCTCGACGAGGTCGCCTGGTACCAGGGCAATTCTGATGGGCGGATCCACCCTGTCGGCGGCAAGCAGCCCAATGCGTGGGGCCTGTACGACATGCTGGGCAACGTGTGGGACTGGTGCTGGGACGTCTACGACGCCGAGGTGTACGGGGCCTACCGGGTGCTCCGCGGTGGCGGATGGGCCGACGAGCACTGGAGCTGCCGCGCGTCGGTGCGGCGGCGGAGCCACCCGACCTTCCGGATCGACGACGTGGGATTTCGCATCGTGCGCTGCACACCATTGCCTCAGCCGTAACCGCCTCATTTCGACTCGATCAGTTAAGAGGTCGTCTCAGGAGGCGGTGCGCAAGAGGCGACGGCGGTGGCTCGAGCGGTTAGGGGAGTGCCGGGAATCCGCACGTCGCGCTGGACGCCACCACACACCTGGCCGAGCCTCGGTTCGGGCATCTCCACGTCGATTCCCGCGCGCCGGGCGAGCGACGCGACCGCCGCCGCGACGAACCCAGCGGCGGAGGGCTCGTTCGTCTGCCGCATCGCCCGCCGCCTCGTCTGCCACCGCCGCTGCAGCAACCATGACGGCCTCTGAGCGGTGCGCCTTCATCCGAGGCCGGCCGATGCGCCCTTCTCGGAGGCCGTGCCTGGCTGCTGCCCCGCGCACCTGAGCGTGCCCGGAGGCTCTGGAAACGTCCTCGGCTTCGGGACGTTGCAGGCCGCCACGGTGGTCCTCGGCACGCCGACAAGGTGATGGACCGACCTGTGTATGCGCAGGTCCATCCACCGTGCGGCCGCGTCCCCGCACCAGTTGATCCGCGTACCCGTGCCGGAGAGTGCGTGTTGTCAACGCTTCGCGAAAAGTGACCCTCGGGCAGTCTCCGGAAATTGACCCCCCCGTTGCGTGACGACCCGGTCCGGTCCTCGCAGGCGTTGACCGTCGGTGGCAGGTGCCAGAATCCGTGGTGTGCCAGACGCCGACTACTTCTCTGCCGCCGATGATGAGTCCGCTGTTGCCGTGATCGAGGCCGGCGGCCCGGCCCGCGCTGGGCTGGACGTGATCTTCCTCAAGGACATCGATCCGGTTGATGCCGTCGCCCAGCTCGAAGCTGTCATGACGGGCTGCAGCTATGAAGAGGCAAGCAAGCGCCCGAGGGTGGGACAGTTGCTGTCGTCCGAGAACGTTGACAGTCCGTTCGTGCTGACCGTGTCGGACACGCTCTTCGACGTCTTGGTCTCCGTCTCCGGGGACCACCTGATGACCGTGGCCGAGGCCTGGTCTGCGACCGGCGGCCTGCGCGGACTCGATGCCGCGACGGCGACAGTGGTCGTGGAGGCACTGGTCGGCCTGGCCAAGCGTGCTCGCGCCGCTGACCTGCGGCTTTATTGCTGGTGGACGTTGTGAAGGCTCACTCCCGTCCGGCCCGGTCTTTGGCCAGCAGCTCGCGTCGGGCCCGGGTGCGGTAGGAGTCGCCGGTGAGGGTGAGGACCTCGGCGTGGTGCACCAGGCGGTCGATCATCGCGGCCGCGACGACATCGTCGGAGAAGGTCTCTCCCCAGCGTCCGAAGGGCAGGTTCGAGGTCACCATCACCGAGCCCTGTTCGTAACGCGACGCGATGAGCTGGAAGAACAGGTTCGCGGCGTCCTGGTCGAACGGGATGTAGCCCACGTCGTCGATAATGATCAACTTGTAGCGGCGGATCTTCTTCAGTTCGGCCTCCAGGCGGCCGGAGTGATGGGCCTCGGCGAGGCGGGAGATCCAGTTGCTGGCGGTGTCGAACAGAACCGAGTAGCCGGCATGGGCTGCCTTGACGCTGAGCCCGATGGCCAGGTGCGTCTTCCCGATCCCGGGCGGCCCGAGCAGGATCACGTTCTCCGCCTCCGCGACGAACGTCCCTGTGGCCCGGTGGGCGAGGACGTCGCGGCGGAGTGACGGCAGGTGGTCGAGGTTGAAGTCCTCTAGCGTCTTGACCTGCGGGAAGTGGGCAGTGCGGATCCGCATCGTAGTGCCTTTGCTCTCCCGGTCGGCGACCTGCCGCTGCAGCAGGGCGGCCAGATACTCCTCGTGGACCAGTTCTGGTCGCGGGCCTGGTCTGCGAGCTCCTCCCAGAAGGCGCCGATGGTGGGCATCTTCAGCACCCTCGTGAGGAAGGCCAGCATGGACGGCATGCCATCCTTCGGGTTGCTCGCCGCATTAGGCGGTTTGGTGGTCGTGGCCATGTATCACTCCGCATTCGTGGTGGGTGGGTTGAAGTCGACGCCGAAGAGGGCGTCGTAGTCGGGCAAGGCCCGAAGCGCGACGGCGTGCCCGTCGCTGTGGTGACGGATCGCGGTCTGGCGTCGTTGGCGGTCCAGCGCGAGGGCCTCGCGCATCCTCGCGGCGGTGGTCGCGTGGACCGGGTCGGTGATGACGTGCTGTTTCGCCCATGACCGCTCGTGTCGGGCGACAACCTTGCCGTCGCAGAACACGGTCACGGTCTCCAGGGAGACGCTGACGTCGACGAACCGGCCGATGACCTGCGGGTCGACCGAGTAGTCGACGATGTCGACGCGGAGGTAGTAGTCCCGACCGAGCCGGATCCGGTGGCTCAGCCCGATCGGCGGGACGACGGGCGGCAACGGCACCATCGCCAGGTAGTCGGTCTCCAGCAGGTCAACCGGGCGGCCCTGGATCGACCGGACCGTCCGTTCGTTCGCGCGGACGAGCCAGTCGGACAGCTGCTCGTTGAAGTCAGCGGGCGAGGCGAATTGCCGTCCGGGCAGGAACGAGGTCTCCAGGTACTGGTTGTTGCGCTCGACCAGTCCCTTGAACTCAGGATCCCGTGGTGGGGCCAGCTGGATCCGAGTGGCCAGTGTCCCGGCGAAGGCCGACGCTGGGGCGGTGACCTTCCCGGTCCCGCCGATCGCGGCCTCCCGGTCCCAGACCAGCGTCTTCGTGACGCGGCCGATGCCGTGGATCAGGGACCACATGCCCGACAGGATGTCGCCCGCCTGCCGGGACGGGATCATCACCGCGGACATGAAGCGGGAACCCCAGCGTCATAGCACCGGCAGGATCCGTTGCTGACGCCCCGACCCGGACCTTCGTCTCCGGGAACCACAGATCGCACTGGGCGACCTGGCCGGGCTCGTAGACGACCCGGTCGACCGGGTCGATGCCCACGTACTCCGGGCGGATCACCGCGAGGCGCTTGCGCAGCGGCGGCAGCGAGTACGGCCAGCCGATCCGCTCGGCTATCACCGGCGCCGGCATCCTCGGCCCTTCCTGCAGCAGGGCCCGCATCTGCGGCTCGTAAGCGTCCGCGACCTGGCCGCGGGGCTCACGTTCGTACTTCGGCGGCCGGTCCGAGTTCAAGGCGGCCCGCACCGTGTTCCGAGCCACCCCAAGCCGCCGAGCGATCTCCTTGATGGGCACACCCTCCGCGCGATGCAGACGGCGTATCTCTGCCCAGTCCTCCACTTTCAGCACCCTCCAAGAGTCCGGAGGGGGTCAAGCTTCCCGGACTGCTCAGGGGTCAGTTTTCAGGAAGCGTCAACACGTGTACACGCTGTCGGCGTCAACCCCGTGGACGGCAACATCCGCTCCGGCGTCATGGAGGCCATCTTCCCCACCACGCTGCTCCCGTACCCGGCGGGGAGTTCGCCGGAGTGGTCGACGCCGCCGGCGATGACGTCAACCACCTGAAGGTGGGGGACGAGGTACTGGGCTGGTCCGACACCGGCTCCTACGCTCGGTACGCCGGCATCGGTGAGGCTGACCACCATTACCCGGCGGTCGTGGACGGTTCCCGGGAGGAGCCGATCGCCGACATGTGGCGCGCCCTGGAACAGATAGGGAGCCGCGCATGACGGCCGAGTGGCTGCTAGGGCAGAACAGCGACTTGGCGACCTGAAGGCGACGGCTTTCGCTACTCCATCGCCGCACGCGCCCACTGACCGCATGCTCCGCGATGCGTCCGGGGGGGGTCCGGGGGCAGGCAGCCCGGTGATTCAGCAATTGCCGTTCGGCCCGTTACTCGTACCGGTACTTCAGTGAATCGGCCTCCGCCTGTTCGATGTCGGCGATCGTCAGCTCCGGCATCCGCAGCTGGGCGAGCGTCACCTCGGCCGAGGTCGGCTGGGTGTCCGCCGGCAGCCACTGCTCCGGCTTCCAGGCCCCGCTGCGCAGCAGCGACTTGGGGCAGTGCGGATAGACCTCCTCGATCCCGACCACCAGCGCGCTGGCCGGCGGCTTGCCCACGGCGGTCAGCTGCGACAACAGCTCCGGGCGGGTGGAGACGCAGGCCCGGCCATTCACCCGGAGCGTCGTGGTGCGTCCCGGGATGACGAACAGCAGCCCGGCCCGTCCGGTGGCGATGACGTTCTGCAGGGTGTCCAGACGCTTGTTGCCGGTCGCGTCCGGTATCGCCACGGTCCGTTCGTCCAGGACACTGACGAATCCCGCGGGTCCGCCGCGCGGGGAGACGTCGCAGTTGCCCTCGGCGTCAGCGCTGGCTATGAAGAGCAGCGATGAGCATCCAATCAGCTGCCGTGTCTGTTCGGTGAGTTCGGTCATCTGCTTGCGCACGGCCGCGTCGCTGGGCAGTGCGTAGACCCGCCGCAGCGCCTCCTGGTCGGGCACGGCGTCGAGACGGAGCGAGTCGAAGGCACTGCTGGCAAGGGGTGTCGTCATGCGTCTGACCCTAATGGGGCGGCCTGCTGTTGGGCTCGTACGGTGAGTCGGTGAGTAGGGCCCGGCCACAGAAACATCCGCACCGAGGAAGCGCAGCACAGGCCCCAGGAAGAGGGTCAGGGCGTAGAGCCGAGCCCGGGGGCGGGAGGCTGACGGCTTGTGCGCGGCGTTCGCGCGATGGCCCCCGATCGGCGCCGGGGGCCGTCAGACCGCCATCAGGTGCTGAGGTCGAACACGCTCCAGGCGGTGAACGGCTCGGCCTGTATGTAGATCCTGCTTCCTCGGCTGACGACCCGTCGGCGGCCGGAGGCAGGGCCATCGGGCAGGGCGAGCAGCCCGACATCCGTCGGCTCGACGCAGGTGTCGGTTAGCTCTCCGTGGGCGAGCCGATTCCGCTCCTTGCCGTAGCCGCCGTAGAAGGCGACCCGATTTCCGTGAACGGCCACCGCATCGGCGCCCCGCACGCGGTTCGCCCACACCGTCACGGGCTTATCGGGGCGGTCGGGGCGTATCTCGACGAGCGGGAAGTCCGTGTATGGGCACGCCCAGGCGGCGGTGCCCGACACGTTCAGGGCGTAGCAGTCGAAGAGACCGGGAATACGGGCGCCGTCCGACGTCCAGGCAAGTCGACCGGTGGCGTCCCAGCGGCGGATCCCCACCGGGTTCTCGTCGAAGTGCCCGACCCATACATGGCCGGCCTCATCGACCAGCAGGTGCTCGATGGCATCACCGATGGAGAAGGATGAGGTCTCACGGCCGAGCGCGTCGAAGACCTGGACCGGTTCGCGTCCTTCAACCGGCGGGCGCGAGCCGCGGCGACGACGAACCCGCCGTCCGGCAGGCGGTCCAAGCGCGGCCAGCGGGCCCCTACGGCGCTCAACTCGGTGACTTCGATGTCGCCGCCCGGATGGACGGAGACGACTTGGGCGTCGAAGGGCAGGACATCGCCGCCGGGCTGCGGAGCACGTTCGGCAAGCAGCCAGTGGGCGGCGCCGAAGATGTCGACGGTACTGGTCAGGACGTGGCGGTCGTGGTGCGCTCGGGGGAGGTGGGCGTAGGGAACGAGGGTGGCCTTCTGCACGGGCGGCTCTCCTGGGTGGGTGGTCACGGCCATCGGGCTCTGCGGTGAGCAGCGGACGGCGAGGCGCGAGCACTGGAGAGGGGAGCGGGGCGCCTAGACGGCATGGCCCTTTCTGGTCGTCATGAGGCGATGATCGTCGACGCCCGATCTCGTGACAAACCTTTTTGGCGCGTCACCGCAGCTGGTCGGATGCTGCGAGTGCATGGACTTGCATGGACCTGACCGCACTCGCAGAACTACCGGCTCGTTGGACTGCCGGTCGAGGCCTGCACGTCATCGGCCCCCCGCAGACGCGTGTGCTCCACGACTGCGACCCCACACCATGAGCCTGCTCGCCGCCGTTCCCGCACGACCGCGCAGTGCACCTACGCGGAGCTGGCCCGCTGGCACGTGAAGCGGTCCCAGCACGACAGTGCCGCCGTCCCACACGGCAGCCCGCTGCTCGCCCGCACCGCCGAAGTAATCGACTTCCACGTAGGCCACCGGTCCGCCGACCGACCAGTCAGCGAGGGTGTTCTCGAAGCCTCCGGGCAACCGCCAGAACCCCAACGCATCCCTGCCGCTGCCGTCCGCGACGGAATCGAACAGGACGTCTGTCATAGGCATCAGGGCAAGGCCCTGTCCGATCGACGCCAGCCGAGCCGTAGGCAGGTGCCGCACCATGCTGCGTAGCGCCTCCCGGTCAGCGATCACTGCCTGCAGGTCGTAACCCATGTTCCGAGCCCCTTCAGGTCGAACCTTGCGCAAGGACAACGCCCCCTCCCTGGGAAGGGGCGTTTCGCTGTCCCTACGGGCAGTCCTCCCCGAACTTGACCGCGTCCAGGCTGACCGGCTGCCCGTTCAGCTTCACCCCCGCGGCCGGCTTCTGCGTGCACACCTGCCAGTTCGACTCCATCAGCACCCACCGGCTTGCGCCCGTCGCGTCAGTCACAGTGATCGACGTGCCGCTGTCGAGAGCCTGCCGAGCGGCCTTCACGCTTTTGCCGTGGAAGTTCGGCATCGTCCCGCCGACCGTAGAGGGCGCGGCCTCATCGTGGGCCGGGCAGGTTTCAGCGAGTTTGACCGCGCCGAAGTCGAGCACCGTCGTTGTGGCCGCGACTTTCCCGGCCCTGACGCTCTGCGAACAGACCTTCCAGTCCCGGTCGAAGACCTGCATACGAGCCCGGCCCAGCGAGTCGTGGCTCTTGAGGAGGTAGAACCCCTGCTCCTGGGCGGTGTCCTGGGCCGACTGAAGGCCCATGCCGACAAAGTTCGGCACGGACTTGGACTCTCTGGCCGGCTTGTCATCCTTCGTCGGCTCGGCGCTTGTGCTTTTGGCCGGCGGGGCGCTGCCGCTCGGCTTGGCTGTGTCCGTCGGCTGACAGGCAACGGCGCCCGCGCTCACTGCGCAGAGCAGGACAGCACTGATGATGTGGAAACGCATGGATCCCCCCATGGTGGTGCTAGTACAGGCGGAACACGCTAAACCACATGTGGTTGTCCAGTGAATCTTGTTGCTGTGCTGTGATATCAGACCGACTGCCCCGCGCCCCTGCGGGCCTGAGCCAAAACGGCGGATTCTCGGAGCAGCCGCCCCGGCGCACCCAGTAGGAGTCGGGCGGGTTCGCCGACTCGAACGCTGCTGGGCGACGGTCGTGACGCTGGACAACGGCCATCTCAGAATGACTTGGTCGCGCTCATTGGCTTCCTGCGAGCCGTATCGCGTTGGGTGTTTGGCGGTAGAGGACTGTTCGGCCGGTTCGGGTACGGGTGACGAGGCCCGCTCGGTGGAGCACGCCGAGGTGGTAGGAGACGGTGGCGGGGCTGAGGTAGTGGCGTGCTGCGAGTTGGGCTGTGGTGGCTGGTTGTGTGAGCGCGGTGAGGAGCGCTGCGCGGGTGGGGCCGAGTAGTTGGGCTGTTTGGGTGGTGGGCGCTGTTGGGGTGATGGCGTCGGTGATGGCCTTGTCGCGGACGGGGTGGATGACCATCGGGGGTCTGCTGCCGTCACGTGTGGGGTCCACGGCCACGGCTGGTTGAGGCGCGACGAGGGAAGGTACGACGATGACCTGTGGCACGGGCAGTGAGATCTGGTACCGGCTTTCGACGTGCAGCGTGCCGTCGGCCCATCGGATCTGAGGGTGCAAGGAGTTGAAGAGTGTGGCCGCGCCGTGCCGAGCCAGCACGCCGGCGCAACGGTCGACTTCTGCGTCGAGGGCGTTCTTGGCGGCGTCCCAGTGCGGGGCGAAGGCCAGCTCCCAGTAGCGCCGTAGCTCGTCCGCGGCCTGCCGGGCGACGTGTGCACCGCCCCGTGCCATGGCCCGCCGCACTCCGGGGGGCAGCTCGGAGCCGGCGAGGCCGTTGCACGGCCGCCCATCCCGCAGTGCTTGCAGTTCGCCCAGGACACGCTCGGGCGGGGTACGGCGGACCCGCTGCAGTTCCTCCTCGACGCTGGGGGAGGGCTGGACGGGATGCGGGCTGAGGAAGTCGGGGATGTACCCGCCTGTGTCCAGGGCGAGTTCGGAGAGCAAGGGCAGCCGGGCCCGGCGCAGCACGCGTCTGGCGCGGGCGACCCACGGGTCGGCATCGGGGGCCGGGCGAGTGCCCCAGGGCAGCAGTGTCGCGACGACCTCGTGCAACGGTGAGATGGCGAAGCGGGAACGGGCGAGCCCTGCGGCGTCCACGGTGAGCTCGATCAACGAACCTCCCGGCCGTCCCATCCCGTTGGCATTTGCGCCCCGTCCCTTCGAACCTGTTCGAATCATGGCATGGAACGTCGCGGCGGCATGCCGGATTGGCGCAGCCTGGTGGCCCGCGGCCTGATCGACCGAGGCAACCGTGGGTCTGGCCGCGCCGGGGGCGATTGCTCCAGCAGATCATGCTGGACATTGTTGGGGAGGTGGATGGATGCGCGTCATGACACGGCTGCTCTGTCTGGGGGCTTCGGTGCTGCTCGCAGTGGCCGGCCAGGCAGTTCCCGCAGGCGCTCGGGAACTGCCCGATGTCTACGTCGTCTCGCGAGATCCCGGCATCCTGCCGGAGGGGATCGCGGTGGAGCGGGACGGGACCATGTATGTGACCTCCAAAGGCACCGGCCGGCTGTTCACGGGACGCATCGGTGACGCCGAGCTGCGGCCTTTCGCCGCTGAGGGCATCACCGATCGTCCGAGCGCGCTCGGGGTGCACACCGATGCCCGCCACCGCGTCTTCTCCGTGGGCGGCTCGAGCCTCACGGTGCACGACCGAGCGGGCCGACTGGTAGCCCGCCGCAAGGCCGAGGACGGTCCCCTAGGAGCCGCGAACCTCAACGATCTCGTCATCACCAAAGACGCCGTGTATGTCACCGACTGGGCCAATCCCGTGATCCACCGAGCTGTACTGCGCGCCGGTCACCTGGGCCCGCTGCGCCCCTGGGTCGACATCCGCAGCGCTGCTCCGGGGTTTCCGGCACAGTACTGGCTGCTCAACGGCATAACGGCTGACCGCACCGGCAGGACTCTGCTCGTGGCCTCCAATGGCACGGAGGCGGTGTGGCGTGTGGATGCCGATACGAAGGACGTCGAGGAGGTGCAGCTCGGCGGGTCGTCGTTCGGGGCGGACGGCATGCTGCTGCACGGCCGCCATCTGTATGCGGTGCTCAACTACGGTGCGCCGGCTGGGGTGTACATCGCCCAGCTGAGTGAGGATCTCCGCACCGGGAGGGTGGAGTATCAGGTCACCGGTGACCGGTTCGACCTGCCGACCACCCTGGCTCGTCACGGCTGCCGCCTCTACGTGGTCAACAGTCAGCTTGATCAGCCGCCGGGGCATCCGCCCTACACCGTCTCGGCCCTCTCCGACCCCACCTGCCGGTAGCCGACGCCGTCCGGGAAGGAGGAGCGGCGCCGCGGCCGGCATGAAACCGGACGCACGGATCGCGCAGCATCGTCCTTTCAGGGGTACGTACGACTACATGAGGCTCGGGCACGCGCTGTCGGCATGGAGGGCGTCAGCGCTGTGCAAGGCGGTGGGCCGCCTACGGTGCGTTGACCGGATGCGTCCTAGTGGGGCAACGGCTTCTGCGCGTCGCTCTGCGCCTATTCGGCCCAGGCTCGTTCGAGCAGGGTGCCGAAGGCGGCAGGCTCTCGCCCGATCAGCTCGGCGAGCGTCGGGTCGACGGCGGTGAACTCGCCGTTGCGCGCCGCTGTGAAGATGCTCAGCATCAGGTCCGCGATCGCCGCCGGGGCGCCGTGGGTCAAAGCCTGCTCGCGGAAGGCGTCGTCGGGGACGACGGTGCGGGTGAAGGGCCGTCCGGTGGCCTGCGACGCGATCTCGGCGACGGTGCCGAAGTCGAGAGCCGCCGGGCCGGTGAGCGGCGGAGTGGGCCCTTCGAAGCGGCCCTCCTCGGTGAGGATCGCCGCGGTGGCATCGGCGAGGTCGGCGTGGCCGGTCCAGGCGACAGGGCCGTCGGCGGGCAGGGCGATGTCACCAGTGTGGCGGGCGGACTCCAGGAACTGCAGGGCGCTGGCCGCGTAGAAGCCGTTGCGTAGCGCGGTCCATGGCAAGCCGGTGGCGCGCAGCAGATCCTCGGTTCGAGCGTGGTCGCGGCATGCCTGGAAGCGGGAGTCGTGGGCGGCGCCCATCTGGCTGGTGTAGAGGATGCGGCCGACGCCGGCCTTCACGGCAGCGTCGATGGCGGTGCGGTGGCCGGTGACGCACTCCTCACCGGTGCGGTCGAGCGAGATGAGGAGCAGCTGCTCCGCTCCCTCGAAAGCATGGACGAGCGAGGCAGCGTCGTCGAAGCTGCCCTGCCGGACACGGACGCCGCGGTGGGCGAGGTCCCGAGCCTTGCGGGGGTCGCGGACGCTGACGCCGATGCGGTTGGCCGGGACGCGCTCCAGGAGGCGTTCGACGGTGCGGCGGCCGAGCTTTCCGGTGGCTCCGGTCACGATGATCATGAGTTCTCCCGACGCTGTTTCCAGTGGAATCATTTCAACGTTAACACTGGAATATCGCTGGAATCAACTGCGCGGTATCATCGATCCGTGACTACGCGTGACGCCACCGAAAGCCCTCGTCGCCGCATCGTCGAGGCGGCCGTCGGGCTCCTGGAGAAGGGCGGCCCGGACGCGGTGAGTACCCGGGCGGTCGCCGCCGCGGCCGGGATGCAACCGCCGGCGATCTACCGCCTCTTCGGCGACAAAGAAGGGCTCCTTGAGGCCGTGGCGGAGCACGGCTACGCGCAGTTCCTCGAGAGCAAGCGCGCGCAGCTCGATCCCGAACCACAGGACGCGGTGGAGGATCTGCGCCGGGGCTGGGACACGGTGGTGGAGTTCGGGATCTCCCGCCCCGAGCTGTTCGCAGTGATGGACAGGGCCACCGGCAGAGGTGCGGACATGGCGCACCGCGCGGGCCTGGAAATCCTCCACGGCCGGGTGCGCCGACTGGCAGCCGGGGGATGG
Source organism: Streptomyces sp. NPDC003720 (assembly GCF_042875075.1). Classification (NCBI taxonomy): domain Bacteria; kingdom Bacillati; phylum Actinomycetota; class Actinomycetes; order Kitasatosporales; family Streptomycetaceae; genus Streptomyces; species Streptomyces sp. NPDC003720. The sequence goes on from NZ_JBIANZ010000013.1 coordinate 160,539, forward strand.
CTGCGGGTCGACGAGGACCTAGCCGCGCAGATAATCCAGGCAACCGGCCGAGGCGCGGTCACCACCTGGCACTCCACGCCGGCGGACCGCCGCGATCCGGCGCTGCTGACCGCCCTCCGCGAGGCCATGGTCGCCGCCATCACCCGCGCCGAACCGGTGGTTCCCGCCGCGGAGACCGGCCCAGCCGCAGCGGCCCGCGCGCTGCGCGCCGCTCTCCACGACGGCGCCGACGTCCTGAGCGACGCCGAGCAACACCTGCTGCGCGAGTGGCTCACTCGCCTTGCGGCGGACCGTGGCGCTCCGCGTGTCTGATCGGGCGTCAGGAGTACACGTGCAGGCTATGCCTCGGTCCGGCGAATGGCGTCTGAGGGCGTAGGCCCGTCTCGGTGAGAGTCGATCTGGGCTGTCGGTACGGCCGTTGACCGGCTCGCGGTGCTGTAGGAGCGGTGCATGATCGAGATATTCGCTGGTCGCTGCTTGCCGGCGGTGCTCATACTGCCGCAATGGATGCGGTGACTCTTGAGACCGACCGGCTGGTGCTGCGGGCCTTCACGCCTGCCGACGTGGATGCGGTGTACGAAGCCTGCCAGGACGAGGACATCCAGTACTACACACCCGTGCCGGTGCCTTACCGGCGTACGGACGCGGAGAAACTCGTCGGCGAGAAGCTGCCCGCTCAGTGGGCCGAGGACAGGGACTACACCCTCGGCGCGTTCCGCAAGGACACCGGCGCCCTGGTCGGCTCGTACTGCCTGACCCTCGTCAGCCGCGGCGTCTGGGAGCTCGGTTACTGGGCCGTCAAGGAACAGCGCGGCCACGGGTACTCCGTGGAGGCCGCTCGGGCCCTATGCGACTGGGGCTGGGCCACGCTCGACGTCCACCGCATCGAGTGGTGGGCCATGGCCGGGAACACCGGCTCTCGTGCCGTCGCCGAGAAGCTCGGCTTCACCCTCGAAGGCACACTGCGCAATCGGGGCATCGCCAACGACGGCAAGCCGCACGACTGGTGGGTGGGCGGACTGCTGAGGCCCTGATGCCCTGGAGATCGCGGATGCGGGGGGTGGGGCCGGGGTTGGGTGCGTTTGTTGGTTTCGGCCCCGGCGCCTATGCCGGTCCGGGCCCCTGCCTCGGCCCCTGTCTTGGTTTGTGTGCCGGTCCTGGTTCGGGTGCGGCCCGGGCTCGGCGTTGGTCCCTGTCTCGGCCTTGGTCTTGGCCTCGGTCCTGGCTTTGGTTGTGGTTTCAGGGTTGGTCCTGGTACGGGGTCGTTGCGGGTCGGCCCCGGCCCCGGTCCGGGCCTTACGTCGGCCCTGAATCCCGGTCCGGGCTGCCCCGGCGTGGCTTCAGCCTCACCCGGCCCCGGCATCGGTCTCGGTCAATTCTGGTTTGTGTCTTGGGTTTTGGTTGTCGGGAGTGGGTGTCGGGGGTGGGGGTGTTACTGGTGGATGTTGATGGTTTGGGTGGTTTCGGATTGTGCGGTGGCGTAGGGGGAGCACTGGTTGAGTGCGGTGGATTCGTTGTGGGCGTTGATGTGGGCGGTTTTCTTGGTGATGGTGGTCAGTTTGGTGAGGTTGAAGGAGAACTTGCCGAGTGCTTCGCGGGCGGGGAGGAGTTCGGCGGTTTGGGTGTGGAGCTGGTTGGTGTTCATGGGTGGGGTTCCTTTCGTCGTGGGGTGTGGGGTGTGGGTTCCGGTGGGGTGTGCCCGGGTGTGGTGTGGGGCGGTGTTGTCCGGTTCCCGGGTGGGGACCTGCCGGCGGGTGCCGGCGGGCGGTGAGCGAGCAGCGGGTTGTCCGCGCGGTGCGCGCCGGCAGGTGGGGTGGACGGTGGGGTGCCCGTTTGCCCTTGGTCGCGGTCGGGTCATGCGGATACCCGGCTGCGGGGGTGGGGGCGTGGCGGGTCCGGGGGAGTGCCGCCCAACCGTCCGGTGTCTCCGGACAGTTCGTCCGGAGGGCCTGGACAGTAGCCGAAGCCGAAGGAAAAGCGCAAACGATCCAATTGCGACATTCGTTCAAAGTCGCATGGCTGTTCTTACGAGGACGTCAGCATCGGTGAGTTGGAACTGACCGGCGAGAAGATCCCCGCCGCCGTCGGTGCGGGCGGCACGTTCCGCTTCATCGTCGAGGTGGGCGAGTTCGACGCGGTCCGGTGCGTTTTCTTCCTCGCCCCGGTATCGACGCACGTCCGGTAGTGAGCATGGGCAGCTGCGTCGGCACGGGCCGGCACGCTTCGCCGTTCACTCTGCGGTGATCGCCTCCCGGATTGCGCGTGGGCGAGGGCGGCACCGGCGGTTGAGCGGATCCGGTTGGGGCTGAGGGCGGCCTGCCGGGGGGGTGCCGGCGTTGCCATAGTCTCGGACGGCGGCTCGTTCACCGAGCGCACGGACGCTTCCGGTCAGGGCGTTTGTTGTTCGCGTCCCCGCGTAAGACCCGCTCTGGCTTTCGGGCGCCGTTTCACCAGGCGGGGCGGTATGCCGCTTTCCTCGGAGTGTCCCTGGCCCTGGCGAGGCGGGCGCCGCGGGACGCCGGGCCGCGATGATGATGCGCCGCCGTCGGGCGCGCCCGCCCGGCTTCGGGCGCGCCCGCCTGGCCGGGGTGTGCGCTGCTCCTGGGTGTGGTGGTGCGGCCTTACGGGGTGTGCGCCGTTCCTGGGTGTGGTGGTGCGGCCTTACGGGGTGTGCGCCGCTTCTGGGTGTGGTGTTGCGGCCTTACGGGGAAATGGGGTGCGGTTCGTTCGCGGGTGGTGCGGGGCTGGTCGGGCTGGGGTGTGGGGGTTGTTGTCGTGGAGGGGTGTTGCGGGGGTCAGCGGCTGGGTGGGGCGGGGGGTCGGGGCGGGTGGGTTTTATCGGATGACGCGGTGGCGGAGGTAGACGATGTTGGAGTTGAAGGTGCGGGTTTCGGTGAGTTGGAGGTTGACTCGGCGTTCGTGGTGGGGGAAGTAGGGGGTGCCGCCGCCGACGAGGACGGGGTAGATGACGGTGCGGTATTCGTCGATGAGGTCGGATGCGGCGGCGTGGGCGGCGAGGGTGGCGCCGCCGATGGCGATGTCGCCGTCGCCGGGTTCGGCTCGTAGGCGTTCGATCTCTTCGGTGAGGGTGCCGGTGGCGAGGCGAGCGTGGCCCTGCAGGGTGTGCAGGGTGGTGGTGAAGACCACTTTGGGCAGTGGTTTCCACAGGGCGGTCCACTCGCGTTCGGGGGCGTCGAGGGTGGGGTCCTCGTCGGCGGTCTCCCAGTACAGCATCGTCTCGTAGAGCCGGCGTCCGAGCAGGTGGACGTCGACCTGGCGGATCTCGTCGATCCAGAAGCGGAAGACGTCCTTGTCGGGTGCGGTCCAGGCGAAGTTGCCGTCCGGTCCGACGATGTAGCCGTCGAGGGAGACGCTCATCGAGTAGGTCACGCTGCGCATCGGGTGTCCTCCTGGGTGCGGGGTTCGACAGTAGGACTGCCGCGCGTCGCGGAACTCATCACGGCTCGCGACACTCCCGTGGGCGGCGTGCGGGGTGGGGCTGTTCGGTGCGGGGCGGCCCCGTCGGGGGGTATGGGGTGGCGGGCTGGTGGCTTGGCGGAGAGGGGACGTGCTGGTGGGCGGATGGCACCCGGTGTGTGCTCTGCTCACCCGCCTGCGGGACCCGGGAAATCCGTGCCTTTGTGCGAGGCTCCGTTTTCCTCGACCGGGTCGAAGCGCTCGTCGCCCCGATGCGGGGTCCGGTGCGCGGGCGGGCGGCGACCGGTGTGTGGCGGATGGAGCGTTCGCTGGCACACGGGGTGGGGCGGGAGGCGTTCGCGGTGTGGGGCGGAGCGGATCAGTACGGTCTCGAGCGTGGCGGGGGGAGCGTCCCCGGGCCGCGCAGGGCTGGGCGGGGCCGCGCAGGGCTGGGCGGGGCCGCGCAGGGCTGGGCGGGGCTGGCTTGTCCGCTGTAGCCCATCGGGGCGGCTGTGACCGCTGGAGCGGTGCCGCGGGAGCGGACTGCAGGGTGGCCGAGGGCGATGGACAGGGTTGTGCGCGAGGGCCGCTGACAGCCTGTTCGCCGTCGACGTCGAACCCGGTCTCCTGGGGGCTCCGGGGCGGCCGGGGGGGGGGGATCGTCGGTGACATCCACGTCGACTTCCGTCCCGGCTTCGCGAGGGCGGGCCTGGACGCGACGCGTACGTCGACGACTGTGTTCTGTCCTTCGAGTGCGGTGCGCGCAGTCCGGGCCCGGTGATCTGCCGTGTGGCCCTGGGGCGGCCCGGCGCGTGGTCCGGTGAGGCGCTGATGGTCGGTGCTCGTTCCGGCCATGACGGTGCGGCCGTGGAGGCCGGGATCACGAGGTTGCTCGTTCCGCCGCTGACGCATGTCACGGCAGAGGTGGTTGCGCCGGGTCCTCGCCGCCTGCGCTGTCCCGGGCCCTTTCCGCGGTCTCACCGGGTGCAGCATGCGGGGCGGTCTGACGCCGTCCGTCCACCGTGCGCCCGCGGGACGGCCCGCCGTCCGCCCTGCCCTGTGGCGCGAAGCCCCGGTGGGAAAAGGACTGCCGAGATCGGAAACCCGGCCGCCCGGTGCGGTGTTTCGCCGGGAAGGGCAGGCTGCCGCACGACCCACGGCGCGGCCACGGAAAGGGGGGAGGCGAATCGTGTTCTTCGCCGGGTGAGGAGTTCAGTTGTCGGTCAGCCGGTAGACCGTCAGTTCGTTTCCGTGGACGTGGACATGGTAATCCGGGGGGCCTGTGCCGAGTGTGGGGACGGTGGTGCGGACGGTCTTGAGTTCTGCGGCGTTGAGTACGGCGGTAGCGGCTTCGATCATGTCGATGAACGTTTTCTCCGGTTCCTGCCGCAGCGTGTCGCCGGAAAGCAGTACCACCGCCTCGCCGGTGTGGCTGCGCACGACAGCGGTCACGGGGGCTCCGTGTACGACAAGCACCTGATACCCCTCTCGGCGTGGCCGTTTTCGGCCCGCTGGATGTGGCGCGGCAGGAGGATATTCCCCGTTCTTCCGGTGTCCGTGAGCCGTGGTGGCACGGGATTCCGGGAAGATTCCGCCGAGCTTAGCGGGAGAGGCATTGCCGAGGGGGGCGGACCCGGCGGGCGCGCATGTGCTCGATTTCGGCGCGGCCGCGGACACGACGGTGACGATCGCGGTGCCACTGCGGCCCGGGGCCCCGGGCCGACCCCGCCCGGGTCACGCCGGGCTGCCGGCCCGAGACGGGGCGCCGGGCCACCGGCCCCAGGCTGCGGCAGTTGACGACCCCGGCCCGCTCGCCCGACGCACCCCCGGCCCGGCTCGCCTGCTGTCACCGGCCCGCCGGGGCTGGGCGGTGGCGCCGGGCGCGGCGTCGGACCGCGCGGCGGACGTCGGCGCAGCCCGGCCGGCTCACCTGGCGCTACCCGGCCGGCTCGCCTGATGCGGGGACTACGTGGAACTGACTCGCCAGCACAGACAGCAGCGCCGGGGTCATACGGGCCCGCGCAGGGTTCCGTACGCTTTCCGGACGCCATACGCACGCTTCACAGCCCGGCCCGCGTGCCTGCTGGCTGGGTGGGGCGGTGGCGGGACCGGCCGGGCGCGGCGTCGGATCGCCGTGTCCGGCGTGGCGGAAGTCGGCGCACCCCGGCCCGCTGGCCCGGTGCAGCCCGGTCGGCTCGCCTGCCGGTACCGGCCTGCTGGCCTGGTGCTACCTGGTCGGCTCGCCTGACGCAGCCCGGCCTCCGCGCCTGCTGGCTGGGTGGTGGCGGGACCAGCTGGGCGCAGTGTCGGAGCGCCGTGTCCGGTGCGGCGGAAGTCGGCGCACCCGCACCCCGGCCCGCTCGCTCGGCGCAGACTGGCCGGCTCGCCTGCCGCTACCAGCCCGCTCATCTGGTGCTCTGTGGTCGGCTCGCCCCGCGGCGAGATCTACGGCGACCTGTACCTCTCCGAGCGGCTCGACGGGCGACCCTTCGACAAGCACGACGAGAACGTCGTCGTTGACGCAGCCCGGTCCGCGTGCCTGCTGGCTGGGTGGTGGCGGGACCGGCGTGGCGGCAGTCGGCGCACCCCGGCCCGCGCGTCTGGTGTTCTCTTGGTCGGCTCGCCTGATGCAGCCCGGCCGGTTCGCACGCTGCTGCCCGCCCGTCGGCTTGGTGTTACCGGCCGGTGCGTGTCTCGTGGTGCCGGGCCGGGCCGGTGATGTCCTGTCCTGCCCTCGCACACCCCGCCGGCCAGGGTGGCCGGTGCGTGCGGCGGCGGCCGGTGGGCGGCGCTCCCCGGGAGCGGGAGCGGGAGCGGGGGCGGGAGCTGGGGCTGGGCGGGAGGGGTGTCATCTGCGGGTGCGCCATGTGCTGTGGGGATTGTCGTGCGGGGCTTCGTATCGGGTGGCGGCGTCGATTTCCGCCTGGAGTTCGATCGCGTGGACGATGCTTCCGTTCAGTGTCCTGCGGATGATGGGGTCGGTGATTTTCCATGCGGTCATGGCTTCGTCGGGTGAGAGTGCCGTCGGGGCCGGTCCGCGGCGTGGTGATTCGGGTCCCCGCTGCTCGGGAATGAGCCCGCTCTCGACCAGGACTTTGCGGTGATCGAGGTTGAGGACGGTGGCCCACGTGGTCAATTGCGAGGACAGCGGCAATGTTTTGCCGTCCAGGGTCCGGCTGATGGTGGTCAGGCTCAGACCGGTCGCGGCTGCCAGTTGTGCCCGGCCGCCGTGGCGCCGGCGGACGTCGTATCCGGCTGCTGTCGCGGCCTGGGTGAGATAGGCGCCGATCCGCTGGGCCTGGGCCTGTCGTCTGGTCCGGCTCTCGTGGGGGGAATCCTTCGCACTCCGCATGGTCGGAGGGTAGCGCGCGGGCATGTTGTCACATGCTGGTTGCACGCGTGCACCTTTGCAGGTCACAACCTAGATCGGCATTTGTGCAGGCCACATCCCGAATCTCGTATTCGTGTGCGAATCAAAATACCCTTGCGTCACTCATTTCCGGCAACTTGCATATGTTGCGCGCGTGTGGGTCAGCCGCACGGCTGCACGTTGCTGAGGGGGTCTTTTGACCATGCTTCGCCTCCATATGGCCACGCTCCTGCTCAAGGCCAGGGAGCTGGGTGACGAAAGCGTCGCCGACATGGCGCAGCGCACCGGTATCAGCAGGTCGACGCTCCACCGGCTCGCGAGCGGTACGAAACAGCCGAGCCTGGCCACGTTGTGGACGCTGCGCGACGCCTACAGCGTCCGGCTCGACGCGCTCGTCTACGACGACCCGCGGACGCTGCAGCGCAGCCTTCCGCAGCGCCGGCGTGTGCCTGCCCGGGAGCGGCACCGGCTGCGGCCGGGGGACCTCGGCGGGCACGCGGCCGACTGAGCACCGACCCCCAGGCCCGCACCGGGCCCAGGGACCCCGGCCGGTATGCGGCCGTCCGGGGAACCACCCCGCTTCTCATCCGGCACCCGGGGGCCCGGCCGGCAGGCGGTGCTCCGAGGAACGGCCCGGCCCTCACCCGGCGTTGGGGGCCTCGGCCGGCAGGCCGGCGGACCGGGAGCGGGCCCGGCCCGTCGTCCGGCCCGGTCCTCACCCGGCCGGTCCTCACCCCGCCCGGCCCCTTTCACCCGGTGCTGCGGGGGTCTCGGCCGGCGCACGGCCCGCCGGGAGCCGGCCCGGTTCCGTCCCCCCAAGGGGCTCGCGGCGCGCGGGCGGTGTCCCCGCTTCGTCCGCCGCACGTCGTGCCGGCAGCCCTCACCTCACCTCACTTCTTTCCCTACGACCGGGAGCACTGCTTTGACCACTCCAGCTCACGACGCCGCCCCCGACGGCGGCGCCCCGGGGGAATCGGCCCTCGTCGTCCGCGCCCAGCAAGGCGATCGCGAGGCTTTCGCCGAGCTGTACCGGATGCACCACGGTGTCATCGCCACCCTCATCGGACGGCGCGTCAGATCGAACACGGCGCTGGCCGAGGACCTCACCGCGGACGTCTTCATGAAGGCCTGGATCAAGATCAACACGTTCACGTGGACGGGTACGTCGATCCGTGCCTGGCTGTGCACCATCGCACGCCATGCGGTCGCCGACCACTTCAAGACCGCGACGACCCGCAACCTCACCTTCGTCGACCACATCACCCAGGTGGGAGACGCCTGGGCGCCGGTGGTGAGCGATCCTGAAGAAACCGTTCTGTCCTCGCTCGCGCTCGACGACCTGCATCACGCCCTGTCGGAGATCACGCCCCGTCAGCAGGTCGTGATCCGGCTGCGGTTCCTGGGCGAGATGTCCGTCCGCGAGACCGCCCGCACCATGGGCACCACCGACGGCGCCGTGAAAACACTGCAGTGGCGCGCGCTGGACTCCCTCCGCAAGGCCTACCCGGGAGCTGTGGCATGACCATCGACTACGGCAAGGACACGGACCTGGAGCGGGAACTCACCGCGCGGCTCAGTGAACTCGCCCACGCCTTCATCGCCGATCTCAACGCTCGCGGCCGCCTGGTGGAAACCGGCGGCGCCAACACCCTCAGACGCCTCAGACAACAGCACCGGACCCCGCCCCCCGCGGGCGGGACGGAACCCGGCGACACCGGATACGAGGCCACCGGCACCGAGCCGCATCCCGTACCGGGCGCAGCGGCCCGCTGGGAGGCCGTCACCGCACCCCCCGCCGGCGAGGACGCCACCCCCAACCCGCCCGCAACACCCCGCCCGCTGCGCATCCTCGGCGCGTGCGAGCCTCACCCCGCGGGCGCGGACCCACTCGAGTCCGGCGACGCCCCGCCCCGCACCGCCGCCCCGGCTCCCGGCCCGCAGCCGGCCGCGCTCGAACCGGTCCCCGCCCAGCAGGCCGCCACGCGCGTCCCGGCCCCCGCCCCGAGCGCCGGTGCCCGGGAGCCGCACGCCGCCGACGACGCCCGGGAGCCGCGCCTCGCCGCCAGCGGCCAGGGGCAGCCCCCGACCCAGCAACCCACCACTGCCCAGCAGTCAGCTCCGGACCGGCAACTCACCACCGCCCAGCAGTCAGCTCCGGCCCAGCAACTCACCACCGCCCGGCAGTCCGCCGTGGCCCAGGAGTCCGTCGTGGCCCAGGAGTCCGCCGTGGTCCGGGAGTTGGCCGTGGCCGAGCCGGCAGCCGCGCCCGCCCTGGCCGCCGCCCGTCAGCCGGCCGCGCTCGAACCGGTCCCCGCCCAGCAGGCCGCCGCCCGCGTCCCGGCCCCCGCCCCGAGCGCCGGCGCCCGGGAGCCGCGCACTGCCGACGGCGGCCACGCCCAGCCCCCGGCCCCGGCTCAGCAGGCCGCCGTACCGGCCGCGGCTCAGCAGGCCGCCGTACCGGCCCCGGCTCCCGCCCGGCAGTCGGACGCACTCGAACCGGCCCCCGCCCGGAGCGCCGGCGTCCAGGGGCCGCGCACGGCCGACGGCGGGGGTCAGGCGCCGTCCTCGGCCGCGGTCACGGCGGCCAGGCTGCGGGCGGAGAACGCGGCCCGGCTCGAGGTCACGCAGATCGCCTCGGACGATGAACGCGTCGACGTCCACATCCACGCTGTGTCGCTGGGCGACTGGGAGTACTGGCTGACCGCGATCGGGGCGCCGCTGGACGCGCCGACCCGCCGCAGCGGATGGGTGCAGACCGCCACCGGGCGCCTCGACGGTGTGGAGGTCCGTCTCACCGCGGAGGCCGTGCCCCGTCTCCTGCAGGAGGCGGCGCAGCAGGCCACCGACCCCTTCCTTCTGGGGGGCCGCGTCTACGACCTCGCCCGCGCCCACACCGACCGCCACGGCCAGACCTGGCACCACCACGGCCGGCGCCAGGAGGACGACATCCCTCTTGTCACCCTGGGCGGCGCCGACGACCCGTCCTACCCGCTCACCTCCATCGCGGTGGCCAACGGGCCCCTCACTCCCGTCGCCGCGCCCTCCGACCACCACGAAACAGGCTGACCGTGCGGTCCCGGGCCCTCAACATCGCCCCACCGCACGGCAGGAGCGGCCGTCCGCCCATGCCGCAGCCCGGCTGCCGGGGGGAGGGGGTTGCCCTGCACGGTGGGCGCCGAGGCCGAGGCAGGTGCGTGTGGTCGAGGAAGAGCGGGGTGGGCTGTAGGGGTGCGCGTGCGTGGACGACGGTCAGGGCACGATCAAGCTCACGCTCACGCGTGACCGTGGCGCTGGTGCTGTCGCACCGGCTGAAGAAGCCGCGGACGACGGACCCCGGCCGGGTCGTGCCGCAGACCCGGCGCTCCGGGCACCGATCCACCGGAACGCCGCGACGCCGGACGAGACGCTTCCCGGGCGGTTCGCGCCCGACTCCGGCCGGCGGCTTCCGGCCGCCCGCGGTCGGCTTCGGCCGGCGGACCGAAACCCCGCGATGGCCCGCACCCACACCCGGTTGCGCCGGTCGGGGCGTGGGGCAGGCATCGGTCGCGGAGCATCGCGAAGAGGACACCGGCCAACCCGCCCCCATGCCGGGCCGGGTCGGGACGGGCCGCTTCGTCCGGGACGGCGGGGCGCGACCGCAGCGGACACCCGGCGCCGCTGTCCGCGGCAGGCCGGGCGCCGCTCGCCGCTGCCACGCCGGCACGGCGCCGCGGTCGAGGGGTGGGCGGCCGGCTCCTCGAGGTGTCCGGTGCGCCGGGTCGGCCCCGAAAAAAAAGGGGGGCGGCGCCGGCCGATGAGTTCCTTCATGATCGGCAGTCAGAGTCCATGGTTGGTGCGCGGCGGCGGCGAGGGCGGTCGCCGCGGGCGCCGGCCGAGTCGGCTTGCAAACCCACGAGATCACGAGATACCGAGGAACCACGATGCGCACCCTGATCAGTACCGCTTTCATCTCGCTCGACGGTGTAGTGGAGGCCCCGGGCGGTGAACCCGGCTACCGGAACTCCGGCTGGACGTTCAAGGACATCGAGTTCCTCCCCGAGGCGTTCGACATCAAGGGCCGTGAGCAGAAGGAAGCCACCGCGATGCTGCTGGGCCGGACCAGCTATCAGTCGTTCAGCCCGGTGTGGCCCGCCATGGAGGAATTCGCCGACTACAAACTGATGCCGAAGTACGTCGTGTCGACCACCCTGACCGAGGCCGATCTCGTGACGAACTGGGGGGAGACGACGATCCTGCGTTCACTGGAGGAGGTCGCCGCGCTGAAGGAGACCGACGGCGGCCCGATCATCGTCCACGGCAGCGCCCGCCTGAACCAGGCCCTCGCGGACGCCGGCCTCATCGACCGCTACCACCTGCTCGTCTTCCCGCTCCTGCTCGGAGCGGGCAAGCGGCTCTTCAGCACCACGGACAAGGACACCCAGAAGCTGAAGCTGGTCGAGCACGACGTCTACGCCAACGGGCTGCAGAAGAACGTCTTCGACGTCGTCCGCTGACCAAGCCCCCTCCAAGCCCCCAAGCCCCCTCCGGGCCGCCGCTCCACCGGCGCATCCTCGCCCGCCCCCCCCGCGCGGCCGGGCCACCGAGCCGATCCCGTCCGGCGTCCTCGTCCAGGGCGCCGACGCCATCACGGGGCCGGGGCCCGCCCGCGGGGCCCGGCCGAAAGCCGGGCTGGCCCGTGAAAAGGGGTCTACCGGGTGGGGCGGTGCGCTATCCCATGACGGTGCGGGCTGCGTCCAGGAACGCGAGCCGGTTGTCCTCCAGGTAGTCCCGCACGCTCTCGCCGTCCGGCAGGCCTCCCATCGTCCCACGCCGTCGGTCACCGGGGTGATCTCGCGGATCCGCAGCGCACGGTACGGCCCCTGGGGTCCCGCCGTGGCAAGGGCCGGGGGAGGGCCGGGGGCCGCTGCTCGCCGTAACAGTGGTGCACCCCGGTCCCGGCGCGGCGCCGGACGGGCCGCCTTCCGGGGTGGTCGATCATGACGTGAAGTCGGCGGGCAGGGTAGCGCAGGGCGCCGGGGGAGAAGAAGGTGCGGAACGCCCCGGCGGTAGGGCCGTTAGACTCATCGACAGGCGGTCACTCCCTCTCCACAGGAAGAACCGGCGTGCCCAACACACTGCAGGAAATGATCAAGCACAAGTTGGACCAGTACGGCTGGTCCTACAGCGATGTAGCGCGCCGCGGTGGCATCTCCCGTTCGACGGTCCACCATCTGGCGACGTCGGAGCGGCTGGCGCAGATGCCGCAGCAGACCACTCTGGAGGGCTTGGCCAAGGGACTGGGCATCCCGGTGGCGCCGGTGCAGCGGGCCGCCGCCGAGGCCGCGGGCGTCCACCTGTACCTCGAGGACGCACCCGAGGCCGCCGATCCGGAGGTGGCGATCCTCATCGCGAGCGTGCACAAGCTGAGCCCGGCGGACCGCCGGCACGTGGCCGTCCTCGTCGAGTCGCTGCTGCACGCCAACGGCACCCCGTAGCCCCCCAGAACCCCCCAGAGCCGGAGCAGGGCCCAGCAGCTGTCCCGCGGAGCCCTCGTGCAGAAGGGGCCCGTGGAGAAGGGGCCCGTGGAGAAGGGGGATGCGTTCCGGCCCGCCGGCGCGCCGGGGCCCCTCACCCCGGGAGCGGATGCGTCTGCGGATATGGGTGCGGGTGCGGGGAGGGTTCGAGTGTGCGGGCCGTGGTGATCCAGTCGATGACGGCGTGCACGGTGACGCAGTCGAGTTCGGCCAGTTTGAACACGGCCTGGACGTCGGCGGCGGCGAGGGGGACGCACACCCGGTCCAGGGCGCCGTACAGGCGCAGCCGGTGGGCGTGGGCGGTGGAGGTGTCCTGACCGGAGTGGATGCCGGACCGGTCGGGCCGGGGGCTGGTGGCGGGCGCAGCGGGGGTCGTGTCCAAGGGATCCGCCTTACGGTGCGGGTGGGCTCACTGGCCCGGCGGCGAAGGCCTGCCGGGCGAAGCGGTCGAAGGTGGTGCTGAGTCGGCTCTCGGCGACGTGCGTGTCCGGCCAGGAGGGCGGGGCGGGCAGGGTGCGGTGGACGGTGTCCCAGAAGGCGTCGGCGACCGCGTGGTCCTCGCGGTCGCCGACGCCCGCGCGGACGGGCGCGCAGCCGAGGGAGCCGGCCCGCGCCGTGAAGGAGCAGGCCGGCAAGGGCTCGCGGGCGGCCGCGGCGCCCGGTTCGCCGTGACGGGCGGCGCGGGTGACGGCGGCCATGACGGCGCGGTGGACAAGGGCGCGGTCCGGGGTCGCGGCGGTGCTCCAGCCGATCAGGCGGCGCGACGCGGCGTCGAGGACCACGGCCGCATACAGGGGGCCTGGAGGTGTGGTGAAGGCACGGACGTCGACGATCCAGCGCCGGCGGGGCGTGCGGGCGCCTCCCGCCGGGGCGGTTGCGGGCAGCCGCCCCGCCCGCCCGCGGAGCCGGGCCGCTCTCATCAGGGCTTCCACGGTGGTGTCGCTGAGGTGGATGCCGTAGCGGTCGCGGAGTTCCCGTCCGACCCTGCGGTATCCGTAGGCGGCGCCGGACTCCTGGTGGATGCCGCGCACCAGACGGGTCAGCCAGGCCCGGCGCAGGGCGCGCGGGGAGGGCGTGCGGGTGCGCCAGGCGTAGTAGCCGGACTCCGAGACATCGAGGAGCGCGGCCGTCCGGCGGGCCGGGAAACCGTGCGACGCCATGCGGTGCATCACCTCGTACCGTCTTTTGGGGGCATCATCTGCCGCAGGGTGGCGATGACTTCGCGGCACAGGAGGACTTCCCTCTCCAACTCGCCGATGCGGGCGCGCGCCTGTGCCAGGTCCGGCCCGGACATCCCCGAGCGCCGCCAGCGGTAGACGGTTGCCGGGGAGACGCCCAGTTGCCGTGCCACGTCTTTCACCGGGTGGCCTTCCAGGGCCAGTTGCTCCGCGCGGGCGCGCAGCGCCGCGGGGTGAGAAGCGCTCACTGGATCCCACTCGTCGATGCCGGCGCCGAAGGACGGACAACAGAGCCTGCGCGAGGGCCGGTTCACCGCCTCGCGTCCGCCGGCGGATGCCACCGGGTCCGCTGCCCGCGGGAGTTCGAGGGGCCGGCTCCGCCCCCGCGCCGGTGCCTTTTCTGAACCGGGGGCGCCGCAAGGGCCCTGGCGCCGGCGGCTGGCAGTGCGCGTCCGGCACCGGCGGGGACGCGGACACGGGCACGAGTTGCCGGCCCGTGTCCACCGCCCGGCAGGCCGGGCGAAAAAGCCCCGGGGCCCTCGCGGCACCGCAGGGGCACGCCCCGAAGGGCCTGCCCCTGCGTCAGCGGCCGTACTACTGGTGGACGCTGATGGCCTGGGAGGCCTGGGACTGGGCGACCGCGAACGGCGAGTTCTGGTTCAGCGCCATCGACTCGTTGTGCGCGTCCACGTGCGCGATCTTCTTCGAGACGGTCGTCATCTTCGTGAAGCTGAACGAGAACTTGCCCAGCGCCTCGCGGCCGGGAAGCAGCTCGGCGGTCTCGGCCTCAAGCAGGTCGTTGTTCATGGGAACAGCCTTTCAAGGAAGGAAGGATGTACGCGAAATCAGGAGCCCGCGGCCGGCGGCGAACAGACCAACTGCCGCCGCCGGCCGCGCTCCACCCCCGTGCGACGCCACCGACCACCAGATCCGCCGGCCACTGCAGGAGCCTCGGACCGGGCGCGACGGCGTCGCACGGATCCCGTACGGGAACGGTCACTCCGGGCGGCGGGACCATGCGCAACCCCGCCGTCCGGAGTCTCTGGACGATTCGTCCGGAGAGCGTGGACGGTAGCGGAAGACGAAGGGGCAGCGCAAACCGCCTATATCCGACATCCGTTCAAAAGCGTGTACCTGTTCCATTCCATGCCTCTGGGGCCCAACCCCGCACCCCCTCAGGCGCGTTGCGGCCACCGCTCCCCAGCAGGCCGACAGCGCGCACGGGCACGAGGACGGCGCCGGGAGGCGGCGCCCCCCCCGAGCCCTCTCCACTCGGAAGCGCACCGAGGCCCATCACCGCCGAAACCGCCTCCCCCGGGACCCCGGCCGACCGGACGGGCCCGGACCGTCATCCCCCCGGCGCCGGCCGCGCGCCGCACCGCCCGGGAGCCCCCCGGGGCTGCCCGCGCTCCTGCGTGACCGCCGTGCGGTGCGCGGACGGCGACACGCCAAGCCCCGCGTGTCCTTCACCCCCCGGGGGCAGCCGGCAGGCACCTGCGGCGAGAAACGCGCTCCACGAAAAGCGGGGCAGCACACAAACCCGCCTCCGTCGCCTCCACCGCAGGCCGCCACACCATTTCTCATCACGCGACTCCGAAAAACCCGGAGCATTTCCGGCACCGCATTAACGCCATCAGGCGCACAGTTTCGCACCCTCCCGAACCACCCTGCGATACGCGGGAGTTCACCTGGTCGGACGCCTTCTCCGGGCAGGGCGCGGATTCCCGGAAAGGAGCACGAAGGCGCCGCTGAGCTGCCATTTTCGAAATCAGGCCCGCATGCTCCACAAAAGTGATGGGAACTCAGTCCGCAACAAATCGAGGGGTGTTTGTGTAGCGTCTAGATCAGCGGCAGGGCTAAACCAGCCCTGGTGTTTGAAAGGAGATCAGGTGAAGACCATTGCTAAGGCAGTAGCGGGCACGCTTCTTGCGGCCGGCGCTGTCATGGCGCCTCTCTCGATGGAGGCATCCGCGGCTCCGGCGGCGGTCCACGCGACGGCAGTGGCGCCCTCGTTCCACCCGGGCAACCACCACGGCTACGGCTCCCGCCACTTCGACGAGTGGCGGCGGGGCTGCGACGACGACCGCTACGACCGCTACGGCCGCTTCGACCGCTCCGACCGCTGGCGTCACCGCAACCACTGCCGCTACGACCGCTGGGACAACTGGGGCCAGTACCGGTGGGGCAACCACTACCGCGGCTCCTACTGGGACTGCGACTGACGTCCTCTAGTCCACACCACATCCGAGCCGCCCGCGGTCAGCGCCCCTGACCGCGGGCGGCGGCCCGTCGGTCGGCGTCGCCCCCGACTGTGCGGGGTCGTGCACGAAGCGGCGTGCTCGCACGCCCCGCCCCGCGGTGTGCGGCCGGCCCGCGCACCGGAGAGCAGCGGCCGCTGGGGAGCGGCGGCGGGGGAGAGGAGGGGAGGAAGTGGAGTCAGGGGGAGGCGGGCGGGCGCTGCAGTAGCGTGTGGGCATGGCGAAGTTCGACGCTGTCCAGGTGAACCTGTGGTGCGCCGACGTCGAACGCTGCGCGGCGTTCTTCCGCCGCCTGGGGATGCCCGAGCGTTTCCGGTTCCCGCCGGACGGGGAGCCGCACCAGGTCGAAGTCGAGGCCGCCGGGGTGCGGATCGGGTTGACCTCGGCCCGCGTGGGCGACGAACTGTTCGGCATCGCCACGACACCCGGCGAGAACACCGAGGTCGTGCTGTGGTGCGACGACGTCGACAGCCTGCACCGGGCGGCACTCGACGCGGGAGGCGAGCCCCTGACGACTCCCACCGACTCGCCGGACGGCCGCCTTCGATACGCCTGGCTGCGCGATCCTGAAGGGCACCGCGTGAAGCTGGTGCAGGAACGCAGCCGAGCCTGAGCGGCCACTGACATCGTCCACCCGGCACCAGCGGTGGAAGTCCCTCCCGCCGCCCGGCGAGCAGACCAGCCCCCGGGTGGGTATCGGCAGGGGGCCCCTGCCGCGTCGACCGCCCGTCCACCTCGCATCGTCCGGCAGCTCCAGGCCGCGGACACACCGCCGTGGCGGGTCGCGGCGGGAGCAGCCGCCGGGTTGCTCAGGCGCCGGGCGCGGCCGCGGGCCGGGTGGAGACGCCGACGACGCCGTAGACCCGGTCGCCCAGGGTGAACTCTCCCAGCGGGACCATGCCGAAGCCGTCCACGTGGACGCGCCACGACGCCTGGTTGGCCCGTTCGATGAAGGCGACCATCACCTCGGCTCGTGGTGAGGCCGCCCGGAGGGCCGCCGTGAACAGTCCCCTCGCCACTCCCTTCCCGCGGTAGGCGGCGGCGACCACGACAGGCCCGTAGAGCAGGAAGGGCGTCGAACGCAGCGGGCGCCCCTGCCACTTCAGCGAGTCCTGCCGGTCCAGCAGTGCCTGGACCGGCGGGGGCGCACCGTGTGTGTGCTGCGGCGAGGTCAGACCGAGCAGCCCGGCCAGGCGGCCGTCGTCGTCCGCGACGAGCAGGCTCCCGTCCTCGGCCATCGCGCGCAGTGTGCCGGCATCGAAGCTGCCCTGCACGAAGCCCTGCCGCGCACGCTCCTGCTCGGTGAGCGCGTCATGGTGATGGGCCGCGAAGAGTTCGGCCGCGGCCGGGGCATCGGCCGCAACGGCATGTCGATAGTCCATGGCACCGATCCTGCCGGGTACTGCGGCCCACGCGTCAGCCCCCGCCCCGCACGGCGGTCACGCACACGGCACGGGCACGGCAGGAGCCCCCGCCCGACACGGCAGGAGCTTCGTGCCCGGTTGTCACGGCCGGCCGCCGCGCTTCGACGCCGATCGCGCCGATGTGCCGGCAGGCAGCTGCAGGCACCGGGACTCCCGGTGACCGGCGGCCCTCTCGCCCGAGGCCGCCCCGGCAGCCGGCCTCGGCCGGCCGGCCGCCGCACAGCTGCGGCGGCATGCACTACAATGGATCTTGAGCTGGTCGCCGGAACTCCGGCCGACTGGTGTTGCGTTGGTGGTCCAAGGAAAGACGCCCCGCTTCCTGCGGGGAGATGCAGGTGCAAGGCCTGCCCAGCGCTCGGGAAGTGGAGGCGGGTCCCCGTGCACGACACGGGGACCCGCCTCCACGCGTATCGCGGTCCTGGCGTACCGAGCGCCCCCGAAAGGCCCCCTCACGTGACTTCCGGCCTGACCCGGCTCACAGGACTGCTCGCCCGCTCCGAGGGCACCGCCCCTGCTCCGGACTGGGCCGCCGCGCGGACCGCTCTTCGCACCGACCTGCCCGCGGACCACAAGGAGTTCGTCGAGACGTACGGAGGCGGCCTCGTCGACGGCTACCTCCTGCTGCTCGAGCCGAACTGCCCCAACGGCGTCTACGACCTCCTGAAGACCTCCGCGGAGCGCGAGGAAGCCCACGACTCGTTGTGGCGGTTCGAGGACAAGCCCGACGAGATGCGGACCCCGGGCAGCCGCCTGGTCTGCTGGGCCACCACGGACAACGGTGAGTACCTGTACTGGCTCGTGCGGCCGGACGACGACCCCGACACCCGCACCATCATGATCAACAGCGAGTCGGGGGAGGACTGGGAGCGCCACGACATGACCGTGACCCGCTTCCTGGCAGCCGTTCTCGCCGGGGAGATCCGCTCGGAGATCCTCGGGGACGGGTTCCCGCTGCCGCGTCACGAGTTCCGCCCGGCCCGCCGGTTGCAGGACGAGGCACGGCCCGGCCCGGCGGGGGAGGGGAGCCGGGCCGAGCCATGACCCCAGGGCCATGAGGGAAGATCGTGACCCCAGGGCCGTGAGGGCAGATCGGCCGAGGGGCCGAGCTGCCCGATATCCTCACCGGCGTGGTCGACGAGGGGCACGCGCATACGGCTGAGGACGCGCCGACGACAGCCCGGCTACGGGACGTCCTGGACCGCGCCGGGCACGTCGTGATCGTCGAGGGACCACCGGAGGAGACCGGCTCCGCCGACCTGGCGCGGACCGTGGTGACCGGTGCCGACATCGCCGGCCTGGCCCGGGTGCTGTCCCTCGTGGACGGCGGCACCGGCGACCGGTGCCGCTGCCGGGGCTGGCCGACGATCACGGTGTACGACCGCGCCGGCGACGCGATCGCCTGCTGGACGCTGCACCACCAGTCCGGTCTCCGGGGGCTGGGGTGTTGCGACGCCGACCTGCGCGACGGGCCGGCGCTCACCGCATGGCTGGCCGAGCGAGGCCTGACCCGGTCACGGGAGGTCCAAGCGGAACTGGCCGCCCGGCGGGCCGAGGACGAGCGGCGCCGGATGCGCTGGATCCATGCCGCGCCGGCGGGGCTGTCCGACGCGGCCGCAGCCCTCGCCCGGCCGCCGGGCCGCGACCACGGAGCCTGGTCACGGCACGTGCGGGACGCCGAAGCCCGGCTCACCGCCCTCACCCGGCGCCGCTACCCCGACGGGATCGAACGGGCGCGCGTCCTGCTGGCCTGGGCCGGGACATCCGCCAGGGAGCCCACCGGCGGCCTGAAGTGGCACGACCTGGCCGTGCACCGGCAGCTGCTCGCCGAACCCCCCGAATCCGTCCTCACCGCACTCACCACCGGCGCACCCGGCCCCGCCCGACTCGACGGCGCCGCCCAGCTCTTCGGCTCCCTGGAGTGGACCACCGCGCACGGCAAGGACGTGCCCGAGCCACTGAGAACGACGCTGATCGAGCACATCCAAGCGGACGGCACCGACCCCATGAGATTCCGGATGCGCCACGGCTACTACGGCGCCCGACGCTCCACCTGGCAGCACCGGACGATGACGGACCCACCCCGTGAGCCCACCGTCGGCCTGCGCCCCCACACGCCCGCGAGCCCACCGTCGGCCTGAGGCCCCACCACCTCGGCCTGAGGCCCCACCACCTCCGGTCCCTGGAACCCCCGGAGACCGGCCCGAGCCCCCACCGGCCCCCCGGGGTACCGGCCCCCCGGGGTACCGGCCCCCCGGGGGTGCTCCCCGCCGGGCGACCGGATCGTTCCGGCCCCAGCCCCGATCATGCCTGTCAAACCCGAGTACGCGCAGGTCACACTGGTGGACATGAGACGAGCCCTGATCGTGATCGATGTCCAGGAATCCTTCCGCGCCCGCCCCCTGTGGGAGCAGATCGCCAACCCCGACATCGCCGAGCCGGTGAACCGGCTGGTGCGCCTCGCGCGGGACAACGGCGACCTGCTGGTCTGGGTGCTGCACACCGAGCCCGGCAGCGGCGACGTGTTCGACCCGCAGACCGGGCACGTCCGGCTGCTGAAGGAACTGGAGCAGCCGCTGCCGGGGGAGCCGGTGCTGTACAAGACCTCGCACAACGCGTTCACCACCACCAACCTGCAGCAGCGGCTCACCGAGGCCGGGGTCGGCGAGCTGTGGGTCTGCGGGATCCGCACCGAGCAGTGCGTCGAGACCACCGCCCGGATCGGCAGCGACCTGGGGTACGAGGTCGTGTTCGTGGCGGACGCGACCACCACCAACCCGATCGGCGACCTCAGCGCCGAGGCGATCACCGAACGCACCCTGGCCGTCCTGCGGGACCGCTTCGCACGGATCGCCACGGTGGACGAGCTGGCAGCATCACCGGTATGACCCGTGTCGTCTTCGTCCTGCTGCCCGGCGTCCACCTGCTCGACCTGGCCGGCCCGGCCCAGGCCTTCTCCACGGCAGCGGGCTTCGGGCAGCCGTACGTCCTCGACTACGTCGCCGAAGAACCCCAGATCCGCAGCGCCCAGGGCCTGCCGCTGACCGCCCGCACCACCTGGCCCGACCTCGACCCGGGCGACCTCGTCGTGGTCCCCGGATGGAGCGCGCCCACCCTCAGGGGCGGCCCCCGCATCGGCCCCGAGACCGCCGGACGGCTGCGCGCGCACCATACCGCCGGCGGCACCGTCGCCAGCGTCTGCGCCGGAGCCGACGCCCTGGGACAGGCCGGCCTCCTCGACGGCCGCCGCTGCACCACACACCACCAGCTCCAGGACGAACTCGCCGCCCGCCACCCCCGGGCGACGGTGGTCCGCGACGTCCTGTTCTCCGCCGACGACCGGATCGTCACCTCCGCCGGCATCGCCAGCGGCATCGACCTCGCCCTGCACCTGCTGGCCGCACGCCACGGCCCCGCCCTGGCCGCCCGGGTGGCACGCGAAATGGTGATCTACGCACGCCGCAACGGCAACGAACCCCAGGCCAGCGCCATGCTCCGGCACCGCGGCCACGTCGACGACACCGTGCACCGCACCCAGGACCTGATCGACACCCACTACGCCGAGCCGCTGCCCCTGACCCGCCTGGCCGCCCACGCCGGTGTCAGCGCCCGCACCCTCACCCGCCAGTTCTCCCGCGCCACCGGCGGCCTCACCCCGCTGCGCTACCAGCAGACACTGCGCCTGGAACGCGCCGAACACCTGATCGGCCAAGGCGCCACCACCGAATCCGCGGCCCGGCAGGTGGGCTTCGAGGACGCCCGCATGCTGCGCCGCCTGCGCTCCCGGCCCTCCTGACCCCCACACCCGACGCAAACGGCCGACGGCACGGGAACAGGAGCACGAACACGACGTCCCGGACGAGGACACCGCACGACGAGGACACGGCACGACGAGGACACCGCACGACGAGGACACCACCCGTCGCCCGCGCCCCCTCGCTCAACGAGCACGCCGGCCTCAACCGCCCCACCCGCCACGGTGCTTGACCGCCCGTGCCCGCCCGCCGCGCGAGGACCCGCGGTCCCTTGCGCGACCCGGCGACCGTCCACCTCCACGGAGACGACCACACGCCCAGGGGGAGTGAGCGGCTGCGCGTCAGGCGGAGCCGGGCGGCAAGGCGCCCAGAACGGCAGCGAGGCGATGCGGGTCGCGGCGGGCGATGTTGTGCCCGACGGGGATCTCGTGAACCCGCCAGCCCGAGTCGCTGCGCAACCGTTCCCTCAGGGCCACGAACGGGCTGCCCGGCCACGCCCCACCGCTGATGAACGTCTTGCCGGGCGCGCGGCCGGGGTCGCCGCCCAGCCTGATCGACTGCACGAAGCTCGCCAGGGGGTGCGGCCGCGCGCGCGGATCGAGGCCCTCGGGGACCGCCACCCATCGGCCGTCGGCGCGGGCGCCGGCCAGGAACAGCTCCCGGAAGCGGTCGCTGGTCAGGGACCAGCACGAGTCCCCGTCGTCCGGGACGTAGGCGTCGATGAAGACGAGCTGGTCGAGGCGGTCGCCGAGCCGATCCGCGACACCGGCGATCACCATCCCGCCGTAGCTGTGCCCGCACAGCGCGACGGGCTCTCGGCCGCTACGGTCACCACGGTCGATGATCTCGGCGACCTGGGCGATATGGGCGTCGAGGTTCGGCGGGCGGTCCACGTCGACCGGGCCGTCCGCCTCCAGCCCCGACAGGGTCACCGCCTCGACGTGGTGACCGTCCCGGCGCAGCTCGGCAGCCACCGGGTCGAACACCCACCCGCCCTGCCAGCCACCTGGCACCATCACGAACCTCACCGCGCCATCGTAGGGCGGGCAGACCGCTTCAGAAGCAACTTCCTTGGCGGTGGCGGCAGATGACGCTGCGGGCCGGCCCGAGCAGGCCTTGGGGGAGACCGGCGCGGTGCACCCGACGAAGGCGCAGTCGGCCGCCCCGGCACCACCGGGCGAACACGCAAGCAACGAGTTGATCGCCTCCCGGGCGAGCTGCCGTCGCGCATGACCCTCGCCCAGCCGAAGAACCACCCCCCCCGGGCCGCGCCTCGACGCCCGGTACGCGACAGCCACCCCCCACCGTGCAGCCGGTCGCCGCGGAGGACGATTCCGAACGACTCCTCACCTACGCGACGTCGGGCCGGGTCATCAGCGGCGACCGCACGTGCACCTCCAGGCTGGGCCCGGTCAGGGGCACGGTGCTCCATGTCGCCCGCGCGGTCCCCGCCTCGGCGTCGACGACCAGACGGACGCGGTGCGGGGTGGTGACGACGTAGAGATCGGCGACGAACGTGCCGCCCTGCCAGGCCGGCCGCGACGACCGGCCGTCCGACTTCTGACAGCCTGCCGGCCGGCGCCCGCGCCACCACCGCGGTGCGGTACGGCCCGCCCCGCGCCGGCGGGCGTCCAGTACGTCCACGCCCGGCAACGCGCACGCCGTGCCCGGAGCGGCCCCGCCGGCCCCGCCGCCCGACGGGCCCGCGCCGGCGGGCCCCCACCCCCAGAGCGATCCAAGCCGCGCACACCACCGCCCCGAAGCCCCTGGACACGCCAAGGCGCTGGAAAGGGGGAACGGGAATAGGGGACCGTGCGTGCGGCGTTGCCGCAGCATGGGCGATATATCCCGATACGGTCATGACGGGCCCGGTCCGTCGGCCTTCCCCACGGCCCGCGCCCGCCTCGCGGCCGACCGCGCCGACACCCTGACCCGGGCGGCCGCGCTGAGCCGCGACTTCGACGGCATCGTCGCGGCGAACGCCCTGGTCGCGGTCGACGACGAACACGACCCCGAAGGGGGCACCACCGCCTTCGAGCGGGCCCACGTCGCCGCCCTCATGGCACAGACGCGCGAGCACCTCGAAGAACTGGACCGGGCACTGGAACGACTCGAACAGGGACGGTACGGGCAGTGCGAAGGCTGCGGCGGGACGATTCCCCCCGAACGCCTGGAGATCCGCCCGGCGGCGACCACCTGCGTCCGCTGCGCCCGGCCCCGCCCACGCCGCGCGTGACGCCGGCCAGTGCGGCACCGGCCCTTCGAACGGCGAGCCAGTGCGGCACCGGCTCTTCGAACGGCGGGCCCCGCACGGCAGAGAGAGGGGGCGTCGATCCGCGCCCTCTAAACGGCGAGCAGCCCGGCGAGCACCGCGGCCCCCACCGCGCAGAACACCCGCATCTTCCTCCACCCCGGTCCCGAAGCCTGCCGGCTCAGCTCCCACACGAACACCAGGGCGCCCCCCAGGCCCAGCCCGCTCCTCAGCAGGAAAACGGCGGTGTGCACAGAGAGCCTCCCAGGACGTGTGAACGGACGGGAAGGCTATCCCGGGCGGCGGGCCCGAGGAGCTGCGAGCGCGTCCGCAGCGACGAGGCCGCACCGCCGCCGCTGTTCGGGCCCGTGCGGGAACGTCTGCCCGAGCAGCCGGCCCGGCCCGCCGCACGAAGGCATCTCCCGGTGGGGAATACTCTCCCGATGGGTTCACGCACTTCCCCGGTCCGCCGGCCGATCACGATACGCAGGGCCGTCGCGCGGGACGCCAAACGACTCACGCGGCTCGTGCGCGGCTCACGCGCCTACGAGGGCGAGTACGCATCCGCCGTCGCGGGCTACCGGGTCGGCCCCGACTACATCGAGGCCCACCACGCCTTCGTAGCCGTCGACGCCGCCGAGCACGAGGGCCAGGGGGGCCGGATCCTCGGCTTCTACTCCCTCGTCCTCGCACCGCCGGAGCTCGACCTGCTGTTCGTCGCCGACGACGCGCAAGGACGAGGCCTGGGACGAATGCTCGTCACACACATGCAGGCACAGGCCCGCGCCGCCGGACTCGACCGCGTCCGGGTCGTGTCGCACCGTCCCGCCGAGGACTTCTACCACCGCGTCGGTGCCGTACGCATCGGCACCGCACGCGCGAACCCGCCCGCCGTGCCGTGGGACCGCCCCGAATTCGAGTTCCGCATCCTCCCGGAATGACCCGGTCTCCCGGTCCGCAAGCCACCGGCCCCCCGAGCCGTCGGTCATCGTTCCCCGCCCGAGCCGTCGGTCATCGTCCCCCCGGCCGTCCCGCAGGGCGGCCGCCGCACCCGCCACACGATCCCGGACGGTGAGGCCGCCGCATGCGGCGCGGGCGGCCCGACGGCTGCGCGGTCCGACGGCAGCGGGCGGTCCGGGCGGCCGTCAGTCCGCACCGAAGAAGACGCGCCCGGCCTCGCGCAGCGCGTAGCAGACCAGCGCGTACCCGGCTACCGGGTCGGCCCACCACAGGCCCGCCGACGAGTTCAGCACGAGGCCCAGCAGCACGGCGGCGGCCAGCAGGCCGTCGACCAGGGTGACCCGGCCCTCCGCCGTCAGCACCGGGTTGTCCAGCGCGGCACCGGTGCGCGCCTTGCCCGCGGCGAGCGCGAACATGACCGCGGCCGTCACCGCCGTCCAGCCGATGCCCAGGGCCGAGGGGCGGGCCCGGAAGCCGGTGGCCAGTACCCAGGTGGACTGCACCAGCAGGTACACCGCCAGCAGCCCGAAGCCGAAGCCGATCAGCCGCACCGCACGCCGCCGGCGCTCCTCCCCGCTGCCGGACAGCTCCCAGACCACCACGGTGGAGGCGCCGATCTCGATCAGGGAGTCCAGGCCGAACCCGGCCAGCGCCACGGATCTCGCCGAGACCGCCGCGACGGCGAGCACCACGATGCCGATCACGTTCCAGCCCAGGGTGGCGTACTCGAGAGCGAAACCGCGGCGCAGAAGCCTCCGGCGGGCGGCGTCATCAGCTCCGATCACCGCGCGATCCTCCCCACTCCCCACCGCCCAGACCCTCCAGACCGTCCAGACCGTCCAGACCGTCCAGACCGTCCAGGATGCCGCCGCGACCGCGCGGCGGCGTGCGCGCGCCTGGCGTTCCGGCGGTCAGCAGGCGGCATTCAGCCGGAGTACACGCTGTTTCAACGTCGTTTCACCACAGTTCCGCCTCGTGCCTACTTCACACTCACGCGTCGGCGCCGCCTCGGTGTGCGCCGCGGCCGTCGCGTTCTCCGGACTGGCGGCCACCGGGCTGCTCGCCGCTCAGCCCGCGGCCGCCGCCGACCCGGCCGGCTACCAAAACGTCCGCATCAACGAGGTCACCTCCTTGGGCAACGACACCGTGGAGCTGTACAACGCCGGTTCCACCGCGGTGAGCCTCAGCGGCTGGAAGATGTCCGACGACGGCTTCTCGCCGCAGTCGTTCACCCCGTCCGCCACCACGCTCGCCGCCGGCAGGTTCGTCACCTTCAACTCGCCCAAGGGACTGGGTGACGCGGACAAGCTGGTGATCTACACCGCCGGCGGCGCGGTCGTCGACCGTGCCGAGTGGGCCACCGGCAAGGCGAAACCGGCGATGGCGCGCTGCGGCGGCGACGGCACCGGCGCGTGGACGACCACGGCCACCGCGACCACGTTCGGCGCCGCGAACGCCCCGGGCTGCCCGTCGTCCGTCCCGCCGGCGAGCCAGGTCCGGATCAACGAGGTCACCTCCGACGGCTCGGACACCGTGGAGCTGTACAACGGCGGAACAAGCGCGGTCGGCATCGGATCGTGGAAGTACGTCGACAGCGACACCGCCCACTCCCCGGTGACGATCTCGTCCTCCGCGCCGAGCGCGACGAGTATCCCGGCCGGCGGCTACGTCACGTTCGACTCCACGCTCGGTCTGGGCGACACCGACTCGCTCTTCCTCACCGACGGAAACGGCACCTCCGTCGACTCGGTGGCCTGGCCCACCGGCGGCGCCAAGCCGTCCGACGAACGCTGCGCGAACGGCACCGGCTGGTTCCGTACCTCCGCGACCGCGACGCCCGGCAGCGCCAACTCCTGCACCGGCGGCGGGGGTCAGACCGGCCGTCTGCTGGGCGGCGGCGGCGCCCTCACCAGCGGCTGCACCCCTGAGGCGCCCTCCGGCACCGGCCCGGCCCCGGCGGGCACGTCGGCGTGGCCGGGCGGCCTGGACGTCACGATCACCGACAACGTCTGCGCGTTCACCACGTCCACCGGCCCGGAGGGCCGCGACGTGAGCGGGCTGGCGTTCGACCCGGCGAACCCGTCGGTGCTGTGGGCCGCCAAGAACAAGAACTGGCTGTACAGGCTGGTCAAGAGCAACGGCACATGGGTTCCGGACCCGTCGTGGAGCGCGACGGGCAAGCAGATCCGCTTCGCGGGCGGCTCGGGCCAGCCGGACTCCGAGGGGGTGACGGTCGGCGGCAACGGCCACATCTACGTGACGTCCGAACGCGACAACGCCGACAACACGGTCCCCAAGGACACGATCATGGAGTTCGACCCGGCCGCGACCGGATCGACGCTCACCCCCCTCCACCAGTGGGACATGACCGCACAGTTCCCCCAGCTCGACACCGGCAGCAAGGACGACGCCAACCTCGGCTTCGAGGGCGTCGGTTACGTGCCCGACAGCTGGCTGACCGCGAACGGCTGGGTCGACCCGCTCACCGGCGCCCCCTACAACCCGGCGGACTACCCGCTGCACGGGTCGGGCCTGTACGCCGCCGGCCTGGAGTGGGACGGCACGCTGCACGTCTACGGCCTGAACTCCGACGGCACGTTCACCACCTTCGGCGCCGTCACGACCGGCAAGGCGTCCGTGATGGACGTGACGTTCGACGCCGGAACCCAGCGCATCGTCGCGACCTGCGACAACACCTGCGGGGAGACGCACACCTTCATGAAGGTCGACGCCGCCGGCAGGATCGTCCCGGACGTCACCTACACGAACCCGGCCGTCATGCCGACCGACAACCTGGAGGGCTTCGCGATCGCGCCCCCGTCCCCCTGCGTCGCCGGAGCCCGCGAAGCGGTCTGGAGCGACGACGGCATCCACGGCTTCGGCTCCGCGAGCTCCTCCTACGGCCACGCCCTCTACAGCGGCACCTTCCCCTGCTGACCCCTGCTGATCCCTGCTGACCCTGGCGAGCCGGAGCCTGGACCGGCAAGGCTGCCAGGGACGGCAAGGCTCCCAGGGACGGCAGGCGACGACGAAGCTCCCGGCAGCCGGCGTCACGGCCTGCCCCCGGCCTGCCGGGAGCCCGCCGTACCCGTCCTGCCGGACGATCGACTGCCGACCGGACGGGCGGCGCCGCCCAGCGATCCGGCCGATTCCAGGTGCGCCTCATCCGGAAAGCCGTGTTGCGCGGAAGAGGAGACGAACACGCCGGACAGCGCGTTTCACGCACCACGAGGAGACGGTATGGCCGATTCCACCGATCGCGAAGCCGAGTCCGTATGGGACTACCCGCGGCCGCCCGCTGTGCTGCCGGACGACCGCCTCGTCCGTGTCGAGTGCGGTGGCCAGGTGCTGGCCGAGACACGGCACGCGGTCCGGGTACTGGAGACCAGCCATCCTCCGACGTTCTACATTCCGCCGGAGGACGTCCGGTCGGATCTGCTGTTCCTCACCGAAGGCCGCACCTGGTGCGAGTGGAAAGGCAGCGCTCGCTACTGGGACGTGGTCGTCGGTGACCAGGTGCGAAGCCGGGCCGCCTGGAGCTACGCAAGCCCCGAGCCCGCGTACACGCTCCTGAAGGACTACTTCGCCTTCTACGTGAGCCGGGTCGACCGCTGCCTCGTCGGAGGCGAAGAGGTACAGGCCCAGGAGGGCGACTTCTACGGCGGCTGGATCACGAAAGAGATCCGGGGGCCCTTCAAGGGCGCCCCCGGGACCCGCGGGTGGTGAGCACCCCTCGCCCCCACCGCACAGCCCCCGGCGCACCGACCACAGACGGACAGCGACCTCATACCCGCCGCACCCCCTTCGCCTTCGCGAGCAGGCACGGCCGCCGCCCCGCCCCCGCCGCGCACGCAAGGGGAGCCGGCCGCCGGGAGGGACGGCCGGCCGGGCCCGCCGGGTCCGCCGGGTGGTGCCGGCCAGGGGTCAGGCGAGGGCGTCGCGCAGATAGGCGGGCAGCGCCTGGCGGACGGCCGGATCCGCCTTCCACCCGCGGTCGGCGAGGTGGCCGGGAGTGATGACGCACGGGCTGCCGTCACCGGTGCGGACGACGACGCGGAACGTTTCACCCCGGCTGTCCCGGCCGGCGAGATACGCGGCGAGAACGGCCCGGCCCAGCTCGGCGGGGTCCGCGCCGATCGTGGCACGGCCGAAGTCCTTGCAGATCCACACGTCGCTGAACCGCTCGTGCATCAGGATCTCCCACCGCACGCAGCCGGGCATCTCATCGCGGTACACGACCGCGATCCTCCCTCCCCGCAGCACCCTCCCGTACCCCTACCTGCGAGTACTGGCCGGAAAGCGCGCCTGTCCGCCCGGACGGTCCGGCCGCCGCGGGGCCGGGCAGGGCCACCGCGCACCCGCGGCGGCCGAGGCGCAGCACCCGTCCCGGCCCCGCACCCCGCGACGCCGGACGGCGGCTCTCACATCGGCGGGGTCCGGGTGCGCAGCCGGTCGATCTCGACGAGCACGCGATCCACCAGCGGACGCACTCGCGCCAGCAGTGCCTCGCTCCAGCTCTCCTCGGAGTAGGAGCAGTGGAGGTAGAGCCGCCTGGCGTGCTCGAGGGCGGGGCGGAGCTCGGGCGGGAGCCGGGCGAGGGCCCAGTCGGCGGCGGCGTCCTTCGGCCTGATCCGGCCGGTGGCGAGCGTGGTCCAGACGCGGGCAAGGGTCAGCAGGACGTTGCGGGTGTCGCTGTCCAGGGCGTCGAGCAGGCCGGGAAGGCCCGCCACGCTCGCCCGGACCAGGTCGGCCCGCGGCACCGGGTCGAGGACCTCCGCGAGGGGCGGCCCGGTGAGGGGACGGTCGCCGGACAGCGCCACGCCGATCAGCAGGGCCAGATCGGGCATCGGCTCCGGCTGGGGCACCTGTCCGGCCTCGTACTCGGCGCGCAGCCACTCGCCGTAGAGGAAGTCGCAGACCGGCGGATACCGCCAGGGCCGCACCTCGCACTGCACGACGACGGTGAGCTCGACCGGGCGGGCCCGGTTCCGGGAGCCGGAGATCTCCAGGAGTCCGCCGAGGAGTGCCCGCCGGTCCTGCTCGTCCATGCCCCGCCGGGCGACGACCAGCACGTCCACGTCGCTGGCCGGCCTGAGCCCTCCGAGCACCGAGGAGCCGTGCAGATAGGTGCCGATGACGTCCCGGCCCAGCACACCGTCGACCAGCCCCACGATCTCCCGAACCTGACCCACCGCACCACCCTCGCCCACCGCACCACCTTCTCCCACAGACCACAGACCACAGACCACCGGCCGCCGGCCGCACCGCATCTTCCGGCAGCCGAGACGCGGCCGCGGCCGCGGCCCGCGGTGGTTTGTTCCCCCGCCGCGGGCAGGGCAACGATCGGACCGGCTCGACAGTCGTAGCAAGCGGACACACATCGGTCTCCTGCGCCCGCCACCGACTGCCCGACTGCCCGTCTGCCCGGTGGCCGGCAGTACAGCCTGTCACCTCCCGGGAGGACTCATGAGCCGTTTCGCCGCACCGCCCAGCCGCAGACAGAACGGCGGGCGGAACCTCGCCCCGCCCATCGCCGCCGCACACGCCGGACGGCGCAGGCCCGTCGGCCGCCTCGCAAGCCGCGGCGTCCTGGTGGGGGCCGTCGCCCTCGCGCTGACGGCGGCGGCAGCCTCGGCCGGTGCCGCGCCCGGCGATCCGGTGGTCAGCGGCGTCACCGTCAACTCCGGACACGACGTCATCGTGGGCACGACGCACGACGTGCGGTTCCCGGTCACGGTCACCGGGGCGGACGATCCCGGCCTGTCCTTCGCCGACGTGGACCTGAAAGCGCCGCACGGCGGCTTCTACACCACCGACGCCTTCTGCGAGACCCCGACGGCATGCACGACGGTGTTCACCGTCAACGCCCACCCGGCTCCGGGCGGCGACGACCCGGTGGACCTGGCCAACGCCAACGCGGGAACATGGACGGTCGACGCCCTGGTCGACACCGGCGACGGCGATTCCGTATTCGCCCCCGGCGTGGGCTCGTTCAGCCTCAAACGGGCCGCGCGGCTCACCGTCGACGCCTCACCGGAACCGGTGGCCAAGGGCGCTCGTATCACCATCACCGGCAAGCTCGTCAGGGCCAACTGGGACACCTACCGGTACGCGGGATACGCGGGCCAAGCCGTCACCCTGCAATTCCGCCCGAAGAACAGCAGCACCTACACCACGGTGGCCACGGTGCACACCAGCGGCACCGGAACCCTCCGCACCACGGCCAAGGCGGTGAAAGACGGCTACTGGCGCTGGAACTTCCCCGGCACCCACACCACCGGCCCCGCCAAAGCCGCCGGCGACTACGTCGACGTACGCCCCTGACATCCCGCCACCAGCACCCCCACCCGCTCTCGCCGGCAACGGCGCCCCCGAAGGCGGCCTTCGCGTCCGTAGCGGTGGCGGGCGGCGGTGCAGTGGGGGGAGGGCTCATCTGCCGGCTCGGCTGCGCGCGGCTCCGGCGTCTCGTCCTCCCCGTCCCGGCCGGCATCCCACGCCATCGACCGCCGAAGCAATATCGGCGGGCCGAAGAGCCCGGACGCCGTGACCCAGGCCATGACCCGGATCGCGGGCTCCGGCATCCGGGGGACCAGGCACCCCCCTGCACTCCGGCCGCCTGGCCGGTACCGCCCGCCCGGCAGGCCGGCCGCGACGCGACCGCCGTCGCCGATCAGCACGGCTGGGCCCGCCACAGCCGCTCGATGCCCGGCTACGCCTTTCTCGCTGAGGCGCACTTCTCCGGCGACGTCTGGTCGGGGAGGGCGCAGCTCTTGGCGGCCCCACAGCACGACGGCGGTCAGGACCAGGCCGAGCGAGCCGAGTGGCCCCCCGACCCGCCCCGGTACGCCTGGTGAATGGGGCCGCGCCTGCCGTGACACACCTCCCGGCCCAGCCTGTCCGGAAGTTCAGTCGGGCCGCTGGGCGCGGCGACGGCGTTGGACGAGCAGCACACCGGCTCCCGTCGCCACCGCCGCAGCAGCCACGCCGGCGGCGGGCAGCGCCGAGGAGCCGGTCTCCGCGAGGTTGCCGCCAGTCGTCGTCCCGCTGTTCGCCGTCCCGCCGGTGACCGTGGAGGACGATCCGCCGTCCGAGGCATCGCCCGAGGCACCCG
This sequence comes from Streptomyces sp. NPDC003720, assembly GCF_042875075.1. Classification (NCBI taxonomy): domain Bacteria; kingdom Bacillati; phylum Actinomycetota; class Actinomycetes; order Kitasatosporales; family Streptomycetaceae; genus Streptomyces; species Streptomyces sp. NPDC003720. The sequence continues at coordinate 191,773 of NZ_JBIANZ010000013.1, forward strand.
TCGAACCGCCTGCCGAACCGCTCGAGCCGCCAGCCGATCCATCCGAGCCGCCCACCGCCCCCTCGGAGCCCCCTGCCGACCCGGAGGAGCCCCCCGGCCCGTCCGAGCCACCGCCCGCGACGTCCAGGGTGATGTCGGCCTGGTCGTCGGCCTTGTCGGGATCGAACGGCCGGGCTTCGGTACTCAGGGCTATGGACCCCTTGGCGCCATGCACCCGCTTGTCGATGCGCAAGACGAAGGTGTAGGTCTCCCCACTGCCTTCGTAGAGCGACCGCATGCCGCACACGTACGCCCCGTCCTCGGCCCGGCAGAAGGTGCCGCGCCTGACGACCGACGTCCCGGCGGGAGGAGTGACCACCACGCGGACGGCCTCGTCCCCTTCCCTGGGCCACACCCAGGCGGGCCCGGCATTGGTGAACTTCACCTTCATCGTGACCGTGTCCCCGACGCTCCCCCTGAGCGCGGCACCCGTCACCCGATAGTCGGCCGTGTTCACCGTGGTGACGGGCACGTCCACGATGCGCGCCGACCCCACGCCCCCGCCCTGCGTCGCAACGAGCTTCACGGGCGATGCGGTCCCCGGCACCGGGTCGCTGCCGTTGTCATCGGCCCCCGGATCAGCGCTCTCGACACGCAGGCGCAGTTCGTCGTTGAGCGCGCGGTCCAGAGCCGTGACGCGCAGGGGCCTGTCGGTCGTGTAGACGGCGCCGGGTTCCACCGCCTGGTCGAACGCGCACACCGCCGTCCACCGCTCGGGCATCTCGTCGTACGGCCGCACGTGCTGCACCTGGCAGTTGGAGGGCACCTGGGCGAAGTCCAGTCCCCGGGTGACGGAGTAGGCGACCCACACCTTCTCGGCCGCCGCCGTCCCCTTGTTCGCCACGGTGGCCGAAACGTCGACGCCGTCTCCCGGCCTCAGCCCGCTGACCGGCGCAAGACCCCCGACGACCAGATCGGGAGTGTTCTCTTCACCGAAGGCCGCAGGCGCCATGGCCAGTGCCGCAAAACCTGCCGCGCCGAGGGCGGCAACACAAGACCGGAAGGTGCGACGGGCCGGTGAGAGTGTCGGCACGGAGAAATCCTTTGCTGGGGACGCGAGCGAACGAACGATGCCTCCGAGGGAACAGTCGCCGCTCGCTAGACTCCCGCCGACCCCGAACGGTTGCCCACCCGGCGCAGGGCGACCGCTGCCGACGGTGTGACGGCGCGCCGTCTTCCGGTGGGGCTGAGGCTGCGGCGCCGGGGGAGCGGGCCGGGCTTGCGAGTGGGGGAGCGGGCGCCGCGCAAGCCAGGATGTGTTCCTGGCCCCGCCGCGCCCCTGACGCGATCACATGTGGGAGACCGACCACATGCAGGCCCCGGTGCCGGTCGAGGCCGACGGCCGTACCCGCAAGCCTGCAGCACGTGGTTCACCAACCGCGCCACCAACGCCATCACTGGTGTCGCGGGCACACCCCGGCATCCGCCGCGGGAGCCGGTGCCCTAAGGAACCAGGAAGCGATCAACCTTCCGCTCCAGATCAGGGGGCAGCCCAGTCAACTTCGAGACAATCCCGCGAAGTTCTCGAACGAGTGCGGGGAACTCGGCCCACACCGAAAGATCCCTGGTGAGGACCGCGGACAGTAGATCCCCCTCGTACATGTGCCCCTCTGCCATCGGGTTCTCCCGCAGTACCTCCACTGCCAGGGGCAGGAGGTAGGGCAGGCCGATGTCCTGCCCGATCAACAAGCGCATGTCCTCGACGGTCAGCTCGCCGATCGGCCGACGCCGCAACGCGTGTGCAGCGGCGACAAGACGGGTGGCGTCGGCTGACGGCTCCGGCCAGCAGTCGCGTTCGAGCTCTGCGAGGGATCGATCACGATCCAATGCAGCTGTCGCACAAACCGCCTGCCCGAGGACTTCCGACCTCGGCTTGGCGACTCGCAGCCTTCGACAAGGCGAAGCGCTCGGCCGGGAATTCCAGCCGAGCGCTTCGCCGTGCTCCAAGCCGCAGCCAGGGTCACCTGGGCTGTGACCGCTCAAGAACCGCTTCAGGTGCCGGTTCCTCGGCGCCAGTCACAGCTCGTGGGCGGTTCAGTTGCTGCGGCGGAGGAAGTGCAGCACACCCCAGATCACGAGGGCCGCGAGGACCACGCCGATCACCAGTGCGGTGACGTCGACACCAGGCATTGTTCCGAACATGGCGTCCTCCCAGTTGTCATGGTCAGGTGAAGATTAGTTCTTCAGCGAGCCGCCGCGGAAGCCGGTCTCGTCGGCCCAGATGTGCTCGGTCGAGGACCACTCGGATGACCCGGCGAGCGGGAGGTCGACCTTTGCGGTCCAGACCGTCTCCGCGTGCGCGTTGCCGGCGGCCGAGATCCACTTGCTGACCACCGAGTGGGAGAAGCTGGAGCGCGGCACGTAGTCGTAGTGCGAGGCGCCCGCGCTGTACACCTTCGTGACCCGCGAGGTGTTGGAGTGGTAGTTCACCCAGATCTTCACCTCGGAGATCTTGATGCCGAAGAGCTTGTCGTTGACCCAGTACGAGGCCTTCCAGTCCGCCGCCTGTCCCCTGACCTGGGACACCGGCACACTGATGCCGCTCGGCGTGGTCAGCATGGTGGAGGCGGTCCGCGTCTCGTCCCCTCCCTGGTCCACAGCGGAGGCGAGCTCGGTGGGCGCCGCTCCTGATACCACGCCAGTACCGATGCCGTCATTGCCCACGAACGGCGAGGGAGGGTTGTCGAGGCCGATGGTCCCCGAGACCGCATCGTAGTTGGGGTCGACGCTCGTGCTGTCCGTCGTTCCGTTCAGGAAGGCCACGAACTTCTGAGTGGTCGACGGGTCCTTGATGTAGTTCAGGAACTTGGTCTGCTTGTCGGCGGAGAGCTTGCTGAAGCCGTTCAGCGTCGGGATGGCGTTGGCGTCGCCGGCGTCGATCTGGGCCTTCAGCCAGGCCTCGTACGCGGCGGGAGACGCCGTCGGACTGGCGATGATCGACGCCTGGCTCGCTGGTGCCGCCGCCACCAGAGCAGCGGCAGCGAACGTGGTGGTGACCAGACCAGTGACAGCCGATCTGACGGAGAAAGTGCGGTGCATTGAGAGTGTCCCCCCTGAAGGTCGAAGAGCAAGACGCGGAAATGGTCCATGGTCAGTGGCCGGCCCGCGGCGCCGTCCTGCTGGTCCTGCCGTTCGGCGCGAAGTTGATGTTGGTCAACTTCCGAAAGATTGACAAGTCATAACCCCAGGTCCCAGAGGTATATTTGAGGTTGCGTCAGACACGGAGCGCGAAACGTGGAACTGGAGGCTCTGCGTCCGCGCAGAAGGCGCACCTTCGCCACGAGGACGGCAAAGATCGCAGGACCGTGGCGGGTTGCCCACGGCCGGTAGGGGTCGTCGAGCCGTTTGAGGACGAACACCTTCCTGCCGTGGTCCCGCGCCCCGCGCCGACCGCGCTGGGGCCACGGTCGCGTCGGTTGATCGTCGCGGCTCGGGGTAGCGAAGCGGCATGGCAACCCAGAACAGCTCCGCCTCTGCCGGCGGCCGGCTTCAGCCCGGGATCGACGTCCCGGCCCTCACCGCCGTCCTCGACGGCGAGTACGCCGGGATCCGGGACCTCGTCCGGACCAACCTGGTCACCCATGCCGCCGTCCTCGACGAGGCCGACGCGCTCGGCATCGACGCGTTCCGCGAGCGGGTCCGCGATGTCGTCGTCCAGTTGGCCGCGACCGGTCAGACCGGCATGGGCTTCCCCGGCGCGTACGGCGGCGGCGACGACGTCGGCGCGTCGATCGCCGCCTTCGAGACCCTGGCATTCGGCGACCTCTCCGTCCTCGTGAAGGTCGGCGTCCAGTTCGGGCTCTTCGGCGGAGCCATCCTGCATCTGGGCACCGACCACCACCACAAGACCTACCTGCCCCGCCTGGTCACCGGAGAGCTGATGGGCTGCTTCGCCATGACCGAGGTGGGCCACGGTTCCAACGTCCAGGCGCTCGGCACCATCGCCCGCTACGACCCCGAGAACCGGGAGTTCGTCCTCACCACTCCCGACGACCAAGCCCGCAAGGACTACATAGGCAACGCCGCCCGCCACGCCGAACTCGCCGTCGTCTTCGCCCAGCTGGAGGTGGACGGCCGGACCGAGGGAGTCCACGCCTTCGTCGTTCCCCTGCGGTCGGACGGCCGGGTCCTGCCCGGTGTCGCCATAGAGGACGACGGCCGGAAGATGGGCCTCAACGGCGTCGACAACGGACGCATCCGCTTCGACGGGGTACGCGTCCCCCGCGAGGCGCTCCTCGACCGCTTCGCCCAGGTCACCCCCGAAGGTCGCTATGAGAGCGCCATCGAGAACCCCGACCGACGCTTCTTCACCATGCTCGGCACCCTCGTGCAGGGCCGAGTCAGCGTTGCCGGAGCCGGAGTCAGCGTCGCCAAGGTCGCACTGGCGGTCGCCACCAGGTATGCCGACCGGCGGCGCCAGTTCACATCGTCCCGGGACACCGAGGAACAGGTACTCCTCGACTACGGCCTCCACCAGCGCCGGCTGCTCCCCCTCCTCGCCCGCACCTACGCGCTGCACTTCGCCCAGGACGTCGTACGAGCCCAGTTGCACGAGGTCTTCTCCAGCATCGAAAACGACCCGCAGGCACGGCGCCGCCTTGAGTCGCGAGCCGCCGGCATCAAGGCACTCGCCACCTGGCACGCCACCCGCGTCGTCCAGGAGTGCCGCGAGGCGTGCGGCGGCGCGGGCTACCTTGCCCGGAACCGCTTCGCCGCCCTCAAACGGGACAGCGACGTCTTCACCACCTTCGAGGGCGACAACCACGTGCTCCTCCAGCTCGTGGCCAAGGGCCTGCTCACCGACCACGCGACCGAGTTCGAGGACCTCGACCAGCTCGGTATGGTCCGCTACGTCACCGGCCTCGCCGTCGAGACCGTCATCGAGCGGACCTCGGCGCACAAACTCCTCGAACGTGTCCGCGACCTGCTGCCCGGGGGTGACGCATGGGACCGGGAAGCTGGACTCCTCGACTCGGAGTACCACCTCGCCATGGTCCGCTTCCGCGAGGAGCACATGCTCGCCGGCCTCGCCCGCCGCATGAAGCGCGGCATCCAGCAGGACGAGCCCGGCAAGGTCTTCTCGCTGATCCAGGACCACGTCATCGCCCTCGCCCGGGCCCACGTCGAACGACTGGTCACGGAAGCCTTCGTCGACAAGGTGCGGGCTCTTCCCGAAGGCACCGAGAAGGATGCCCTGGGCCTGCTGTGCGACCTGTTCGCGCTCTCGACCATCGAAGCCGACCGCGCCTGGTTCATGGAACACGGCCGGCTGACCGTCCAGCGGTCCAAGGCGATCAGCCGCGAGGTGAACGACCTCTGCCGCAAGGTGCGCCCCCTCGCCGTCGACCTCGTCGACGCCTGGGGCATCCCGGCTCCTGTCCTGCGAGCACCGGACCTGGTCGGCCCCGCCGACTGACGGCAGGAACGAGCAGCGCGACGACGACGGCTGCGGATCACCTGGACGGCCGGGTCTACGGCCTCAGCTGCACGACGTTCTCGGTCCTCACCGCCCCTGCCGGGTGCATCGCGTGCCCGGTTTGCCGCCCGCGTGCGGTGACGCCCTGGTCCGCCTGGCCGTCTCTGGCGTTGGGCTATCGGTGGTCGGCTGGAGGACTGTCCTGCCCAGTAGATGCATTCGGCATATGCCGTGGTCACTCGAATTGGTGTTCCGGGAGGCCGTACCTGCTGGTGGGCGGGCGTGGCCTGGTAGCACTCGGTCTGGATGAATCTGGTGCTGCCTCTTCGAAGGGAAATGCCCGATGGCTGTTCTTTCGGTTCGTCGCGTGCGGCCTCTGGCTTGTGTCGGGGTCGCCGTCGCGGCTGCTGTCCTGCCCGTGGTGTCGGCTGCTCCCGCCGGCGCCACGACTCAGGAGGCGCATGTCTCGTACATCGAGCGGGATGGCTGGGGGAACATCAAGTACGACGTGCGCTTCAACGGCACGGTCCGGTCCGACGGTCCGACCCGGTATGTGATTCAGGGGGTGCTGGACGCCTACTGTCACAACAGCACGATCACCGGTCAGTCCATCACGTTCGGCTATGGGCCCTCGAAGAACGGCTGGCAGTACAAGAGTTACTGGTGCACCGACGCGCCCGTGAAGATCAACATTGAGGGAAGCCGGTCCGCCGGTGACAGTGTCGACCTGATCGTCGGTGCTACCAGCGGCGTGTTCAACACCTACAACTACGGCAGCAAGCAAACCTTCGACATCGGCACTGACTGACCCACACTGACCCCTCCCGCGCAGGAGCCGGCACGCACGCTGCACCTCGGCCGGCATGTGCCGGGCAGCCTTTCACCATCGAACCTGTCAATGCGGCCATGGCGGGTACACGGGCACCATGATCTTCTTCAGCAACCGGATCGGTTGTCTCGGTTCCCTGCTCATCAGCGCGGTAGTGACCGCTGTCCTCTTCATGATCTTCGCGCGCTGATTCAGCTCCTCAGGTTCAGCGCATGCCGATGGCGGCGAGCTGTTCGACACGCTCCGGTGTGAGCGCCGCGGCTCTGGAGCGTTGGTTGTTGACCCATGCTCCTCGTCGCAGGTGGTGTTCTTCCGCCCCCTCACCCCCGCCCCCTCACCTCCGGCCTCGCGGCCGCAGGCCTCGAGGCGGCGGTGAGGTTGAGGGTTCACACCAACTGGGGCCACCATCGCGGACACCGCCGCTTGCCCCCTGCCGGCGGCGGCGGATGACACCGGCCCGTCGGCGTCCAACGTGTCGGTGGGTCATGGTCAAGGCTTGGTGAGCTGCGAGGCGCTCCTTGCCGGCAGGGGCGAGAAGCCCGGTTGTCTGGTTGCTCAGTTGTTCCAGGTTTCGTCGTAGGGGTCGTGGGGCGTTGGCGCGGGCTTGGCTTCGGTGACCTGGAGGAAGGGGATCGGGCCGTTGTTCACAGGGTCCCGAGTCCGTTTTGCGGTGTACCTGCCTGTCACCTCCAGCCATGCGTTCGGCTGTAGGACGGGCGGGATGTTGCCGGTAAGGCCGATCTTCACTGGCTGGGCGTCCGCGGCACAGCAGTTGAGAGCCATGCGGACGAGGTAGGGGGCCCCCGAGCGGGCCACGGCGACGAATCCGGTGATCCGCACGCTGCGGCCTTTCAAGGAATGGCCGTGGTCGTAGTACGCGCGGCCCGCGTAGTCGACCAGGCTGATCGGTACGGGGGCGCCGGTGGGCAGTTTCGCATAGCCGTACGGTGGCTGCAGGGCTGTACCGGTGCGCATCGCGCTGTAGGAGCCCAGGGCCGGCGGGGCCACCAGCATGAGGGCGAAGAGAGGGAGGACGAGGAGCCAGGAGATGAGAGGCTCGCGGTGGGCGTGCTCCCGGGCCTCGTCATCGGTGCAGACCTCTTGCTCATTGCGACGCGCGCGCTTCCACTCGTACCAGGCTGTCATCAGAGCAGTCACGGCCAGGAGCGTCCCGGCCCCAAGCAGCAACGGGCGCAGGCCCGCTTTGACGTAGCGCAGGTACAGGTCGGTGAGGCCCGCGTGCAGCAGGGCGACGCCGATCAGGAGCAGGACCGCCGCCTGTGCCTGCCGGTTCACAGCAGCACCGTCCCGGTCAGCACCGCTCCCGCGACGGCGAGGGCGAAAGTGGTGGGGGCGAAGCGCAGCGCGAAGCCGCGGCCGAAGGTGCCCGCCTGCATCGCGAACAGCTTCAGGTCGATCATCGGGCCGACCACCAGGAACGTCAGTCTGGCCGTCAGTGAGAACTGGGTCAGCGACGCCACCACGAACGCGTCGGCCTCCGAGCAGATCGACAGCACTACGGCGAGGACCGCCAGAGCCAGGACCGCAAGTACCGGATTGCCGGCCGCCGTGCGCAGCCAGCTCGCCGGAGCCGCTGTCTTCAGAGTGGCCGCGGCCGTTGCGCCGAGGACCAGGAAGCCGCCCGCGTGCATCGTGTCGTGCCGGACCGACCCCCAGAACCTCTCTCCCTTGCTCTGGCCGGTGTGTTCCGTGTGTGAGGGCAGGCGCAGCCAGTCGGTGCGGCCGAGGCGCTGCCACAACCAGCCCATCACACAGGCCACCAGCAGACTCGCCAGGAAGCGGGCCAGTACCATCCGCGGGTCGCGTGGGAAGGCGACGGCCGTGGCTGTCAGGACGATCGGGTTGATCGCCGGGGCGGACAGCAGGAAGGCGAGCGCCGCGGCCGGTGTGACACCACGCCTCACCAGTGCGCCGGCCACCGGCACGGACGCGCACTCACAGCCAGGCAGGACCGCACCCGCCACACCTGCGACCGGAACGGCGAGGGCGGTACGGCCTGGGAGGGCGCGGGCGAAGAACGAGGGCGGTACGAAAACGGCTATCGCCGCCGACAGCAGAGCGCCGAACACGAGAAACGGCAGCGCTTGGACCACCATCGCGACGAACACCGTCATCCAGCTCTGCATCACCGGGGTGGCCAGCGCCCGGCGGATCGGGCCCTGCATGCCGACAACGACGAGCAGGAGCACGGTCAGGGCGAGGGAGGAGTTGAAGTGCCACCCCTCCTGGCCTCGTCGGCCGGGCTCCCCGCCGGCCTGCGGTTGCCGAGTCCGGGACATCGGCCCGGGCGGGGCGGCTTTGCTGATGGCCACGGGTGAGCTACCTCCGGCAAGGTCGTGCGAAGGTAAGTGCCTTCTCCTTCCATACGGCCGCTGTGCCTCGATGTCTCACCGTGACGATGCGCAACCACTTCCACGACTACAGTGGGGGCGCGGCCATCGCTGGCAGGTCGGCCTGCGCCATGGCCGGCTCACGGCCATGGCGTGTCGGGCGAGGGTCGTAACGATCCGAGGGCCGAAGCGAAGCCGCCTACGGTGGGGTCAGGAAGGCTTGACCGCCGAGACCGGGGTGACGGTCACCTTGTTGTCGCACTCGGCCCACACCCCGTCGTTCAGGGCGACCTGGTGCTTCCCGGAGTGCGGCAGCCCGATGACCATCGTCGGATACGTCACCGGGTCCTTGCCCGACACGCAGTAGCCGTCGGCCTCCCCCTGGACCTGGACGAAGGTCAGCTTCACCCACGCCTTGCCGTGCGGCCGGACCGTCACGGTGGCCGCCCTGCCGGTGGGGGTGACCTTGAGCGGGGTGTTGTGGGCGGGGGAGCCGTTGCCGGCGCCCGCGACCGTCGGATGGCCCTTCAGGACGCACGTCCTCCCGGAGAGGTTGGTGAACTGCACGACCGCCGCCCCGGTCCCGGTCCCGACGGGCCGGTGGACGGCCTGCCAGGCGCTGACCTGGAGGGCGGAGGCCGGGCAGGCGGGCGGCGGGGTGGAGGTGGTGGTGCTCGCCGCCATGGCGGTGCCGGGCAGGATGCCGGTCACCGCCGCCGCGACGGCCGTGACCGCCGTCGTTGCCAGAGCCGCCCTGCGAATGCCGTTGCTGTGCCGCATGCTGTCGTCCCCCTGAGTCGTCTCGTCCGCGGGTTTCGGTCGTCGGTTGTTGCCCCGCGGTACGTGTGGTCGTGGTACGTGAGTGCAGACAGGGCGGGCCAGCGGCAGGTTCCCGTGCGGCGACTACTTGTGACGGAACGGTGACGCGTACGCCCTCCCACAGCGGCGCGGGCTCGGCGAACGCCTCCTGCAGCGCGGCCGCCGGCAACCGGCCACCGTGATGCCGCGGGTGCCGGTATGCACCCCCACCCGTCCGGCACATGCCACCGCAACTCCAGCGGCCGGGCGTCCAGAGCGCTGACGCGCGGACTCGCGGTCGCGAAGGAACTGGGCGATGCGCTCCGGGGTCAAGCCGCACGGGCTTGAGGGAGCCGTACGGGGCTGAGGCGGCGCTGAGGCGGCGCTGAGGCGGCGCTGACGGCGTCGCAGGCGGCCGCGAACGCGGGTCGTCACCGCGCCACGCTCCCGGGTCCCCGGTGCTCGGGATCAGCTCGGCGCGGGACGGGGGCAGGCCGAGGGTCAGGGGGCGGAGGTAGCCGGCGCGCGGGGCGGGGCCGCGTTCGGTGTGTGCGTCCGGGTCGCGGGCCGGCGAGCGCGACGGCGGGTGGGGGTGCGGGCCGGGACCCAGACGGCGCGCAGGTCGAAGCCCCGCTCGGTGGCCGCTTCGCCGAGGGCCTGGCCGTGCCGAGGGCGGTGATGAGCCGGTCGGCCAGGCGGGCGGGGAGCGGGGCGGGGGCGGTCATGCCCGCACCCCACGGGCGGCGTGCCCAGCTGCACTCCGGCCGCAGGTGGCGGAGGTCAGACGGTGATGGCGAAGACCCGGAGGTGAGAGTCGGGGCCGGGCAGGATGACCTGCCGCGCAAGCCAGCCAAGCCAGGCACAGGCGGCAGTCATGACACGGTCGGCCTGGCATCGCCCCTTGGGAGCGGGGGCGGGGGCTCACGGACGAGGCGGACCGCGTTGGGTGTCCAGGTCTTGATCCCGGTGGGCGGGGCGGACCTGACGACCAGGGGTGGGCCGCGCCGCAGCAGCACGATGGTCGAGTGCCGCCGCGTCCCCGGCGACGGTGCTGTGGAGAGGGGTCACTAACGGCGCGGACACGGTCGTGACACCCCGGGGAAACGGGGCGTCCCTAATTTCTGTCGTACGACAGGAACTTGCAGGATCACGCCTCCGCGACAGGGGACCGCCATGACCGTGACCACCGATCCCGCACCGCCACCGCCACCGTCCGCCGGCGCCGCCGGCGACGGCACGCTCGCCGCATTCGGCTACCGTCAGGAACTGCGGCGGCAGATGGGACGGTACGCGTCCTTCGCCGCCGGCTTCTCCTTCATCTCGGTCCTGACCACGGTCTTCCAGTTCTTCGCCTTCGGCTACTCCTTCGGCGGGCCGCTGTTCCTGTGGACCTGGCCCGCCGTGCTCGCCGGCCAGCTGCTCGTGGCCGCCTGCTTCGCCGAACTCGCCGCCCGCTATCCCATCTCCGGGGCGGTCTACCAGTGGTCGACCCGGCTGAGCGGCCCCGCCTTCGGCTGGTTCACGGGCTGGATCATGGTGATCGGCCAGGTGGTCGTAGTCGCCGCGGCGGCGCTCGCGCTGCAGGTCGTACTGCCCGCGATCTGGTCCGGTTTCCAGCTGGCCGGCGGCGACCCGGCGCCCACCACGGCGACCGGGGCCGCCAACGCCGCCCTGCTGGCCCTCGTCCTGCTGGTGCTGACCACGGTCGTGAACGTCGTCGACAACCGCGTCATGTCCGCCGTCAACCGCGTCGGCGTCACGGCCGAGATCATCGGCGCGGTCCTCATCGTCGTCCTGCTGTTCACCCACGCCGAGCGCGGTGCCGGCGTGACCCTGAGAACCGGTGGCCAGGGCGGGCCGGTGGCGGCGCTGCTGGTGGGTTCGTTCACCGCGGCCTACGTCCTCATCGGCTTCGACAGCGCGGGCGAGATGAGCGAGGAGACCCGCAACCCCCGCCGGACCGCTCCGCGCACCATCCTCGGCGCCCTCGCCGCGGCAGGCGTACTGGGCGGCCTGCTGCTGCTCGGCGGCGTGCTGGCCGCGCCCAGCCTGGAGGACGGCCGGCTGGCCACCGAGGGACTGGGCTACGTCCTCACCAGCAGTCTGGGCAGCGGTGTGGGAAGGGCGCTGCTCGCGGACGTCGCGGTCGCCATCTGCGTGGCCACGCTGGCCATCCAGACCGCGGGCACGCGGATGCTGTTCTCCATGGCGCGCGACGGGATGCTGCCGCTGTCCGCACGGCTCGCCAAGGTCTCGCCGCGCACGGGCATGCCGTTCGCCCCCGCCCTGGTGGTAGGTGTCCTGGCCGCGGTGCTCGCCCTGCTCAACCTCGCCTCCCCGGAGGCGTTCCTGGCCATCGGCACCACGTGCATCGCGATGCTCTACCTCGCCTACGCCGGGGTCACGGCGCCGATGCTGGTCCGGCGGCTGAGGGGCCAGTGGCCGGCGCCGGAGGCCGGCGGCCGCGACGAGCTGGGCCGGCCGCTGTTCTCCCTGGGCCGCTGGGGTCTGCCGGTCAACGCCCTGGCGGTCGGGTACGGGCTGCTCATGACGGTCAATCTCTCCTGGCCCCGCGCCGGGGTGTACGACCCGGCGGGCGGCCACTGGTACTTCCAGTGGTTCACCGTCCTGTTCGTCGGCGCCACGGTCGCCGCCGGCGTGCTGTGCCGCCGCCGCGCGCCGGCCGCCGCGGCGGCCGGGGAGCCGGGCCGCACGGACGCGGCGGAGGCCGCACCGGTCTGAGCGGACCCGCGCCCCGGGCGCGCCGTCACCGCCACGTCGCGAGGAGCCGCTGCCCCTCGCGACGCTGCCGTGCCAGGGAGCGCTGCGGCACGCCCGCGACCCGCAGTGCCGCGTCGGCCGTCGCCGCGGCGAGGGCCCGCGGATCGCGGGCGGGGTCGGCGCGCCGGATGAGGATCACGCTCTCGATGAGGCCGAAGACGAGGTCCGTGCGCAGGGCGAGCTCCTCCGCGGCGAGGGCCGCGCCCGGCTCCGTGTCCGTCAGCAACTTTCCGTACGCGGCTTTCAGTTCGTCCCGGACCTGCTGGAAGACGGCGAAGCGCTCCGTCTGCGCCTCGGGAAGCAGGTAGAGAGCCCCCGGATTGTGCGGGCCGCCGCACAGCAGCAGCACGTCGGAGTGGCACAGCGCCCACAGCCGCGCCTCGGCGGCCGTCCCGGTACGCCTCACCAGCTCGCGTGCGATCTCCAGCGAGGGGCGGACGGTCCCTTCGAGCAGCGCGGCGAGGATCGCCTCCTTGCCGTCGAAGTAGTGGTACAGCGACGCCTGGCGCAGCCCGGCCCGCTCGGCGACCGCGCGGGTGGAGGTCGCGGTGTAGCCGTGCGCGGTGAACAGTTCGGCGGCGGCGGCCAGCACCTCCTCGCGGGGCGGGAGTCCACTGGCGGGACGCTCCTGGGCACGGGGGCGGCCGACTCTTCTGCTGGTGGGCGGGCTCACTCCGTGATCCTCGCACAGGGCCGCAGGCCGCCCGGGCGCCGACCGGCGGCGGTGAGGCGGCGGTTACCGCCCGGAAACGCACGGGCAACGGCCAGGACCCGACCCGCCCCTAATTTCTGTCACACGACAGAAATAGCGCCGAGCCGGAGGTTCAGCCGTGACGACACCGTCAGCGACAGCGTCGGCCCGTGGTGCCCGGGACCATGCCCGCGCCCAGGAGGGCAGCAGGTCCGCCACCATGCCCGTACTCCCCGCGAGCGACTGGCCGGCGCCGCCGGAGGGGATCGCCGGTGAGGACCTCGTGTGGGCCGAGACCGTGGCGGGCGGCAACTACACCCACAAGATCCTCGCGCGGGGCACCGAACTGCGGCTGACCGACCCCACCGGCGACGCGTGCGCCCACGTCCTGCTGTACAGCGCGGACCGCCCGTGGGAGCGGCTGAACACGGCCGACACGGTCAAGGTGCTCTGGAACGCCTACCTCGGCGTGGGACACCTGCTCCTGTCCGGCCAGGGCCGAGTCCTCGCGTCCGTCACCGCGGACACCTCCGGCCGGCACGACGCCCTCACCGGCACCTCCGTCCTGGCCCGCAACACCGCCCGTTACGGCGACGGGTCCCCTCAGTCGGCCTCCCCCGCCGGACGTGAGCTGTTCAAGCTCGCCGCCCTCAAGAACGGGCTCGGCCCACGGGACGTCCCGCCGTCCGTCTCCTTCTTCCAGGGCGTCCGGATCAACGGGGACGGCACCACCGCGTTCACCGGCTCCGCGGGCCCCGGCGGGACCGTCACGCTGCGCGCCGAGCAGCCGCTGACCGTGCTGATCGCCAACGTCCCGCACCCGCTGGACCCGCGCCCGGACTACGTCTGCGGCCCCCTGGAGGTCCTCGCGTACCGGGCCCGGCCGACCGGCCCGCACGACGCGCTGTGGAACGCCACGCCCGAGGGCCGCCGCGCCTTCCTCAACACCGCCGAGCACCTCGCCGCCAGGGGGATCGCTTGACCACCACGACCACCCGCGCGGGACGCGTCGTCACCGACGGGACCGTCCCCGCCCGCGCCGCCTGGTCCGCCGTCGTCCGCGCGGGCTCGCTGCTGACCATCACCGACCTGCACGGCAACCAGGCCGCGGACTTCCTCGTCTACGACGCGCACGACACGTCCGTGCGCTACAGCGCCCCCGACACCGTCCAGGCCCAGGGCGGCATCTTCCTGACCACCGGCTCGGTGCTGCTGTCGGGAGAGCACACGCCGCTGATGACGGTCCTCGAGGACACCTGCGGGCGGCACGACACCATCGGCGGCGCCTGCTCCAAGGAGTCCAACACCCTCCGCTACGGGCACCACACCTGGTCGCAGCACGCCTGCGTGGAGAACTTCCTCGCGGAGGGCGCCAGGCACGGCCTGGACCAGCGCGACCTGGTGTCCAACGTCAACTGGTACATGAACGTGCCGATCGAGCCGGACGGCACCCTCGCCATCGTCGACGGCCTCTCGGCCCCGGGCCTGAAGGTCGTGCTGCGGGCCGAGACGGACGTCCTGGTGCTGCTGTCCAACTGCCCGCAGATCAACAACCCCTGCAACGGATTCGACCCGACCGCCCTGCGGGCGACCGTCTCCGAGCCGGACGGGAGCTGAGTGCCATGACGTTCGACACCCTGCTGGTGGCCAACCGCGGCGAGATCGCCTCCCGCGTCATCCGCACCGCCCGCCGGCTCGGCCTGCGCACCGTCGCGGTCTACTCCGACCCGGACCGCGGGGCGGAGCACGTCCGGCTGGCCGACGAGGCCGTACGGCTCGGCCCGGCCCCCGCCAAGCAGTCCTACCTGGACGCCGACCTGGTGCTGCGGGCGGCCAAGGACACCGGGGCGGGCGCCGTCCACCCCGGCTACGGCTTCCTGTCCGAGGACGCCGGCTTCGCGCGCCGCTGCGCCGAGGCGGGCCTGGTCTTCGTCGGCCCCACGCCCGAACAGCTCGAACTGTTCGGCGCCAAGCACACCGCGCGGGCGGCCGCTCAGGCAGCCGGTGTGCCGCTGGCCCCGGGCACCGGGCTGCTGCCCGACGTGGACGCGGCCCTCGCCGCGGCCGAGGAGATCGGCTACCCGGTGATGCTGAAGGCGACCGGCGGTGGCGGCGGCATCGGCATGCGGGCGTGCCGCGACGCCGGGGACCTCGCCGACGCCTGGGAGCAGGTGCAGCGCGTGGCCGCCGCCTCGTTCTCCTCCGCCGGCGTCTTCCTGGAACGGCTCGTGGAGTCCGCCCGCCACGTCGAGGTGCAGGTCTTCGGCGACGGCGAGGGCCGTGTCGTCACCTTCGGGGACCGCGACTGCTCGCTGCAGCGCCGCAACCAGAAGGTCCTGGAGGAGGCCCCGGCGCCGAACCTCCCGGACCGGGTCCGCGAGCGGCTGACCGCCGCCGCCCGCGATCTGTGCGCCTCCGTGCGCTACCGCTCCGCCGGCACGGTGGAGTTCGTGTACGACGCCGCACGCGAGGAGGCCTACTTCCTGGAGGTCAACACCCGCCTGCAGGTGGAGCACCCGGTCACCGAGGAGATCTACGGCGTCGACCTCGTGGAGTGGATGCTGCGCCTCGCACAGGGCGACACCGCCGTCGTCAGCGCGCCGCCGGCACCGAAGGGCCACGCCGTGGAGGCCCGCCTCTACGCCGAGGACCCCTCCCGCGACCACCGCCCGAGCGCGGGTCTGCTCACCCGGGTCGCCTTCCCCGAAGGGATCCGCGTGGACACCTGGGTGGAGACCGGCACCGAGGTCACCACCTCCTACGACCCGCTGCTCGCCAAGGTCGTCGCGTACGGCGCCGACCGCGCCGAGGCGCTCGACCGGCTGGACGCGGCACTCGCCGCCACCCGCCTCGACGGCATCGAGACCAACCTCGGCCTGGTGCGCGCCGCGCTGGACGACGTCGGCGTGCGCGCGGCGACCCACAGCACCGCCTCCCTCGCCGGGATCGGCGACCCCACGCCCCGCGTCGAGGTCGTCGCGCCGGGCACCCTGACCACCGTCCAGGACTGGCCGGGACGCACCGGCCACTGGCAGGTCGGCGTCCCGCCGTGCGGGCCGATGGACGACCTCTCGTTCCGGCTCGGCAACACCGCACTCGGCAACGCCGAGGGCGCGCCCGGCCTCGAGTGCACCCTCCACGGGCCGTCCCTGCGGTTCACCCACCCGACGACCGTCTGCGTCACGGGCGCGCCCGCGCCGGTGACCGTCGACGGCACCGCCGTACCGCAGTGGGAGCCGGTCACCGTCGGAGCCGGGCAGACCCTGGCGGTCGGGGCGCCCCACGAGCACGGCCTGCGCACCTACGTGCTGTTCGCGGGCGGCCTGGACGTACCGGAGTTCCTGGGCAGCGCGGCCACCTTCGTCCTGGGCCGGTTCGGCGGGCACGGCGGCCGCGCCCTGCGCGCGGGCGACGTCCTGCACGGCGGCGAACGACGTGCGGGGGCCTGCGCCGTTCCCCCGGACCGGCGCCCGGCCTTCGTCGGCGCATGGTCCATCGGCGCGGTCGAAGGCCCGCACGCCGCGCCCGAGTTCTTCACCGAGGACGACATCCGCGACTTCTACGGCGCGGACTGGAAGGTGCACTTCAACTCGGCGCGCACCGGCGTACGCCTCGTCGGCCCCAAGCCGCGGTGGGCGCGCACCGACGGCGGCGAGGCCGGCCTGCACCCGTCCAACATCCACGACACCCCGTACTCCGTCGGCGCCGTCGACTACACCGGCGACATGCCCGTCCTGCTCGGACCCGACGGGCCCTCGCTCGGCGGCTTCGTCTGCCCGGCCACGGTCGTGACCGGGCAGCGCTGGAAACTCGGGCAGCTCCGCCCCGGCGACACCGTCCGCTTCGTCCCCGTGACCACCGAGGCGGCCGCCGGGCTGCGGCGGAACCCGGCGGCGGCCCCGCGGGCCGACCGCGCGCCCGTCGTCGACGGCGGCGTCCTCGCCCGCCTGCCGGAGACCGGGACCCGCCCGTCGGTGACGTACCGGCGCAGCGGCGACGACAACCTCCTCATCGAGTACGGCCCGATGCAGCTCGACCTGGCGCTACGCATGCGGATCCACGCGCTCGCGCAGGCGCTGGCGGCGCGGCGCCCGGACGGGATGGCGGACCTGACCCCCGGCATCCGCTCCCTGCAGGTGCGGACGGACCCCGGTGTCCTGCCGCTGGACGAGCTGCTCGGCATCGCCCGGCGTGTGGAGGAGGAACTGCCCGCCACCGACGAGCTGGTGGTGCCCAGCCGCACCGTCCACCTGCCGCTGTCCTGGGACGATCCGGCGACCCGCGAGGCCATCGCCCGGTACATGGCGGGCGTACGCGACGACGCCCCGTGGTGCCCCTGGAACATCGAGTTCATCCGCCGCGTCAACGGCCTGGAGACGGTGGACGAGGTGTACCGCACCGTCTTCGACGCCGAGTACCTGGTCCTGGGCCTGGGCGACGTGTACCTGGGCGCGCCGGTGGCCACGCCGCTGGACCCGCGGCACCGGCTGGTGACGACGAAGTACAACCCCGCCCGTACCTGGACCGCGGAGAACTCGGTCGGCATCGGCGGCGCCTATCTGTGCGTCTACGGGATGGAGGGCCCCGGCGGCTACCAGTTCGTCGGCCGCACCACCCAGGTGTGGTCGGGCTGGCGGCAGCGCGGCGCCTTCGAGCCGGGCAGGCCCTGGCTGCTGCGCTTCTTCGACCGGATCAGGTGGTACCCGGTCGAGGCGGAGGAACTGCATCAGCTGCGCGCGGACATCGTCTCCGGCCGGTTCGTCCCTCGGATCGAGGAGGGGTCCTTCTCACTCGCCGACCACCGGCGCTTCCTCGCCGAGAACGCCGGCTCCATCGCCGCCTTCCGGGCCCGGCAGGGTGCGGCGTTCGACGCGGAACGGGCGGCCTGGGAGGCGGCGGGCGAGTTCGCTCGCGCCGAGTCGGCCGCGGAGGTGCCCCCGCCGGCCGCCGACATCGACGTGCCCGAGGGCGGCCATCTGGTCGAGGCCGAGTTCGCCGCCTCCGTCTGGCAGGTCGGCGTCGAGGTCGGCGACCGCGTGTCGGCCGGGCAACCGCTCCTCGTGCTGGAGGCGATGAAGATGGAGTCCCGGGTCCCGGCCCCCGCCGACGGCGTCGTGGTGCGGGTCCTGACGAGGCCGGGCAGCCAGGTCGAGGCGGGTACCGCCCTCGTCGTCCTCGCTCCCGCGCAGAACCTGGAGGCGGCCGCGTGATCACGGCGGTGGAGCGGGTGCGGGCCGCCTACGCGCGCATCGCGCGGGTGGACCGGCCCGAGGTGTGGATCGGCCTGCGCCCGCGGGCGCAGGCGGAGGCGGACGCCGCCGCGGTCGACGCGAAGGTGGCCGCCGGTGACCGGCTGCCGCTGGCCGGGACGGTGCTCGCGGTCAAGGGCAACATCGACGTGGCCGGGCTGCCGACCACCGCCGGCTGCCCCGCGTACGCGTATCCGCCGGACGCGGACGCCCCGGCGGTGGCCCGGCTGCGGGCGGCGGGCGCGGTGGTCCTCGGCACCACGAACCTCGACCAGTTCGCCACCGGCCTGGTCGGCACCCGCAGCCCCTACGGCGCGGTCCGCAACGCCGTCGCACCGGAGCGCGTGTCCGGCGGCTCCTCCTCCGGCTCGGCGGTCGCCGTCGCGCTCGGCGTCGCCGACATCGCGCTCGGCACGGACACCGCAGGCTCGGGCCGCATCCCGGCGGCCTTCAACGGGATCGTCGGCCTCAAGCCGACCATCGGACTCGTGCCGACCGAGGGCGTCGTCCCCGCCTGCGCCTCACTCGACTGCGTCACGGTCTTCGCCCGTACCCTCCCGGAGGCCGAGCAGGCCCTGTCCCTCATGGCGGCACCGTCCGGACGCGCGCTGACCGCCCCGGCCGAACGCCGGCCGGGGCCGTGGCGGATCGCCGTACCGCGGGCCGGGCAGCTCGGCCCGTTGGACCCGGGCTGGGCCGAGGCCTTCGATGCCGCAGCGCAGCGGCTCGCCGACTCGGGCGCCGAACTGCTGACCGTCGACCTCGCACCCTTCACCGAGGCGGCCGCGATGCTGTACGAGGGCGCGTTCGTCGCCGAGCGCTACACCGCCGTCGGCGCCTTCGTCGACGCACACGCCGGCTCCCCCGGCCTCGACCCGACCGTGGCCGGCATCATCTCCCGGGCCGGGGACGTCCGGGCCCACCGGCTCTACGCGGACCGGCGGCGGCTGGAGTCCCTCCGACTGCGCGCGATGGCCTCGCTCGGCGACGCGGACGCCCTGCTGCTGCCGACCGCACCGGGCCACCCGACCATCGCCGAGGTCGCGGCCGACCCGCTGGGCGCGAACGCCCGGCTCGGCCGCTTCACCAACTCGACCAACCTCTTCGACCTGGCGGCGGTGGCCGTCCCCGCCGGCGTGGTGGACGGGCTGCCGTTCGGCGTCATGCTGATCGGCCCCGCCTTCACCGACGAGCGGCTCGCCCGCATCGCCGCAACGCTCACCGCCCCGCCGCTGCCGCTGGCCGTGGTCGGCGCGCATCTGTCCGGTCAGCCCCTGAACGGGCAACTGCTCGCCGCAGGGGGCCGGCTGCTGCGCACCACCACGACCGCCCCCGCCTACCGGCTGTACGCGCTGGACACGGTGCCCGCGAAGCCCGGTCTGGTCCGGGTCGGTGCGGGCGGCGGCGCCGTCGAGGCCGAGGTGTGGCGGCTGCCCGCCGAGGGGCTGGGCGCGCTGGCCGCGGCGCTGCCCCGCCCGATGGCGCTCGGCAGCGTGGAACTCGCGGACGGCAGCTCGGTGACCGGCTTCCTCTGCGAGCCCCTGGCCGTCGAGGGTGCCCGTGACATCACCTCGTTCGGCGGCTGGCGTGCGTACCTGCGGTCGGACCCCCGTCACGAGGACCCGCGCTGAGCTGTCCTGGGCCCGCAGGTCGCCTGGGGGCGGTTGGGAAAATCCGGACCCCCCTGGTCGACGCTCGCGATGGCGCCTGTAACGGGGCCGATGACGGAGCATCACGGCCTGGCCCCCGCTGACCGCACCCAGGACCCACCAGATCCTGCTTGCTGCGGCTCCGGCCGCGGGCCTGAGCGCGGTGAAGGTGGGCGCCGCCCGGAGGGCAGCCTCCGGGTTCGCACACGGCCGCTACTGGCCCAACCTGGGGCCTGGCGATGGCGGCAGCGTTCGCGTTCAGCAGCCGTCAGCGCGTGACGCCTGCAGGGGCGCAACGGGCTGCCGGTTGGGGGAGTGGGAGGTGCGGGGCGCTACCGGCGGCGTTCGGGATCGCACCCTGCACGCCGCTGGTACGCAGGATGTTCGGTTGATGGTTCAGAGGCCACGAAGACTGGGATGCCCGGGCGGACGAGACAGACAGCAGCGCCGGGGTCCTACGGGCCCGTGCAGGGTTCCGTACGCTTTCCGTACGCCATATGTACGCTTCACAGCCCGGCCCGCGTGCCTGCTGGCCGGGTGGGGCGGTGGCGGGACCGACTGGGCGCGGCGTCGGATCGCCGTGTCCGGCGTGGGCGGCAGTCGGCGCGCACCGGCCCGCTCGCTCGGTGCAGCCCGGGCGGCTCGCCGGTACCGGCCTGCTCTTGGTCGGCTCGCCTGATGCAGGAGCAGCATCCGGTCGAGGAGGTCCCGGAGGCGCTGCGCCGCCTGGTCGAGTGAGGCTTGGCGGCGACGGACTATCCGCTGTATTCCTGCCTGTTCGTCCCGGGAGGGGGGCTGCCGTCGGCTGCGGCGGCGGCCCTGCCGTTTCTTACGGCGCTCGCCTGCGACCCCGACAACGGCGCACGAGTCACTCTCGTCGAACTGCTCGACGCTCTCAACGGTGCGGCGCGCGAGGCGGTGAACGCGGCACGCACGACGCGTGGCGGGAGGAGTGGCGGCGGCAGGGCGACAGGTCACGGCGCTCCTCGCGGGCCCCGCGTCGAGCGTCCGGCGCACCGCTCTCCTCCCTCGCGGACGACGACGCGCTGCTGGAACGGTGGCACGCCGAGACAGACCCGGCCGTACGCCTGACCCTCCTGCCACCGATCGCCCGACGCAGGGCTGCACCACGGGTTCAACATTTGTGACCCGGCCTGACGACGCTCGCCGCCAGGTGTTGGCCCCGACCCGGGCACGGCCTGATGTCTGTGCTCGGGTCAGCGGCAGCCAAGTGCCGACGTGGCCTCGCGGGTCATGAGTACTGTGGGCAGCTTCCCTCGCCATAGGTAAGGCTCACCGGTGATCTCGAAGCCGTGGCGCCGGTAGAAGCGGATCGCGCGTTCGTTGCAATCGACGACCCCCAAGCGTATGCAGGCGGGGCCCGCCCAGGCGAGGAACTCGGTCATCATGCGGCCACCGAGTCCTGTGGCCACTGGGAGGACTCGGAATCGATCACTCTCGGCCCGATGTATCTGCTGGACCATGCCCAGGGTGAGATAGCCGACGATCTCCGCCTCGCACCCGGACGACACGGCAGAAATGAGGGGCAGGGTTCTGGTTCGCCACCTCGATGAACTCCCGCCACTGGATGATGCCTTCGGCGGTAGCGGACGATCCACGGTGCTCACGGATCCAGGACTCCTCGATCCCCGCGTCCACGTCGGTGTAGTTCTGCAGCCAGTTCCGCAGGTGCAAGGGCCCTATCGACGCGGCGTCGTCCGGCTGGGCGGACGTGATCACGTAGGTCATGCTCGACCATACTGCAACCACTGCCCCGACCTGACGAGCACACCCGCGGCACGCAGGCGGGCTCGTACCCGGGGCTGCCACCGCGCCAGGACTGCCTCCTCGATCACCTCCACCTGCAGGGGACCCGGCGGGCGACGCGCTCCGGGCTTCTTCGTCACCCACCGCTGCACGGTGCGCTGCGACACTCCCAGCACGGCGGCGGCCCTCCGGGTGGAGCCCCGGTGCGCCTTCAGCAGAAACCGCAGGCGGCCCTCGGTGCTTGAGGGGACGGGGCGGGTGCGCAACGCGCGCTTCAGCCCCTGCTCGATCTCCTCCATCTCCGCCTCTCCAAGCTGACAGCGCGGGCACCCCGCAATCCGTGGCGTCAGTTGTCCCATGCCGCTCGCCCCTGCTCTGCTGGATCCGGCGTCTTTGGGACAGCACCGGTCGATATCGGCTACGAGAGCCCCCGGGCGTGGGCGAACGTCAGCGCCCGGAAGTCTGCTGCAGGCCTGCCAGAGCCTGGCCTCGTACGCATTCGTACGCACCCCGTACGCTAAATGTACGCTTCACGACGCAGCAGCTGTGCCTGGGCGGCCGGGCGTGGTGGTGGTCAGGTCCAGCGCATGCCGATGGCGGCGAGTTGCTCGACCCGGTCCGGCGCCAGGGCCGCAGCTCTGGAGCGCTGGTTCCCGACCCATGCTCCTAGTCGCAGGTGGTGTTCTTCCGCCTCCGTCTTCTCGCCGTCACGGCCGCCATCCTCGCCGCCGGTGGTGACGATGGTCTCGATGTGGCTCCTCGGGACTCGCAGGTGTCCTTCGCGCTGGTAGTACTGCGTGGCGGCGGCGAGGTTGAGAGCCCACTTGTCGGCTTGGCTGCGCCGCGGCTTGGGCTTCTCCTCCTCGGCTGCGGGTGTGATGCCGAGGATGTGTTCGCACAGCCATTGCTGGGCGCTGGTGAGTTTGTCGAAGCCGAGTCGTCGCGCGCGTACCCACCGCCCCAGATCTTCGCCTTGGTGCACGACGGTTCCCGGCTCGGTTGGCAGCGGCCGGCCGGTTTCGAGGTGTTGTCGGGTGAGGTGGAAGGCGCGTTGCCAGTCGATGGGCCAGGTGGGGCACCAGGCGGGGTCGATGTCGTCGAGCTGCTCGCGCCGCTCGTCCGACAGCGCGCCGGCGGCCGACTGCTCGGGTAGCCCGTGGGAGCGCCGCTGTTCGTTCTCCGCTGCTCGCCGGGCGGCTGCTCGTTGGTTTTTCAGCCAGATGCCGACCTTGTAGCCCTGGTAGGTGGCGTCGGTCGGTGCTGCGAGGTGCCCGTTCTCGGCGGCCCAGCCGCGGGCGGCGGTGAGTCCTTCGTCCCAGGCGATGTCGTAGTGGGACCAGACCATGCCGAGTTTCTCGAGCTGCGCGACGCGGTCGGGGTCCATGTCGCCGCGAGCGTGGAAGCGCCGGTTGTCGGCGATCCACTGTCCGAGCGGGAAGCCGGCGAGTGAGGCCGGCCACCTCTGGCTGCCTTCCGCCTCCTGTTCCTGGTTGTCGCCTGCGGTGGGGACGCGGTAGGTGAACGGCACGCGCAGGTCGCCGTGGTGCCGGTGGTAGATGCCGGCGGCCTCCACCCCGCGTCGCCAGTGGGCGTGTTCGGGGTGGAGGACGCGGAGGTTGATGAACGCGGCCAGCTGTGCGGGATCGCGGGGAGTGGAGAACTTCAGCAGCTCCCGGGCCGGAATCGACAGCCGGCCCTCCCCGTCGGCGTCCGGACCCTCCCCGGTCTCGTCGTTCCCCTCTGCGGAGCGGGTCTGTACGCCCCGTACGCGGCTTCGTGCTTGGGGTTCGGCGAGGTACTCGAGGATGCGGGCGTCGTGGGCCCGGAGTGCCTCGAGGAGCTTGGCGAGCCCGCCGTACGCCCGGGAGGTGAGCATGCTGTCCACCGTCTCGCCGGGCCCGAGCAGGACCGGGACCACGAGAGAGGCGACCTTGCCTTCGCCGGGGTGTAGGCGGAGTGCGCGGCCGACGGCTTGGACGAGGTCGGGCATGGAGCCGCGGACGTCGGCGAAGTACACGGAGTCGCATTCCCGGGTGTCGACCCCCTCGCCGAGCACCCGGACGGACCCAAGGAACGTCTTCTCCACGACGGTGCCGTCAGCGGCGATCCCTTGGGAGAACTCGTTCAGGACCCGGCGCCGGTGGTGGGGCTTGTGCTCGCCGCACAGCCAGTTGGCCCACACGTTGCGTGGATACAGCCCAGGATCCACGGCGTGCAGCCGGCCGGCGACGCGCGAGAGACCGGCCGCGAACGCCTCGGCTTCCTTCACCTGGTGGTGAAAGACCAGCGTCCTGCGGAAGCCCTCCTCGGCCGAGGCCTTCACCAGTGCCGTCTGCAGAGCAGCAAGCCGCGCCCCCCGCACCTGATCCGAGCGGCCCTCCACACCCAGCAGCTGCGCCGCCTGGAGCTGGCTGTCCGTGATGTCCAGGCACACCACCTGGTACGGGGCGCAGATCCCGCGGTCGATCGCCTCGGACAGCGTCAGTGTGTAGCAGCGGCTGCCGAAGGGAGAGTCGGGGGAGTCCTCCATGCTCGCGACCAGCTCACCCGGTGCGCCCGGTGCGGTCTCGGTGTCCTCGTCGAGTTGCCACAGCCTCGGGGTGGCGGTCATGTAGAGCCGGCGCAGTGCAGGGATGCGGGTGTTGTCGTGGACGACCGCCCACGGTCTGCCGATCCGGCCCGAGGTCCGGTGCGCCTCGTCGACGACGATCAGGTCCCAGCCCGGAAGGCCGGCCTGGTGGGCGCGTTCCAGCGTGCCGAGCCCGAGGGAGGCGTACGTGGCGAACACGGTGACCTTGTCGAACGGCCGCACCCAGGAGACCAGCTCACCCACGTCCGTGGTGTTCGGGAAGGACGCCTCCTCCCCGCGCAGGGAGGAGACACCGATCATCGGCCCGGTGCGGCCTCCCTCGCGCCAGGCTGCTTCGGTCTGGGTGAGGAGGTCCAGGGAGGGCACGAGGACCAGGACACGGCCCGCACGGAGCTCCTCAGCGCTCCGGGTGGCCACCAGGGTCTTGCCCGATCCGGTGGCCATGATCACCTGGGTCCGCAGGCCCCGCTCGGGCACAGATGATCTTGCAGGTAATTCGAGCGCCCGGAGTACTGCATCCACGGCTTCCCGCTGATGCGGACGGAGTTCCTTCGCAGCCACTACGCTCCAATCCCTCCTGCAAGCCGGACGACAGTCCTCACCCCGCAGTACGAGTAACTAGCCTTGATTGCCAGGGGACTTGGTCAGTAGCCCATCCGTACAACACAGGTCCACGTCCTCGACCTGGAGCCAAAAATGACTTCCCTCCAGCCGACCACACACTCACAGAGGCACGGCCACTCATTTCCAGAGTCTATCGTAGCCACAAAATGAAGCAGACAAGCGGAAGAATCAGCACACAAGCTACGGGTACTCCGCATCCATCGCCACCCACCCGACGAGGAGAGCCATGACCCACAACACTGACAACACTCGAGGCAACCGGTTCTGCAAGGCCTGCGGCACGCCCGCCGAAGACGGGAAGCTGTGCAACCACTGCGGTGCGGTCCTCGACCTCCCCGACCAGGCCGGACTGATCGAGGATCAGGGAGCTGCGGTCAGGCGCGACTTCGAAGGCCGCACCGAACAGCAGCACAAGTGACCCCGAATCGACCCTGGGCCGGCATAGCAATCCCAGCAGGCCGCGCGGCAGCTCGGCCGGCCCGCACACCGCACTCCCACCTGATGTGCGACCAAGGAGGGAAAGCTGCCAGCGCGGCACCCGGCTCCACGGCAGGAGCCCACCCTTACTGCTGCCAGCCCGGGCCGCGCGGAGCGCGGCCCGATGCCTCGCACGCAGTGCGAGGCACACGGTTCGCAGCGCAGCGGAGAACCGCCCCAAGCCCCCGAGCTCCGCTCGGGGCTGGCCGCGTAGCGGCCCGCTCCTGAAGCGCAGCGCAAGGAGCGCCAACTCCCACGCGAAGCGTGGGAGTTGTGCGGGGAGCAAAGCGAGCCGCTCTCGCTTCCGCGGAGCGGAAGCGCAACACCCGCGCGCCGCGCGGGTGTTCGCTTGCATCGCGCGCAGCGCGATGCGACCCGCTCCGCGGG
>NZ_JBIANZ010000014.1:0-194802 GCF_042875075.1 Streptomyces sp. NPDC003720
CCTCCACACCTACAACCACCACCGCTGCCACACCGCACTCGGCGGCCACCCGCCCATCAGCCGTGTGAACAACCCTGCGGGTCAATACACCTAGGTCGTGTCCGCAAAGGCGTGTCTGCGTCGCGACTTTGCGGACACGACCTAGGGCGGCGGGCGTCAGCCGCCGGGCCGCATCCCGCCGGGCTCGCGTCCGATCCAGTCGACGCAGACCACCGCGGCGTCCGCGAGGAGGCCCTCGTCGCCGACGTGCTCGATCAGCCCGGCGACCACCGACCGGGCCGCCTCGTACGGCTGGGTCTGCCGGGTCGCGCCCAGGATCTGACGGAGCACGCCCTCCCCGAACACCTCTCCGGTCGCCGACCGGGTGCCGTGCACGCCGGTGCTGATGACGACCAGGCGGTCGCCCGGCTCGACCTGGAAGGTCTGCTCCTCGTAGAGGGTCTCCTCGAACATGCCGAGCGGCAGCTGGGCCTCGAGTTCGACGCGCTCGATGGTGATGCCGCGCTGACGGTAGAGCTGGGGCGACCCGGCGTCGACGGCGCGGACCGTGCCGGTGTCCAGGTCGAAGCGGAGCAGCAGGGTGGAGGCGTAGGACTTGCCTCCGTACTGGGAGAAGAGCGCCTGGTCGGCGAGGCAGGCCTGGTCAGCGAGGCCGATGCCGGCACGGCGGGCGTTGCGCAGCGCGCTCACGGCGAGGTTCGTGAGCAGGGAGGCCTCGATGCCCTGGCCCATGCCGTCGGTGACGGTGAGCGTGAGGTGGTCGGCGCTGGTGGACCAGTCGAAGTTGTCGCCGCCGATGGCGTAGGCCGGCTCCAGGTGGGCGCCGATGACGTACTCGTCCCGGGCGCACCCTCGGCCCGGCAGGAGCTGCCACTGCATCTCGGCGGCGAGGGTGAGCCGGCGGGTGCGGCGGGCCTGGAGGTACAGGTCGGTGTCCCGGCCGGCGGTGGCGACCTCGTGGCCGAGGGCGGTGGCGAACTCGCCGAGCCGCAGCACCGTGCCCGGGTCGGCGCCGGAGCCGGGGACGCGAACGGAGAGCACGCCGAGGCGGTCGCCGCGGACGGTGATGGGCAGGTGGACCAGTTGCGTGGCCGGGTCGGCCAGGACCTCCACCACCGGGTTCTGCGTGGTGAAGGCGGTGCCGGCGGGGCCGTCGTGGGCGGAGACCGGCTCGCCGGTCAGCGGCAGGTGGGTGACGGGCTGCAGGACCGTCAGGCCGTAGTCGGCGAGCAGGAGCGTCACGTCCCGGGCGCCGAAGCTCTCGGCCAGCAGCCGGCCCGCGGTGGCCACCAGGGCGTGCGGCGAGGCCGAGCGCAGCTGGGTCTCCGCGGACGGGACCGGTTCGGCGGCATTCACGACGTCTCCATCCTCTACCCCTGTGGCCTCCACGCTATCGCCCCCGCGCGGGGAGCGGCCCCCCGGTGTCAGGACCCGGCGGTGCGGCACAGCAGGATGCAGACGTCGTCGTCGCGTTCGGAGTCGTGCACCAGGGGCTTGAGCAGCGACTCGGCGCACCCGTCCAGGTCGTCCAGCACGGACTCGTCCAGTGCGGCCAGGGTCCGGCCGAGCAGTTCGATGCCCGGGTCGATGCCCTGGGACCGCCGCTCCACCAGACCGTCGGTGTAGAGGACGAGCGTCGAGCCGGGCGGCAGTTCCGCCGTGTGGTCCTCGTACTCGAACGCGAGGGGCACTCCCAGCATGACGCCGGGTCTGGTGTCCAGCACGCGCACGGTTCCGCCGGGCGCGCGGACCAGCGCCGGGGGGTGTCCGGCGGCGGCCCACACGACCCGGGGGTCGCCGGGCCGGAACCGGGCGACCACGGCGGTCGCGTAGAGGTTCGGCTGCTGGTGGCGCAGCATGCGGTGCAGGCGGGTGAGGATGCGGGCGGGGCTGTCGTCCTCGAGCGCGTAGGCCCGCAGGGCGGTGCGCAGTTGGCCCATGATGACGGCGGCGCGCAGCCCGTGTCCGGTGACGTCCCCGACCACGGTCAGCAGGCTGCCGTCGGGGTGCGGGAAGGCGTCGTACCAGTCGCCGCCTATGTTGAGTCCGCGGGTGGCGGGGAGGTAGCGGGCCGCCAGTCGCAGCCCCTCGGCGGGGGGCAGGTCGGTGAGCTGGGCGCGTTGCAGCGCTTCGGCGGTGTCCCGGTGCTGTTCGTAGCGGCGGGCGTTGTCCAGGGCGATGGCGATGCGGCGGGCGAGCTCGACCAGCATCACGGTGGTGTCGGCGTCGAAGCGGTCGCCGGGCGCGGTGAGGGTGAGCACGCCCGAGGTGCGGCGCACGGTGAGGGGGATGCTCAGCAGCGGCCGGTCCGGGGACAGCGCGGAGGGCGGCAGGTCGTCGATGCCGGGGAGGGCGCCGGGGCGTGGTCCGGCGTGCTGGGGGCGCTCGTGGCGGGCGGCCGCGACCGCCGCGGCGGAGTGGGCGCCGGCGGGGCCTGCCGCTTCGTCGAAGAGCCATATGTCGACCCCGCTCGCGTACTCGGGGACGAGCAGCTCCGGCAGGCACCGCAGGATGTCCTCCTGGTCGAGGGAGGCGGTGACGGCCGCGCTGGCGTCGGCGAGGAAGGTGAGCAGCCGCCGTGCCTTCTCGGCCTCGCCTCGCGCGGCCCGTTCGGCGTCGAGCAGTGCCCGCTGGGTGCGCGCGGCGGCGTCGAGTTCGGCGTGCAGGGCGAGCACGCCCTGATTCGTCTGGTGCAGTTCCTCGCGGTGCAGGCGGAGCTGCCGCTCCGTCTCGTCCAGCCGGCGCAGGGCCGCCGCGGTCCGCTCGTCCGCCGCCAGGACGGCTTCCGCGGGCGCGGTCCCTTCGGGTTCCGCCGGGCGGGCGTCCGGCGCGGTCACGGGCGGCCGGCCGGGCGGTCGCAGGCCAGGACGGCCACGCAGGTGTCGTCGCGCACGGGGCTGGCGGCGCTGCTGGCGTCCCGCAGGACGGTCGCCGCGATCACGGCCGGGTCGTGGCCGAGCAGACCGGGGTCCTCGGGCGGCGCCCACCGGCTGGGCAGACCGTCGCTGTGCAGCACGAGGAGGCTGCCCGGCCGCCAGGGCAGCCGCTGCACGGGCACGGTCGCGGGGAACTGGGCGCCGACGATGCCGGGGTGGGAGACGAGGTGCTGCCACGTGCCGCCGGTGTGCAGCCGGGCGCCGATGTTGCCGACCCCGGCGAAGGTCAGTTCCCCGCTGTCCGTGTCCAGTCGGGCCACGGCGACGGCGGCTCCGCGGGTGGGTCGCAGCAGGGGGTGCATGTGGCGCAGGACCTCGTCGGGCGGCAGGTGCCCGGCGCCGTGCAGGGCGTCGACGGCCGCGTCGGAGGCGTGGGCGGCCCTGGCTCCGTGGCCGAGGCCGTCGGCGAGCATCAGGGTGGTGCGGGAGTCCGACCGGGCGCAGCTCCAGGCGTCCCCGGAGTGCTCGGCGCGGGCGAGCGGGATGTTGATCCCGCCGGCCGCGCAGGCGTCGCCGGTCCGCCGCGGGTTCTGGTGGACGCGGGCCACCGCGACGGTGCCCCGGCGGGTGCTGTAGAGGTCGAACACGTCGGCGATGCGGCGGCAGGTGCCCAGGCCGGCGCCGAGGGACGCCTCGCTGGTGGTGTGGCCGTCCCGCAGGGCCGCGGCGACGTCGGGGATGCCGGGGCCGTGGTCCAGCGCGGCGAGCTGCACCCCCGGGCCGCGGGCGCCCGCCGTGGCGCGGTCGACGAGGTCGACCAGCACGGTGCCGCCGCCGGCGTGCTTGAGCAGGTTGGTCGCCAGCTCGGTGGCCACCAGGGCCGCGACCGCGGTGCGGTGGGCGTCCAGGCGGGCGTGGGAGCCGGCCTCCTCGGTCGCCACCCGGACGTCCCGGACGCGGGTGGAGTCGTGCACCGGGACGGTCCAGACGCGTGTCATCCCGACCCCGGCCGGGGGGCGGGCGCGCCGGTGACCCAGGCCACGAGGGTGACGACGGTGCCCTCGCCGGGCGTGGTGTCGATGCTGAACTCGTCCACCAGCCGCCTGGCTCCGCTGAGTCCGAGGCCGAGGCCGCCGCCGGTGGTGTAGCCGTCGGTCGTGGCCAGCTCGACGTCCCGGATGCCGGGGCCGGTGTCGATGAAGGACAGCCGCAGTCCGCGCGTCGGCGTGTCGGTCAGCGGGGTGATCCGCGCCTCGCCGCCACCGCCGTGGATCAGGGTGTTCCGGGCCAGTTCGCTGGCCGCGGTGACGAGTTTGGTCTGCTGCACGAGCCCGAAGCCGAGTTCGGCCGCGAACCGGCGCACCTGATGGCGGACCCATGCGAGGTCCGCGTCCGAGCCGATGGGCAGGCTCGTCGCGGTGTCGGGGTCGGGGGCCGCCGTCATGTGCGCCCCGCGGCTTCGCCCGGGCCGTGCGCGCGGCCGTCCCGCCGGAGCAGTTCGAGGGCACGGTCGACGTCGAGCGCGGTCGCCACGCCGGGCAGGGTCAGGCCCAGCTCGACCAGGGTGATCGCCACGGCGGGCCCCATCCCGCACAGGACCGTACGGGCGGCCAGCAGCCGGGCGTTGGCGGCGATCTCCGCGATGACGCGGCCGAGGAAGGAGTCGACCATGTCGACGCCGGAGACGTCGATGACCACACCGGTCGCCTCGCTGCGGGCCACGCGGTGGGCGAGGTCCTGCTGGAGCTGCTCGGCGACGCCGTCGTGCAGCTCCCCCTGGAGGGAGACCAGCAGGGTGTCCCCCAGCGCCAGGACCGGCACCGCGGCGAGGCTGCCCGGGAACGGGGCGGGGGCGGTCATCGCGGGTCCACGCCCGCCCGACGGCGGG
This sequence comes from Streptomyces sp. NPDC003720, assembly GCF_042875075.1. NCBI lineage: Bacteria > Bacillati > Actinomycetota > Actinomycetes > Kitasatosporales > Streptomycetaceae > Streptomyces > Streptomyces sp. NPDC003720. The sequence goes on from NZ_JBIANZ010000014.1 coordinate 4,765, forward strand.
AGACCTCGATGCCCTGCCGGGAGAGGGCGTAGGCCAGGGCGTCGGCCAGCGAGCTGCGGGTGACGACCGTGCCGAGGTCGATGCCGAGGTGCACGATGGTCTGCGCGATGGCCGGGCGGATGCCGGAGACGACGCACTCGGCGCCCATCAGACGGGCCGCCGCGACCGTCTTCATCAGGTGCTGCGCGACGAGCGAGTCGACCGTGGGCACGCCCGTGATGTCGAGGATCGCGTACCGGGCCCGCTGCTCCACGATGGCCTGGAGCAGCGACTCCATGACCACCTGGCTGCGGGCGCTGTCCAGGGTGCCGATCAGGGGCACCGCCACGACGCCCTCCCAGAGGCTGATCACGGGGGTGGCCACTTCGAGCAGTTGCTGCCGCTGCCGCGCGATCAGTTCCTCGCCCGCGTTGACGGTCGTCTCCATGATCACCAGGCGCAGGGTGCCCATCAGGACGGTGAGCGCCAGCTCGCGCGCATCCTCGCCGGAGGGGTCCGGGGACTCGCCGCGCAGCAGCTCCGCGGCCGCCGTCCGCAGGCCGGCGGCCTCGTCCGCGATCTGGGCGGGGGTGTGTCCGCTGCGGGCCCGGGAGGCGGCCATGCGTCCGAGCTGCTCGCGGGCCGAGTCGAAGCCGGGGGCCGCGACGTCCTCCAGCCTGCCGGTCGAGGCCACGTCCGCGAGAGCGTCCACCACGGCCTTGCAGGCGTCCACGGCCTCGTCGCGGGAGACGGTGAAGACGGTCCTGAAGAGCGGCGCGTCCGCCCAGCGCTGGGCGATCTGCTCACGGCGGCGCTCCAGGAAGACTCCCAGCTCCCGCGCCGCCGACTCGGCTTCCGCCCGCTCCGACACTCGCATCATCTCCCATTGGAACAGGCGGTCGCGCCAAGACGGCACAACTCAACCAATTATTGCCTCATGACAAGCATTAACCCCGCACGCGCCCCGGAAACGACACAGCATCGCCACATTCACGTCGGCGCTTCCGGCGGTACGCGTCTGCGGCCGTTCAGCGTCCGCGCCAGTCCAGACAGACGACCAGGGCGTCGTCCTCCGGCGCGGGCTGTCCGCGGTGGCCGGTCAGCTCCCTCAGGATGGCACGCGGCACCTCGGCGGCCGACAGCAGGCGGGTGGACATGACCGCCCGGGCCAGCGCGGCGTCCCCGTAGGCCTCCCCCAGCGGCGAGGCGACCTCGTAGACCCCGTCGCTCACGAAGACCAGGCGGTCGCCGGGCTCCACCTGGAACTCCTGGGCCACGTAGTCGGTCTCCTCGAACATGCCCAGCGGGAGCTGCGCCTCGAAGGTGACGCGCTCGACCACGCCGTCGCGCAGGCGCAGCAGCTGCGGCGAACCGGCGTCCACCACCTGCGCCCGGCCCGTGGCGAGTTCGAAGTCGAACATCAGCACCGAGAGATAGCAGCGCCCCTGGTAATGGGCGTACACCGCCTGATCGGCCAGCGCGGACTGGTCGGGCAGGGCGAGGCCGGCCCGCCGGGCGTTGCGCAGGGCGTTGATGGCGAGGTTCGTCAGCAGGGAGGCCTCTATGCCCTCCCCCATGCCGTTGGTGACGTAGAGCATGAGGCGGTCGGCGGTGGCGGACCAGTCGAAGTTGTCGCCGTAGATCGCGTAGGCGGGCTCCAGCTGCGCGCCGAGTTCGAACTCGGGGCGGGCGCAGGAGCGGCCGGGCAGCAGCTGCCACTGCATCTCGGCGGCCAGCGTCAGCCGGTCCTTGCGCCGCGCCTGCATGTACACGTCCGTGTCGCGTTCGGCCACGACCACCTCGTGCCCGAGCACCTCGGCGATGTCCGCCAGCTCCTCCAGCAGGCCGAGCGCGAGGTCCCCGTCCGGCAGGGCGACCGACAGCACGCCCAGCCGGTCCCCGCGCACGGTGACCGGGAGATGGACGCGCGCGGAGCCGTCCTTGACGCTCTCCACGAACGGCTCCTGGGCGCCGAAGGCGCGGCCGACCGGGCTGTTGTGCAGCGACACCGGCTCCGCGGTGTGCGGCAGCTCCGACACCGGCTGGAGGACGGTGAGACCGTAGTCGGCCAGGAGCAGTTCGACGGACTTCGCCGCGTACTCCTCGGCCAGCACCCGGCGCACGGCGTCGAGCAACTCGTCCGGGGCCGCTCTGCGCAGGGCGCGCTCGGCGGTCACAAATCTGTTCACGATCTTAAATACACCCATCCTTCGGCGGACATATGCGGATCCCGCCCGGGCCGGACCGCGCCGGCCGTCCGAACCATCTGTTGCCAACACCGGCACCTAGTACGCTGGCCACCGTCCCAGGTGCCTGCGAGAGTGTGACGGTGACTGTCTTCCGCCCCCGCCCAGAGCCTGTCGAGGTCGCCCACATGACCTTGACGGCCGTGGAGTTGCTGGAAGTGCTGTGGGGGCGGGCGTCGACCGCGCCGGCCTCTCCGTCCCAGATGCGCGTCCTGCTGATGCTGGAGCACCAGGACGGCATCAATCTGCGCACACTCGCCGATTCTCTCGCCTCCACGCCCCCGTCCACCAGCCGGCTCTGCGACCGGCTGGTCGCCGCCGGCTTCGTCGAGCGCGCCGTCAGCCCCGCCGACCGGCGCGAGGTACGGCTGCATCTGAGCAACCGCGGCCGGGCCTTCCTCGACGATCTGCGCGCGCGCCGGGAGAAGGAGCTGCAGGCGGTGCTGGAGCAGATGCCCGCCGTCAAGCGGACCGCCCTCCTCGAAGGGCTGGAGGCGTTCTGCGACACGGCTGCGGCGCAGATACACCACGACGCCCCGCGCGCCGGCGACCGGACGGCCTGAGCCCAGGGCGCGGCCGCCGACGGCTCCGCTGTGACGGGGCTCGGGCGGCCGGTACACGGAGTGATCTCCGCCCACCGGAACATTGCGGATCCTTCCCCGTGCGGTACGACTGGGCTACTTTGTTGCCTCACGACCATAGTTGTCAAACGGCAACTGTTGGCGAGTGCGGAGCGACGGGCCCGTAACGGGGGGGAGCGAACGCGCGAAGGGTGACGACGAGACCCGCCGGCCCGGACGGCCGGCGGGTCCGCGAGGGTCAGACGGTGCTGAGCATGCCTTCGCGCAGCCGGCCGAGGAGACGCGAGATCAGCCGGGAGACGTGCATCTGCGAGACGCCGAGGCGCTCGCCGATCTGGGCCTGGGTGAGCTCCTCGACGAAGCGCCAGTGGATGATCTTGCGGTCGCGCTCGTCGAGTTCGGCGAGGAGCGGGGCGAGCGAGTGGAAGTCCTCGATCAGACCGAGGGCGGCGTCCTCGTTGCCGATGAAGTCCGCGAGCGCGGCCTCGCCGTCCTCGCTGCCGCCGATCGTCGCGTCCAGGGAGGCGGAGGTGTAGCCGTTGGAGGCGAGCTGGGCCTCGACGACCTCGCTCTCCGGCAGGCTCATCAGCTCGGACAGCTCCTTGGTCGTCGGCGTCCGGCCGAGGCGGCTGCGCAGCTCCTCGTTGGCGCGGGCGAGCTGGACCCGGGCCTCCTGCAGGCGCCGGGGCACGTGCACGGCCCAGGAGGTGTCGCGGAAGAACCGCTTGATCTCGCCCACGATGTACGGGACGGCGAACGAGGTGAACTCGACCTCGCGGGACAGCTCGAACCGGTCGATCGCCTTGATCAGGCCGATCATGCCGACCTGGACGATGTCCTCCATCTCCTCCGCGCCCCGGCTGCGGAACCGGCCGGCCGCGTAGCGGACGAGGGACATGTTCATCTCGATGAGCGTGTTGCGCGCGTACTGGTACTCAGGCGTGCCCTCCTCCAGTACCGTCAGCCGGTCGAAGAACTGCTTCGAGAGCTCACGTGCGTCCTTCGGTGCGATCTTGGAAGGGTCCGCGATCTCCGGTACGTCCACCGTCTGTCCAGCGGTCCGTACGGCCGTCGTCACCATCCTGCGCCCCTCCCGTGTCGGTCATGCTGCCTGCGCCGGCACATCACCCGGCAAGCAGGCGCATACCCCGGCCTTCGGTGGGCATTCCTCGAATCTTCCTCGATTCACGCCCGGCCCTCCACCATTCTCACACCTGTCTTCACCTGCACCACACCACTCAGCCGGTACCGAGTCCGGCGGCCGGCGGCCGGCGGCGGCCAGGACGCCTCGAACCCGCCCTCGGCCGCGGGTGGCGGTGCCAGTGGGTGCGCGCACCGGGCATGAAGTGCACCAGGTTGGCGCTGACCCGGGACGGGGCCGGCGCGGCGGCGACGGCGTCGATGTAGACGTCGCCGGTGAACCAGTCGGCGGGGCCCTTGACGGTGTCGACTGAGCTGCGGGTGATCTGCAAGGCTTTCTCTCTCCTCACGGTCGGTACGGATCCCGTCGGTGCGGAACCGGGGGCGGGGGCGGGATGCGGGTCAGGGCTTGAGGAGGGTCTTGACGGCGCGGCGCTCGTCCATCGCCCGGTAGCCGTCGGCGACCCGCTCCAGGGGCAGGGTGAGGTCGAAGACCTTGCCCGGGTCGATCCGCCCCGACAGGACGCGGTCGATCAGGTCGGGCAGGTACCGGCGCACGGGCGCGGGGCCGCCGCGCAGCCCGACGTGCGAGAAGAACAGCTCCTGGCCGTCGACGGCGACCTCGTGCGGGACGCCGACGAAGCCGACGTTGCCGCCGGGCCGCGTGGAGTGCAGGGCCTGCCGCATGGACTGAGCGGTGCCGACGCACTCCAGGACGCTGTCGGCGCCGATGCCGTCGGTCATCTCCTTGATCCGGGCGATGCCCTCGTCGCCGCGCTCGGTGACGATGTCGGTGGCGCCGAACTCGCGGGCGAGCTTCTGCCGGGACTCGTGACGGCTCATGGCGATGATCCGCTCCGCGCCCATTGCCTTCGCCGCGATCACCGCGCACAGCCCGACCGCCCCGTCGCCGACCACCACGGCGGTGGAGCCGGGCCTCACCTCGGCGGCCTCGGCGGCGTACCAGCCGGTGCCCATCACGTCGGAGACGGCCAGCAGACCCGGCCAGAACTGCTCGTCCGGCACCTCGTCGGTCGCGACCAGGGTCCCCTGGGCGTTGGGGATGCGCACGTACTCGGCCTGGCAGGTGCTCATGAACTCACGGTTCAGGCAGTTCGACTGGAAGCCGTTGCGGCAGTTCGGGCAGGTGTTGTCCGAGGTCGCGAACGAGCCGACGACGAACTGGCCGGGCCTGACCGCGGTGACCTCGGAGCCGACCTCCTCGACGAAACCGACGTACTCGTGCCCCATGGGGTGGGCCTCGTCGGTCGCGTCCAGCCCGCGCCAGGGCCAGAGGTCGGAGCCGCACACACAGGTGACGGCCGTGCGGATGACCGCGTCCGTCGGCTTCACGATCCCGGGGTCGTCCAGGGTCTCGAAGCGCACGTCGCCGGGGGCGTGAATCACTGCTCCGCGCATGGGGGGAATTCCTTGTCGTTCGTGGGGCTGGTGCGGTGCGAGGGGTGCCTCTCCTCCAGGTAACCGCCCATCCCGGCGGTCAGCGAGTCACGGGTGAGAGGTGTACCGGCGGTACACCCCTCCCTCGGCGGGTACGCCGTACGGTCGAAGGCATGGGCAACCGCGAGGAGGTCCGCGAGTTCCTCACCTCGCGGCGAGCGAAGATGACCCCCGGGCAGGCGGGGCTGCCCGCCGGGTCCCGGCGGCGGGTGCCGGGCACATGGCGGTGGCCATCCTGCGCCGCGAGGCCGGCCGCGACCCGCACGACAAGGCCCTGCACGACCTGGTCGGGGAACTGTCCACCCGCTGCGAGGGTTTCCGCACCCGCTGGGGCGCCCACGACGTCCGCCGCCACGGCACCGGAACCAAGCGGTTCCGCCACCCCGCGGTCGGCGACCTCACCCTCGCCTACGAGGCGCTGGACCTGGCGGCCGAACCCAGGCTCAGCATGACCGTCTGCACCGCGGAACCCGGCTCCCCCTCCGAAGAGGGACTGCGCCTGCTCGCCTCCCTGGCCGCCACCGAGCACGCCAGCCCGGCGGCGGGACACCCCGCCGGCTGACCCGCCCCGACCCGCCGGCCCGACTCAGCCCACTCCGCGGCCGCTGACGGCAAGGCGCGTGGTGACGCGCTCCGCGCACTGCCGTGGCGCGGAGGCGAACAGTTCCTGCGCCCCGAGGAGGGTGAGCAGCCTGTCGATCACCGGGTTGCTCCTGCGGATGACCACCGTCTTGTCCTGCTCCAAGGCGCTGCGCCGAAGCTCGAGGAGGACCTCCAGTCCGGCGCAGTCGCAGAAGTCCAGCCGGCTCAGGTCGAGGTCCACTCCACTCGTCGGACCGGCCAGCACCTTACGCAGGTCCGCACGAAGCAGCTTGCCCGAGTCGAGGTCGAGTTCCCCTCGGACCGTCACCCGGATCCGGTCGCCGCGCCAGGTGCACGACACGCCTGCCCGGCCCGGCGGCAACGGCTCGTCGTTCTCGGTGCACCGACCGGGCCACCCCGACGTTCTGAGGGACGGGGCCTGCTCGCAAGGGTCATGCATGGCTCACTCCCTCATGCGCCACTGACGTCCGGGGCGGCATTGCCCTCCGCGGCCCAGACACGTCAACTGATGCATGAACTGTAGTACGTGTTTTTGAGTGCGTGAACACCGGGTCGTAAACTCCCGGCATGGATGGAGTGCCCGAGCCACACAACGGATGGACTTTCCTGACGAACCACGCCCGCGTACTGGCTGCCATCGCGGACAACCAGAACGCCCGGATCAGGGACATCGCCGCGTACTGCCGCCTCACCGAACGGGCCGTGCAGAAGATCATCGCCGACCTGGAACAGGACGGTTACCTCTCCCACACCCGCGAGGGACGCGGCAACACCTACCGGATCGACCCCACGAGGATCCTCCGCCATCCCGCCGAAGCCAGCCTCGGCGTGACGGTGGCCTCACTCCTCTCCCTGCTCGCGCAGGACGAAGCCCACCGCACGGGCCCGTCCACCGAGCGAGCGACCGGACCGGCGTTGCGCTGAGTACGCGGCCGTTCACGAGTGCTTGGTCAGGACGCACCAGTTCATGTCGTCGGGATCCCCCACGGTCAGGCCCACCAGCAAGCGCCCGTCGTCCCGGTACAGGTCGAACGGGGTTGTCTCATTCCCTATGGTCACATCGAGTTCCTGCTCAGCGCGGGATCCGTCGATCTCCCAGGTGCCGTCGCCGCCGCCTCTGTGCGTGACCTTGCCGTCCAGGTCCATCTCGGTAGGCATGCCAGTGACGGACGCCGAGCCGTCCCGCTTCAGGGTCAGCGTGGTGTCGCAGTCCCGGGCATGCCAGGTGCCTACGAGCTGGGAGCCGTGGACGTTCTTCGCAGGCGGGTAGCCGCCCCATCCCGTGCATGCGGAGACCGACAGAACCGTCAGGGCCGACATCAGCGCCCACTTCCCTGCTCGGCTGTACATCGGGCCCCCTTCGCACTGGTGGCCCGATCGTACTGATCGTTTCCGAATGATCTCGGTCCGCATCGGCGCCTCGTGCGGCTTCCCGTGCCCTGCCTCGGCGCATCACTGCCCCGGAGAGCCCCGAGGCCGGCGGGGCCGCCGCTCACACGGCGTCCGCCCACGCCCGGCGATCACAGCGTCCGCCCTCCCCCTCAGCGGTCACCGGCCCGGGCTCGTCAGTCCCGGCGCCGCTCCGGAGCGGTGGCGGTGATGACCAGGGCGGCCTGGTCGTCGTCCACGTCACGGCCCGCCACGAAGTCGCGGACGTCCTCGGCCACGGTCCGCACGACGTCGGCCGCGGTCGGCCGGCGCGGTGCGGAGGCCAGGGCCTCGGCAAGACGGGCGTCGCCGTACTGTTCGGCGCCGGCGGCCCGGCACTCGGTGATGCCGTCGGTGTACAGCAGCAGGCTCTCGGCCGGGCGGAGCGTGAAGCGGCGCGCGGCGAGCCTGGTGGGGATGCCGATGCCGAGCAGCCCGCCGGACGCCTCGACCGTGCCGACCACGTGGTCGGCGTCCAGCAGGAGCGGCAGCGTGTGCCCGGCCCGGACCAGATGGACGTCGAGCCCGTCGGCCGTCGGCGCGAGATGGCCGTAGACGAGGGTGACGAAGCCGTTGTTCTGGTGGCTGTGGCGGTCGTTCAGGGCCTTGTCGACCGCCTTGACGACGTCGACGGGATCGTCCAGCAGCGGGGCGACGGCGCGCGCGGTGTGGCGGACCAGGGCGGTCGTGGTCGCGGCCATGGCGCCGCGCCCGCAGACGTCCCCGAGGATGAAGGCCCAGCTGCCGTCGCCGCGGTCGAAGACGTCGTAGAAGTCGCCGCCTATCTCCAGGCCCTCGCCGGCCGGGTGGTAGGAGGCGGCGAGCTGGGCGCCGGGGACCTCGGGCAGGTCGGGCAGGAGCAGGCCGGTCTGCAGGTCGCGGGCGAGTGCCGCGCGCTGCGTGTACTGGCGGGCATTGCGGGCGGCCGAGGCGGCGCGGCGGGCCAGTTCCTCCGCCAGGGCGACCCGGTGGCCGTCGAAGCTGTGCCCGTCCGTGGAGAGCAGGGTCAGCGCGCCGAAGGGCCGTCCCCGGTCCATGAGGGGCACGCACACGTATCCGGTGGCGCCCAGATCGCGCCAGGGACCGGGACCGGTCGGGGTACGGCGGGCCACTTCGGTCAGGCCGGAGGCCAGGACCCGGGCGACCGGGTCGTCGGCGTCGTGGGCCGGGGAGTGGGCGGCGAGCAGGGTGCGCGCCTCCTCGGTCGGGCCGGCGGTCGCCACCCGCTGCACGCGTCCGCTCTCGACGACGTCCACGGCGGCCAGCGGCGCCAGGGCCGGGCCGGCCAGGGTGGCCAGCCGCTGCAGGGTCTGCCTCTCGTCCAGTCCGCCGGACAGCGCGGTGCTCGCGGTCAGCAGGAAGGCGAGGTCGTCGCGGGCGGCCTTCTCGCGGGCCTCCGCCGTCCGCCGGGCCTGCTCGATGTGGTGCCGCTCGATGGCGAGGGCGGCGGTGTCGGCGAAGGCGCCGGCGAGGGCCAGATCGGTGCCCTGGGGGGTCCGGGGCGTGCGGTGGTACATCGCGAAGGTGCCCAGCAGCCGTCCGTCGCCCGCCATGACCGGGGTCGACCAGCAGGCGGCGAGCCCCGCCCGGCCGGCCAGGACGCGGAAGTCGTCCCACAGCGGGTCGGTGGCGATGTCGGCCACGATCACGGTCCGGCGCCGGTGGGCGGCGGTGCCGCAGGAGCCGACCCCTTCGCCGGCGGCGATGCCGTCGATGGCCTGGTTGTAGTGGTCGGGCAGGCTGGGGGCCGCGCCGTGGCGGAGGCGACGGCCGTCCTCGTCGGCCAGCAGGACCGAGACGAGCACGTCGGGGCAGAGTTCCTCGATCGCCCTGCACATGCCGTCGAGCACGTCGTGCAGCGGCGCCTGCCGCGCGATCTGCTCCAGCAGCGCGCGCTGCTCGGCGGCCAGGCGCCGGGCGTGTTTGGCCTGGGTGGTCTCGACGCCGATCATCCGTACGCCGATGACGTTGCCGCCGACGTCGCGGCGGGCCTCGTAGGTGAAGTCGAAGTACGACTCCTGGGCCTGGTCGCCGACGCCGATGACGACACGGGCGTCGCGGCCCACGTGCCGTTCGCCCGAGCGGTACACCTGGTCGAGGAGCCCGATGAACCCCTGAGCCGTCAGCTCGGGCATCAGCTCCGCCAGCGGCACGCCGGTGCGTTCCCGCTGCCCGCCGCCGATGGCCGCGAAGAAGGCGGGGTTCGCCGCCTCCAGCACGTGCGCGGGCCCCGCCATGGACGCGAACAGCGCGGTGGAGGTCCCGAACAGCATCGACAGGTCGTCGTCCACGCCGCGCGCCGCCTCGGACGCGCTGACACCGCCCGTCGACCGGCGCTCACGCTCAGCCGTCATCTCGCCCCCCTTCGCAGGTGACTGCCCCGTTTTCCCGGGGACCATCGTCTCCCAGGCGCCGCTGGACGCGGCACGCAGGGTCTTGTGCCACGGACGGCCGGTTCCAGACATCCCGGAGCGGAACCGGGCCTGGCCGGGTGCCGTGGGCCGGGGCCCGGGGGCCCGCGGCGCGCCCGGCGGCGTCAGTCGCCGGCACCGGCGCCTTCGCCCGCGCGGCCCGGTGCGCACCCGGCGGTCCGGCCGGCCAGCGCGTCGGCGACGGTGGTGTGGATCGGCATCAGCTCGGAGATGCCGGTCATGGTCACCATGCGCGTGAGGCGGTCGGGGACGTCCGCGAGCCGGAGCGAGCCGCCCGCCTGCTGGGTGGTGTGCAGGAGGCCGATGAAGGTGCTGAGGCCGGTGGAGTCGACGAAGTCGACGTGTGCCAGGTCCAGCACGATATGCGGCACGCCCTCCGCCACGACGGCCAGGGCGTGCGCGCGCAGGGTGGCCGACGTGTGCAGGTCCACGTCTCCGGAGACGCTGACGACGGCGGTGCGGTCGACGGGGTACTGGACGGTCACGTCCAGGGTCTCGGTCATTTCGGTCATCACTCCTGGCCGGAAGGCTCGGGCACGGTGGTGGCGGACGGGGTGGCGCTCACGCCGTCGTCGGGCGGTACGGGTCCGGCGGGGCTCCGCGTCACACCGGTCATGGCCGCGGCGGGTCGTCGCCGAGACCGTGGACGGTGACGAGACCGGCGAGGCCCGAGACCGTCAGGACGGGCTCCAGCAGCGGCGTGACGACGAGCTCCAGTCGGTCGGCGTGGGCGAAGAGCACGCTCAGCCCCGCGCTGTCGAGGTACTCCACGGCCGTCAGGTCGAGGACGAGGGGGCCGGAGCCGCGGTCCAGGGCGTCGGCCAGGGAGCCGACGTTGCTCATGTCGATCTCGCCGCCGACGACGAGACGCGGAGTCCCGTCCGGGCGTCTGCCGGAGGTGAGCGTCAGGGGGGTGGTCATCCGGAGATCCTCATCTGCATGTCGACGGTGGTGCCGCTCGGGCCGGGGGTGATGCTGACGTGCTGCATCAGGGCGCGCATGAGGGCCACGCCCCGGCCGCGGTGGGCGTTGCGCTCGGGCTGGGGAGCCTTCCACCGGCCGCTGTCCGCCACGGTCAGGAGCAGGTTGTCGACGAGGGCCTCGGCGCGCAGCCGCACGGCCTCCCCCGGGGCGTGCCGGTGGCCGTGCTCGATCGCGTTGGCGCACGCCTCCCCGGCCGCGACGAGGACGTTCTGCACGGTGTTCGGCGGGAGGTCGCACTGGGCGAGCCAGCTGCGCAGCGCCTGGCGGACCGGCGCGAGCTGGGACGACTCGGCCGGGAAGGAGATCTCCAGCGGCGCCGGGTGGCGGTAGAGCAGCAGTGCCACGTCGTCGTCGTAGCCGTCGGCCGGGGCGAGCTTGGCCATGATGTCGGTGGCGAGATCGTCGATGGGCGAGTCGCGGCCGTCCTGCACGGCGTCGCCGGCCTGGTCGATGCCGGCGCTGAGCGGACGCCGGCGGCGCTCCACGAGACCGTCGGTGTACAGCAGCAGCGTGGCCCGCGCGGGCAGGGTGCAGGCGGCCTCCGGGCGCTGCCTGCCCGGCCGTACCGCCAGCGGCAGGGAACGCCCCTCGTCCAGCAGCCGGACGGTGCCGTCGGGGTGCGCGAGGATGCCCGGCGGGTGTCCGGCGCTGGAGTAGGTCAGTTTCCCCGTGGCCGGCTCGAGGACACCGCAGAAGACCGTCGTGCACGGGGCGCCGGGAACGCTCGCGGCGAACTGGTCGAGGGCCATCAGCGTCCGGGAGGGGCTGGCGTCCTGCAGCATCAGCGCGCGGCAGGCGCTGCGCAGCTGCCCCATGACGCTGGCCGCTTCCAGGCCCCGCCCGACGCAGTCGCCCACCACGATGCCGATCCGCCCGTCCGCCAGCGCGACGGTGTCGTACCAGTCGCCGCCCACCTCCAGCGGCCGGGTGGCGGGCTCGTAGCGCACGGCGAAGCCGTCCGGGAGCCGGGCCGGGCCCAGGATGGCGCGTTGCAGCGCGATCGCGGTCTCCCGCTGCTGGTCGATCTGGTGCGCCCGTACCAGGCCCTGCGCGAGGTGCCCGGCCAGCAGGGAGAGCAGGAGCTGGTCCTCGGAGGTGAAGGGCCGGTGCTCGCCCAGATCGATCCACAGGACCAGCGGCCCGTCGGGGTGTTCGAGCAGGACACCGGCGCCGCTGTCCTCGGTCGCCGGGGTGAGCGAGGGCTGACCGCGCAGCGCGGCGAGCGCGTCCCGCCGCGCGGGGGGCAGGTCCTCCCACCGCGGGCTGCCGTCCGTGGCGGTGAGGGACGGGGTGTCGCCGCGCCCGAAGACGGCGGCCATGACGCTCCGCGCCCGCCACGCGGTCCTGAGCTCCCCGAGGGCCCCGGCTAGCGCCTCGGGCAGACTCGCGGCCGCGGACAGGGTCGTGCTCAGCGCGGCCAGTGCGGTCTCGCGCTGGACGGCGTAGTGCTCGGCGGTGACGTCGCGGAAGGTGCCGACGGTGACCCGCCGCCCCGTGTCGGGGTCCTCGGCCTTGTTGTAGGTGACGGTGACCCACAGCCGGTGGCCGTCCCGGTGGGTGACGGGGACGGTGTACGAGCCCTGCTCGCGTTCCAGCAGGCCCGCGAAGGCGTCCCCGACCTGGCGGTGCGCCTCGGGGTCGGTGGCGGCCTCGGGCCACCACGGCTGCACGGGCGCGTAGGGCAGGTTCTCCGGGCCGTACCCGAGAATGTCGGTGAACGCGGCGTTGATCTCCACGACGGCCCCGGACTCGTCGCAGACGAAGAAGGCCTCCTGCAGGGAGTCGATGAGCGCCGTCCGCCAGCGCACGTGGTGGCCGCGCAGCCGGGCCAGTTCGACGTTCGCGCGTACGCGCGCCAGGAGCTCGGCGGCGGCGAAGGGCTTGACCAGGTAGTCGTCCGCGCCCGCCTGGAGCCCCTCGATCGACGCCTCCTGCCCGGCCCTGGCCGACAGCAGCAGCACGGGCACCGAGGCGGTGCGCGGGTCGCCGCGCAGCCTCGCCACCATTTCCAGCCCGTCCATCCGGGGCATCATCACGTCGCTGACGACGAGGTCGGGGATGTCCCGGCGGGCGGAGACCAGCGCTTCGGCGCCGTCGGTGACGGCGGTGACCTCGTATCCCGCTCCGGCGAGGATGCGGGTGAGGTACTCGCGCATGTCGACGTTGTCGTCGGCCAGCAGCACCCGGGCGCCCGATCCGCGCACGGAGCCGTACACGGTGGCGCTCGTCCCGGCCCGCCCCACCGAGTCGTCGGCCGCCGCGCCGGGCTCGCCGTCCGGAAGCCAGCGCATGGCCTCCAGGACGTAGGGATCGGCGGCGGACGCCTGTGTGCCGCCCGCTTCCGGCGCCACGCACTCGGGTGCCAGGTGGGCGGTGCCGAACGGCAGCCGGATGGTGAAGGCGGTGCCCTCGCCCTGGCCGCTCTCGGCTTCGATCGTGCCGCCGTGCAGACCGACGAGTTCCCGCACCAGGGCCAGCCCGATGCCGCTGCCCTCGTTGGAGCGGGAGCGGGTGTTCTCGATGCGGTGGAAACGCTCGAACAGCCGCGGCATCTCCGCCTCCGGCACCCCGACACCGGTGTCGGCGACGGTGACCACGGCGTGATCGCCCGCCGCGCGCACCCGGACGCGGACAGCGCCGTCGAAGGTGAACTTCAGCGCGTTGCTCAGCAGGTTGAGGACCACCTTCTCCCACATGCCGCGGTCCACATACACCGGCTCGTCCAGGGGCGGGCAGTCCACGTCGAAGGCGAGCCCGGCCCGTTCCATCGCCGAGCGGAAGACGCTGGACAGCTCGGCGGTCACCGCCGCCAGGTCGACCGGTTCGTACCAGGCCTGCATACGGCCGGCCTCGATCCGGGAGAAGTCCAGCAGGGTGTTGACCAGCTTGCCCAGCCGCAGCCCGTTGCGGCGGATGACGTCCAGCTCCTGGACGACCCGGCCGTCCGCGTCGGCGAGCCGGGTGTGGAGTTCCTCCACCGGGCCCATGATCAGGCTCAGCGGGGTCCGGAACTCGTGGCTGATGTTGGAGAAGAAGGTGGTCTTGGCCCGGTCCAGTTCGGCGAGCTCCTCGGCGCGCCGTTGCTGCGCCTGGTAGCTGCGGGCGCTGCCGATGCCGGAGGCGATGTGGCCGGCGGTCAGCTCGACGAACCCCTGGTAGCCCTCGTCCAGCACGCGGTACCGGTCGAGTGCCGCCACGAAGAAGCCGTAGGGGGCGCTGCCCTGCTGCAGGAGCGGGACCGCGAGCGCCTGCACGGGGGGCTCGGGCCAGTCCCCCGTGGGCAGGCCGGCGAAGGCCTCACCGGTCAGGGGCACCACGGCCGCCTCGCCGCCGGCCAGCAGCGCGGCCGGCCACACGCCGCCGGGCTCGCCGACCGGGAGGACGGCGGGCGCGACGGGGTGGCCGGGGGCGATCCCGCTCGTTCCGGCCAGCCGGGCGGTGTCGCCGTCGAACAGGTACGTCAGGGTGAAGGGCAGGTCCTTGCGGTTGTGGCACAGCTGCCGGCCGGCGAAGGCCAGCACCTCCCGCTCGGTGCGGATCACGCTCGGGTCCGAGCCCAGGTCGCGCAGTGTGGCCATGCGCCGCTCGCCGATCACCCGGTCGGTGTCCTCGGTGACCACGCACAGCATGCCGACGACGGCGCCGGAGTCGTCCCGCAGCGGGCTGTAGGAGAAGGTGTGGTAGGTCTCCTCGCTGTACCCGGAACGCTCCAGGAGCAGCAGCAGCCCCTCGTCCCAGGTGGCCTCGCCAGTGCTGAGCACGGTCTCTATGCGCGGGCCCGCGTCGCCCCAGACCTCCGCCCACACCTCGTTCGCGGGACGCCCCAGCGCCCACGGGTACTTGCGGCCCAGGGTGTCCCGCCGGTAGGCGGCGTTGCAGAAGAAGGTGAGCTGCTCGCCCCAGGCCATCCACATGGGAAAACGCGAGGACAGCAGGATGCTGACGGCCGTCCGCAGGCTCTGCGGCCACTCCTGCGGAGGGCCGAGGGGCGTGGCGGCCCAGTCCACCGCGGCCAGGTCGCGGCCCACCTCGGGGTCGGCGGCGAACACGCCGCCTTCCACCGCGGGACGCGGTCCGTGCCCAGCCTCGCCCGAAAGCCCCACGCGATCCCGTCCCCTCATGGTGGCCCGTGCGAGGGCCGCTTCATGCCGAACGCGCACACGAGGTTTCCGATCGTGTGCCCTATGCCCTGTCTGCCCCGGGATCGCCGTCCCACCCCGGCGGGTTTTCCACCGGCTCGCGGGGGCGCCGGCTCCAGGGCCTCGGCTGGCATTGTTCCAGACCCCGGCAGGGCCCGTTCCGCAGGGGGATGCGCGCGGCACGGGACGATCGGCCGGGCTGCCGGAGGATGATCCAGGCGAATCGGGAAACCTGTGCGGGTAGCGCATGCCGTCGATGCGCATGGGGACGAGGAGGCACGCTCCTCGCACGCGAGGACCGCCGGAACGGAGTCCGCCGCCCCGCCGTGACCGCTCACCGCACAGGAGGCCTGGTGAACGAGACAGAGGGCGCCCTCTCCATCAGCACGCGACCCTGCCCGTCGGGGCCGGTGGTACTGCGCCTGGCGGGAGATCTGGACCACTACACGGGCCCCGGCCTCCGCACGGCCATGGCGGAGCTGCTGAGCGGGCCCGGCGCGGACGTCATCGCCGACCTGTCGGCCCTCGACTACTGCGACTCCACGGGGATGACCGAGATCATCACGGCCCACCACCGCACCGAGGACAAGGGCTCCTCGTTCTCGGTGGCGGGGCTCAGCCCGGCCCTGACCCAGCTCTTCCGGGTGGCGGGCCTCGACCAGCTCCTCGCGGTGTACCCCAGCGTCGAGGAGGCGCTCGACGCCCTGGGCGCGAGCTGACGGGGACGCGGTCGCCCGGCTGACGCAGTGGAGCGGCTGCGCCGGGCAAACGCCCGGCACAGCCGCTCGTCCTCGTGCCCCGCGCCTGAGTCAGGCGAGCCCGCTCCCCCACCCGAGGCCGACCACCTTGCCCGCGCAGAGCCTTCGGGCATCCGGGCCGGCGCCGCAGAGGACGGGCGTCGTGCCGGGACCGCCGCTCAGCGGTAGCGCGCCCGGCCCACCGCCGCGGCCACCGTCAGGGGCGCGGTCAGGAGCGCCGCGAGCCGGAACAGGGGGCGGTAGTCGTGCGCCTGGGCGGTGGAGGCGGCCAGCCCGGTGGCCACGGCGCTGCCCACGTAGAGGGCGACGCCGAACATGGCCACACCCGTCGCGCGGGCCTGCGGGGACAGGGCCGTCCAACTGCGACGAGTGGCTCGAGAAGGTGGCGGCGGGCCTCGGGGTCGGGACCGCGCCGGAGGACTCCACGCGGCACTACCACCATCCGGCCGTACGGTTCGTCCGGCTGCGGGACGCCCCCCACCGTCCGCCTGCACCTGGCCTATCCGTCGCACGGCTCGCACCCGCAGGCGGCCCGGTTCGCCGAGACCGTGTGGCGTGACGTGAGCGGCGGCCAGCTCCCCTCGGCCGACCCCAGAGCCGCCGTGCACGGTGCCGCGTGCGCGACGCCGGGCGGCGCCCCCAGGCCGTGACCCCTCCTGGCGGGCGGTCCGGTCGTCGCCGAGGTGACGCCGGGTGCCTGTGGCGGAGGACGGCGGCCGGCCCCTCCGGGGTGGGGCCGGCCGCCAGGGGGTGCGCGGGCCGGTTCAGCGCTGCAGGGTGAGGACGCCCGGCCGCCACGGCAGTTGGTCGTACGGGCCGCTCGCGGAGGGGGACTTGCCCTGGTAGAGGAGCCGCAGGTTGCAGGGGTCGACGGTCATGGTCTGGTCGGGGTTGTCGCGGACCAGGTCACCGTGGCTGATGTCGTCGGTCCAGGTCGCGCCGCTGTTGGCCTTGCCGGCGAAGGGGTTGCTTTCGGTGGCGGCCTGCGGGGTCCACGAACCGTTCAGGCTGGAGGCCGTGAACGAGCGGAAGTACCGCTGCTCGTTCGCACCGCGCGCCTCGACGATCATGAGGTACTGGTTCTGGCCCTGGACCTTGTAGACCTGCGGCGCCTCGAACAGGTTCTTCACCGTGTCGCTCATGACCGTCGTGTACGACGAGCCGAAGTTGCCCGGGAAGTTCCCGATCGGCATGCTCGCCCGGTAGATCTTGCCGTTGTCGCCGGCGAAGAACAGGTACATGTTCTGGTCGTCGGCGATCAGGGTCTGGTCGATCGGGGCGGCGCCCGAGATGCCGCCGGTGAACAGGGGCTGCGGCGCGGACCAGCCGTCGGGGTTGGTGGGGTCGCTCGACGTGCGGTAGATGAAGGGCCACGCACCCCACTGGTACGCCAGCACCCAGACCTTCTTGGGCGCGAAGTAGAACAGGGTGGGCGCCACCGCGGCCTGGCTCATCCCGGTCTGGCCGGCCGACGCCATGTCCGACCAGTTCGTGAAGGGCCGGAACATCATCGAGCCGTACGACGACCCCGACACGTTCGACGCGTAGACCAGGTGCTTGCCGTTGTACGTCACGTCGGTGAAGTCCTTCAGCGCGACCCACCCGTTCGCCGGCTGCGCCAGCGCGCCGGTCGACGTCCACCGGTAGGTCGACGGCAGGGAGCAGGTGCCGTCGGGCGGGGTGGAGGTCCCGGACAGGCCGGTCCACTTCTGGTTGCTGCCGCCGTTGCACGTCCAGATCTGCACCGCCGTGCCGTTGGCCGTACCGGAGCCCGCGGCCTCCAGGCACAGCCCGGACTCCACGCCGACGACCGTGCCGTCGGAGTTCACCCGCCACTGCTGGTTAGCCCCGCCGGAACAGGTCCAGATCTGCACCCGGGTACCTGCCGCGGTGGCGTGGCCCGGAACGTCCAGGCACTTGTCGCCGTACACGGTGAGCTGGTTGCGGTCCGTCGACGTCCACTGCTGGTTGGTCCCGCCCCAGCAGTCGTAGATCTGCAGATACGTGCCGTCGGTCCGGACGGCGCCCGGCACATCGAGGCACCGGCCGGACCCGGCACCGCGCAGCGCGCCGCTGGAGGCCGCCTGGGCCGGGGCGGCCACGAGCAGCGCCGCCAACGCGGCCAGGGCCGCGACCACGGCGGCGAGTACCACAGACGGATGCCTGCGGCGGAAACTTCGTCTGCGCATGGATACGTCCTCACCTTTGCGTAGGCGGTCGGCATTTCGAACAACGGTCGAACCATCGAGCAACCCGGATGATAGGGAACCGGTGAACGGCGTCAATAGCTTCCGCACGTATCGACTGCAAAGCCGAAAGTTTCGGACTCCCTACGGCGCGCCGGTGCGCGACCTACCGTCAAATCACTGGCTTGTAAGCCACTTGACCCGTGAATGAAGCGATGCATGGGCAGTGCAGACACTCGGCCAGGGCGTTTCGAAAGTTTCGAAAGGCAATCGGAAATTTCTTCTGCGGAATGTATTGACGAGCCGCGGTCGCCACCTCAATCATCCCTGTCTGAGAAGTCGGCCCTGGCCTGTGTCGAGACGTGGAGCACCGCCGCCGATTCTTCCGTCCAACCGTGATCTCTACCTTGGAGGCACAGTCATGGGCTCGTACGCCCTTCCCGGATCCGTTGTCAGCAGGAGGATCCGCGGCCTGCTCTTAGCGCTCGTCGTCGGTGTTCTCGGTGCGGCCACCGCACTGGTCGCGCCGCCGAGCGCACACGCCGCCGAGAACACCCTCGGCGCCGCCGCGGCACAGAAAGGCCGTTACTTCGGCACCGCCATCGCCTCGGGCAAGCTGGGCGACTCGGCGTACACGACCATCGCGGGCCGTGAGTTCAACATGGTGACGGCCGAGAACGAGATGAAGATCGACGCCACCGAACCGCAGCGGGGCCAGTTCAACTTCAGCGCCGGCGACCGCGTCTACAACTGGGCGGTGCAGAACGGCAAGCAGGTGCGGGGCCACACGCTGGCCTGGCACTCCCAGCAGCCCGGCTGGATGCAGAGCCTCAGCGGCAGCACACTGCGCCAGGCGATGATCGACCACATCAACGGCGTGATGGGCCACTACAAGGGCAAGATCGCCCAGTGGGACGTCGTGAACGAGGCCTTCGCAGACGGCAGTTCGGGAGGCAGGCGGGACTCCAACCTGCAACGCACGGGCAACGACTGGATCGAGGTCGCCTTCCGCACCGCGCGCGCCGCCGACCCGGCGGCCAAGCTCTGCTACAACGACTACAACATCGAGAACTGGACCTGGGCCAAGACCCAGGGCGTGTACAACATGGTCCGCGACTTCAAGCAGCGCGGCGTGCCGATCGACTGCGTCGGGTTCCAGTCGCACTTCAACAGCGGCAGCCCCTACAACAGCAACTTCCGCACCACGCTGCAGAATTTCGCCGCCCTCGGCGTCGACGTGGCCATCACCGAACTCGACATCCAGGGCGCCGCGGCCTCGACCTACGCGAGCGTGACGAACGACTGCCTGGCCGTCTCGCGCTGTCTCGGCATCACCGTCTGGGGCGTGCGCGACACCGACTCCTGGCGATCGGGGGACACGCCGCTGCTGTTCAACGGCGACGGCAGCAAGAAGTCCGCCTACACCGCCGTCCTCAACGCGCTCAACGGCGGCGACTCCACGACGCCCCCTGCGGGCGGCGGTCAGATCAAGGGCGTCGGTTCGGGCCGGTGCCTGGACGTGCCCGGCACCAGCACCACCGACGGCACCCAGCTCCAGCTCTGGGACTGCCACAGCGGCACCAACCAGCAGTGGACGTACACCGACGCCGGCGAGTTCAAGGTCTACGGCGACAAGTGCCTCGACGCCGCCGGCACAGGCAACGGCGCCAAAGTCCAGATCTACGGCTGCTGGGGCGGCGACAACCAGAAATGGCGCCTCAACTCCGACGGATCCATCGTCGGCGTCCAGTCCGGCCTCTGCCTCGACGCCGTCTCGGGCGGCACCGCCAACGGCACCCTGATCCAGCTCTACTCCTGCTCGAACGGCAGCAACCAACGCTGGACCCGCACCTGACGGAACCGGCCGCGCCCGCCCCACCGGCCGCTGCCGGCACCCGGCCCGGGTGCTGGCAGCGGCGTCTCAGGTCACCCCTTCCCGTAGTCCTCCACCATGGTGCCGACGAGCGCCAGGAGGGCGTCGGCGCGGTGCCGGTCCTCGCGCCGGCCGCGCAGGGCCTCGTCGGCGGCCCGCAGGCGGGCCACGGCGGCCGGCTCGCCGTCCACCAGGTCGTCGACCACCGGCGCGGTCAGCAGGTCCAGGCACTCCGTCAGCAGCCGGCGGGTCGCGGGCTCCGGCGGGCTCGGGTCGGGGTCGGCGTACGCGGTGGTCAGATGCCGCACGGGGTCGGTGAGGCTCCAGCCGACGACGGTGCCGTCCTGGACCAGGAGCGCCACGTCGGCGGCGATGCCGACACAGGCCTCCACCGGTTCGTCGAGGACGTCGAGATCGCGCAGGCAGGTCAGCACGGTGTCCCCGGGAGCGCGGCACAGCACCGAGCACATCTCGTGCCGGAAGTCCCGGACCTCGTCCGCCCGGAGCCCGCCCGGGCGCACCGGGGGCAGGGCCGGAACACGGACGGAGGTCTCGGCGGACGCGGAGACGTACGGCATCCGGAACTCGGCCCCGACCAGCTCCCGGCTGACCGGGTCGAACCGCAGGACGTCGGGTGCGTCCCACAGGTGGTCCCGGCTGCCGAAGGTGTCGGCGAGGAACCGCTCACGCTCCTGCACGTCCGCGTACCGCACGACGTCCACGGAGTCGCCCGTGAAGCGGGGGGTGAGGCGCAAGGGTTCCTCCGTGACCGTCGCGCGCCAACCGGCGTCGAAAGCCAGTCGCATGGTCATTCGCTCCCGTCCGATCCGCTTCGCAGGGGCGAGGCAGGTTCTCGGCTCACCGTCGGGCCTCTCAGGTCACCGATTGCCGTAGTCCTCCACCAGGTTCCCGACAAGCGACAGGAGGGCGTCGGCGCGGTGCCGGTCCTCGCGCTGGGCGCGCAGGGCCTCGTCGGCGGCCCGCAGGCGGGCCAGGGCGGCTGGGTCCCGGTCCTTCACGTCCTGGAGCAGCGGCTCGGTGACAAGGTCCAGACACTCGGTGAACAGCCGCCGGACGGCCGGGGACGGCGGGGCGGGGTCCGGAGCGGCGAACCCGGTGGTCAGGTACCGGACGGGGTCGGTGAGACTCCAGCCGACGACGGTGCCGTGCTGGACGAGGAGCGCCACGTTCGGGGCGATGCCGATGCGGGCCTCCAGCGGCTCGTCGAGGACCTCGGTGTCGCGCAGGCAGGTCAGTACGGTGTCTCCGGGGGCGCGGCAGAGCTCCGTGGCCACCTCCAGGCGGAAGTCCCGGGCCTCGTCCGCGCGAAGGCCGCCCGGGCGGACGGGGGGCGTGGCCGGAACGCGGGCGGAGTCCTCGGCGGCAGCGCACTCGTAGGGCAGTCGGAAGCCGGCGCCGACCAGTTGGCGGTCGGCCCGGTCGAACCGCAGTTCGTCGGGAGCGTCCCACAGCCACTCCTGGCTGCCGAAGGTCTCCCCGAGGAACCGCTGCCACTCCTCCACGTCGGCGTACTCCGCGATGCGCAGACACTGGCCCGGGAAGTCGAAGCGCGGGACGGAGCGCAGCGGATCGTCCGTCACCGTCGCAGTCCAGTCGCCGTCAAAGGTGAGTCTCATGGGAAAGCCGTTCATCGAATCTGTTCCGCGGGAGCCATGTAGCCGTTCTTCGCCGGAATCCTGCCCTCGACCACGTCCGCATGGGTAATCGGACCGCCGGGATCGGTCGGCGAGCCGCCGAGGGCCCTCAGGCCGGAGTCGCCCCTGATGCCGGACGGGCCGTATGCCGTGATGACGTTGCCTGCCCCGGCTCCGCCGCCTTCCGCCACCACGATGTCCTCCCCCTGCCGGAAGATCAGCCTGCCGCTGCCCGCCGTCGAGTGGTACACCGCGTCCGGGCTCTTGAGGATGTCCAGGACCCGTTCGTCGCTGAAGCCGTGCATGGAGTCCGCGTGGTAGTTGCCGGCCTTCCTCATCCGGTTGCCCTGGGCCCGTTCGACGACCTCGTGGGCGGTCTGCTTGGCCTTTTCCCTGGCCTGCTGGGCTTTCTCCTCCTTCGTGTACTTGGGCATCAGCCCCAGCGGGTCGCATCCGCTGTACGGGTTGTCCACGTAGCCGAGGGGGTTGGGCGCGGGGGCGAGGCCCAGCGGGTCCGGGGAGGTGTAGCGGCCGGTCTCGGGGTCGTAGTGGCGGAAGAGGTTGTAGTGGAGGCCGGTCTCGGGGTCGTAGTACTGGCCGGGGAAGCGCAGCGGGGTGTAGGCGCCGCTGTCCCTGGCCCAGGCGGTGGTGCCCCAGAGGGTGCTGCGGCTGCGCCAGGCGATGCCGCCCGCCTCGTCGACGAGTTCGGTGGGGGTGCCGATCAGGTCGGTGGCTATGGCGAAGAACCGCCGGTCGATCTCCTGCTGCCGGCTGTCGGCCGTCAGGATGCGCTCGGTCTGGGCGAGCGGGACGACGTCCCGGTGGTCCCAGCTGAGGGCGACCGTGTGCGGGAGGTCCGGGCGGTGGCTGGTCTGCTCGCAGAGCGTGAGTCCGTCCCAGGTGAAGCGGACCTCCTCGGCCACGCTCTCGCCGTCGGCCGCGAGGCGCTGCTTCGCGGTGCGGCGGCCCAGCGGGTCGTAGCGGTAGCGCCACCGGGTGCCGTCCGGGGTGGTGACGGACGTGAGGCGGTTCTCGGTGTCCCACGTGTAGCGCCAGGTGTCGGGCCTGCGGGAGAGGCGGGTCTTCTGACGCAGGGTGACGCGGCCGAGGGCGTCGTGCTCGAAGCGGACGTCTCCGGCGCGGGTGATGCCGGTGCCGCTGTACGTGCGCGGCCCGGTGGCCTCGGCGCCCGGGTGCCGGTCCGGCCAGGATGCCGAGGTCTGGTTGCCGGCGTCGTCGTACGCGTACCGCTCCGTCCAGCCCGGGGCGTGGACGGCGGTGACCCGGCCCAGCGGGTCCAGGTCGAACGTGCGGGTCCCGGCGAGCCCGTCCGCGACGGACAGCAGGTGCCCGTCGGCGCGGTAGGCGTAGGCCCGGCTGTTGACGGCGCGGGCGCCGGCGGTGATGTGCTGCGCGGCGAGCCGTCCGGCCTCGTCCCAGGCCGACGTCACGGTCAGCGCGTCACCGAAGGCGCGGGCCAGTTCGCGGCCGGCGGCGTCGTGGGTGAAGTCGACCGGCCGGCCGCCGGAGGTCAGCCGTGCGGGGAGCCCGTCGGAGTCGTAGGCGTAGGTGGTGACGTGGCCGGTGGGAGTGGTCCGGCGGACGCGCCGGCCCAGGTCGTCGTAGGAGTAGAGCATCGGGCGGCCGTCCACCAGTTCCGTCTTGACCAGCCCGCGGCGGTCGTACTGGTAGCGCAGCTCGCCGTCCGGTCCGACCGCCTCCAGGAGGCGGCCCGCCCGGTCGTACGCGTAGGTCGTCACCCGGCCGTCGACGGTCTTGGCGAGGACCCGGCCGAGTGCGTCGCGCTCGAAGGAGACGGTGCCGCCGAGGGCGTCGGTCCGGGCGGTGAGGCGGCCGGCGGCGTCCACGCGGTAGGTCAGGGTGCGCCCGTCGAAGTCGGTCTCGGAGACGATGTTGCCGACCGCGTCGTACGCGTACGTCCAGCTCAGGCCCTGCGGGCCGGTCACCCGGGTGAGGCGCAGGTCGGCGTCGTGCTCGAACGCGTACCGGGCGCCGTCGGGCCGGGTGGTGGCGAGCGGGAGGTCGAAGTGGGTGTACTCGTGGCGGGTGACGGCTCCGGCGGCGTCGGTGTGGGCCGTGCAGTTGCCCTCGCCGTCGTAGGTCCATGACTCGGTCGCGCCGTCCGGGCCGGTGCGGCGGGCGAGCAGGCCGTCCGCGTTCCACTCCAGGCGGGTGACGCCGCCCACCGGGTCGGTCACCCGCACCGGGCGGCCGAGCCCGTCCCGCTCGGTGCGGGTGGTGGCGCCGGACGGGTCGGTCACCGCCACGGTCCGCCCCGCCGCGTCGCACCTGATGTGGGTGGTGTTGCCGAGGGCGTCGGTGACCGAGGTGGGGCGGCCGGCGTCGTCGTAGGCGATGCGGGTGGTGCGTCCGGCCGGGTCGGTGTACGAGGTCCGGTTGCCGCGCTCGTCGTAGGTGTACGCGGTACGGGCGCCGTCCGGCCCGACGACCTCGGTCGGCAGCCCGAACGGGCCGCGTACGAGGCGCAGTTCGGAGCCGTCCGGGCGGACGGCCGAGATCAGCCGGCCCTCGTCGTCGTAGGTGAAGGCGTGCCTGGCGCCGAGCGGGTCGGTGCGCGACAGCAGGTTGCCGCTCGCGTCGTGGCGGAAGCGGGTGGTGTGGCCGAGCGCGTCCGTGGTGGCCAGGATCCGGCAGTGCGGGCCGATCAGGTGCCGGGTGGCCCGGCCGTCAGCGGTGGTGAGCGTGGTGGTGCGGTGGCCGGTCGCGGGGTCGGGTTCGGTGTACGTCAGGGTGATCTGGACGTGGCCGGCCTCGCCGCCTTCGGCGACGACCCGGTCGCGGTCGTCGTAGACGTAGTCGTAGCGGCGGTCGTTGGAGTCGATCCAGGCGATGACGCGGTGGCGTTCGTCGTAGAGGAAGGCGGTGGCGGCGCCGGAGGGGCGGGTGACGGTGGTGAGGTCGCCGGTCTCGTCGCCGTAGTCGTAGCGCACCAGCGGCAGGTCAGCGCCGTCCTCCCCGCCACCCGCCAGGCAGAGCGCGGTGACCCGCCCGTCTGCGGTGGTCAGCCGGATCCGGTGGCCCGCGGAGTGCACGAGGGCGAGCGGCAGTCCGTCGTCCGCCCGGTCCACCGTGACGGTGTGCCCGTCCCGTTCGCCGATGCCGGACAGCCAGGCGGTGCCGTCGCCGCCGGGTTCGGCGCCGGGCGGGGCGGTGAAGTGGCGGACCAGGCCGGAATCGGGGTCGGTCAGGGTGTAGTCGCCGTCGGCGTCGCGGGCGAGCAGGGTCCGGCCGCCGCCGGAGTCCGGCCGGGTGGGGTCGCCGGGGACCGGGTGCGGGTAGGTGACCAGGAGGCCGTCGGCGGTGGCGTGGACGACGCCGACGGCGTCGATCTCCAGCCGCTCGTCGACCGTGGACGTCCAGGCCGGGCCCAGGAAGCGGCCGGTCGCAAGGCCGGACTCGGTGCGCCGGGTGAAGACCAGCGGCAGGATGCCGGGGATCTCCACGTCGGTCTGGGGCAGGAACATCCGGCCGGTGGCGAGGTCCACCGGGTCGGAGCCGTCGGTGAGGCGCTCCCCGTCCGGGCGCCTGTGGGTCCCGTCCTCGACGTCGTCGACGAGCCTGCGCACCTTCGCGGCCTCGGAGGCGTCCTCGGCGATGCGCACGCCCTTCACCGCGGCGCCGCCCCCGTCGGTGGCCACGGTCAGCACGATGTCGGGGATCAGCCGGCCGAACCCCTCGGCCGGGTCCTTCATGAAGTCCTTGACCATCTGGGTGCCGGTGCCGACGGGGTCGTTGGCGGCCACGACGAGACCGGCGGCCAGACTGTTGAGGGACGTGGCGTACTCGGCCGGGTGGGTGAGGTTGTACGGGTCCATGGGGTCGACGCTGCGGACGAAGTTCACGATCCCGGCGGTGCCCTTGATCAGGCCGCCGGCCACGTGGTCCTGCATGATCTGCAGTTCGCCGAAGCCGTCCCGCAGCTGCTCGGCGTAGGACGGCTTCTTCGGGGCCATGTCGCGGGCGGCGCGCACCGCGGAGCGCGCGGTCTCCGCGGCCGAGTTCCGCTGTGTGCGGGCGTCGGCCAGGATGTCCTGGGCGTCCTGCATCAGCTTCCTGCCGGGGTCCTCGAAGGTCTCGGCGGGGCGCGGCGGGAGCGAGGACGGGTTCCGCTCCTCGGCGGGCTGGGCGTTGTAGCGGTCGACGGCCTTGTTGTAGGCGTCGACCTTCGCACGGTGGGCGTCGGCGGCGTCCTCCGACGCCTTGACGCCCGCCTTCCACTTGTCGATCGCCGTCTGCGCCTGGCCCTGGGCCCAGGTGACCGTGTCGGCGAACGACTCCAGCGCGCTGATCGCCTTGACGCACGCCTCACCCGCCGTGTACCAGCGGTGCGGCTGCTTGCCGACGGCGGTGCGCAGCGCGTCGGCCGCCTCGCCCTTGAGCCGGGAGGTGTCGAGGCCCCGGAGACCGTCACCGGTCTCGTTGAAGGACGACTCGAAGGCGCGGAGCTTCGCGGCCACGGCGTTGATCTTGCTGGGGCTGCCGTAGATCAGCTTGGTCTTGTCCTCGGTCTGCCCGAGGTCCATCTCGTCGACCTCGGCGCCCAGCCGGTTGGCGACCGAACGGGACTGCTCGCGCACCCAGTCGGCGCCGG
This sequence comes from Streptomyces sp. NPDC003720, assembly GCF_042875075.1. Lineage (NCBI taxonomy): Bacteria > Bacillati > Actinomycetota > Actinomycetes > Kitasatosporales > Streptomycetaceae > Streptomyces > Streptomyces sp. NPDC003720. The sequence continues at coordinate 30,860 of NZ_JBIANZ010000014.1, forward strand.
ACTCCCAGCCGACGTCCTGCAACCGGTCGGCGGTCCAGTTGCCCGCGTCCTCGACCCGGTCGCCGACCCACTCGACGCCATGCTCGATCTTGTCCTCGACCGAGTCGGGCGTGATGTCACTGATGAAGTCGCCGATACCCACCGTCAGTTCCCCCCGGACTCACCCTGCTGTTGCTGCTGCGCGCGCTCCTCGGGCGACGGTCCGAAGGTGTCGTCCAGCGCCTGGTTCCACTGGTCGTCGGAGATGCCGAACGCCTTGTTGAGCAGTTCCGACTGCCGCCCGCCCTGGCCCTCGGTGAGCACCGTGCGGCCGGTGTCCTTCCAGGTCTGCGCCATGTCGTCACCGGCCTTGTCGAACGACTCGGCGCTGTAGTCGGGGTGCAGGTAGTCCGGGGTGAAGATGTCGCCCCAGCCCTGCTTGGCGATCTCCTCCTCACTGGCGTGCGGGTTGCCGCCGAACAGGGAGTTGGCGCCCACCTTCAGCGAGCCCGCGACGTACTGGTCCTCCTCCCAGAGGGTGCCGGCCGCCAGGCCGAGCCGGTTCGCGATCTCGCTCGCGTCCCGGACCAGGGCGCGCACGCCCCACTCCCAGGACTCGCAGAAGTCCTCGAAGTCGGTCGAGAGGCCGTGGTGTCCGGCCTCCATCCCCGTCATGGCCAGCTCCGAGAAGCCCTTCCCCATGACGGAACCGGTGGCGCCGCCGAGGTCGCCGAGCTGGTCGATGGTCGTCCCCAGGCCCTGCGTGAACCGGGCGACGGACTCCTTGTCCAGCTGGAGGTCCTTGCCGTCGTCGCTCATGACCGCCCCTCCCCCGCGCGGCCGGTGTCGACGGCGACCGCGTCCGGGACGATGCCGGCGACGGGCGGGAAGAACATCGCCCCGTCCTCGGTGGCGATGTCGACGGCGAGGCCGGCGGGCTCGCCCAGGGCCGGCACGATCTCGTCGACGATGCGCGCGCCCAGCAGAGCCGCGTGGTCCACCGGCTGCTCACCGGGCGCGTGGTGGCGGGCGAACCGGGCCAGCGCGGTCTCGTCGGTGAACCCGCAGATCCACCGCACCCCGCCCGCACGCACCGACCACAGCCCGCCGCCGGCCACCGGCACCAGAAGGATTGAACGGCGCATCTCACCGACGAGGGCCCGGGGGTCGCCGTCCGCCCGGCTCCGCTCGGCGATGCGCTCGGCGAGCGCCGTTCTCGGCTGCTCCACGGTTCCTCCCCTGTCACCGACGACTCATGGCACCGTAGGGGAGGACACACGCGAACGGGCGGATGGTTCTCCGGAGTTCCTGTGAAACGGCGAAGCAACCGGCGACGGAGCACGCGGCGACGCGAGCCACCTCTCGGGCCGACGGCGGCACGCCGGCCCTTACACGGCGCGCCTCGGCCCGCGGGCATCGGTTGACCGCGGGCACGACGCCGCGAGGGCGGACCCGATCGCCGCGTACGTCGAGGCCGCAGCCGGGGTGTCAGGAGCCCTTGGCGGCCGGCTCCAGGATCGCCACGCACTCCACGTGGTGCGTCATCGGAAGGATGTCGGCCTGAGCAGGTCTCCGAAAAGACCAGGTCAGGCCCACGTTTCGGCGCGTTGTCCTGCGTTCGGGTGTCAGGAGCGTCAACCGAGCGTCAGGACGACATCTCTCCCTCGCCCTCGGATGGAACTGTCCGGACCGGCTGGGTACGCAGATCCTCAACCGGACGCTGAGGCCGTCCTCATACGCCTGAGGCGCGCGAATCGCGGGCGGGCGGTTCAAAAGGCCGCGAGGAGGTCATCGCTCAGGCCCGGACACGGACCAAGGGCGTATCGACCAGGTGTTCGGCGAGGAACCACGCCTGGAGTTCGCCGGTCCGGATCACCTGGGAGACGAGCAGGTCGTTGGTGCCGTCGTCGCCCAGCTCGGCGGTGCGGGCGGCCGCGTCATGGGCCTCCGTCAGGATGACCTCGTGGGCCTCCAGCAGTCGCGAGAGCATCGCCGGGACCTCCTCGACACCGTCCGGAGGGCGCGGGATCGACGTGATCTCGGCGACGTGCCGGGGATCGCCCACGGCGACACCGCCCAGGGTCTGGACCCGCTCGGCGAGGGCGTCGACGAGTTCCAGCTGTTCCCCCGCGTGCTTGTCCAGGACCAGGTGGAGTTGGTAGAAGGTCGCCCCGCGCATCAGCCAGTGGTGCTTCTTGTAGAGGCCGTAAAGGATCTGGGTGTCCGCGAGGACCTTGTTGAGGCGCTGGCAGGAGTACATGCGCGTCTCGTAGGACAGGCCGAGGGGGAACTGCTTCACGGTCCCGAACTCCTGGATGATCTCGCCCTTCTGGTGCAGCCACGGCTGGCTGCCGACGTGCTGGGACTCGATGGTCATGTTCCGCCTCCTGCTGACTGGCCGTGGACACGGGTGACGCTAGGTGCCGGCATGGCGGGTGGGTTGCCCTGAAGCGCACATGCACGTGCTCGGGAGCGCACGGAACTATCCGTGCGTGCCCTTGTTCGCTCTCGGGCAAGCCCCCGCGCACCGGCGGGCACGGCTCAGCACCTCGTCCCGCCTAACGTCGCTGACGACGTGGGCCCGGAAAACGACGAGGAGAGGCATGATGCCGAGCGAGCAGCGGAGGGTGGATTACGCCCCGGGAGCCCCGCGTTGAGCCTGCGGGGGCGGGACCCGAGGGAAGCGCACAGAACCGCCACGACGCTGGAGTGCTTTTTCGACCTGTGCTTCGTCATCGCGGTCGCGCAGGCGTCCGCGTGTCTGAACACGGCGGTGACGAGCGGGCACTGGCTCGCCGGCATCCTGCGTTTCGCGCTGGTCTTCTTCACGATCTGGTGGGCCTGGATGAACTTCACCTGGTTCGCATCCGCCTATGACCCTGACGACGTCCCCTACCGGTTGACGGTGCTGGTCCAGATCGCGGGCTCCCTCATTCTCGCCGCCGGTGTCCCCAGCGCGTTCGAGGAAGGCGATCTGCGCGTCGTCACGCTCGGATACGTCGTCCTGCGTACGACGCTGACCACGCTGTGGCTGCGTGTCGCACGATCGGATCCCGCTCGGCGGCGGACCGCGCTCCGCTTCGCCACGGGAGTGACGGTTTGTCAGGTCGGCTGGTCCGGGGTGCTCTTTCTCCCGGCCCCGGCGCGCCTGCCGGCCATCATCGCGTTGATCGTTGCCGAGGTCTGCGTTCCGGTGTGGGCGCAGTCCGCCGGAATGACGCCGTGGCATCCGCAGCACATCGCCGAGCGGTACGGGCTGTTCGTCCTCATCGTGCTGGGTGAGTCCGTCGCGGCCGCCGCGGCGGCGGTCCGCGGTGCCCTGAACCGGGACCATGGCACCGCGGCCCTGTACCTGCTGGCGGCAGGTGGCCTGCTTCTGGTCTTCGCCCTGTGGTGGCTGTACTTCGCCCGGCCGGCCCATACCCTGCTCGCCACCTCGCACCAGGCCCATCGCAGGAGGTTCACCTGGGCGTACGGCCACTACCTGATCTTCGCCTCGGCAGCCGCCGAGGGAGCCGGCCTGGCGGCGTACGCCCAGCTGATCACCGGGCGCACCGGTGCCCCGCCGTTGTCGGCGGGTGGCGCGGTCACGGTGCCGGCGGCGGTCTTCCTCATCACCGTGTGGGCTGTGCATGTGCGGCCGCACCGGCGGAGCCGGGTCGAACAGCTTGCGTTTCCCGCGGTGGCGGTGGCAGTCCTGATGGCTGCCCGCTCGCCGGCGCCAACCCTCCTCGCCGCTCTCGCGGCGGCGGCCCTGGTCGTCGTGGTCACGCTGGTCGACCGGGCCGAGCGGGTACGACGAGAGGACCCGTGACACGGAAATGGGGTGCCGCCCGGAGTCCTTCTCCGTGCAGCACCCCTTTCCCCTGGTCAGGTCGTGGCGCGCACCGCCTCGCGGATCAGCTCGGCGACCTGCTTCGGCTGGGAGACGGCGACCGCGTGCGAGGCGCCCTCGATCTCGACGACGGTCGCCCCCGCGCGCTTCGCGCCGAAGCGCTCCACCTCCGGGTTGATCGCGCTGTCGGCGCCCGCGACCAGCGCCCAGGACGGCTTGGTCTTCCAGGCGGCGGCGGAGGCCGTCTCCTCGAAGGCGGCGGCGGCCAGCGGGCGCTGCGCCACGGCCAGCACCTTCGTGACGTCTGCGGGCACGTCGGCGGCGAAGACCGAGGGGAAGGCGTCCGCGGCGATGGTCACCTCGACGGCCGGGTCGCCGTCCGCGACGGGATACGTCCACTGCTTCAGGTTGCTCACCAGCGGGGAGAGCGGGAAGCGGCCCTGCAGCTCGCCGAGGCTCTCACCCTCTTCGAGGACGTAGGCGGCCACGTAGACCAGCCCGACGACGTTCTCCGTGGTGCCGGCGACGGTGATCAGCGCACCGCCGTAGGAGTGGCCGACCAGCACGACGGGGCCGTCGATCTGGGCGGCCACGGAGGCGACGTACGCGGCGTCCGAGGCCAGGCCGCGCAGCGGGTTGGGCGGGGCGATGACCGGGATGTCGTGGCGCTGGAGCTCCTCGATGACGCCGGACCAGCTGGCCGCGTCGGCGAAGGCGCCGTGGACGAGGACGACGGTGGGAGTGGTGGTGCTCATGTCTGCCGGATCTCCTTGCGGTCAGGCGGTGTGCAGGGCGGCGCGCAGGGTGCCGGCGGCCATCGTGATGGCGGCCTCGGCGGCGTGGGTCCCGCGCAGGGCGTTGAGCATCACGAAGTCGTGGATGATGCCCTGGAAGCGGACGGCGGTGACGGGGACGCCGGCCTCGCGAAGCTTGTTGGCGTACGCCTCGCCCTCGTCGCGCAGGACGTCGGCCTCGCCGGTGATGACCAGGGCCGGGGGCAGGCCGGTGAGCTGCTCGGTGGTGGCGCGCAGCGGCGAGGCGGTGATCTGGGCGCGCTCGGCCTCGTCGGTGGTGTACTGGTCCCAGAACCACTGCATGCCGTCGCGGCGCAGGAAGTAGCCGGTGGCGAACTGGTGGTACGACGGCGTGTCGAAGTTCGCGTCCGTCACCGGGTAGAACAGCACCTGCTGCACCAGGGAGACGTCGCCGCGCTCCTTGGCCATCAGGGTGAGGGCGGCGCTCATGTTGCCGCCGACGGAGTCCCCGGCCACGGTCAGCCGTGTGCCGTCCAGGCCCTTGGTGGCGCCCTCCTGCACGACCCACCGCGCGACTGTGTAGTTCTGCTCGATGGCGACCGGGTAGCGGTGCTCGGGCGAGAGGTCGTACTCAGGGAAGACCACGGCGGCGTCCGCGCCGACGGCGAGTTCGCGCACCAGGCGGTCGTGGGTGTGGGCGTTGCCGAACACCCAGCCGGCGCCGTGGATGTAGAGGATGACCGGGAGGGTGCCGGTGGCCCCGGCGGGCTTGACGATGCGGGCCCTGACACTGCCCGTGGGGCCACCGGAGACGGTGATCCACTCCTCGTCGATCGCCGGCTTGTCGATCTCGCCGGACTGCACCTCGTCGACGGCCTTGCGTCCCTCCGCCGGGGGCAGGTCGAAGAGGTAGGGCGGATTGGCGGTCGCCTCCGCGAAGGCGGCTGCCGCGGGTTCCAGTACCGGCTGAACCGGCTCGGCGGTGTGGGACATGTGCCTCTCCCGATGTTCCAAGGGACTGTTTCGTGTGGTGCGCGGGTCACGCTAGTGAGCGTCACCGGGTCGGGATTCTCCGTGCGCGCACCACCGCTGTTCCCGCAGCGCACTGCGAGCGTCCGGCCGCCTCCCGGGTCGCGCGCAGTCCTGGGCGACGCAGTGCACGGTGGGACCAAGTCCGGTGCACTGCGGAGACATTGCCGCAGCTCGGTCGCGTCTAGCGTGAGGGCGGAAGCGAGACAGTGGCCCCTTGCCGCGTCTTCCCTCCATCCCACCGGCGCGGCGCGTATCCCGGACTTCGCCTTGGCGCGCCGCGAGTGGACGGAACCGAACTCTCCTGTCCCGGAAAGGACTTCAAGCGATGTCGACAATGCCGGTCGGCGGGCTCGTTCCGCGTGCCTCCGACGACGCCGCAGACCTCGTCGTCCGCAACGCGAAGATCCACACAGCCGACCCGAGACGCCCGCACGCCGAGGCCGTCGCGGTCCGGGACGGCGTCATCACCGTCGTCGGCGACGACAACGACGTGGCCCCGCACATCGGTACGGCCACCAAGGTGGTCGACGCATGCGGCCGCCGGGTCGTCCCCGGCCTCAACGACGCCCACCTGCACGTGATCCGCGGGGGCCTGAACTACGTACTGGAGCTGCGCTGGGACGGGGTGCGCAGCCTGCGGCAGGGGCTGGCGATGCTGCGTGAACAGGCCGCGCGTACCCCGAAGGGCCAGTGGGTGCGGGTGGTGGGCGGCTGGTCCGTCGAGCAGTTCGCCGAGCGCCGGCTGCCAACCGTCGCCGAACTGAACGCGGCCGCTCCGGACACCCCGGTGTTCGTGTTGCACCTGTACCACTCGGCCGTGCTGAACCGTGCGGCGCTCAAGGCCGCCGGCTTCACCAAGGACACGCCCGACCCCAAGGGCGGCCAGATCATGCGCGGCCGGGACGGGGAACCGACCGGCATGCTGCTGGCCGCGCCCAGCGCCCTCATCCTCTACTCGACCCTCGCCAAGGCGCCGGTCCTGGAGAGCGAGGAGGACAAGAAAACCTCCACCCGTCATTTCCTGCGCGAGCTGAACAGGTTCGGACTGACCTCGGCGATCGACGCCGCCGGCGGATTCCAGAACTTCCCCGACAACTACGCCACCGTCATCGAACTGGCCAAGGCCGGCCAGCTCTCGATGCGCATCGCCTATCATCTCTTCCCGCAGACTCCGGGCCAGGAGGTCGACGATCTCGCCCGCTGGATCGAGATGGCCCGCCCCGAGGACGGGGACGAATGGCTGCGCCTGAACGGCGCGGGCGAGAATCTCACCTGGGCCGCCGCGGACTTCGAGAACTTCGCCGAGCCGCGTCCGGAACTCACGTCGGACTATGAGGTCGAGTTCGAGAAGGCCGTCCGTCTCCTCATGGAGAACGGGTGGGGCTTCCGGCTGCACGCCACCTACGACGAGACCATCCGCCGGGACCTCGCGGTCTTCGAGAAACTCGCCGCGGACGGGCTTTTCCCGGCCGGGAACCGGTGGCTGTTCGACCACGCGGAAACCGTCTCCACGGACAGCCTCGACCGCATCGCCGCGCTCGGCGGCGCGATGTCCGTGCAGAATCGTTTGTCTTTCCAGGGTGAGGCGTTCCTGCGCCGCTACGGTCCCGGCGCCGCCGCGGACGCCCCGCCGATCCGGGCGATGCTGGACCGCGGGCTGGCCGTGGCCGCCGGCACCGACGCCACCCGGGTGTCCTCCTACAACCCGTGGGTGGCCCTGCACTGGCTGGTCAGCGGCCGCACCGTCGGCGATCTGACGCTGCGCCCGCCGACCAACCGCGTCGGCCGGCAGGCCGCGCTGACGATGTTCACCCGCGCCGGCGCCGTACTGACCGGCGAGGACGAGGTCAAGGGCGTCCTGCGGCCGGGCTGCTACGCGGACCTGGCGATGCTGTCCGAGGACTACTTCACCGTGCCCGAGCCTGAGATCGCGCACATCGAGTCGCTGCTGACGGTGACCGGCGGGCGGATCGTCTACGCCGCCGGCACCTACGAGGGGCTGGACGAGGAACTGCCGCCCGTCAGCCCCGCCTGGAGCCCGGTGGCGCATTTCGGCGGCTACCAGGCGTCTCCCTCAGCGGCCGGCGCCCGCCAGGCGGAGTCCCTCGGCCAGGCCGTCGCCGAATCGGAGCAGCACCGCCAGTGGCGCATCGCCCGTGGCCTCACCCCGGAGACCGCGAGCACGCCCTTCGATCCCTGCTTCGACCTCTAGAACACCCGGCAGGGGCCGGGCCGTTGAGCGCCCATGCCGGGACACCCACCGACTCCGTCCGCACACGGACGGTGCTACCCAGATAGGAAAGGTTCATCCTCGTGGTCAACATCTCCGACGTCACCGCCGCCCCCAGCCCCGACCTGCTCACCCCCGACAACTGCGCCGTGCTCTTCGTGGACCACCAGCCACAGATGTTCTTCGCCGCCGCCAGCGGTGACCGCACCTCGATCATGAACGCCACCGTGGGCCTTGCGAAGGCCGCCAAGGTCTTCGACGTGCCGACCGTGCTGAGCACCGTGGCCGCCGAGTCCTTCTCCGGCCCGATCATGCCGCAGCTGGCCGCGGTCTTCCCCGACCAGAAGATCATCGACCGCACCTCGATGAACGCCTGGGAGGACGTGCCCTTCGTCGAGGCCGTCAAGGCGACCGGCCGCAAGAAGCTGGTCATCGCCGGCCTGTGGACTGAGGTCTGTGTCGTCCTGCCGACGCTGTCGGCCCTCGCCCAGGGCTATGAGGTCTACGTCGTCACCGACGCGTCCGGTGGCGTCAGCCCGCAGGCACATGAGCACGCCGTCCAGCGCATGATCCAGGCCGGCGCGGTTCCGGTGACGTGGGTGCAGGTGCTCCTGGAGCTCCAGCGGGACTGGGCGCGCACGGAGACGTACGTCCCGGTCACCGAGGTCGTCAAGGAGCACGCCGGCGCCTACGGCTTGGGGGTCGTATACGCGCAGGCCGTCATCGGCGCCCACGCCGCCGGCTGACCGCACCGATTCCGATTCAGGAACAGGCAGGAACACGATGGACGCTGGACTACTGGTCCTCCGGCTGGTGGCGGGCTTGCTCATCGCCGGTCACGGGGTGCAGAAGGTGAGCTTCCGGCTCGGGGGCAACGGCTTGGCGGGCGGGACCGAGGAATTCCGCCGTGACGGATTCCGCGGCGGAGTGCTGACCGCACTCGTCGCGGGAGCCAGTCAGATCGGTGCCGGCCTGTTCCTGGCCCTCGGGCTGCTCACGCCCCTGGCCGCGATGGCCGCGACGGGCGTAATGACGGTCGCGGGCTCGGTCAAGTGGCACAAGGGGCTGTGGGTACAGAACGACGGCTACGAATACCCCCTGGTCCTCGTCACCGTCTCCGCCGCACTGTCCCTCGCCGGACCCGGACGGTGGTCCGTGGACCACGCTCTGGGCATCACCTCCTGGCCGGTGTGGGTCGCCGTCGGCGCGATCGTGCTGGGTCCGGCGAGCGGACTGCTCACCCGCGCGGTGCTGCACCGGTCGGGCGCCGGGCCGGAAGGGGTGCGGCATGCGCACGTTGCTGACTGACGCGGTCCGCACCCTCCTTCCCCGCGGCGAGGAACGTCATGGTCCGCTCCCCCCGCTGCTGCTGACCATGACGGTGGTCACCGGCCTGGTGGACTCGGTGAGCTATCTGGCCCTCGGACACGTCTTCGTCGCCAACATGACCGGCAACGTGGTCTTCCTGGGGTTCGCCCTGGGAGGCGCCGGCAGCCTGTCCGCACTCGCGTCCGTCGTCTCGGTGACCGCGTTCCTCCTCGGCGCGCTCGCGGGTGGCAGGCTCGGCACCCGGTTCGCCACGCACCGCGGGCACCTGCTGAGGGCGGCGACGGCGGTGCAGACGGTGCTGGTCGCCGTCACCGTGGTGGTCGCCGCGGTCGCCGACGGCCGGGTCACCACCTCCGTCCAGTACACGCTGATCGTATTCCTGGGGCTCGCCATGGGGCTGCAGAACGCGGTCGCCCGGCGCCTCGGCGTCCCGGACCTCACCACCACCGTGCTGACCCTGACGCTGACGGGCCTGGCCGCCGACTCCACGGCGGCCGGCGGCGAGGCGCCGCGCCCCGGCCGCCGGATCCTGTCCGTGCTCGCCATGTTCCTCGGCGCCCTGGTCGGAGCCGCGCTCCTGCTGCACGGCCACCTGGTCCTCGTCCTGAGCCTCACCCTGGTCCTGCTCGCGGTCACCTCCGTGACCACCCATCGCCTCTCCGCCGCCGACGCCCCCTGGCTGCGGCCACGGCCATGAACACGGCGGTGACCACCCCCGGCGCGGACGCCGGAGCCGGACCTTCGGCGCCTCCTCGGGACCCCTCGTCCATGGAGGCCCGGCGCACCACCGACCCGCACCCACCGAAAGGGACCCGATGAACCGGCCCTCCCCCGCCCCGGCCGTCGAACGGACGGACGACAAGCACCGTTACGAGATTCTGGTCGGCGGCCGGCTCGCCGGTCTGACCGCCTATCGCGACCATGCCGCGCAGCGGGTCTTCTACCACACGGAGGTCGACGACGCCTTCGCCGGACAGGGGCTGGCCGCGCGCCTGGTCCAGGAGGCCCTCACCGACGTACGCCGCTCAGGCATGCGCATCGTGCCGGTGTGCCCCTATGTGGCCAAGTACCTGGAGAAGCATGAGGAGTTCGCGGACATCACCGACCCGGTGACCCCGGAGATCCTGCACTGGCTCAAGACGGAGCTGCGGACCCTCACCTGATCGCGCCGCTGGTGGCGTCGACGGTGATGAAGCGCTGGGCTGCGACCAGCAGCACCGCCGCCGGCACCGACGCCAGGACCGCGGTGGCCGTCACCGCGTTCCACTGGGTCGTGTGAGCACCGATGTACTCGTAGATGCCCAGGGTGACCGGCCGGACCGTCTCGGTGGTGGTCAGTGTGAGGCCGAAGAGGAAGTCGCTCCAGGCGAAGAGGAAGGTGAAGAGCGCGGCGGTGACCAGAGCGTTCCGGCTCAGCGGCAGCACCACGGCGCAGAAGGTGCGCAGCCTCCCGGCGCCATCCATGCGCGCGGCTTCGATGATCTCCCTGGGAATGCCCCGCATGAACGACTGCAGGATGATGACGGCGAACGGGACCCCGGAGGTGGAGTCCGCGAGGACGAGTCCCAGGCGGGAGTTCAGCAGTCCCAGGTCGTTGTAGGCGCCGTAGAGCGCGTTCGCCACGACGATGCCCGGCAGCATCTGCGTGAACAGGATTCCGAAGAGTACGAGGCGGGTTCCCCGCAGGGAGAACCGGGCCAGGGCGTAGGCGGCCGGGGCCGCCAGCCCGAGGCTGAGCGCGACGCTGCCGAGGGCCACGACGAGGCTGGTGACCAGGTTGGGGCCCTGATCGCGCAGCGCCGTGGCGTAGCCGCTGAGGTGCGGGCGGGAAGGGAACCAGCCCGCCCCCAGTGTGGTGCCCGTCGGCTGCAGAGAGGCGTTCACCACCCAGTAGACGGGAAACAGCATCACCGCGAGCAGGACTGTCCCGACGACGGTGGAGAGCAGGCCACGGCGGCGTCCGCGCCGCGCCGGCCCGCCCCTCATGGGTGCGCGGCGCGCCGGTCGGCGCGCAGGAAGACGAGGGCGAGGACGAGCGAGAGGATGATGAGTACGTTGCCCATGGCGGCGCCGCGCCCGAACTCGAACTGTTGGAAGGACAGTTCGTAGGACTGGGTGGCGAGGGTCTGCGTGGCGTCGGCCGGTCCTCCGCCCGTCACGACGAGGATGATGTCCAGCACCTTGAGGGTGTAGACCACGCCCAGCACCAGCACGACGCTCACGGCGGGCCGCAGCAGCGGCCACGTGATGTGGTGGAACGACGCCACCGGACCGGCGCCGTCCAGCTCTGCCGCCTCGTACAGCTGGGCCGGGATGTTCCGCAGGCCGACGTACAGGATCGCGGTGTTGAAGGGGATTCCCACCCAGATGTTGACGAGGGTCACCGACACGAGTGCCTGTGAGGTGCCGGTGAGCCAGGGGATGCCGGACGGCACGAGGTGGAGGGCGCGCAGTGCGTTGTTGACGACTCCGTCGTCGGTGTCGAGCATCCACTTCCAGGTCGTGGCCGAGACGACCAGCGGCAGCAGCCACGGCAGCAGCAGGAGCGAGCGCAACAGACCGCCGAGCGGGAAGCTGCGGCGGAAGAACAGGGCCAGGGCGAGACCGAGCAGGAACTGCCCGGCGACCGAACCCGCGGTGAACAGGACCGTGGTCAGCAGTGTCTGGGAGAACAAGCCCGACGACAGGATCTCCGCGTAGTTCCGCAGCCCGACGAACGGCGCGGCCCCGGTGTAGAAGGTGGCGGGCGTGTACTGCTGGAAGCTCAACACCAGGTTCTTGACCACCGGGTAGCCGAAGAACAGCAGCAGGTAGACCGCGGCGGGCACGACGAACAGCCATGGGGCGAGCAGTTCCCGCAAGCGGGTCCGGGTCGCGGCCGGCGGACAGGTCATGAACCGGTCGCGGTCCGCTGCGCGCGTCGGAGCGCCACCTGCGGCGTCTGCTCGCCCGTCAGCGCGGACTGGATCGCCGTGGATATCGCGGTCGCCGTTCCGGGCCACTTGACTCCGAGTTCGGCGGTACGGGACCGGGCTCGCTCCACGCTGGTGACGAAGCCGGACATCGACGGGACCCGCTCGGCGTACCGGGCCGCCACCGCGGTGCGGGAGGGCACGGTGAAGTGCTCCTTCGCCAAGGCGAGCATGGTCGTGGGGCCGTTCAGGCAGGCCAGGACCTGGGCGGCCTTCTCCTGCCGGGACGGAGAGGAGTTCTGCGGCACCGTCCACACCTCGCCGCCGAGGGGCGTGACGAGCGTCTGCCCCTTCTGACGGACGGGGAGGGGGGCCACTCCCCAGTGCAGGTCACGGTCCTTGTTCAGCGCGGGGATCCGCCAGGGGCCGTTGACCATCATGGCGGCCTTTCCAGCGGCGAACTGGTCGTGGAGGTCGGCCTGGGTCCAGTTCAGTGCCGACCTCGACATGGATCCGCTCTTCACCAGGTCGGTCCACAGCCGGAGGGCCTGCGCGGCCTGCGGCGTGTCCAGGTGCTTCTCGTCTCCGCCGTCGGACCACAGGAAGGGCAGGAACTGCCAGGTGCTTTCGGGGGTTGCGTCGGCCGAGACGGCGATGCCGTAGCGCCCCGGGCGGGTCAGGCGGGCGGCCGCCGTCTGCAGCTCGTCCCAGGTCCGTGGCACGGCGACACCGGCCTCGGCGAGCATGTCCTTGTTGTAGATGAGGGCGACCGTGTTGACGGTGGGCGCCAGCCCGTACACCTTCCCGCGGTAGGTGCCCGCCGACAGGATGCCCTCGGCGAAGCCGGTGGTGTCGATGCGGTAGCGGTCCAGCGGCGTCAGTGCGCCGGTGCTCGCGATCTGCTGGAGGTCGGGGTTGTCGAGCATCAGCAGGTCGGGCAGGGTGCGTGACGACGCCTGTCGCAGGACCGTGGGGATGAGCGACGGCAACGGGACACTGGTGTGCTCGACCTTGACCCCGGCGGTCCTGCCGCAGTCGGTGAGCCGCTTGCTCCACTGGGCGTGCTCGGTCGCGTCGGTGTAGTAGTCGAGCGCGGTGATGGAGGTCACCTTGTCCGGGGCCGACGCGGCGCCGGTTCCCCCGCCGCAGCCGGCGGCAGCCAGTGCGAGGGCAACGGTCCCGAGGAGGGTGGTGATCCGTCGCGCCGACGGTCTGGGGGCCGGTGAGTTCAAGGTGGTGCCTTCCCGAGCGAGCCTGTGGTCGAGGCCAGGCGTCCCGCGTCGCCGAGGAGAGGCTTTGACACCGGCGTCTTAGCCATCGAACAGGGATGCTAGCCGATTGACCTGCGCATCAGCCGCGCGGGAGCCCGTAGCCGTCGCCGCGGTCCATGCCCTGTTCGGCGGCTTCCCGGATCATCGCCGCCACGGCGCCGGGCTGTGACAGGGCGACGCCGTGCGAAGCGGCCACCGAGTACTCGGTGGCCGCCATGCGCTGGGCCATGAAGCGCTGGGCCATGGGGGCGAGCATCCGGTCGGCGGCCGCGATGGCGTACCACGACGGCTTGCAGGCCCAGGCCGGCGGCCCCGACGTACCGGTCAACGCTTCTCGCGCGATGGGGCGTTGGGTGACGGCCAGGGCGTCGGTGACGTGCGGTGACAGGTCGGCGGCGAACGTCGGCCCGAACTGTTCCTCGATGAGGTACATCTCGTCCTCCGGGCCACCGGTGAACCGGGCGGGCAGCGCTGCCGTGATGGTGGTGTCGGTCACCGGTGCGGAGGCGAAACGGCTCAGGATGTCCAGGACGGACTCTCCGGCGTCCAGGCCGAACGCCGCGACGTAGCACAGGGCCACGATCTGGTCGCAGTCGCCGGCGGCATGGGTGATGACCGCGCCTCCGTAACCGTGTCCGGCCAACACGACCGGGGCGTCGATCTGACGCACCACGCTCCTGATGTAGGCGGCGTCCTGCGCCAGTCCGCGCAGCGGGTTCGCCGGGGCGAGCACGGTCAGGCCGGCGGCCTGCAGGAGGATGATGACCCCCGCCCAGGAGGAGGCGTCGGTGAACGCCCCGTGCACGAGCACGACGGTCGGCGGGTGGGGGGCGGGTCCGTTCACGTTCCGATGACCTCCGAATGAGTCCTGGCGTTCCAGCCAAGCGCATCCGGTTACCGCGGGCATCGCGTGAACGTACCAAGACGTGCCGGACGTACCGGCGGATCCGCTCAGTCCTCGGGCAAGGCCATGACCACATGGGCCAGCTGGACCCTCGAGTTGACCGACAGTTTGCGGAAGGCGGAGGTCAGGTGCGTGTTGACCGTGTGCGGGGAGACGACGAGCAGATCGGCGGCCGACCGGTTGGTGTGGCCGTCGGCGACCAGGCGCGCGATCTTCTTCTCCGAGGCCGTAAGGGCCTCCCAGCCCTGGACCGGGCGCGGCGTGGTCGCCCTGCGGCTGCCGGCCCCGGCACGGTCCAGATCGCGCTGCACGCGTGCCGCCGCGGCATGGGCACCCGACTCGACGAACAGGTCATGGGCGCGGGTCAGGGCGGCATTGGCCTCGGCTCCCCGGTCTGCCGTCATCAGTGCCCGGCCGAGGTCTGCTTGGGCCCCGGCCCGGACCAGTGGGCGCGGACTCTCCTCGAGGAGGGCCACCGCGCGTTCCAGCAGGGTGAGGTCGTTGCGCACCAGGCCCGCGGCCTGGGCAGCGATACCCGTGGCGGTGGGCACGGCCGGGTTGCGAGCGCCGTGCGCCTCGGCCTGTGCGGCCAGATCCTCGGCCAGCGCCCGGTCCGCGCCGCTGAGGGCCATGCGTATCGCGGAGTCGACCCAGGTGCGCAGCAGCCGCCAGCGCATGAAGGGACCTTCCTGCTGCACCTGCCGGATCCTGTCGAGGGCGAGCGCGGTGTTCCCCTCGTCGTCGGCGATGAGCGCCTCCAGGAAGCGCACCGCCACCGTGTTGCCAGGGTTCGGTTTGGTCGCGCGTCGTTCCCGCGCGGCGGTCAGCTGGTGCCGCGCCGCTTCCCGGTCGCCGCGCAGCAGGGCGATCCAGGAGCGGATCACCCGGGCGTTCACCTGCTGGACGCAGATGTGTACGTCGTTCTCCAGGCGCTCCATGGTGACCAGGTCGGACTCCGCGTCGTCGAGGTCGCCCAGCCCCAGATGCTGCGAGGCCTGTGCCCACAGCAGCATGGTCTGCGGCACCGAGCCGCCGTCGTCCGCCGCCCGCAGCAGCAGCCGCCGGCCGGCCTCGAAGTCGTCCATGTGCTGGTGCGCGACGATCTCCTCGGGAAGGAAGGCGGGCTCGACGGCGCTGAGCGCGGTGAAGCGTTCCAGCGCGACGGCGTTCGTACCGGCGTTCAGAGCGCTCTCCCCCAGACCGAACAGGGCCAGCACGCGTGCCTCCCGGTCACCGGTCGCGATGGCCGCACGCAGGGCGTTCTCGCCGGCCTCCAGTGCCGCGCCGAGATCCTCGCCCCGGGAGAGGGCCAGCGCACGCAGGGCGGTGAGCCGCGCCTCGACCTCCGGGGCGGCACCGCCGAGCGCGAGGGCTGTCTCGGCGCGGCGGCGCAACTCCTCGGCGACGTCCAGGTTCCAGAGCGTCCCGCCGAGGGCGGCCTGGATCCGGCCGAACGTCTCCAGAGGCGGCCGGGCGGCCAGCAGCCGGTCGCCGGTCTCCAGCGCCTCGCGGTTCCGGCCGGCCCGGGTCAGACAGACGATCGCCTGCACACCGACGTCGTACCACAACGGCCGTCCGGGAGGCACCAGTTCCAGGGCGCGCGTCATCAGGTCGGCCGCGAGGCCCGGCGTGACCGACAGGACGTCGTCGGCAGCCTGCCGCAGCAGCGTCACCGCTTCGTCGTCTCCGGCCTGGGCGCCCCGGAGAATGTGCGACACCGCGTCGATCGGCCGGTGCCCGGCCGCGACCAGGTGTCCTGCGGCCTCCCGGTGCAGAGCCTTGCGGGCCGACGGCGGGATGTCCACGTAGACGGCCTGGCGCAGCAGGTCGTGCCGGAAGACCAGCTGTTCGCCGTCGTCGTCCAGGAGCCCGGCGCGCACCGCCTCCTCCAGCTCCGCGAGCAAACCGGCGGACGGTCGGCCGTAGAGCGCGGCGGCTTCGAGGAGGCCGAATCTGCGTCCCAGCACCGCTCCCATCTGCAGGAAGCGCAAGGTGCTGGGGTCAAGTGACCTGAGCCTGCCGCGCACGCCCACCACGAGCCCCTCGGGCACGGGCTCCCCCGACGGGCCGGTGGTCCCCAGTCCCGTGAGCATCTCGACCGCCAGGAACGGGTTCCCGCCGGCTCCGTCGAGCAGCTGCCGTACCCGGTCGTCGACGGCCGCGCCCAGGGTGTCGTCGGCCAGCTGGCCGATCGCCGTGCCGGAGAGCGGTCCCAGGGGCACGGTGACCGACAGGAGCCCGCTCTCGGCGGCCTCGACGATCTCCTGCGCCGGGCCGGCAGGATCCTGCCGCCCGGTGAGCACCCACAGAACCGGCGATGTCCGCAGGCGTGCCGGGAGCTGTTTCAGGGCGAACCGGCTCAGTGGGTCGGCCCACTGCACGTCGTCCAGGGCGATCAGCACGGGCATCTCGGCGGCCCTGGCCTCGATCGCTTCCGCCACGCGCTCGACCAGCCAGATCCGCTGGTCGTGATGGCGGGTGAGGTCGGCGAACGCGTCACTGGACAGCAGCGGCCGGTCACCATACAGAAGGCAGGCGGCCAGCGACGAGAGCGGGACGATGTGGTGCAGTTCGTCGGCCTTGCCCAGACCGACCGCGAAGCCCGCCGCACCGGCCGTGGTGACGACCTCGCCGAGCAGCGCGGTCTTGCCGATGCCCGGCTCCCCTCGGAGCAGGACCAACGCGCCGCTTCCGGTGCCGACCACCGATGCGAGGACGGCCCGCAGCTGTTCGAGTTCGGTCTCTCGGCCACGCAGACCGCGCCGGGACAGCGACCCGTCCGACCGCTCCACTCCCGCCCCTCTGTCCGCACTCGCCGACCGCCTCCGGTCCAGGCAGCCATGCGGAGCGGCGACGTCGCCCCATGCCGTCGCCCGCCTGTCCGGGTGGGGGGCCGGCCGGGGCGCGGACGGCGTTCCGCGTGTCCACTATCGCAAGAACCGCAGCTCAGTGCATACCCCGGGGGGGGCGACCAGGGCCGTGCGGCGGCTCTGAGCGGGTTGGGTGAAGTCGGCTACGGTTCGGCAGCGCCGCCAAGGGGCGCGGCGAACTGCGCGACCAGCCACGACGACGGCCGTGGACGAGCGACGGCATGGCGCGGCACTTCGAGCGGAGGGTTCAGGCGCCCGGTGGCGACGTGTGCGTACGACGCTCGAGTGCCGCCTGGTCCCGCCACTCGACGGGGGACATCCCGTAGGCGCCCCGGAACGCCCGGCTGAAGTGGGCGGCGCTGACGAAGCCCCACCGTCGGCCCACCGCGGCGATGGTCCGGCTCGCCGCGTCCCGGCGGGCCAGTTCGCGTCGGCACTGCTCCAGCCGGCGGCCCTGGATCCACCGGCGGACGGTGGTGCCCTCGTTCTGGAAGAGGTTGTACAGGTAGCGCAGGGAGATCTGGTTGGCCCGGGCGATGGCCTCCGGGGTCAGGTCGGGGTCCGCCAGGTGACGGTCGACGTAGGCCTGGACCCGCATCAGCAGCACGCGGGCGGCGCTCGGTGTGCCCGTGGTGTCGCCGCCGCGTCGCTCGTCGGCCAGCACCGTGAGCAGGTCCAGGACGTTGCGGGTGATCAGGTCGCCGACGTGCTGCGGATACGCGCCCGCGGTGTCCACGAGCCGGGACAGGAAGGGGGACAGCAGGTGGCCGAGGGGCGTCGTGGAGTCGAGGGGAGACGCCGTGATCCGGCACAGGTCCGACTCCCTCAGACTCAGGAGATGCCGGGGCAGGACGAGGGCCTTCGTCTGGAAGGTGTCGGGGAAGGTCAGCCGCATGGGACGCGCCCGGTCGTAGACGAAGAGCTGCCCGGGCTCGACATACGCGTCGCGCGCGTCCTGCTCGACTCGGGCGAGCCCGCTGCTCAGCAGCATCACGACCACGTGGTCGTCGCCTGTGGATCCCGCGATGAGGCGCGGTGTACGCACGGTCTGCAGGGCTTCGCTGTCCACCGTGACGCCCCGTGTCCGGCCCGTCGGTGACGCATGGATCGTGCCGGAGAACACCTCCTCGGCGAGCTTGACGTCCACGGCTCCGAAGGTGTGGGCCACGGCGTCGCGCCAGTAGGTCCGTCTTCGCTCCCTGGGCACACCGTCCGTGGTGTAGAAGATGCCCGCGGGCTGCTTCCCCGTCCCCTTCACCGATACGTACGACATGATCTCCGCCCTTCAGCCGCTGTGCGCTGCGGACACCGTGCCAGCGGGGCACGGGGTGGCGCATCGAGTGAACGCACTAGATCCGGGATACGGGGCGGAGATACGGGGGACCGCGGAACCTCAGTCGAAGCGCAGGTCGGAGAGCTGCCGTTCGAGGGCGGTGACCTCGTCGTCGGGCGTCGTCTCCGACGCCGGGCGGGCCGCCATGGCGACGGTCAGTTCACCGGCCGCCCGCTGGATGCGGGCGGGCAGGCCCTCGGTGTAGTCGTCGCCGCCGGACCCCCAGTCCTCGGACGCCGCGTACACCGCGGTGGGGACGACACCGGCTCGCAGGTAGGCGAAGAGCGGGCGCAACGCGTGCTCCAGAACCAGGGAGTGGCGGGCCGTCCCTCCCGTCGCCGCGATCAGGACCGGCGTGCCGGTGAGGGCGTCCGGGTCGATGAGGTCGAAGAAGGACTTGAACAGCCCGCTGTAGGAGGCGGTGAACACGGGTGTCACGGCGATCAGGCCGTCCGCGCCCGTCACCGCGTCGATCGCGGACGCCAGCTGGGGCGGCGGGAAACCGGTCACGAGGTGGTTGGCGACGGCGACGGCCAGTTCGCGCAGCTCGATGACCTCGGTCTGTACGTCGTGGCCCTCGGCGGCCAGGTCGGTGCGGGCCGACTCGGCGAGCCGGTCGGCGAGCAGGCGGGTGGACGACGGGGTGCTCAGCCCCGCCGAGACAGCGACGAGCTTCACGCGGCGGCCACCTCCCGCGCGGTCCGCAGGGACTCGTGGGTGGGCGCGTCCGGCACGTCGGCCGGGCGGCCGATCGCGAACTCCTTGCGCAGCACCGGTACGACCTCCTCGCCGAGGATGTCGAGCTGCTCCAGCACGGTCTTCAGTGGCAGGCCCGCGTGGTCCATCAGGAACAGCTGCCGCTGGTAGTCGCCCACGGTCTCGCGGAAGGACAGCGTCCGCTCGATGACCTGCTGCGGGGAGCCCACCGTCAGCGGGGTCTGCTCGGTGAAGTCCTCCAGGGACGGCCCGTGGCCGTAGACCGGCGCGTTGTCGAAGTACGGGCGGAACTCCCGTACGGCGTCCTGGGAGTTCTTCCGCATGAACACCTGCCCGCCCAGGCCGACGATGGCCTCCTCGGGCCGGCCATGACCGTGGTGGGCGTACCTGCGCCGGTACAGCTGGACCATCCGTCGCGTGTGGTCGGCAGGCCAGAAGATGTTGTTGTGGAAGAAGCCGTCGCCGTAGAAGGCGGCCTGTTCGGCGATCTCGGGCGAGCGGATCGAGCCGTGCCACACGAACGGCGGTACGCCGTCCAGCGGGCGGGGCGTGGACGTGAAGCCCTGCAGGGGAGTGCGGAACGTCCCCTCCCAGTCCACGACGTCCTCGCGCCACAGCCGGCGCAGCAGGGCGTAGTTCTCCTTGGCGAGGTCGATGCCCTGCCGGATGTCCTTGCCGAACCAGGGGTAGACCGGCCCGGTGTTGCCGCGGCCCATCATCAGGTCCACCCGGCCGCCGGCCAGGTGCTGGAGCATCGCGAAGTCCTCCGCGATCTTCACCGGGTCGTTGGTGGTGATCAGTGTCGTGGCCGTGGAAAGGATCAACTTCTCGGTGCGGGCCGCGATGTAGCCGAGCATCGTGGTCGGCGACGACGGCACGAACGGCGGGTTGTGGTGCTCACCGGTCGCGAAGACGTCCAGGCCGACCTCCTCCGCCTTGAGCGCGATGGCGACCATCGCCTTGATGCGCTCGTGCTCCGAGGGGGTACGGTCGTTGGTCGGGTCGGGGGTGACGTCCCCCACCGAGAAGATTCCGAACTGCATGGGCGCCTCTTCGTTCCGGCGAGCTGTGTGGATGCCGGAAATGTAGGCACGGCTCGGGCGATGCCCCTTGTCCGTGCGTGCAGCGGTGCTGGTCCCTCGGTGCCCTCCTGCGGCCCGCGGGGTGAGCCGCCGCCTTTCCGTCCGCGACTGTGCAGCGTGGGGCCACTGCACGGGCGCTGAGAGGCAATCGCCACACCCGGTCGGCTGCCTGGCGCGGCAGTCCCCTCTGCCTCCCCGGAGTACCCATGGCTTCCGCAACCGTCGTCGAACTGTCCCAGAAGTGATCACCGCCTTCTTCCTGGAGGCGGGATCCATCGGCCTGATGCTCTACGGCGACGCGCGGATCCGCCCGCGCACCATTGCATTGGCGAGCTGGATGGTCGCCTTCGGCACGCTGCTGTCCGCCACCTGGATCCTGTCGGCCAACGGCTGGCTGCAGGACCCCCCGTCGGCTACGAGAAGGTCGACAGCCAGTTCCACGCCCGGGACTGGGCCGGCATCCTGCTCGATCCCGCCTTCGCCCACCGCTTCCCGCACATGCTGCTGGCCGTGCTGATCAGCGCCGCCTGGTTCGTCGGCGGGATCTCCGCCTGGTATCCGGTGAAGAACCGGGTGCACGCCCGGCCCATGGCCCGCCGCTGTCTGTCCATCGCGCTCGGTGTGCTGGGCGTGCTGATCCCGATCCAGCTGTACGTGGGAGACGGCACAGCGGTCTTCATGGGTCAGCACCAGATGCCCAAGCTGGAGGCGTTCGAGGGGAACTGGAAGAGCGACAGGCGGCACCGTCGGCCGACGCCGCCGTACTGCGGGCCGCTTTGGAAGTGGTCGGCCTGTCGGTGCTTCCGTTGCAGATGCCGGTGGGTCCTGGCGGCCGTCTGCTGTCCCAAGGGCAGCGAAGGCGCCTCGCCACGGCCCGCGCCGTACTGAGGCGTCCTCGGATCCTGCTGCTCGACGAGCCGGTGGCGGGCCTGGACCGCGCCACCGCCGAGGCGCTCCTGGCCGCGCTGCCCCGGGCGTTGCCGCAGACCGCGCTGGTGATCGCCCTCCAGGAACAGGACCTCGGCCTGCTGAAGGGCGCTGCGGATGCCGTCGTACGACTCGGACGGGCCGTGGAGCGGGCGTGCGCGTAGTCCCGTACAGGGCTGGACCGGCGGCGCGCGGAAGGGGCCAAAACCGCCTTCGGCCCTGGCCCCTTACTGTCGTTGCGTCAGTCGGGCTCGGAGTCCGGGATCAGATGCATCGCCGTCTCCTCGGGCGATACCCTCGCGCCGTCCGTCCCCGGTCGAAGGCGAACCGGTCGGATTCGAGGCTCACCCCTCGCCACCGCTCCGACGCGTGACGCCGGTGGTTCCCCCCCCGCCCAGGGCCTCTCCGAGGGCGAACAGCCCTCGTCCAGAGCTTGGTCATCCGCGAGTGGTCCAGGGTGTGGGACGCGTCCAGCAGCGCAGCGTCGTCCTGAATGTCCGGACACCGGCTCTTCACCCCGCGTTGGTGATCCCCCGCCGTAGGAGTGGCCGACGAGGACCACTGGACCGGAGATGGTCGCCAGGAAGTCGGACAGCGTCTCGGCGTCCTGGGCGACACCGCGCAGCGGGTTCGGCGAGGCGTAGACGTTGTCACCCGCTTGAAGCGGAAAGGGCGAGGGGCGAGCGGAATCCGTGCAATCCGGGAACACGCGTGCCGCACAAGCCCCTTTTCGGACAACCCCCGGTGCACTTGTGGGCAAGGCAACGGAGCAGCCGCGGCTTACGGTCGCCCACAACCGTACGAACAGTCAGACACAGGGGGCGGAGTGAGAATCCCTCTTTCCGATTCCGCGGATGCGTGCTCGATCGTCTTTCCCACGGAAGTCCATATCAGCGTGGCCGGCGAAGCGTGGGTACCGCTCCCCGCCGCGCTCCGTTACGACGTGGCCGACCCGTATGCCGTGCGCCTGTCCATGGGCGTCCCTGCGGCCCCTTCCGCCGACTGGGTCTTCGCCCGGTCGCTGCTCGCGGAGGGACTCCACCGGCCCACGGGAATCGGAGACGTGGTGGTCATCCCGCGGCACCGCCGCCGTCCAGAGTCGGTCCGCATCCTCTTCAGGACCCGCGCCGGGGCGGCGCTTCTCGCGGTCCACGCCCTCGTGGTCACGGACTTCCTGCGCCGGTCCGAGGCACTGGTGCCGCCGGGCACCGAGCACCACCACATCGATGTGGACCGCGTCATCGACCGGCTCACGGCCGGCCATGAGTGAGACGCCGCCCGGCGCGACGCGGGTGACGGCCTACAGGCACAGCCGGGGTCAGGCCGCGTGCAGGACGGTGTACAAGGTGTCCGTCACCTGTACCCGGGCCGCCTGGGAGGCGTGCGTGCCGCGGAGCTGGTCGAACAGCACGATCTCCGAGAGTCCTGGAGACGGTCGCTCGACAGATTCCCCGCGTGGTCTCGGGTACGTCTCAGCTCGTGCCGTACTCGACCGTCCAGTCGCGCGAACCGGCTGCCGAGTCGCCGCCTCACCCTCCGGCTCCGGTACGACGGCTCCTTCTGGGATGCCCGCCAAGGAGAAGCGCGCATCGGCGGACGCAATTCCCCGCTCCACATGGGCCGAGCCCAAAGAACAGCCCCAACGCGCTGCTCAACGGGTCAAGCCGGACAGGTCGATTGACCCGCGCTACCTGATCCAGGACGACCACTTCACGCTCCGTCAGAAACAGCGTCGACCGAGCGTCAAGACATTTCCCGAGCCCGTCTCTTACGGAGCTGAGACAGAGCGTTTTGGACCAACGCCCACGCTGCGAAACCGCAGGTGAGACAGGTGGCGGGAACCTACAACATGCTCCACGCGGTGAACTTCGGGAAACAAGTCGAGCGCGCCCGGCCTCGCCTGAGAAACCTACAAAAAGCGCAGGACAGAGCCCCTACACCGCAGGCGACAGAATCGCCACGCACTCCACGTGCGACGTCATCGGGAACAGGTCGAACGCCCGCAGCGTCCGCACCCGGTAGCCGCCCTCCCGGAAGTAGCCCAGGTCGCGGGCCAGGGCGGCCGGGTCGCAGGCCACGTAGGCGATGCGGCGGGCGCCGAGGGAGGTGAGGTGGGCGACCGTCTTGCGGCCGGCGCCGGCGCGGGGCGGGTCGAGGACGATGAGGTCGACCTCGGTGATGCCCGTGCGCGGCAGGACCGACTCCACCTTGCCCTGCTCGACGCGGACCCGCGGGAAGCCGGCCAGGTTGTGCCGGGCGTCCTCCACCGCGCGCTTGCCGGACTCGATGCCGAGGACCGCGCCCTTCTCGCCGAGGCGGTCGGCCAGGGCGCCGGCGAACAGGCCGACGCCGCAGTACAGGTCGAGGGCCATCTCGCCCTTGCGCGGCAGCAGGCCCTGCATGACGGCCTTGACGAGGGTGTCGGCGGCCTTCGGGTGCACCTGCCAGAAGCCGCCGCTGCCGACGCGGAAGGTGTGGTCGTCGGCGCGCTCGCGCACGAAGGCGCGGCCGTGGACCCGGTGGACGCCGCCGTCCTTCTCGTCCACGCGCATCACGGAGACGGGCCGGTCGAGCTCGACCAGCGGCAGCCGGGCGCCGGGCCGCGGCTCCAGGATCACCATGCGGTCCTGCGAACCGGTCGCGGCGATCGCCTCGACGGAGGCCATGCCCGCCCAGTCGCGGTCCTCGATGCCGAGCTCGCTGACGCCCTGCGCGGCGATCATGCAGTGGTCGATCGGCTCGACCTCGTGGGAGCGGTGGCGGCGCAGTCCGGCGTTGCCGTCGGCGTCCACCGCGTACTGGACGCGCGTCCGCCACTGCGGCACCTGGCCGGCGGGCAGCTTGTCCCCCTCGGCCGGCACCACCGTGCCGTCCCAGCCGGCCTCCTCGGGGGTGAGGCCCGCGAGCCGCTTGAGCTGCTCGGCGATCACCTCGCCCTTCAGGCGGCGCTGGGCGCCCGGCTTGGCGTGCTGCCAGTCGCAGCCGCCGCAGCGGCCGGGGCCGGCGAAGGGGCAGGGCGCCTCGACGCGGTCCTTGGACGCCTCGAGGATCTCGACGGCGTCGGCGCGCAGGAAGCGGGCGCCCTCCTCGCCCTCGGTGACCCGGGCCACCACCCGCTCGCCGGGCAGCGTGTGCCGGACGAACAGCACCTGGCCCTCGGCGGTACGGGCGATGCAGTGGCCCCCGTGGGCGACGGGGCCGATCTCGACCTCGTACTCCTCGCCCACCAGAGACTTCGTGGTTTCTGCCTGCATGGTGGGGTGACTCCAGATCGGGAAGGGGGGAGGCCGCAGCCGGCGGGCCTGACAACAGCCCACCAGTCTACGGCCTCCCCCGGATGCCTCGACGCGTCAGTCCTTGGCGGCCGGCTCCTTGGGGCGTTCCACCGCCGGGCCGCGCCGGACCGCGCCGGGCGCGTTCCAGTCCTGGCGCCTGCGGGCCCGCAGCTTGGCCGCCTCGGAGGACGCCAGCTGGTAGGGCACCGAGGTCACCATCACGCCGGGGGTGAACAGCAGGCGGCCCTTCAGGCGCAGGGCGCTCTGGTTGTGCAGCAGGTGCTCGTACCAGTGGCCGACCACGTACTCGGGGATGATCACGGAGACCGCGTCGCGCGGGGACTCCTTGCGCAGGCTCTTGACGTACTCGATGATCGGCCGCGTGATCTCCCGGTACGGGGAGTCGAGGACCTTCAGCGGTACGTCGATCCCGCGCCGCTCCCACTCCTCGCGCAGCGCCTTGGTCTCCGCCGGGTCGACGTTGACGGTGAGCGCCTCCAGGGTGTCCGAGCGCATCAGCTTGGCGTAGGCCATGGCGCGCAGGGTGGGGCGGTGGATCTTGGAGATCAGGACCACCGAGTGCACCCGGGAGGGGCGGACGCTGTCGTCGCTCGGGCCCTCGGGGGCGGCGATCTCGTCGGCCACGCGGTCGTAGTGCTTACGGATCGCGGTCATCGTCGCGTAGAAGATGCACATGCCCAGCAGGGCGACCCAGGCGCCGTGCGTGAACTTGGTGACGAGGACGACGACCAGCACCAGGCCGGTGAAGAAGGCGCCGAAGGCGTTGATCGCGCGGGAGCGGATCATGTGGCTGCGCGCCGAGGGGTCCTTCTCGACCGCCAGATGGCGGTTCCAGTGCCGGACCATGCCGGTCTGGCTGAGCGTGAAGGACACGAACACGCCGACGATGTAGAGCTGGATGAGGCGGGTGGAGTCGGCGCCGTAGATGATCACCAGCAGCGCGGCGGCGCCGGCGAGCAGCACGATGCCGTTGGAGAACGCGAGGCGGTCGCCGCGGGTGTGCAGCTGGCGCGGCAGGTAGCGGTCCTGGGCGAGGATCGAGCCGAGCAGCGGGAAGCCGTTGTACGCCGTGTTCGCCGCCAGGAACAGCACCAGGGCGGTGGCGGCCGCCAGCAGGACGAACAGGAAGCTGCCCTTGCCGAACACCGCCTCGGCGACCTGGGAGATCACCGGGTTCTGGACGTAGCCGGAGCCGACCGGGGTGCCGTTGTGGATCAGGTCGGTGGCCGGGTGCTCGGCCATGCGGACGTTGGTCGACATGGCGAGGGCGATGATGCCGCAGAACATCGTGACGGCCAGCAGGCCCATCATGGCCAGCGTGGTCGCCGCGTTCTTCGACTTGGGCTTGCGGAAGGCGGGGACGCCGTTGGAGATGGCCTCCACGCCGGTCAGCGCGGCACAGCCGGAGGAGAAGGCGCGCAGCATCAGGAAGACGAGGGCGAAGCCCGCGAGGCCCTGGTGCTCGGCCTTGATGTGGTAGTCGGCCGTCGGGGCCCGCATGGTGTCGCCCAGTACCAGACCGCGGAAGGCGCCCCAAGCGATCATGACGAAGACGCCGCCGACGAACACGTAGGTCGGGATGGCGAAGAGCTTGCCCGACTCCTTCACTCCGCGCAGGTTCATCAGCGTCAGCAGGACGATCACCGCCGTCGCGCAGAACACCTTGTGCTCGACGACGAAGGGGATCGCGGAGCCGAGGTTCTCGATGCCGGAGGCGATGGAGACGGCGACGGTCAGCACGTAGTCGACGAGCAGCGCGCTGGCCACGGTGAGGCCGGCCTTGGGTCCCAGGTTGGTGGTGGCGACCTCGTAGTCGCCGCCGCCGCTGGGGTAAGCGTGCACGTTCTGCCGGTAGGAGGCGACCACCGTGAACATCAGCACGACGACCGCGACGGCGATCCAGGGGCTGAAGTGGTACGCCGACACGCCCGCGATGGACAGGACCAGCAGGACCTCCCCCGGCGCGTAGGCGACGGAGGACAGCGGGTCGGAGGCGAAGACGGGGAGGGCGATGCGCTTCGGCAGGAGCGTTTCGCCCAGCCGGTCGCTGCGCAGTGCGCGCCCGATCAGGATCCGTTTGGGCACGTCGGTCAGTTTGGACACGACAGAGGATCGTAGGCCTTCGAACAGGCACCCGCCCACCCGGCGTCCCGGTTCTGCCTCACGAGTGAAATCGTAAGCGCTCCGAACTGCGGATTCCGTGGTCCGTGCGCCCCGCGTGCCTAGATGGCAGATCCCGGTCGTCACCGCACCTCGGAGGTCCCATGCCCGCGACCGCAGAGCTGATCGGGGCCACCGTCGCCCTGGTCGGCCTCGGAATCCTGACCCTGTGCAGCGTGCGCAGCATCACGCGCCGCAGGGGGGCCGCCGCGGATCCCCGGCGGTGACCGGCAGCGGTGCTCCGCGAAACCTCCGCACCGGGGGTGCCCGCCCCCGTCCGCCCGTGTGTAGCTTTGGTCGTCGGTCTGAGACCCTGATGCTGAGCAGTAACTTTTGGACACCGGAAGGACGGTCGTGCACATCGTCATCATGGGCTGCGGAAGAGTGGGTTCCGCTCTGGCCCAGACCCTGGAGCAACAGGGGCACACGGTCGCCGTGATCGACCAGGACCCCACCGCCTTCCGCCGGCTGGGCCCGGGCTTCGGGGGCCGCCGGGTCACCGGCGTCGGTTTCGACCAGGACACCCTGCGCGAGGCGGGCATCGAGGAGGCCGGCGCCTTCGCCGCGGTCTCCAGCGGTGACAACTCCAACATCATCTCCGCCCGCGTGGCCCGCGAGATGTTCGGCGTGGAGAACGTGGCGGCCCGTATCTACGACCCCCGCCGCGCCGAGGTCTACCAGCGCCTGGGCATCCCCACCGTGGCCACGGTCCGCTGGACCGCCGACCAGATGCTGCGCCGGCTGCTGCCCTCGGGCGCCGAGCCGCTGTGGCGCGACCCCACCGGCGGCGTCCAGCTCGCCGAGGTGCACGCCTCCGCCAAGTGGGTCGGCCACAAGATCAGCAGGCTGCAGGAGGAGACGGGCGTCCGGGTGGCGTTCCTGACCCGCCTGGGCGAGGCGATCCTGCCCACGTCGCAGACGGTGCTGCAGGAGGGCGACCTGGTGCACGTGATGATGCGGACGGACGACGTCGAGAAGGTCGAGGCGGCGTTCGCCGGGGGCCCGGAAGAGGAGAGCGGTCACTGATGAGGGTCGCCATTGCCGGAGCCGGCGCCGTCGGCCGCTCGATCGCGGGCGAGCTGCTCGAGAACGGCCACGAGGTCCTGCTCATCGACAAGGCCCCGACCGCCATCTCGGTGGAGCGGGTGCCCCAGGCGGAGTGGCTGCTGGCCGACGCCTGTGAGATCACCTCCCTGGACGAGGCGGCACTGCAGCGCTGCAACGTGGTGATCGCCGCGACCGGTGACGACAAGGTCAACCTGGTCGTCTCGCTGCTCGCCAAGACGGAGTACGGCGTGCCGCGCGTCGTCGCCCGCGTGAACAACCCGAAGAACGAGTGGCTGTTCAACGAGGCCTGGGGCGTGGACGTGGCCGTCTCCACCCCGCGCCTGATGTCCGCCCTGGTGGAGGAGGCGGTGAGCGTCGGCGATTTGGTCCGGCTGCTGCGCTTCAGCCACGGCGACGCGAACCTGGTGGAGCTGACCCTGCCCGAGGAGTCGGCCCTGGCCGGCACCCAGGTCGGCGACGTGGAGTGGCCGCAGGACACCTCCCTGGTCACGATCATCCGCGGCACCCGGGTGCTGACCCCGTCCCGGGAGGACTCCCTGGAGCCCGGCGACGAACTCCTCTTCGTGGCCGCGCAGGCCCGCGAGGAGCAGCTCGAGGAGCTGCTGTCGGTCCGGCGCGAGGACTGACCGCGCGGCAGGCCTGAGCGGCCGCACGCGGAAGAAGGGGCGCCCCTGGCATCAAGGGCGCCCCTTCTCGTCGTACGGATTCTCGTCTTCTCGTCCTGCGAAGCCCGTGGGGCTCGCTACGCCTCGCGGCGGTGCCGTCCGCCGGCGGGCTCGCCGTCCTCGGCGGCCAGGGCGGCCCGGCGCTCCTTCTCGGCCTGCTCCTCCGCCTCCATCTCCGCGAACACGTCGATCGGCGCGGGCGCCTTCGCCAGGAACACCCAGGTCAGGTAGACGGCCAGCAGGAACGGCGGGATCTTCAGGGCGACCAGCACCCAGCCGAGCTGGGCGGTGTCGGCCCACCAGTACAGCGGGAAGAGGATCGCGCACTTGGCGAGCAGGATCAGGCCCCAGGCCCAACTCGCTTTGGCGTACGCCTTCTTGCGGCCGGGGTTGCGGGTCCGCCAGGAGAGGTTCTCCTTGAAGACCGGGCCGAGGATGAGGCCGATCAGCGGCACACCGGCGAGGGTGGTGATGATGTAGGCCAGCGCCAGGCCCAGCGTGTAGAGCATGCCGGGGAGGTAGAAGTCCTTGGCGTTGCCCGTGAACATCGCGAAGACCACGCCGAACGCCACGCCGAAGACGCCGCTGAAGGCGTGCTTGACGGTGTCCTTGCGGGCCAGCCGGACCACCACCAGCACCAGGGACAGGGCCAGCGCGGCGATCGCGGAGAAGTGCAGGTTCTTGTTGATCGTGAAGATCGCGACGAAGAGGAGACCGGGCAGCACCGTCTCGACCATGCCGCGGACACCGCCGAACGCCTCGAACAGGGCGGCCTCGGTGACCGCGCGTGCGTCGTCCGACTGGGTCTGATCGGCGTCTTGGGTCGGCTTGTCGAGGGACGTCACCGGCTACTCCCGTCCAAGGGGTCGCAGTTCGTACTTCGGATTGAACAGCACCCGGCGGCCCCGGCTCATCGAGATCCGGCCCGATGCGATCAGCTTGCGTCCGGGTTCTATCCCCACGATGGAGCGCCTGCCGAGCCACACCACGTCCAGGGCGGCGGAGCCGTCGAACAGCTCGGCCTCCAGGGCCGGGACTCCCGCGCGTGGCCGCAGGGTGACCGTGCGCAAGGTACCAGTAACGGTGACGATCTGCCGGTCGTGGCAGTCACCGATCCGGGTGCATCCCGCCGTCTCGGCGTCCTCGCGCAGCTCCTCCGACTCCAGGTCCTCCTGGGAGGTCGAGAGCCGGTCGAGCATGCGCCGGAACCGGCCGGCCGGCTTCTGGGAACGAGGAACAGCACTCATACAGGAAGCGTACCGGGGTGCGCATACGCCGCCGTAGCCCAGCTCACTTCTCGAACCGGTACCCCATCCCGGGCTCCGTGATGCCGCATTTCCCGGGGGCCGACCCCCGGACCCCCAGCCGGTCACTTCTCGAACCGGTACCCCATCCCGGGCTCCGTGATGAAGTGCTCGGGGTGCGAGGGGTCCGTCTCCAGTTTGCGCCGGAGCTGCGCCATGTACACCCGGAGATAGTTGGACTCCGTGCCGTACGAGGGCCCCCACACCTCCTGCAGCAGCTGCTTCTGGCTGACCAGGCGGCCGGTGTTGCGGACCAGGACCTCCAGCAGGTGCCACTCGGTCGGGGTGAGCCGGACGTCCTTGCCGGACCGGTTCACCTTCTTCGCGCTCAGGTCGACGGTGAAGCCCGCGGTCTCCACGGTGGTGACGTCGTCCTCGCCGGGTCCGGCCGGCTCGGCCCGGCGCACCGCGGCGCGCAGCCGGGCCAGGAGTTCGTCCATGCCGAAGGGCTTGGTGACGTAGTCGTCGGCGCCCGCGTCCAGCGCCTGGACCTTCTCGTCGGAGGAGTGCCGGGCGGACAGCACCAGGATCGGCACCCGGGTCCAGCCGCGCAGCCCCCGGATGACCTCGACGCCGTCCATGTCGGGCAGGCCCAGGTCCAGCACGACCACGTCGGGGTGGCGGGAGGCGGCGAGCTCCAGGGCGGTCCTGCCGTCGTGGGCCGCGTCGACCTCGTACTGCCGTGCCTTGAGGTTGATCACGAGTGCGCGCACGATCTGCGGCTCGTCGTCGACCACGAGCACCCGGGTCGTCATAGGGCCTGCCTTTCGGGTTCCGCGATGTCCTCCTGGCGGTGGAGGGGGGGTTCGGGGGCCGCGCGGAGGCTCAGCACCATGGTGAGCCCGCCGCCCGGCGTGTCCTCGGCGTTCAGGGTGCCCCCCATCGCCTCGGCGAAGCCGCGGGCGACCGCCAGGCCGAGGCCGACCCCGGCGCCGCGCGGGGCGTCCCCGTACCGCTGGAAGGGCTCGAATATGCGGTCCTTGGCATCGTCCGGCACCCCGGGCCCGCGGTCCACCACCCGCACCTCGACCCGGTCCGCGATGGCGCTGGCGGACACCAGGACGCGCCGGCCGTGGGGACTGTACTTGACGGCGTTCTCGACCAGGTTGGCCACCGAGCGCTCCAGCAGCCCGGGGTCGACGGCGACCATGGGCAGGGTCTCGGGGACGTCGAGCTCCACGCTGTCCTCGGGCACGCCGCCCAGGGCCATCGGGACCACCTCGTCCACGTCGATCTCGCGGATGAGCGGGGCCACGGTGCCGGTCTGCAGCCGGGACATGTCGAGCAGGTTGCCCACGAGGTGGTCGAGCCGGTCGGCGCCCTCCTCGATGCCCTGGAGCAGTTCCGCCCGGTCCTCCTCGGACCAGTCGACGTCCTCGGAGCGCAGGGAGGAGACGGCGGCCTTGATCCCGGCCAACGGGGTGCGCAGGTCGTGGCTGACGGCGGCGAGCAGGGCGGTGCGGATGCGGTTGCCCTCGGCGAGCGCCCGGGCCCGGTCGGCCTCCTCCTGGAGCCGGCTGCGGTCCAGTACGACTGCGGCCTGGGCGGCGAAGGCGGCGAGCACCCGGCGGTCCTCGGCGGGCAGCACCCGGCCGGTGAGCGCGAGGGCCATGTGGTCGCCGACGGGCATGTCGACGTCGGCGTCCTCGGGGCGCCGCAACTGCGGCCCGGGGCCTGCGCGGCCCGCGCAGGTCCACGGCTCGACGTCGCCGGCCCGCTCCAGCAGGGCGGCCGACTCCATGGCGAAGGTCTCCCGGACCCGTTCGAGCAGTTCTTCCAGGCCGGTCTCGCCGCGCAGCACGTTGCCCGCGAGGAAGGAGAGGATCTCCGACTCGGCGCGCAGCCGGGCGGCCTGGTGGGTGCGCCGGGCGGCGAGGTCGACCACGGAGGCGACCGACATGCCGACCCCGAAGAAGATCGCGATGGCGACGATGTTCTTGGGGTCGGCGATGGTCAGGCGGTGCAGGGGCGGGGTGTAGAAGTAGTTCAGCAGCAGGGAGCCGAGGGCCGCCGAGGCGAGGGCCGGCAGCAGGCCGCCGAGCAGGGCCGCCGCGACGGTGACGGCCAGGAACAGCAGCATGTCGTTGGCGAGGCCGAGGTCGACGGTGCTGAGCAGCAGCGCGAGGACGGCGGGGCCGCCCAGGCCGACCAGCCAGCCCCAGAGGATGCGGGCCCGGCCGAGCCGGGCGCCCCGGGCGACAGGCAGTCCGCGGCCCTTGGCGACCTCCTCGTGGGTGACGATGTGCACGTCGAGGTCGGGGCCCGACTCACGGGCGACGGTGGCGCCGACGCCGGGCCCGAAGACGTACTGCCAGGTCTTGCGGCGCGAGGAGCCGAGCACGATCTGGGTGGCGTTGACGCCGCGCGCGAAGTCCAGGAGGGCGGCGGGTATGTCGTCGCCGACGACGTGGTGGAAGGTGCCGCCGAGGTCTTCCACCAGGGTGCGCTGCACGGCCAGTTCCTTCGGGGAGGCCGCGGTCAGGCCGTCGCTGCGGGCGATGTAGACGGCCATCACCTCGCCGCCGGCGCCTTTTTCGGCGAGCCGTGCCGCCCGCCGGATGAGGGTGCGCCCCTCGGGGCCGCCGGTCAGCCCGACCACGATCCGCTCCCGGGAGCCCCAGATCCGGGAGACGCGGTGCTCGCTGCGGTACTCGTTCAGGTGCTCGTCGACCCGGTCGGCCACCCACAGCAGGGCCAGCTCGCGCAGGGCGGTCAGGTTGCCGGGCCGGAAGTAGTTGGACAGGGCCGCGTCGACCTTGTCCGGCTGGTAGATGTTGCCGTGCGCCATGCGCCGGCGCAGGGCCTGCGGGGACATGTCGACCAGCTCGATCTGGTCGGCCCGGCGCACGATCTCGTCCGGGACCGTCTCGCGCTGGCGCACGCCCGTGATCGACTCCACGACGTCGCCGAGGGACTCCAGGTGCTGGATGTTGACGGTCGTGACGACGTCGATGCCGGCGGCGAGCAGCTCCTCGACGTCCTGCCAGCGCTTGGCGTTGCGGGAGCCGGGGACGTTGGTGTGGGCGAGTTCGTCCACGAGGGCGACGGCGGGGGCGCGGCGCAGCACCGCGTCGACGTCCATCTCCTCGAAGGCGCCGCCCCGGTGCTCCAGCCGCGCGCGCGGCACCTGCTCCAGGCCGTGCAGCATCACCTCGGTGCGCGGCCGGTCGTGGTGCTCGACGAAGGCCACCACGCAGTCGGTGCCCCGCTCGACGCGGCGGTGCGCCTCGGACAGCATGGCGTAGGTCTTGCCCACGCCCGGTGCCGCGCCGAGGTGGATCCGAAGCTTGCCGCGTGCCATGGCCCCATTGTCTTCCGCCGTCTGCCGCCTACGCAGCGTCGACCCTACGTCCCGCGACTCGGACGAACGGGACAAGAGGCGGGTCGAGGGGGGTCTTTGACGCAACCCTGACGGGCCGGCCCGGGGCCGGGGCTCAGTGCTCGGTGATCTCCCCGTCGCGCAGTTCCAGCACCCGGTCGGCGAGGTCCAGCAGGTTCGCGTCGTGCGTGGCGACCAGGGCGGTGGCCCGCTCGGTGCGGACGACGGCCCGCAGCAGTTCCATGACGGCGTGCCCGGTCTCGGCGTCGAGCTGGCCGGTCGGCTCGTCCGCGATGAGCAGGGCGGGGCGGTTGGCGAGGGCGCGGGCGATGGCGACCCGCTGCTGCTGGCCGCCGGAGAGCTCACCGGGCCGCTGGGCCGCGTGGTCGGCGAGTCCGACGAGGGAGAGCAGCAGCTCGACGCGTTCCTCGCGCTCGCGCGGCTCGGCCCGGCGCAGCCGCAGCGGTACGCCGACGTTCTCGGCGGCGGTCAGGATCGGGATGAGCCCGAAGGACTGGAAGACGAAGCCAATCCGGTCCCGCCGCAGCTCCAGCAAGCCTTTCTCGCCGAGCCCGGCCAGGTCCCGCCCGTCGACCTCGACCCGGCCCCGGTCGGGGGTGTCGAGTCCGCCGACGATGTTCAGCAAGGTGGTCTTCCCGGAGCCCGAGCGGCCCTTGAGGGCGACGAGCTCGCCGCGCGGGACCTCCAGGGAGACCCCGCGCAGGGCGTGCACGGCGGCGGCCCCGCGCCCGTAGGACTTGTGCACGTCCTCGACGCGCACCATGGTCTCGGTGATCACCCGGCTCATGCGGCCTCCCCGTCGCTCCCCCGTGCCCACATGGGCCGGGCGCCAGTATCACCGCGGGGCGCCCGGCCGTTCAACGGTTTCAGTTCGGGTTGTCGCCGTGGGTGAGGGTCTCCCAGGCGACGAAGAGGTTGTCGGTGCCGGCCGGGCGGTTGGCCAGGGTCAGGGCCTGGGTGTTGGTCATGGCGACGCCGCGCCGGTTGTGCAGGGCGTTGTAGCCGACCTCCGTGACGGGGCCGAGGCCGAGCTTGAGGGAGCCGCCGCACAGCCAGTCGGGGACGGCCGCGCCGAGCTGGTACCTGGCCTGGAAGCCGAGCGCCTGCCGCAGCCGCTCGCCGACGTCGGTGCCGTAGAGGTCCTGCCCCTGGATCCGGCTGGTCTCGGCGATGTGGGAGATCGCGGAGATGCCGTACCCGGTGTGGGTGAGGTCCCGGCAGGTCTCCTGGGTGAGCCCGGTGACGAAGGTGGACTGGCCCTGCCAGTAGGAGACGATCTTGTCGCGGGTGTTCAGGTTCTGGCTGGGCACGGTCTTCGGCAGGTCGCCGTCGGAGGCGAGGTAGACGTAGGCGGCCGCGCGGGTGCGGAACCGGGCCATCGCGGTGTCGTACGACGCCCGGTCCTCGAGGAAGACGGAGATGCCGACGGCGGCCTCCGTCATCGACAGCTCCCAGTTGCCGTTGGAGTTGGACCCCTTGATCACCACGGGCAGGTACACGTCGCGGAGCATGGCGGCGAAGCGGTCCTGGCCGGCCCAGCCGCCGGTGTACGTGTACTTGATGATCTCGGCGGCC
This sequence comes from Streptomyces sp. NPDC003720, assembly GCF_042875075.1. Taxonomy (NCBI): domain Bacteria; kingdom Bacillati; phylum Actinomycetota; class Actinomycetes; order Kitasatosporales; family Streptomycetaceae; genus Streptomyces; species Streptomyces sp. NPDC003720. The sequence continues at coordinate 65,444 of NZ_JBIANZ010000014.1, forward strand.
TTGGGCCAGGAGGAGCCCGCCCAGCCGGTCTGCAGGGGCGCGTTGCTGTTGGTGTGGCCGGTGAGGGTGGCCGACCAGGCGTCCATGATCTCGATGGACTTACGGGCGTAGCGCGCGTCCCGGGTGACGTACCAGGCGAGGGCGTCGGTGTAGGCGGCGATCGCGTCCTCGCGCTCGTCGGTGCAGCCGTTATTGGGGTTGGAGTAGGAGCCGCACTCGACGGTGGCGCGCGGCTTGGGGACGCGGTTCAGGTCGGCGTACTTGCTCGCCAGCATCCGGTCGTACGCGCCCTTCCAGGGTTGGGCGCCGGCCTGCACCTGGGCGCGGGCGAAGTCGAGCTGGCTCCGGGAGACGGTGACTCCGGGGTGGGCGAAGGCGGCGGGGGCGGAGTGCGCTGCGGGCGCCGCCAGGACACCGGTCAGCAGGGAGGCCACGACGGCGAGCAGTGGGGTACGACGCACGGTGACTCCGTTCATTGACGTGAACGTTGAGCGCCTTCATGAACAGGCGTTGGCCCGGGAGACCGTAGGTACAGACCATTGGGCCGTCAAGGGGTCACGCATGCGAAAGGGCCGCACCCCGAGGGGTACGGCCCTTTTTCGTCCTGTTGTTACCGGACCTCGGTGATCTCGGGTCCGCGCTGGAGCTGGCCCATGCCGCCGGAGAAGCGCGAGCCCTCCTCCTGCTGGACGCCCTCGGGAACCATCTGGGCGTCGTTGGGCAGCTTCAGGACGATCGGGTCGCGGGGCGCCATCGGGCCCTCGCCGCGGACCACGACCGTGTCCCGGAAGATCTGCTCCAGCAGACCGGCCGCCTGCGGCTGCACCGCGCCCTGGCCGGAGATCACACCGCGCAGGAACCAGCGCGGGCCGTCCACGCCGATGAAGCGGACCACCTGGAAGCCGCCGGTGCCGTCCGGCAGCTGGACCGGCACCTGGGCGCGCAGCTCCCAGCCGAGCGGGCCCTCGACCTCGTCGACGATGCCGCCCTGCTGGGTGATGCCGCCCGCGATCTCCTCGCGGACCTCGCCCCAGATGCCCTCGCGCTTGGGCGCGGCGAAGGCCTGGAGCTGGACGGCGCTGTCGCGCAGCACCACGGTCGCCGCGACGATCGCGTCACCGGCGACCTCCACCCGCAGCTCCATGCCGTCGACGCCCGGCACGAACAGACCGCCGAGGTCGACGCGCCCCTCGGCCGGGTCGCGCACCTCGCTGCTGTCCCACGGCCCGTCGGGCCGGGGCTCGGGCTCCAGCCGGACGCGCTCGCGCTCGGCCTCTTCCTCGTCCGCCTCGGTGTCGACGCTGTCGACGACCTGCTCGGCCTCGCCGGCCGCGTCCTCGGCGGCACCCTTCTTCTTGCGACGTCCGAACACGTCACTGTCCTTCCCGGTCGGATACGACCGAAGCGTATCGATTCCCACCCGCCAGGCCACGCACGGCGGCCTGACCGCTTGTGCCGCTCTCGTCGCCCACCGCGGCATGGCCACCGGTGGACCCGAAGCCCCCCTCGGCCCGCGCCGAGCCGGGAAGTTCCGCCACCTCCTGGAAGCGGACCCTCTCGACCTGCTGGACGACCAGTTGGGCAATCCGGTCGAAGCGCTCGAACCGCACCGTCTCGCGCGGGTCGAGATTCACCACGATCACCTTGATCTCCCCACGGTACCCGGCATCGACCGTCCCCGGGGCATTCACCAGGGCGACACCGCAGCGGGCGGCGAGACCGGAACGCGGGTGCACGAAGGCCGCGTACCCCTCGGGCAGGGCGATCGACACACCCGTGGGCAGCACCGCCCGCTCACCGGGCGCCAGCTCGCGAGCCTCGGTGGTGCGCAGGTCGGCCCCGGCGTCGCCCGGGTGCTCGTACGCGGGAAGCGGTACGTCGGGGTCGACACGGCGCACCCGCACGTCCAGCGGGGGGCGGCTCACGGGTTCACCTCGAAGGCGCGGGCCCGCCGGACCTGGTCCGGGTCGTCCATGGCGGCGCGGATCTCCTCCGTGCGGCCGTGGTCGATGAAGTGGTCCACCTTGACCTCGATGAACAGGGCGTCGGCACGGACGGCGACGGGCCCCTCGGGGCCGCCGATGCGCCCGGTGGCGGTGCAGTAGATCTTCCGCCCCGCCACGGCGACCACCTCGGCCTGCAGATGCAGCGTGGTGCCCACCGGAACCGGCCGCACGAAGTCGGTCTCCAGCCGTCCGGTGACCGCGATGGTGCGCAGCAGCCAGTTCAGCGAGCCGAGCGTCTCGTCGAGGGCGGTGGCCAGCAGACCGCCGTGCGCGAGCCCCGGGGCGCCCTGATGGGCGGGCTGCACGGTGAACTCGGCGGTCAGCGAGACGCCCTCACCGGCGCGCGCCTCCAGGTGCAGCCCGTGCGGCTGCCCGCCGCCGCACCCGAAGCAGTGTTCGTAATGGGCGCCGAGGAGCTCGCCGGGCGCGGGGGCGTCGGGGTGCCGTACGGGTTTCGCCGCGTCGGCGGGGGGCTGAAGAGCCGCGGAACTACCACTCACAGGCGCAGACCTTACCCGCGCGTCGGCGTTGTTCCGACACCGTGCCAAGCTGGCTTCATGCAGCTCTCCGCCACCCCTTACGAAGAACGCCTCACCGCCCCCCGCTCGTGGTGGCTGATCAGCTTCCTCGTGGGCGTCTCGTTCGCCCTGATCCTGCTGCCGTTCGGGACCGTGCCGCTGCTCGGCGGCCTGGTCGGGGGCACGGCCGTCGCGGCCGTGATGGCCAGCGCGTACGGCTCCCCGCGGATCCGGGTGGTGGGCGACTCGCTGATCGCCGGCGAGGCCCGGGTACCGGTGTCGGCGCTCGGCGACTCGGAGGTCCTCGACCGCGAGGAGGCCCGCGCCTGGCGCACGTACAAGGCCGACACCCGCGCCTTCCTGCTGCTGCGCGCCTACATCCCCACGGCGCTGCGGGTGGAGGTCACGGACCCGCAGGACCCGACGCCGTACCTGTACCTGTCGACGCGGGAGCCGGAGCGGCTGGCGGCCGCGATCGAGGCGGCCCGGGGGACGGCGGCGTAGCGCCCCGGGCCCGTCAGTCCCCGGGCTTCCCCGGCAGCTCGCCGAGCCGGATGGGGTGCTCGGGTTCGTCTAGCGGCGGCAGCTCGGACAGCTCGTCCCACGGCACCTGGACCTTGCGCAGGTCCGCGCGGATCCGTGCGGCGAGTCTTCTGGTGTCCCGGCGGTTCATGACCGCGCCCACCGCGGCGCCCACCATGAACGGCATCAGGTTCGGCAGGTCCCGGAGCGTGCGCTTCATGATCTGCTGGCGCAGTTCGCGCTTCATCCGGCCGCCGAGGGCCGCGTCGATGGTGGCCGGCTGGGTCACCTTGATGCCGCGCTCCCCCGTCCAGGAGGACAGGTAGGCGGTGCTGCGGGCCCGGAGGTTTCCCGGCGGACGTACGCCGTAGACCTCGTGCAGTTCGGCGATGAGCTTGAGCTCGATCGCGGCGACCCCGGTGATCTCGGTCGCCAGTTCGGTCGGCATGGCCGGTGGCACCGGGAGCATCGCCGCCGCCCCGATACCGGCGCCTACCGTGGAGGTGCCGGCCGCCGCGCCCGCCACCAGCTTGTCGGCGAGTTCCTCGGGGCCGAGGCCGGGGAACTGGCGGCGCAGGGTCGCGAGGTCGCGTACGGGCACACGCGGGGCGATCTCGAGGATCCGGTCCGCGGCGTACGCCAGCCCCGCGCGGGCTCGGCTGCCGCCCCTGCGGGCCCCTTCCTGGGCCAGGTGCCGGGCCTTGTCACGGACCACCGCGGCCCGTCGCCTGGCGAGGGGCTGCGGCTCCGGCGCCGTCGGGTGGTCGTCCCGGCCGGACGCCGGTTCGAGCGAGGCTCCCGCCGAGGCTGAGCCCCGCTCGTCGTCACGCGCACCGTGCGGGCCGCCGTGCGGCCCCTTGTCCGCTCCCCGCAGGGAGAAGCGGCGCTTCCGCGGAGGGGTCGAGCCAGTCACGGCCGACCCGTCCTCAGTCGCAGTCGCGGCAGATCGGCTGGCCGTTCTTCTCGCGGGCCAGCTGGCTGCGGTGGTGCACCAGGAAGCAGCTCATGCAGGTGAACTCGTCCTGCTGCTTGGGCAGCACGCGGACGGCCAGTTCCTCGTTCGAGAGGTCGGCGCCCGGCAGTTCCAGGCCTTCGGCGGCCTCGAACTCGTCGACGTCCACCGCGGAGGTGGACTTGTCGTTCCGGCGGGCCTTCAGCTCTTCAAGGCTGTCCGAGTCGACGTCGTCGTCGGTCTTGCGTGGAGTGTCGTAATCGGTTGCCATGTCGCTCTCCCCCTCTGGGTGTCTGCGGTGTCTTCAGCGCACGTAACGCGTGAGAGGCCGGACTTGTGCCCGACCTGAGGCGGAGATTTTGCCTCACATCAAGGTCTGTTACTCAATCGACATCCAAGCCGGCCGCTCGTGAGTGATCGGCTTGGATGGCGGTGAGGACCGTACACGGTTCGAATGCCGCGCCTCAAAGGCGCCTCACCGTGTACTTCCCGTGATCTAGAGCCCTGAAAACTGGGATTTTCCCGGCTTTCCGCCCCGTGTCATGATCACGCGGAGTACATGGCCGGAAATCCGTCCATGTGATCGATCACACAGGATCAACCGCTGACGGGGCCCTGGAAATTCCGCGTGAAGCGAACAGGCCCCGCGTGTGTCGGATCCTGGTCACACCGGCAGCGTGACCCGCATCACCAGGCCTCCCCCCTCGCGCGGCGTCGCCACGATGTGGCCGCCGTGCGCCCGGGCCACGGATCTGACGATGGACAGGCCGAGACCCACGCCCTTGTCGCTGCCCGTACGCTCCGTGCGCAGCCGTCTGAACGGCTCGAAGAGGTTGTCGATCTCGTACGCCGGCACCACCGGGCCGGTGTTCGAGACGGTCAGCACAGCCTGCCCGTGCTGCACCTCGGTGGTCACCTCGACCCAGCCGTTCTCGGCCACGTTGTAGCGCACCGCGTTCTGGAGGAGGTTCAGCGCGATCCGCTCCAGCAGGACGCCGTTGCCCTGCACCACCGCGGGCTTGCGCTCGCCGCGCAGTGCGACGCCCTTGGCCTCGGCCTCGGCGTGCACCTGGTCGACGGCCTGGCCGGCCACCTCGGCCAGGTCGACCGGCTTGCGCTCGACGATCTGGTTGTCGCTGCGGGCGAGCAGCAGCAGGCCCTCCACGAGCTGCTCGCTGCGCTCGTTGGTGGCCAGCAGCGTCTTGCCGAGCTGCTGCAGCTCCACCGGCGCGTTCGGGTCGGAGAGGTGCACCTCGAGGAGCGTGCGGTTGATCGCGAGCGGGGTGCGCAGCTCGTGGGAGGCGTTGCCGACGAAGCGCTGCTGGGCGGTGAAGGCCCGCTCCAGGCGCTCCAGCATCTCGTCGAAGGTGTCCGCCAGCTCCTTCAGCTCGTCGTCCGGGCCGTCCAGCTCGATCCGCCGGGACAGGTCCGAGCCGGCCACCTGGCGCGCGGTGCGGGTGATCCGGCCGAGCGGGGACAGCACGCGGCCCGCCATCGCGTAGCCGAACGCGAAGGCGATCACGGCCAGGCCCAGCAGGGCCAGCAGCGAGCGGCTGAGGAGGTTGTCCAGGGCCGCCTGGCGCTGGTGGTCGGCGCACCGGCTGATCGCGTCGTTGAAGTCGGCGAGCGGGACCTGGTTGGTGATCGCGGGGCAGTTGTCGCTGGAGACCTTCAGCTCCTGGAAGCTGACGATCTTGAACAGCGGGGCGTTGCCGTTGGTGATGGCCTGCGCGGCCAGCAGGTAGATGATCGACAGCAGCAGGATGCCGGCGATCAGGAACATGCCGCCGTACAGCAGGGTGAGGCGTATCCGGATGGTCGGGCGCAGCCACGGGAAGGGGGGCTGCGGCCTGCGGGGGTCCCAGGTGGGCTTCGGGGGCGCCTGCGGGGGCGCGGGTGTCGTGGCCACGGCGGATCAGATCCGGTAGCCGGAGCCGGGGACGGTGACGATCACCGGCGGCTCGCCGAGCTTGCGGCGCAGCGTCATGACGGTCACGCGCACGACGTTGGTGAACGGGTCGGTGTTCTCGTCCCAGGCCTTCTCCAGGAGCTGCTCGGCCGAGACCACCGCGCCCTCGCTGCGCATCAGGACCTCCAGGACCGCGAACTCCTTGGGCGCGAGCTGGACCTCCCTGCCGTCGCGGAAGACCTCGCGGCGGTTGGGGTCGAGCTTGATGCCGGCCCGCTCCAGGACCGGCGGCAGCGGCACGCTGGTACGGCGCCCGAGGGCCCGCACGCGCGCGATCAGCTCGCTGAACGCGAACGGCTTGGGGAGGTAGTCGTCGGCGCCGATCTCCAGGCCCTCGACCCGGTCGCTGACGTCGCCGGAGGCGGTGAGCATGAGCACGCGCGTGGGCATGCCCAGCTCCACGATCTTGCGGCACACGTCGTCGCCGTGCACGAGCGGGAGGTCGCGGTCGAGGACGACCACGTCGTAGTCGTTGACGCCGATGCGCTCCAGGGCGGCCGCACCGTCGTACACGACGTCGACGGCCATGGCCTCCCGGCGCAGTCCGGTGGCCACCGCATCGGCGAGCAGTTGCTCGTCCTCGACGACGAGTACGCGCACGTCGCTGTCCTTCCTGTGTCCACCCGCGTAGCGCGCGGTGAGGCGCGCGCGGGCAGGGGTGTCCGTGGGATGTGACCTCCATCCTGCCCTTTTCGGCCGTAAGTCGGCTGTAAGACGGGGTCCCGGCGGGATCCGGGACCGCAGGGACCGGGGTCGCGGGGCGGCCGGGCGAGATTTTCTCCGGCGGTTGAGGTTTCCCGCGCGGAGAGCGGGGGGAGGACGGCATGTACACCCCGCGATCACGCTCTGCATGTGCCGCAGCACCATGCGGTACACAGCGATCCGTCTCCGCATCCGCAGAGTTGGCGTGGGTGTCCGGCACCGTCGCCGCCCGGCCGGGCTGCGCTGGGCACCCGCGGCAGACGTGATCGTTTTCCTCCGAACGGCACACCCCCGTGCCACCCGACCCACGACCCAGGACGAGGGGGCGCAGCATGGACGCATTCACCGCAGGACTTCTGCAGCGCATAAAGGCGACCGAGTCCGACCTGTCGCGGGCTCGTGACGAGGGCGACGACTTCCTTGTCGAGGTGGAGCAGGCTGAGCTCGACGACCTGCGCCGCCTCGCCGCCGACCACGGTGTGGAGGTCGCCGCGTCACGCGTCTGTTAGGCCCGCAGTGCAGGAACGGGACCCCCGGCGAATCCAGCGCCGGGGGTCCCGTTCGTCCAGCACCCTGTGCCTCGCCTGCCCGCCCGGAGGCGGACTAGTCGTGCCAGGCGCCGAAGTCCTCCAGCAGCCGCTGGAGGGGCTCGAAGAGGCCCTGGGTGCCCGCGACCGTCAGATCGCCCGTGGGGCGCTCTCCGGGGCGTCCACCGGTCAGCGCGCCCGCCTCCCGGGCGATCAGGTCCCCCGCCGCCACGTCCCAGGCGTGCAGCCCGCGCTCGTAGTAGCCGTCGAGCCGGCCGCAGGCCAGGTCGCACAGGTCGACCGCGGCCGAGCCGCCGCGCCGGATGTCCCGGAGCAGCGGGATGAGCCGGGCGGCCACCTCGGCCTGGTGGGTGCGGACGTGGGCGACGTAGTTGAAGCCGGTGGAGACCAGCGCCTGGTCCAGCGGGGGCGCCGGGCGGCAGGCCAGCGCCTGTTCGCCCTCCCACGCGCCCGTGGCCCAGGCCCCGCCGCCGCGTACCGCGTGGTACGTCTCGCCGCGCATCGGCGCCGCGACCACGCCGACGACGGTCTCGCCGTCCTGCTCGGCCGCGACGGACACGGCCCAGGTCGGCAGGCCGTAGAGGTAGTTGACCGTGCCGTCGAGCGGGTCGATCACCCAGCGGATGCCGCTGGTGCCCTCGACGGAGGCGCCCTCCTCGCCGAGGAAGCCGTCCTCGGGCCGCCGGCCGGAGATCAGGTCGGTGATCAGCTTCTCGGCGGCGATGTCCATCTCGGTGACGACGTCGATCGGGCTCGACTTGGTCCTGGCCACGGCCAGATCGGCCGGCCGGCCGTCGCGCAGCAGCTCACCGGCCCGGCGGGCGGCCTCCTGGGCCAGTTCGAGCAGTTCCCGGTGGAGGGCGTCGGTCACGGGGCTCCTCATGCGAAGGGGCTGTCGGCGCCGGCGGCGGCCGGCTTCGGGGCGCGGGCCGGGCAGCAGCCGACGGGGCACAGGTCGTGGCTGGGGCCGAGCGCGCCCAGGGCGCACCGCGTGACCTGCTGCCCGCGCTCCGCCGCGGACCGCTCCAGGACCAGCTCGCGGACGGCCGCCGCGAACCGCGGGTCGGCGCCCACGGTGGCCGAGCGGCGCACCGGCAGGCCCAGCTCCCCGGCCCTGGCCGTGGCCTCGGTGTCGAGGTCGTACATGACCTCCATGTGGTCGGAGACGAAGCCGATGGGCGCCATGACGACGGCCGGGACGCCGGCGGCGTGCCGCTCCTCGAGGTGGTCGCAGATGTCCGGCTCCAGCCACGGGATGTGCGGGGCGCCGGAGCGGGACTGGTAGACGAGCCGCCAGGGGTGGTCGACGCCGGTGCGCTCGCGGACGGCGTCGGCGATCAGCTGGGCCACGTCCAGGTGCTGCTCGACGTAGGCCCCGCCCTCTCCGTGGGCCTCGGCCGGGCCGGAGGTGTCGGCGGCGGAGGTGGGGATGGAGTGCGTGGTGAAGGCGATGTGGGCGCCGTCGCGCACGTCGTCGGGGAGGTCCGCGAGGGAGCGCAGCACTCCGTCGACCATGGGCTCGACGAAGCCCGGGTGGTTGAAGTAGTGCCGCAGCTTGTCGACCTTCGGCGGCCGCACGCCCTCCTCCTGGAGGGCGGCCAGGGCGTCGGCCAGGTTCTCGCGGTACTGGCGGCAGCCCGAGTAGGAGGCGTAGGCGCTGGTGGCGAGCACCAGGACGCGGCGCCGGCCGTCGGCGGCCATCTCGCGCAGGGTGTCGGTCAGGTACGGCGCCCAGTTGCGGTTGCCCCAGTAGACCGGCAGGTCGAGGCCGTGCTCGGCGAAGTCCTCGCGCAGCGCCTTCAGCAGGGCGCGGTTCTGGTCGTTGATGGGGCTCACCCCGCCGAACAGGAAGTAGTGCTGCCCGACCTCCTTCAGGCGTTCCTTGGGGATGCCGCGCCCGCGCGTGACGTTCTCCAGGAACGGGACCACGTCGTCGGGTCCTTCGGGGCCGCCGAAGGAGAGCAGGAGCAGGGCGTCGTACGGGGTGGGATCGAGCGCGTCTGGCATGACTCGATCCTGCCACCCGGCACCGACGGCGGAGGAACAGCGGGGTGAAGAGTCGTGTTCGTGATGGTTTCGCGATGATTATCCGGCTGCTCCCCGTGGCGTCCCCGAGCGGTTTCGGGGGTGCACTTAGGGCGACCTAACTCGTAAGCTGTACCAATCGCATTCGCGCCTTACGAGCCGCCCCGGAGTCCACGTGCCCAGCCCCTACCGCGCCCTGTTCGCCGAGCCCGGCACGAAGGCCTTCTCCGCCGCGGGGTTCGTCGGCCGGATGCCGCTGTCCATGATGGGCATCGGCGTGGTCACGATGATCTCGCAGCTCACCGGCCGCTACGGCCTGGCCGGCGCGCTGTCCGCCACCATCGCGCTGTCCGCCGCCGCCGTCGGACCGCGGATATCCCGGATGGTGGACCGGCACGGGCAGCGCCGGGTGCTGCGCCCGGCGACCCTGGTCGCGCTCACGGCGGCCGCCGGGCTGCTGCTGACCGCGTCCCTCGGCGGACCGGACTGGACGCTGTTCGTCTGCGCGGCCGGGATCGGCTCGGTGCCGAGCCTGGGCGCGATGATCCGGGCCCGCTGGGCGGCGCTGTACCGGGGGACGCCGAAGCTGCACACCGCCTACTCCTTCGAGTCGGTGGTGGACGAGGTCTGCTTCATCTTCGGGCCGATCATCTCCATCGGACTGTCCACGGCCTGGTTCCCGGAGGCGGGCCCCCTGCTGGCCGCGTGCTTCCTGGCCGCCGGCGTCTTCTGGCTGACGTCCCAGCACGCCACCGAGCCGCGGCCGCACCCGCGGGAGCGCAAGGGGGGCGGCAGCCCGCTGCGCTCGCCGGGACTCCAGGTGCTGGTGGCCACCTTCGCGGCCACCGGCACGATCTTCGGGGCGGTCGACGTGGTCACCGTGGCCTTCGCCGAGGAGCGCGGTCACAAGGCCGCCGCGAGCGTGGTCCTCGCGCTGTACGCCGCCGGATCCTGCACGGCCGGGGTGGTCTTCGGTCTGATGCGGTTCGCCGGGGCGCCGGAACGCCGCTGGCTCCTGGGCGTGTCGGCCATGGCCGTGAGTATGATCCCCCTCCTACTGGTCGGAAACCTGCCGCTTCTGGCCGTGGCGCTGTTCGTTGCGGGGCTGGCCATCGCGCCGACGATGATCACGACGATGTCCCTCATCGAAGAGCACGTACCTCGCGCGCAGCTCACCGAGGGCATGACCTGGGTGAGCACCGGCCTCGCGGTCGGAGTCGCGCTCGGCTCCTCCGTCGCCGGCTGGGTGATCGACGCAGCCGGGGCGCGCGCCGGGTACGGGGTTCCGGCCGTGTCCGGAGCCGTCGCGGTCACGGTCGGTTTCCTCGGGTACCGCCGGCTCCGCAGGCCGGCCGCGGGTCGGGGAGGCATCGTTGAGCACCACGTCGAGCGCGAGGAACAGCACCTGGCGTAACTGGGGCGGCAACGTCTCCGCCCGCCCCGCGCGCGAGGTCGCGCCGGCCTCGGTGGAGGAGCTGGCCGCGGAGGTGCGCCGGGCGGCCGAGGACGGCCTGAAGGTGAAGGCGGTCGGCACCGGGCACTCCTTCACGTCCATAGCCGCCACGGACGGTGTGCTGATCCGTCCGCAGCTGCTGACCGGCATACGCGGCGTCGACCGGGAGGCCATGACCGTCACGGTGGAGGCGGGCACGCCGCTCAAGAGGCTCAACGCGGCGCTGGCGCGCGAGGGGCTGTCGCTCACCAACATGGGCGACATCATGGAGCAGACGGTCTCCGGCGCGACCAGCACCGGCACCCACGGCACCGGCCGCGAGTCGGGCTCGATCGCCGCCCAGATCAGGGGCCTTGAGCTGGTGACGGCCGACGGCTCGGTGCTCACCTGCTCGCAGGAGGAGAACCCGGAGGTCTTCGCGGCCGCCCGCATAGGCCTGGGCGCCCTGGGCGTCGTCACGGCGATCACCTTCGCCGTGGAGCCGCTGTTCCTGCTCACCGCGCGCGAGGAGCCGATGCCCTTCGACCGGGTGACCGCCGAGTTCGATCAACTGTGGGCGGAGAACGAGCACTTCGAGTTCTACTGGTTTCCGCACACCGGGAACACCAACACCAAGCGCAACAACCGCAGTGCGGGCCCGGAGCAGCCGGTGGGGCGGCTGTCCGGCTGGTTCGAGGACGAGTTCCTCTCCAACGGCGTCTTCCAGGTGGCCCAGTGGGTCGGGCGCGCGGCGCCGGCGTCCGTCCCGGCGATCGCGCGGATCTCCAGCAGGGCGCTGTCCGCGCGGACGTACACGGACATCCCGTACGAGGTGTTCACCTCGCCGCGCCGGGTGCGCTTCCTGGAGATGGAGTACGCCGTCCCGCGCGCGGCCCTGGTGGACGCGCTGCGCGAGCTGAAGGCCATGGTGGACCGCTCCGGACTGCGCGTCAGCTTCCCGGTCGAGGTGCGCACCGCCCCGGCCGACGACATCACCCTGTCCACCGCCTCCGGCCGGGACACCGCGTACATCGCGGTGCACATGTTCCGCGGCACGCCGTACCACGCCTACTTCACCGCCGCCGAGCGCATCTTCACCGCGCACGAGGGCCGGCCGCACTGGGGGAAGCTGCACACGCGGGACGCGGCGTACCTCTCCGGGGTGTACCCGCGCTTCGCCGAGTTCACGGCGCTGCGCGACCGGCTCGACCCGGAACGCCTGTTCCAGAACGACTACTTGCGGAGGGTTCTGGGGGCGTAGCGATTAGTTCCGTTTCCGGGGATTACGTGAGGTTCGCCACCTCCAAGATCGCCACAACCCGGTGACGAACGGCCAAGTAGCACCCCTTGCGAGAAGTTGGGCGGCGCGCCCATCCACGCACATGGTCCAAATGGAGTACTGTTGCGAGCCCTGGGTCCGGTCTCCCACCAGGCTGTCCGCGACCTCGCAGGACCGCCGGGAGGGGGCCAGTTGCACAGGGTGACGGAGTTGGTCACTTAGCGTTGCGAACAGGTAACCGTGCCATAACGGCGGCCCAGGGCCCATGCCCGACACGCCGGGCAACTCGGCAAGGTTGTGGCAGGCTGCACCCGGGCAGGCCACACTCGACTAGCGGAAGCAGCGACGCACGTGACGTCGGCAGGCACCACCCGGGAGGTCCCCATGCCCGAACTGCGTGTCGTGGCCGTCTCCAATGACGGCACACGGCTGGTGCTCAAGGCTGCCGACTCAACGGAGTACACGCTTCCGATCGACGAGCGGCTGCGCGCCGCCGTCCGCGGCGACCGGCCCCGTCTCGGCCAGATCGAGATCGAGGTGGAGAGCCATCTCCGCCCGCGTGACATCCAGGCGCGTATACGAGCAGGCGCCACCGCCGAAGAGGTCGCCCAGCTCGCCGGCATCCCGGTCGACCGGGTACGGCGCTTCGAGGGACCCGTGCTGGCCGAGCGCGCCTTCATGGCCGAGCGCGCCCGCAAGACCCCGGTCCGCCGGCCCGGCGAGAACTCCGGTCCGCTGCTCGGCGAGGCCGTCCAGGAGCGGCTGCTGCTGCGCGGCGCCGACAAGGACACCGTGCAGTGGGACTCCTGGCGCCGCGACGACGGCACCTGGGAGGTCCTGCTCGTCTACCGGGTCGCGGGCGAACCGCACTCGGCGAGCTGGACGTACGACCCGCCCCGGCGGCTCGTCCAGGCGGTGGACGAGGAGGCGCGCTCCCTCATCGGCGAGTCCGACGACCTCGCCGTGCCGGAGCCGAGCTTCCCGTTCGTCCCGCGCATCGCCCGGCTGCCGCGCGACCGGGGCATGGACCGCGCCCTGGAGCGGGTCGACCGGGACCGGCCGAGCCTGCCCGCGCAGGCGTCCGAGCCGGCCGAGGAGACCACCGGCGAACGCGACTCGCTGACCAGCCTGCTGGAGGCGGTGCCGAGTTTCCGGGGCGACCTGGTGGTCCCGGAACGGCCGGTGGAGGTCTCGGAGGAGCCGCCCGAGGAGGTCGAGGAGGAGGAGCCCCCGGCGCCCGCCGCGTCGGCCGGGTCCGCCTACGCGGACGTCCTCATGCCGCGCTCGGTGGGCAGCCACCGGGACCGGCTCATCGGCTCCACCGACCGCCAGGCCGAGGCCGACGGCGTCCGCCCCGGCCGCCGGGCCGCGGTCCCGAGCTGGGACGAGATCGTCTTCGGGACCCGGCGCAAGAAGCAGGAGTAAACGGGCCGTACGCCCGTGTGGATCCTCGTACGACGGGTGAGAGGCGGGAGTACACGCGCGTGCCCCCGCCTCTTCGGCCCTAGCGGGGATCCGGACCCACGGCCACCGGGCGGGACGGGTCCGAGGACCACTCCGACCAGGAACCGACGTACAGAGCCGCCGGAATGCCCGCGACCGCGAGCGCCAGCACCTCCTGGGCGGCCGACACGCCCGAGCCGCAGTAGACGCCCACCGGAACGTCGCCGGACACCCCCAGGGCCTTGAAGCGGTCCCGCAGGTCCGCCGCGGGCAGGAACCGGCCGTCCGGGCCCACGTTCTCGGTCGTCGGCGCCGACACCGCGCCCGGGATGTGCCCGCCGACCCGGTCGATGGGCTCCACCTCACCGCGGTACCGCTCCCCCGCGCGCGCGTCGAGCAGCACGCCCGAGCCGGCCAGGGCGGCCGCCTGGTCCGCGTCCAGCAGCCCGGCGGGGTCCGGCACGGGCCGGAAGTCGCCCTCGGCGGGAGCGGGCGTCCCGGTGGACAGCGGACCCTCCCAGGCCGGCAACCCGCCGTCGAGGCACCGCACGTCCGGGTGACCCGTCCAGCGCAGCAGCCACCACGCGCGCGCGGCGGCCCAGCCCACCCCGCCGTCGTAGACGACGACCGGCCGGGCGGCCGACACTCCCGCGCGGCGCATGGCCGCGCCGAACTCCGCGAGGTCGGGCAGCGGATGGCGGCCGCGCTCCCCGGGGGCCGAGGCCAGCTCCCGGTCCAGGTCGACGAAGACCGCGCCGGGGATGTGCCCCGCCGCGTACTCGGCCCGGCCGTCGAACGGCGGTTCGCCCGCCGCCTTCGCGAGGCTGAGCCGCCAGCGGACGTCCAGCAGGACGGGCGGCGTCTCCCCCTCGATCTCTCGGGCCAGTTCGGTCGCGCTGATGATGGCTGTCATGGCGTCATCCTTACGTCAGGGGTGGCCGCGGCGTCCAGGTCCGGCTACTCTCCCGCCGGACAGGTCCGATCACCCGGCGTACGGGACCGGGCACAGGCTGTACAACTGTCGGACACTCGCCGGCCGTCGCCGGGAAGCGGCGCACGGCGGCGCAGCGGACATTCCCTCCCGGTGCCCCGGGCGGTCGGCGCGGCCCGGCGTGCGGCACCCCGGAGGGCGCGAGGACCGGCGCGGATGTGCGCGTGGACGGCACACCCCTTCCGGCAGGCGGAAGCGACACGGCCCCGTGGGGGCCGGGGAGAGAGTGATCGATGACCGAGGCACGGGAGTCGGCCGGCCCGCACGCACGGCGCGCGCCCGGCACACCCTGCTGGGTGAGCCTGATGGTGCACGGGCCGGCCGCGACCGAGAGGTTCTACGGCACCCTGTTCGGCTGGGAGTTCCGGCCGGGACCGCAGCAGCTCGGCCCGTACGTGCGGGCGCTCCTGGACGGCCACGACGTGGCGGGCATCGGCCATCTGCCGCCGGACCGCCGGCTGCCGGTCGCCTGGACGCCGTACTTCGCCTCGCGGGACGTGGACGCCACGGCCGACCAGGTGCGCCTGTGCGGCGGCACGTTGGCCGTGGGCCCGCTGGACGCGGCCGAGGCCGGGCGGATGGCCATCGCCGCCGACCCCGCCGGGGCGGTGTTCGGCATCTGGCTGGGCGCGGCCCACCTCGGCACGTCGATCGGCGGCGTCCCCGGCACCCCCGCCTGGCACGAGCTGCTCACCTTCGAGACCACCGCCGTGGCCAAGTTCTACGAGACGGTCTTCGGCTACGAGGAGGAACCGCAGGCCGACACCGGCTCCGACCACGTGACCCTGCGCGCCGGCGGCCGCCCGGTGGCCACCCTGAGCGGCCTGGGCCACGCCCTGCCCGGCGACCGCGGCGCCCACTGGCTGACCTACTTCCAGGTCGCCGACACCGAGGAAACGCTGCTTCAGGTCACCGAACTGGGCGGGCGGGTCCTCGCCGCGGCCCACGACACCCCGCACGGCCGGGTCGCGACGGTGGCGGACCCGGAGGGGGCGGTGTTCTCGGTGATCGGGGACCGGCGCTGACGCCCTGGCCGCCGGGCACCCCTGCTCGCCGCCCAGGGCCGCCTTCGCCTCGTCTCCGTCCCAGCCTGCCGCCGTACGCCGGATGACGTCGACGGCGAACACGTCCCGGACGGCCTGAGCGGACCAGGCCTCCCCCGGCGGCTCGGACAGCACGAGGTAGCGGCGGTCGCCCTTGGCCGACGGGGTGCACTCGATCTCCAGGAGCCGGCCGAGGCCGCCGGTTCCGCACGCGCCGCCCGGGCCAAGGCCCCGCGCGCGTCCGCCGGCGTCACCGCCGCCCGAAGTGCGCGCTCCGTGGGCTCGGCGGGGTCGGTGACGACGCGAGCGCGTACTCCGCCCAGACGGTCTTGCCCGGGCCGTCCGGGCGCGGGTGCCAGTCCCAGCGGGCGGCGAGCTGCGATACGAGGAGCAGCCCCCGGCCGGCTTCCTCCTCGGCGCCGGCCGCGCCCCTCGGAGCGGTGGGGCGGCGAGGAAGGCGTTCGCCGCGGGTGTCGGTGACCTCGACACGCAGGACGTGGTCGTGGAGCGGGGCATGGAGGTGCAGGTGGAAGTCCCGGCCGGGGACGTGTCCGTGCCGCACGGCGTTCGCGGTGAGTTCCGCGACGATCAGTACGACCGCGTCGTGCGCGTCGGTGCCGTACGGGATCCCCCACGCGTCCAGCCGGACGGCCGCCATGCGGCGGGCGAGGCGGGCTCCGCGAGGTGTGGAGGTGAAGCGCATCTCGAAGGTGTTGGGTTTGGCCGTCATGCCGATCACGGTGCCGGTGGTCGCATAGCGTGACCAGCGGTGACGCGGTGACAGAGCGCTGCTGTACGCGCGGTGTCGGCGTGCGTAGGCGCTGTGCGCCGTAACGGCTTTCCCTACGGGGGCGTTGGGTCGAGGAGGCGGTGATGACGGACATGGCTGAGCGCCAGGACGCCGAGGCGGAGACCGGGGCGGTCGTGAGTCTCGGGGACGGCTGGGACAACGACGGCGGGGCCGGGCGGCGTCCGGAGGACGAGACCGGGCGCGGGATCGTGGTCGCGTTCGGGCAGACACTGAAGACGCTGCGGCTGCGGGAGGGCTTGGAACGCGAGGAGTTCGGGCGGCGCCTCGGCTACTCGGCTTCCACGGTCGCGGCGTTCGAGCAGGGGCGGAGGATTCCGTCACCCCGGGCGATCGAGCGCGCGGACGAGGTGCTGGGGGCGGGCGGGTTGCTGTGCCTGTGGAAGGAGCAGGTGGAGCGGGCTCAGTATCCGGTGTTCTTCCAGGGGATGGCGGCGTTGGAGAAGGAGGCCATGGAACTGCTCGCCTACGACACTCTCGTGGTCAACGGCCTCCTCCAGACTGAGGAGTACATGCGGGCGCTGCTCACCATGCGTCGTCCACCGCTGAAGCAGGACACCATCGAGCAACGCGTGACGGCGCGGCTGGCCCGGCAGGACATTCTCGGTAGGGAGCCCGCGCCGTTGCTGAGTTTCGTGATGGACGAATCGGTGTTACGCCGTCGCTACGGAGGAAGGGACGTCCAGCGAGGGCAGTTGGAGCACCTTCTCCTCATCGGGGCAGAGCGCAGCGTGCAGCTTCAAGTCATGCCGCTCAGCAGCGAGGAGAGCGCAGGTGTGGACGGGCCGTTCACCGTCGTCATCCGCCAGGACGGCAAGCAGTTCGTGTACGCCGAAGCACAGGGAACGAGCGCACTCGAGACGGACCCTGCACGCGCTGCTGTCACCGCCGCGCGCTATGGGATTATCCGATCACAAGCTCTCACTCCGAGAGAATCGATGGCGTTCGTCGAAGGGTTGCTGGGATCGCTATGAACAACGCTGAGTCCTCGACCGCCGCTACTGGTCTCCTCTGGTTCAAGAGCAGTTACAGCGGAGCCGAAGGAGGGCAGTGCGTGGAGATCGCCGCCGCTACCGCAGCCGTGCACGTCCGTGACTCCAAGGCCGTCGCCGGAGCCGTCCTCACCGTGTCGCGTGAGGCGTGGGCGGAGTTCGTCGGGCTGGCCTCGTCCGAGCGGTGCGTCTGACGCTCAGTCGGCGAAGTGCTCCATCCGGCGGAGGCCTCTGCGTGTCCCCCGGGTCCCCCACACCCGGGACGCGGGCCGGTGCGCACACCGGGTTGAGGCCGCGTCACCAAAGGGGCGTCGTTGCCTTGTCATCCTCAAACCGGGCGGTTACCTTCGCCAGCAGGGCTGGGCGACACGGGGAAGCCTTGCGCCGACGGGGGAAGGCACGACATTGGGGATTCATCGCGCCACGGAGGAAGTCACCAGTGCGCTGAGGTTCGTCACCGATTCCGGGGGGACAAGCGGCAGGACGGCCGAGTTGGTCCGGGCACCGATGTCCGAGGCCTGCACCCGGCTCGTCGTGGTGGACAGTCACCACCTGTTCCGCAGCGGTCTCGTGTCCCTCCTCGCGTCGGTTCCGACGTTCGTCGTCGAGGCCGAGGGCTCGACCGGCGCCGAGGCGGTCCTCCTGTGCCGGCTGCTGCGGCCGGACGTACTGATCATCGACACGGAGATGCCGGGTCCCGATCCGCACGAACTGCTGATCGACGTCCTCGAGGACAGCCCGAACACCAGGGTGATCATCCTGAGCATGCACGACGACGGCGCGCGGATCCGCGAGCTGACAGCCGTCGGAGTGTCCGGCTTCCTGCACAAGTCGGTCGACTACCGGACCCTCAGGACGGCGATCGACTGCGTGCTGACGGACTCGGACCAGCTCGTCATCCACCTGCCGCAGAGGTCCCTGTTCGCGGACGACTGGACCGGGGCCAAGGTGTCCGGTCCGATGTCGGCCCGCGAGCTCGAAGTGCTCGCCATGCTCGCCGAGGGCATGAGCAACGCCGAGCTCGCCGGACGGCTGTTCATCAGCGTGAGCACGGTCAAGCGCCACCTCACCAACATCTACCGCAAGCTCGGCGCGGTCTCCCGGGTCGACGCACTGCGGCGGGCCGTGGCGGCGGGCATGCTGCCCGAGCGGCACCCGGACGGGCGACCGGCTGCTACGTCAGGCTCGCCGACACTTCCGCGACAAGCTCGCTCACGTCCGCCCGACCGGTTGCGTAGGACGTCATGAGACGGGTCACCCCGTCCGGCGAGAGGTAGCAGGTCCAGCGCTCGCGCAGCGAGTTCGTCGCCGCGGGCGGCAGCTCCACGAAGACCGCGTTGGACTGCACCGGCTGGGTCAACCGCAGTCCGGGCAGTCCTTCCAGGTCCGCCGCGAGACGGGCGGCCATGCCGTTCGCGCTCCGCGCGTTGTCCAGCCAGAGCTCGCCGTCGAGCAGCGCGCTGACCTGTGCCGCGAGAAACCGCATCTTCGACGCCAACTGCGCCTGCTGACGCCGTAGATAAGGCGCCCGCTCGGCGACGCCGGGCGTCATGAGGAGCAGCGCGTCGGCGCCGAGCGCCCCGTTCTTGGTGAACCCGAAGCTGAGGGCGTCGGCGAAGCGGGCGATGTCGTCCACCTTGCAGCCCAGGTGGGCCACGGCGTTGGCCAGCCGTGCCCCGTCCAGGTAGAGGCGGAGCCCCTCGCGGTCGCAGAGGTCGCGCAGCGCCGCGAGCTCCTCCAGTGAGTAGCAGGTGCCCAGTTCGGTGGCCTGGGTGATGGCCACGGTCGAGGGACGGGGCGTCCGTACGTCCGTGCACCGCTTCAGCACGTCCTCTATCGCCGCCGGGGCGAGCTTGCCGTGCGGCGCCGGGGCGAGCAGCAGCTTCCTGCCCAGCATCGCCTCCACCGCCCCGCACTCGTCGACCGCGAAGTGGGCGTTGTCGGCGCAGATGATCGCGTCACCCGGACCGAGCAGGGCGGAAAGGCCGAGGACGTTCGCGGCCGTGCCGTTGAAGAGCAGCAGCGGGACCGCCGCCGGCCCGGCCAGATCGCGCAGGCCCGCCTCGGCCGCCGCCGTCCAGCGGTCGCCTCCGTAGGCCGGCGCCGGCCCGCGGGCGGCCGCGCCGATCGCGGCCAGGACGGCGGGGTGGGCCGACGCGTGGTTGTCGCTCGCGAAGTCCTCGCGTGCGGGACCCGTCGGTCTGTTCATGGCGACAAGTCTTCCGGCCCCGTGAAACCACCGGCAACGTCTTCATGGCTCGGAGCGCTACACCTTCCGGCTCATCCTCGATACGACCAGGTTGTACCACCTGGCCGGGAAGGTGGTATCTCCGCCGCTACCACCTCCTCACCACCGGAGGCCGAACCTAGGCTCGGGACCGGTTATGGCGATCCGCCGGGCGGCAGCCCGGGAGAGGTTGTGAGGAAGATGACCGTTGCGACCATGCTCGTGAACGTACCCGACACGCCGTCCGCGTACCTGTCGGTGTGTTTCTTCGGCCGGTTCGTGACCTCGGTCGGCGGTATGCCGGTCGAGCGCTGGAGGGCCGGCAAGTCCCGCAGCTTCTTTCAGTACCTCATGCTGCACCGGAACCGGGTGATGACCCGTGACCAGCTGCGGGACGCGCTCTGGCCGGAGGCCGAGTGGCGCGCCTCCTCCAGTTCGCTGAAGGTGGCCTGCTGCGGAGCCCGCAGCACGCTCGGCGCCAGCAAGACCCCGGAGGACGCCGGGTCGCCGATCCGGCTGCTTCACCGCGACGGCGGGTACCTGCTCGACGCGGACGACGCCTGGTGCGACATCGAGGAGTTCCGGGACCTGGTCCACGACGGCATGCAGCACCGCTCCCACGGCCGTGCGGAGCAGGCCGAGGAGAGCCTGACGAGGGCGATCGCCCTCTACCACGGCGACTTCCTGGCGGGTCAGGACGAGGACTGGATCGCCGAGGCGCGGGAGTACTACCGGTCGCTGGCGCTGGGCGCCCTCGACGTCCTGCGTTCCGCCGCGGTGGAACGCGGCGACGCGGACGCGGTCTTCGCGCTCGGTCAGCGCACCCTGGAGCTCGACGCCCTGCACGAGCCGACCTACCAGGACCTGATCAGGGTCGCGGGCCTGCGTGGCCAGCCGGAGCAGGCGATGCGCTGGTACCAGCTGTGCGAGCGGCGGCTGCAGCGCCTCATAGGCGTCGAACCGTCCGCCGACACCAGGCAGGCCCTGCACCAGGTCCTGAGCGGACGCGGCCGGCCGGTCGCCCTCTAGGCCGTGTCCGCGAAGTCGCGCCTGCGTCACGGGCGAACGACGCGACTTCGCGGACACGACCTAGGCCCTGTGGTCAAGTTCCCGCCCGCCCCGCGACACCACGCGACCACGCACGCGCTCCCGCCGCGGGACCGCCCTCCGGGCGACGACGGGGATTCGACGACAGGACCTGGTCCGTGCGGTCCCCAACCGGTGAAGGAAGGACTCGGGCATGCCCACGACCTCTTCGACGACCACGCCTCCAGCCGTGATCTCCCGCCTGCTGGCCCATGTGCGCGGCCACGCCGCCGAACGTCCCGACGAGCCCGCGGTCATCACGGCCGACGGTGCTCTCACCTGGGCCGAACTCGCCGTGTCCGTGGACACGGCGAGCCGTACGCTGCACGCCCACGGGATCGGGCACGGCACCGTGGTGGCGCTCGCCACCGGCCGTGACCGGCACGCGCTCACCGCGCTCCTCTCCGTCTGGGCGCTCGGCGCGACCGCGGTGCTCCTGGACGAGCGGCACCCCGCGGCCCACCTCGGCAGTGTCACGGCCAACTCCGACGCCGAGTGGATCATCGCGGCCGAGCTGACGCCGGAGGTGCTCGGCAACGGGCTTCCGGTGCTGACGGCCTCGGACTTGTTCGAGGAGCCCGCCGAAGCCGCCGCCGTCGCGGCGGAGCCCAAGTACTCCCCCGACGACGTGGCCTACGTGATCCACACCTCCGGCAGCAGCGGCCGGCCGAAGGGGGTCGACGTCTCCTTCGGGAACCTGGAGGCGTTCGTCGACGCGATCGAGACCCTCGGGATGCCGCGCGGCGGCAACGGCATCGTCGCCGTGTCGCCCGCGTTCGACGGCTGGCTGTGGTGCACCCTGCTGTACCTGGTGCACGGGAACGCGCTCGGCATCGTGGACCTCGCCCGGTCGGCGGCCGACGGACCCGCGGCCGCGATCGCCGCGCTCACGCCCAGGGTGGTGTGCCTGACGCCGTCGCTGCTGGCCGCCTGCGAGGGAGGCGTGGACAGCGCGGAGGCCATCGTGGTGGCCGGCGAACCGTGCCCGCCGGACCTGGCGAAGCGGCACGCGACCGGTCGCCGGATGCTCAACGTCTACGGGCCGACCGAGGCCACCATCGCGGCCACCTGGGCGGACAGCGCCCGCGGCGACGACCTGACCACGATCGGCACCTCGATACCCGGCTACGCCGTCCACGTGCTCGACCCCGAGGGCCGCCCGGTGCCCGACGGCGAGGAGGGCGAGCTGTACATCGGCGGGCCCGGGGTCGCGCTCGGCTACCGGCACGAACCGGAGCTGACGGCGCGGCACTTCGTGACCGACCCCCTGCTCGGCCGCGTCTACGGCACCGGGGACCTCGTCCGGCGCCGGGCCGACGGCCAGCTGGAGTTCCGCGGCCGGAGCGACACGCAGGTCAAGGTGCGCGGGTTCCGTGTGGAGCTGACCGAGATCGAGCGCCGGGCCGTCGGACCCGGTGTGGCCCAGGCCGTCGCCTACCTGCTGCCGGGAGGCCGGACCATCGGCCTCGCCGTGGTGCCCGCCGAGGGCTATCCCGGGGACGGGGAGCTGCGGGACCTCCTCGCCGCGCGGCTCCCCGCGCACCAGGTGCCGAGCGGCATCCGGCGCCTGGAGACGCTGCCGCTCACCCCGAACGGCAAGACCGACCGGGCCGCGCTCGCCACGGCGCACGCGGCCGCCGACGGCGCCGGCTCCGGGCGGCAACTGCCCGAGCCAGCGGATGCGTTGCTCAGCACCGTCACACGGGTCTGGAACACCGCCCTGGAGCAACCGGTGACCGACGTGGACGCCGACTTCTTCGCCTCGGGCGGGCACTCCCTGCTGGCCGCCGGGATGATCACCGCGCTGCGTCAGGAGACCGGGGTGTCCCTGTCGATGCGCGAACTGCTGAGCAACCCCACCATCCGAGGCTGCGCGGATCTCGTCCGCGCCCGGCTGGCACAGACCACGGCGGCGTCATGACCTACCTCCGCAGCTGGCCGAACGGCGCCTCACCCGCCGCCCCCGTCCTGCTCTGCCTGCCGCAGGCCGGCGCCAGCGCCCTCCAGTTCCAGGACTGGCAGGTCCGGCTCGGCCCGAGCGCCACGGTGTGCGCCGTGCAGCTGCCCGGCCGGGAGGACCGGTGGGGCGAGCCGCCGCCCGCCAGCATCGCCGAGGTGGTCGGCGCCGTGAAGGCCGAACTGGCCGACGCCGGGCTCCTCGACCGGCCGCTGGTCGTCTTCGGGGACAGCCTCGGCGGCCTGATCGCCTACGAGCTGGCCCGGGCGGTCGGCCCGGCCGCACTCGTGGTCTGCGTCTGCCGGGCGCCGGTCCACTGGGCGCGGCAGGGCGGACTCCACGAGGACGACGTCGAACGGCTGGCGTCGGCGAGCGTCGAGGGCTCGGAGCTGCCGCCGGAGCTCGTCGCCGAACTGCGCGACATCGCCGCCGAAGTGCTGCGCCGCGACGCGGAGTTGTCGAAGACCTTCCACGACGTGCCGGGCACGGAGCCGCTGCGCTGCCCGGTGTACGCGTGGGGCGCCGTCGCCGACGAGACCGTCACCCCCGCCCAACTGGACGACTGGCGCGATGTGACCACCGGGCCGCTGCACCGCCACGACTTCGCCGGCGGGCACCGGATCAGCCGCGACGATCCGGGCACGGTGCTCGGACGGCTCTCCCGGGTGCTGGCCGACATCGCCGAGGAGGAACCGTCATGATCCCGCAGGCGCCGCCGGTGATCGACCTGGTCGATCCCGGCCCCTTCGAACGCAACGACTTCTGGGACACCCTGGCCTGGCTGCGCGCCAACGCGCCGGTGTACCGGCACCCGGGCGGCCCTGCGCCGTTCTGGGTGCTCACGAAGCACCGTGACATCGCCGCCGTGTACGCGGACTCCACGCATTTCGGCTCCCGCTTCGGGATGCGGATCGGCAGCGACACGGCCGCCGTGGCGGCGGTCGCCCAGCGGATGCTGATCGTCTCCGATCCGCCGCAGCACACCGCGGTCAAGCGGACGCTGATGGAGTGGTTCGGACCCTCCCGCATGCCCCGGGTCGACAGGCTCGTGCGGCAGGTGGTGGACGAGCTGGTCACCGACGACGTCCTCGACCGGCCGCTGGACTTCATCGAGGTGGCCAAGCGGCTGCCGAACCACGTGGTGTGCGCCCTGATGGATCTCCCCCGGGCGGACTGGGACTGGATCGGCACGGTCACCACCGAGGCGTTCGACGACGCGTCGGGCAAGCACGCCAACGGCGAGATCTTCCTGTACTTCGCCGATCTGCTCGCGGCACGACGGGCGCGGCCGGGTGACGACTTCGTCAGCTGGGTCGCGACCCAGGGCAGGGTGGACGCCGACGGCGACCGCCCGCTGACCGACGAGGAGATCATCTTCAACTGCAACGGGGTGCTCTCCGGCGCCAACGAGACCACCCGCTACGTCGCGACCGGAGGCCTGCTCGCCTTCGCGCAGTTCCCCGAGCAGTGGGACCGGCTGCGCGCCCTCGGCGCCGCCGGAGTGGCCGGGGCGGTCGAGGAGGCGCTGCGCTGGACCTCGCCGGGCGTGCACGCGATGCGCACCGTGCTGCGCCCGACGGAGATCGCCGGGCAGCGGCTGCGGCCGGGCGAGCGGGTCACGCTCTGGAACGCCTCCGCCAACCGGGACGAGGAGGTCTTCGACGAGCCGGACCGGTTCCTCGTCGACCGCAGCCCCAACCGGCACCTGGCGTTCGGCCACGGCAGGCACCTCTGCCTCGGCGCGCGCATGGCGCGCTGCGAACTCGGCGCCCTGTTCGGCCGGCTGGCGGGGCGCGTCGGCGGTGTGGAGCTCACCGGCACCCCTTCGTTCACGCCGTCCAACTTCACCTGGGGAGTCAGCGCGCTCCCGCTGCGGCTGAACGGGCGTGCGTAACCGTCGATTAATCGCCACCGCCGACGATGCGGCGAAGACAACCATCTGATGGAGGTCAGCATGGGGGAGCCCATTCGGAACATCGTCATCATCGGCGGCGGCACCGCCGGTTGGATGGCCGCGTCCTACCTCGGAAAGGCACTGTCCGGCCAGGCCGCCATCACCGTCGTCGAGGCGCCGGCGATCGGGCGGATCGGCGTCGGCGAAGCGACCGTGCCCAACCTCCAGCGGGTCTTCTTCGACTACCTCGGCCTGCCGGAAGAGGAGTGGATGGCCAAGTGCAACGCCAGTTTCAAGATGGCTGTCAAGTTCATCAACTGGCGCACCGCCGGGCCGGGTGAGCCGGCCAGCCGGCACGACGGCACCCGGTCGGACCACTTCTACCATCCGTTCGGCCTGCTGCCCTCCCCCGACGGCGTGCCGCTGTCGCACTACTGGACTCGCAAGCACCTGTCCGGCACGACCGACGAGGCGTTCGACTACGCGAGCTTCGTGGAACCGCCGCTGATGGACGCGAAGCGGTCGCCGCGGTTCCTGGACGGCACCCGCTGCACGAACTACGCCTGGCACTTCGACGCCGCCCTCGTGGCGGCGTTCCTCCGCGACTTCGCCACCGCCAAGCAGGGCGTACGGCACATCGAGGGCACCGTCTCCGACGTCCGGGTCGACCCGCACGGCTCCATCGAGTCGGTCACGCTGGAGTCGGGCCAGGTCGTCGCGGGCGACCTCTTCGTCGACTGCAGCGGCCTGCGCGGTCTGCTGATCAACAAGGCGCTCGGCGAGCCCTTCATCGACATGAACGACCACCTGCTGAACAACAGCGCGGTCGCCACCCAGGTCCCCCACGACGACGAGGCGGACGGGATCGAGCCCTTCACCTCGTCGATCGCGATGCCCGCCGGGTGGACGTGGAAGATCCCGATGCTCGGCCGGTTCGGCACGGGCTACGTGTACTGCGACACGTTCGCCGACAAGGACGAGGCGACCCGCGACTTCTGCCGGCTGTGGGGGCTGGACCCGGAGAAGGTCCCGCTCAACCACATCAAGTTCCGGGTCGGCCGCAACCGCCGGGCGTGGGTGGGCAACTGCGTCAGCATCGGACTGTCCTCGTGCTTCGTCGAACCGCTGGAGTCGACCGGCATCTACTTCATCACCGCCTCGCTGTACCAGCTCGTCAAGCACTTCCCGGAACGCGACGTCGACCCGGTGCTGCGGGACCGCTTCAACCGCGAGATCGTCGACATGTTCGACGACACCCGGGACTTCCTGCAGGCGCACTACTCGCTGTCCCCGCGCACGGACACGCCGTTCTGGCAGGCCACCAAGGAGCTCACGCTGGCCGACCAGATCAAGGAGAAGATCGAGATGTTCCGCTCCGGCGTCCCGATCAACCCGCCGGCGACCGACGAACGCACCTACTACGGCAACTTCGAGGCGGAGTTCCGCAACTTCTGGACCAACGGGAGCTACTACTCGGTCTTCGCGGGTCTCGGCGTCCGGCCGCGGAACGCGCTGCCGATCCTCTCCTACCGGCCCGACTCCGTCACCTCGGCAGAACGGACCTTCGCCGACGTCAAGGCCCGCCAGCGCCGGCTGGTCTCCGAACTGCCCTCCGCGCACGAGTACCTGCGGCAGCTGCACCGGGACGACTCGCCGCAGGACACCGCCGCATGGGCCCCGCGGCGGACAGTGTGACCAACACGTCGGCAACGTACGTCACGGCGGAGGAGGCGTTCCGCCGGGTGATGGGGTCCCTCCCGACCGGTGTCACCGTGGTCACCGCGCCGGCGGCCGGCGGCCCCCGCGGGATGACCTGCTCCTCGCTGACCAGCGTGTGTCTGGAACCGGCGACGCTGGCGGTGTGCCTGCGCACCGCCAGTTCGACGCGGACCGCCGCCCTCCGGCACGGGAGGTTCGCGGTGAACCTGCTGCACGGCGGGGCCGCACGCACGGCCCAGGTGTTCGCGACCGCCGTCCCCGACCGGTTCGCACTGGTCGACTGGCGGATGTCCGAGACGGGGCTGCCGCTGCTCACCGCGGACGCCTGCGCCTACGCGGAGTGCGACGTCGTCCACACCGTCGAGATCGGCGACCACACGATGATCTTCGGCACGGTCGCCGACTCCTGCCTGCTGCCCGGGACTCCGCTCGTCTACGCGCGCCGGTCGTACCGCTCCTGGGACGCCCTCCCCTCCACCCAAGACCGCCCGGAAGGCGACCGATGATGCCCACCCCTGCCGTAGAACCGCCCCCGGCGCTGCTCGCGGACCGGCCGGCCTCCTCCCACGTCCGCCCCGAGCAGCGGGGCCCCTGGCACGTCGCGCCGGCGGGCGGCGACCTCGGCCGGGACCACCGGTGGTGGTCCGGGGTGTGGGTCGCCCTCCTCGCCCGCCACGGCGGACACGACCGGGTGTGGCTGGCCGGTGCGAGCGGCTGGTACGAGGTGGCGGTGGACCAGGAGGCGCCGGTCGGAGAACTGATCTCGGCCGCGGTGGAGGCGCTCGACGGGCCGGCGTTCCAGCCGTCCCGCCCGCCGGCCGCCCCGGTGGCGGTCGTGGCGGGCGGCCCCGAGGAGCATCGCGGCGCCGGTGACATCGCCGTCGAGGTGGCGGACGGCGTCGTCGGCGTGGCCGGGGACGCGCGGCTGTGGGAGCCGGCGACGCTGGGACGGCTGGCCGGGCAGCTGCGGCTGCTCGGCGAACAGGCCGCGACCGACCCGGGCGCGCCGCTGGCGACGGTCGGCCTGCTGACCGCCGCGGACCGGCGGCTCGTCACCGAGGACTGGAACCGCACCGCCGCCGACTGGCCGCCGACCGGATACCTCGACCTGATCGCGGCTCAGGTGCGCGCCCGCCCGGACGCTCCGGCGGTGGAGCACGGCGACGTCGTCGTCTCGTTCGCCGAGCTGGACCGGCGCGGTGACCAGATCGCCGGCGAACTGCGGCGGGCCGGGGTCGCGGCCGGGGACCGCGTGGGGTTGTTCTGCCCGCGCGGCGCCGACTACGTGCTCGCCGTTCTCGGCATCCTGAAGGCCGGCGCGGCGATCGTCCCGCTCGACCCGGTCAACCCCGACGCACGGATCGCGTACATGCTCCGGGACAGCGCGGCCACCGCGGTCCTGACCGGTGACGGTCTGGCCGGCCGGCTCCCGGACGGCCCGCCGGTCCTCGACATCGCGGCCACCGCGGCCGCCCCCGCCGAACCCCCGGCGCCCACCGGGGACCCCGACCCCGTCAGCCACCTCATCTACACCTCGGGGTCGACCGGGGAGCCGAAGGCGGTCCTCGAACGCCTGCACGCGATCGAGAACCTGGTGCACTGGACCGGCCGCGCCTACGGCGTACGGCCCGGCGACCGGGCCTCCTGGCTGTCCGCGCCCGGGTTCGGCGTCCAGATCATGGAGTGGATGCCCTACCTCGCGCTCGGCGCCACGGTGTGCGTGCCCGCGGCGCGGCACGCGCTGTCCCCGGCGCAGCTGCGGGACTGGCTGGTCGCGCGGAGGGTCACCCACACCATGCTGGTGGCCGCCCTCGCGGAACCGGCCTGGGCGCTCGACTGGCCCGCCGACGCCGGCTTGCGCATCATGGTCACCACCGCGGAGCGGGTGCACAGCTGGCCGCCCGTGGACACCCCGTTCCGCGTCGTCATGACGTACGGCACCACCGAGAGCACCAACGCGCTGACCTGCCTCGACCTGGGCGCGGGCATCGACCTGACCAGTCAGGCGACCCCCTCGCACGTCAAGGCGGCGCATCCGGTGCCCGCGGGACGGCCGATCGCCAACGTCCGCGCCTACGTGCTCGACGAGCTCGACCGCCCGGTGCCGCCGGGGCTGACCGGGCGGCTGCTGATCGGCGGGGCCGGGCTGTCGGCCGGGTACCACAACCGGCCCGAGCTGACCGCGAAACTGTTCCGCCAGGACCCGGTGACCGGGTCCGGGCTCGTCTACGAGACCGGCGATCTCGCCCGGTACCGGACGGACGGCGCCATCGAGATCCTCGGCAGGGGCGACGCCCAGGTGAAGATCCGGGGCTTCCGGGTCGAGCTCGGCGAAGTGGAGTCCGCGCTGATCGGCTGTCCCGAGGTGGCCGAGGCGGTGGTCACCGCCGTCGACACGGGCGCGGGCGGCCGCCAGTTGGCCGCCTACGTCACCGCGGTCGACGGCGCCGGCCTGGAGGGCGCCGCGCTCAAGGCCCGGCTCAGTGAACGGCTGCCGTACTACATGGTGCCGTCGACGGTGACGGCGCTGCCGGAGATCCCCCGGTTGCCGAACGGCAAGACGGACCTGCGTGCGCTGCCCGCACCGGACCCGGCGGGGCGCGGTGACGACGACTTCGTCGCCGCCCGGACCGAGACCGAGGCCGCCATGGCCCGGCTCTGGGCCGAGATCTTCGACGGCCGGACGATCTCGATGACCGACAACTTCTTCCATCTCGGCGGCCATTCGCTGCTGGCCTTCCGGCTCATCGACGAGCTGCGCGGCCGGTTCGACGTCGAGCTGTCGATGACGGAGCTGTACGCGAACCCGACCGCGGCCGAGCTGTCGGCGGCCGTCGACGCGGGCCGGGCGGGCGCGGCCGCCTTCGCCGATCTGCCGCCCGTCGAGCCGGACCCGGCCGCGCGCTTCGATCCGTTCCCGCTGAACGCCGGCCAGCAGGCGATGTGGATAGGCCGCGGCAGCATGGTCGATCTCGGGAACGTCGGCTGTCACGGGTACTTCGAGTGGGAGTCGGACGACCTCGACCTCGACGCGTTCGAGCGGGCCTGGCAGGCGCTGGTCGAGCGCCACGACGCGCTGCGCACCGTCGTGCTGGCCGACGGCACCCAGCGGGTGCTCGCGGAGGTTCCCGACTTCGCCGTCGGGCGCCACGACCTGCGGGACGCGGCGGACCCCGAGCGGGAACTGCTAAACCTGCGCGAGCAGTTGTCGCACACGATCCTCGACGCGGCCAAGTGGCCGCTGTTCGACCTGCGGCTCACCCTGCTCCCCGGCGGCAGGACCCGGATCCACCTGGTGCTCGACTTCCTGGTCGCCGACGCCTGGAGCTACTTCCAGGTCATCGTTCCCGAGCTGAGCGAGCTGTACGCGGGCCGGGGCTCCTCGCTCGCGCCGCTGCGGCTGACGTTCCGCGACTACGTGCTCGGCCTCGCGGCGAACCTCGAGAAGAGCGACGTCTACCAGCGCTCCCAGTGGTACTGGCAGGACCGGCTGGCGTCGCTGCCCGGCGCGCCGCGGCTGCCCGAACGACCGGAGAGTCAGCCGGTACTGCCGGCCAGGATCGAACGGCACAGCGGCGTCCTCGGCCCCGAGGACTGGGCGGCGATCGGCGCCCTGGCCGGCGAGCACGGTGTGACCGGCTCCGGGGTGCTCGCCGCCGTCTACGCCGAGGTGCTGCGGTCCTGGTCCGCCGAACCGTCGTTCTGCCTGAACTTCCCGCTGTTCAGCCGGCTCCCCCTGCACCCCCAGATCACCGACGTGATCGGGCACACGACGACGACGCTGCTCCTGGAGGCCTCCGGGTCCGGGCAGACGTTCGCGGACCGTGCGCAGAACCTGCAGCAGCGTCTCTGGTCCGATCTGGAGCACCGCCACTTCACCGGCATCCAGGTCCTGCGTGCCCTGACCCGCTTGCGCGGAACGCTGGTGCCCGCGATGCCGGTGGTGATGACCAGCCTGGTCGGCTACCCGCCGGACCAGCGGGAGACCTCGTTCGGCTCGGCGGTGTACGGGATCTCCCAGACGCCCCAGGTGAGCCTGGACTTCCAGGTCTTCGAGACCGACGACGGAGGCCTGCGGTTCAACTGGGACTACATCCAGGCCGTCTACCCCGACGGTCTGGTCGGCGAGATGTTCACCGCCTTCCTCGACCTGCTGGGCCGGCTCACCACACGCGACGCCTGGCGGACCGGCGACTTCGGCTACGGCGTCGCCCGGCACACGGCCGTCGTCGCCGAGGCGCAGACCGAGGCGGAGGCGGGCCCGAAGCGCACCGGGACGGCCTGGGAGCAGTACTGGGCCTCGGTGAACACGACCGGCCGCGGCGGAGACGTGCTGTGGGACGCCGACGACGCCGAGGAGATGCGCCGGCTCCTCGACACCACGGCACAGCACCTCGATCCGGCGCTGCCGGTCATCGACCTGGGCTGCGGCAACGGCCGGTACGCCAGGGCGCTCGCGACCCGGTTCCGCACCGTCGTCGGGGTCGACGTGTCGCCCACGGCGATCGCCCGGGCCCGTGAGGAGAACGCCGGGCTCGACAACCCGTCGTTCGACGTCCTCGATCCCGGGGACACGGACGCCGTCAAGGCGCTGGCGACGCGGATCGGCCCGGCCAACGTCTTCGTCCGCGCGGTGCTGCACGTCCTCGGCGACGAGGAACGTGCCGCGATGGCGTCGGCCATGACACTGCTCACCGGTGGCCGGGGAAGCGTGGTCCTGATCGAACCCGACTACGCGGCGAGTTCGTTCGGCTATCTCGGCCATGTGGGCGGCGCCCGCGGCCGGGCCGCCGACCTCGTCCGGCCGCTCGAGGCCGCGGGAGTGCGGCACTCGACCCGCTTCGGCCCGACGGACCTGGACCGCCACTTCCCCAGCGACCACTGGCGGCGGCTGTCCACCGGACCCGCGCAGATGCACGCCGTCGACCCCGAGTCCGACCGGACCACGATCCGCGTCCCCGGCTACTTCGCCGCCGTACGGCCCGTCGCCCCCGATCGCTGACCGGAGGCGATCCGCGCCAGGCCCGTGCCGGCCCGCCCTCGTGAGGGCGGGCCGGCACCGGCCGTGGAGCGGTTCCGGCCCGGTCGGCCGAGTGTGTGGACACGAGCGACCCGGGACGGATTGGATTGGCGGGCAACAGCCCCTCGACTCCGAGGAGTTGTTCGACGAGACCGACGACGGCGCGAACCCCTCCGCTCGGTCACGAAACTAGGATGAATGCATGGTCTTCACCGGAATTCCGGACGAGGCGTTCGACTTCTACCGAGAGCTCGCCCTGGACAACTCGAAATCGTTCTGGCAGCGGCACCGCGACCGTTACGAGCGGGCGGTCCGCGAGCCCATGGCGGACCTGGTCGCCGAGCTCTCCCCGGAGTTCGGCGAGCTCCGGATGCTGCGGCCCCAGCGGGACACCCGCGCGTCCAACGACAAGTCGCCGTACAAGACCTACCAGGGGGCGCTGGTGGACCTGGAGCCCGGCCTCGGCTTCTGGCTCCACCTCGACGCCTCGGGGCTGCACGCCACCGGGCGGTTCTACTCACGCGCTCCACAAGCGACGACCGCGTACCGCTCGGTGGTGACCGAGGACCGCGGCGAGGAACTGCAGACGCTCGTGGACGGCCTGGAGAAACTCGGATTCACCCTGGGCGGGGTCACGCTGCAGACCAGGCCGCGCGGGGTTCCGGCCGACCATCCCCGCGTGGGGCTCCTGCGGCACCGGACGCTGGACATCGGCCGCGACTGCGACCGGGCCGCCGCCGGCCGTCCGGCGGCCGCCGAGTGGGTGGCCCGGACCTGGCGCGAACTCCGCCCGACGCTGGACTGGTTCTCGGCCAACGTCTGCCCGCGCCTGCGCGAGTTGTCCACCCGGTGAAGCACACCGTGCGATCGGTTCGGGGAACGGCGCTCACGCGGACGGCGGGCGCCGTCCGAAGTCGCCGCTGAGCCCCGTCCGCATCGCGTGGCGCACGGCGTCGAGGCGCGAGGTCGCGCCGAGTTTGGCGTAGATGTTCGACAGGTGCCGCTTGACCGTGCTCTCGGTGATGAACAGCTCACAGGCGATCTCGGCGTTGCTGTACGCCTGTGCGACGAGGTCGAGCACCTCGGCCTCACGCGCGGAGAGGGACTCGGGCCCGGCGGCCTGCGGGGCGAGCAGGGCGCGGCGCGGGAGGGAGACCGTCACGGAGTCGCTCTCGTCCGCCGCGGTCGCGCAGACGGCCGCCACCAGTTCGCGTCGCACGACGGACTTCGTCAGGTACGCCGCGGCGCCGGCGTCCAGAAGCCGCTGCACCAGCGTGTAGCCCTCGTGCATGGACAGGATGACGACCTTGCTCTCCGGGACCTGCCGGCGCAGCTGTTCCAGAGTGGTCCAGGCGTCCTGCCCCGGCATCTCGACGTCGAGCAGGATGACGTCGGGGCGGTGCCGCAGCGCGAGTTCGACGCATTCGGCGCCGTTTCCGCCCATGGCGACGACCTCGATCTGCCCGTCGGCCACCAGCAGTTCGCGCAGGCCGTCCCGGAACAGGGCGTGGTCGTCGACCAGCAGGGCCCGGACGGGCCGTGAGGTCGTCATGACGCCGCGGCCATGCGCAGGGGGACGCTGACGGCGAGGTGCACGCCCTGCCCGGGTGCGGTGCTGACGCGGACGGATCCGCCGAGTTCCCGCGTCCGCTCGCGGATCGAGGACAGTCCGCCGGAATCGGCCCCCAAGGCCTGGGCGTCGGGCAGACCGGGCCCGTCGTCGATGACGCAGGCCCGCAGTTCGCCCTCGGTGACGGTGACGGTGACCAGCAGCGAGGTGGCTCCCTCGGCGTGCAGCAGCACATTGCGTGCCGCCTCCCGCAGCACGAGGTGGACCTCCTCGGCCACGTGCCGCGGAACCGTCGCGAGATCACCGTGCGCCACGACCCGGAAGCGGATGCCCGGCGGCGCGACCGAGGACAGATAGTGGTCCAGGGCGTCGACGAGCGAACGGCCGTCCAGCGACTCCCTGAGGGTGCTCGCGAGTTCCCGCACCATGTCCAGCACCTCGGTCAGGCTGGTGGCGGCCCGGGCGAGGCCGTCCGTGACGGAGCCGGTCCCGCGGGCAAGGCGGAGTTCGGCCAGTTCTATGCCCTGGATGCCCACGCCGATGCCATGGGCTATGCGGTCGTGCAGGTCGTGGGCCAGTCGGCGCCGGCTCGCCACCGCCATGCTCTCGGTCTTCTCCAGCAGCGCTTCGAGGCAGGCCGCGGAGGCGTTCTCGAAGCGCCCCAGGACAGCGCGGTGCAGAGCACTGGCCACTTCGGCGCCGCGGCAGTCGCCGTATCCGTCCAGCAGGATCGGCAGCGCGACGTCGAAAACGTCCCCCGCGACGGCCGACGCCTCCGCCAGGAACGCCCGTTCACGCGTCGCGAGGCGGGAGACCGAAATCGCCTCGTCCGAGGGAATGGCTGATTCTGGAATGTCGGGACGCAGTGCCCGTACGGTATTTTCTAAGATTTGCCATACCTGGGCTTTCACCCATTCCAGGGCCGGTTCGTCGTCCGCGAGCGGCGAGTTCCGGACTTTCAGGCATTGCCGAAGTCCCGCCATGACCTGCTCGCCCGTCAGCGACAAGGAGAGTCGGCGTCCACACGGCCGATCGGGCTCGGAATATCCGGACATTTCCGCCGTGCAGTGACACGTCAAACGACAGGCCATGGGCCTTCCCCCGGTATCACGTCGCTGTTCGGTCGCGCCAGAACCTCTTCAGTCTCCCCGCGTCCGACCGATCCTCCGGCATGCAATCACAAAATGTTGGCCGTGAGGTTCAAAAGAGGCAACCGGATTTTCCGCCTTCGACCATTTCCCAGGTCGTAAGGCGGACGGCGACTGGCAACGACTCCGGGACGGAAATCAGGTCTCGCTGCGGCCGGCGGACGGGACCGCTTCGCCCTGGGTGGAGGCCGGGCGGCGGGGCGGGGCGAGGAGAGTCAGCAGCGGGCTGGTCGTGGCGGTCGTGATCAGGGCCATCAGGACCAGCACGGCGAAGAGCCGCTCATGGATGATCCCGGCGCTCAAACCGACGTTGAGCGCGATGAGTTCGGTGAGCCCGCGGGTGTCGAGCAGCGCCGCGACGGTGGCCGACTCGCGCTTGTCCAGGCCGTTCAGCCGGCTCGTCAGATAGCCGGGCACCAGCTTGCCCGCCATCGAGATCAGCAGCACCAGGCAGAGCAGGAGCATGCCGGACCGGTCGATCGAGCCGATGTTCAGGGACAGGCCGGTCACCACGAAGAACAGCGGCAGCAGCAGTCCCGCGGCGCCCTCCATGGCCCGCAGGACGTCGGCGTCGGGCACGTCGTCGCGGCGCGGCATGAGCAGCCCGGCCAGGAATCCGCCGAAGACCGCGTGCAGGCCCAGTTCGGAGGTGGCCCAGGCGCAGCCCGTCGCCAGGATGATCGCCACGGGCAGCTGGTGGGTGAACATGGCGCCGGGCCGGTGGATCCACCAGCGCAGCAGCGGACGGACGAGGAAGCCGCCGCCGAGCACGAGACAGGCGATCAGGACGACGGTCAGCCAGGCCGGCCGGCCGTGCGACTCGCCCGGCATCGCGGTGGCGAGCGCGGTCCAGGCGGCCACGTCCATGACGCCGGCGGCGGACAGCGCGATCAGGCTCGCGCGGGTGCCGGCGATCCCGGACTCCCGCACGATGGCCGCCAGCACGGGCAGTGCCGTGATCGACACCGCGACGGCCATGAACAGCACGAAGGAGCGCGAGCCGACGTCGTGTTCGCCCACCGAGGTGAAGGCGGACGGCATGAGGAGGACCGTGCCCGCTCCCAGGGCCATCGGGACGAGCAGGGCCGCGGTCGCCACCGACAGCGTCGTCCTGCTGCTCGTGCGCAGCGACCGGAGGTTGAGCTCGTAGCCGACCACGAACATGAAGGTGACGATGGCGACCTGGGCGAGCACGCTCAGATACGGCAGGACCTCCGGCGGGAACAGCCTGCCGGCCGGATCCCCCGGGAGCCGGCCCAGCAGGGACGGCCCGAGCACCACCCCGGTCAGGATCTGCCCGACGACCGCCGGCTGGCCGTACCGTGAGGCCACCCCGCCGAGCAGCGAGGAGACGAGCAGGATGACGGCGATGTCGCCCATCACGTAGGTGGTGACGGTCCCGACGCTCACGAGCGGCCTCCCGAAGCGCTTCCACGGCAACCGGGTTGCCGGGTCCTGTGCGGCCGCCGGTCGGACGTCCGGCGGCCCACCCTGTCAGTGGTCGAGGTCATCCGCGTATCCGGGGACGGGGTGCTCGGCGCAGATCCGGCCAACCTCGGACCGGATCTTGGCGGACATCGCCGGGTGCACGGCGCCGGCGGTGCGCAGTTCCTCGACCACGTCCGCGATCAGGTCCGCGCACAGGGCGGCCGTCTCGGGCGGGACGGCCCGCGCCGCCAGCGTGTTGGTGCCGATCCTGATCCCGCCGGTCACTCGCGGTGGCGTGTCGTCGCCGGGCACCCGGTTCCGGTTGACCAGGATTCCGCAGGCCTCCAGAGCCTCCTCTACGGCGGCGCCGGTGACCCCGTCGGGCCGCAGGTCGGCGAGGACCATGTGGGTGTCGGTGCCGCCCGTGACCACCCGCAGGGCGCGGCGCCCGAGCTGGTCGCCGATCGCGGCGGCGTTCTCCAGCACCAGCTCCATCAGGGTGCGGAACCCGGGCTGGGCCGCCGCGTGCAGGGCCCGCGCCTTGGCCGCCACGTTGCCGAGGTCGGGCGTGCCCTGCACGAGCGGGAACACCGCGCCGTCGACCAGCTTCCGCAGCGGCGCCCGGCCGTCCGGCCCGGGCGTGTCCGCGTCCCGGCCGAGCAGGATCATGCCGCCCCGGGGGCCGTAGAGCTGCTTGTAGGTGCTGGTGGTGGTCAGGTGCGCGTGGTCGATCGGGCTCGGGTGCAGCCCGGTGGCCACCAGTCCGGAGATGTGCGAGATGTCGGCGATCAGGTAGGCGCCGACCGTGTCGGCGATCTCCCGGAACCGGGCGAAGTCGATCGTCCTCGGGTAGGCGCTGGCGCCGGCGATGACGACCTTCGGCCGGTGCTCCTCGGCCAGCGCGGCGATCCGCTCGTAGTCCAGCAGGTCGTCGGCGCCCGTGCGGTAGCAGACCGAGCGGAAGTAGCGTCCGGTGACCGAGGCGGCCGAGCCGTGCGAGAGGTGCCCGCCGCAGTCCAGGTCGAGTCCGAGGATGGTGTCGCCCGGCTCCAGCAGCCCCATGAGGACCGCGAGGTTGGCCGAGGACCCCGAGTGCGGCTGGACGTTCGCGGCCCGGGCCTGGAAGAGCGCGCAGGCCCGGCTGACGGCGAGGCGCTCGATCTCGTCGGCGATCTCGGCGCCCGCGTGGTAGCGGCGGCCCGGGTACCCCTCCGTGGTCAGGTTGGCCAGCGACGAGCCCGCGCAGGCCAGCACCGAGGGCGGCGCCACGCTGGAGGAGGCGACCAGCACCAGGGTGTCCTGCTGCCGGATGTGCTCGCGGGCGAGCAGGCCCGCCAACGCCGGGTCGTCCTCCGCGAGCGTGCCCGACGGCGACACCACGGCCGGCGTTCGCTCCGGCTCCGCCACGGCGGCCGGCGCCTCACCGGACTCCGCCGCGGCGGCCGGCGTTTCGTCCGGCTCCGTCACGGGGGCCGGTGCCTCGTTCAACTCCGCGACAGCGGCCGGTGGTTCCTCCGGCTCCGCCACGGCGGCCGGTGTCTCGTCCAACTCCGCGACGGCGGCCGGTGGTTCCTCCGGCTCCGGTGTCCCGGTCGGCGCTTCGTCCGGCTCCTCCAGGGTGTGCAGCAGCTGTGCCACCCGCAGCGCCTGCGGTCCGGCGGCCGGATCGGCGGCGATCACCGACGCGAGGTCGGAGATCACCGGATTGCCGAACACGGTACGGACCGGCACGGGGGCGCCGAGCAGCTCCTGCAGCCGGGCGGCCAGCCGGGTGCCGCTCAGCGAGTCGCCGCCCAGCCGGAAGAAGTTGCCCGTCGCCGGAACCTCGGCGAGTCCCAGGATCTCCCCGACGCAGGCCGCGACGAGCTCGGCCAGCAGCCCGGCATCGCTCGGCGGCTCGGGCTCGGCCGGCTGTTCCGGGGCGGCCGCGAGATCCGCGAGCGCCAGGCGGTCGACCTTTCCGTTGGCGGTGAGCGGCAGTTCGGGGAGAAGCCTGATGCCGGCGGGCACCATGGCGGCGGGCAGTTCCTCGGACAGGTACGCCCGCAGCGCGTCCGCGCTGGGGTTCGCGCCGGCGTCCGGCACCACGAAGGCCTGCAGCCGGACCACGGCGGCGCTGCTGCGCGGCGCCGTCACGACCGCGGTCCGCACCCCGTCGAAACGGTTCAGGACCGCCTCGATCTCGCCGAGCTCGATCCGCTGCCCGGCGACCTTGACCTGGAAGTCCTCCCGGCCGAGGATCTCGATGTCACCGTCCGGCAGGAGGCGGCCGAAGTCCCCGGTCAGATAGGCGCGCTCGCCGGTCTCCGGCAGCGTGACGAACTTGGCCCGGGTGCGCTCCGGGTCGCCGAGGTAGCCGATGGCCAGGCCCAGCGGGCTCGCCACGGCCATCTCCCCGCGAGCCCACGTCGGGCGCGGCCGCAGGTCCCGGTCCACGATGTAGTACCGCTGGTTGGCGATCGGCTTTCCGTAGGGGATGCTCGTCCATTCCGGATCCACCGCGCCGATCGGGTGGAACAGCGACCAGCAGATGGTCTCGGTGGGACCGCCCGATCCGACGACCCGCAGCCCGGACGCCTGGGCGCGCGCCCGGTCGGGCAGGTTCAGCGGTATCCAGTCACCGGACAGCACCGCCAGCCGGAGGGTGCCGAGCGTCCGGTCGGTCCGGGTCTCCGCCTCGCCGACCAGCAGTTCCATCAGCACCGGCACGGAGTTCCAGATCGTCACCCGCTCGTCGCGCACCAGATCGACCCAGACGTCCGGTTCGGCGCGCTGGAACGGCGGCGGGATGACGACCGCGCCCCCGCAGGCCAGCGGCCCGAAGACGTCGTAGACCGACGCGTCGAAGTGCAGCCCGGAGATCGCCAGGAGGCGGTCCGCCGAGGTGACCTCGAACCGCTGCCGCACGTCCCGCACCAGGTTCGCCACACCGCGGTGCGCGACCACGACGCCCTTCGGCTCCCCGGTGGATCCCGACGTGTAGATGACGTAGGCGGGGTCGTCCGGCCCCTGGGCGGCGGTGAGCGGCTCGCTGGACGCGGTCGCGAAGTCGGTGTCGACGCACAGCACGGTCGTCCCTGCCCGCGGGGCGAGCGAGTCCGCCAGACGGGACTGGGTGAGGACGATACCCACCCGCGCCGAGTCGAGCAGCCGGGCGATCCGCGCCCGCGGCGCCGCCGCGTCGAGCGGCAGGTAGGCGCCGCCGGCGGCCAGGACGCCGTAGACGGCGGCGTACTGCTCCCAGCCCTTCTCCATCACCACGCCGACCAGGTCCCCGGGCCGGACGCCCTTCTCGCGCAGCGTGTTGCCGATGCGGTGGGCGTGCTCGGCCAGTTCCGCGTAGGTCAGCCGCCGGTCGCGCGCCACGACGGCTTCCGCGTCGGGCGTCCGCCGCGCCTGGGCGAAGAACCCCTCCTGCAGCAGCACGGCGGGCACGGGCTCGGCGGTGTCGTTGACCTCGTTCCAGACCGCCCGGTCGCGCCTGCCGCGCATGTCGACGTGCGGGGCGTTCCAGACGCCGTGCCCCGGCTCGTCCGCGAGCAGCCGCCCGATCAGGCCGCGGAACGCCTCGAACGCGTCCTCGACGAGACCGGGTGCGAAGGCGCCGGACCGGTAGTCCCACACCAGCCGGAGCTCGCCGTCCTCCTCACGGATCTGGAAGTCCAGCGACACCTGCGGTGTCTGGGTGATCGAGTGCACCTCGGCGCCGAACTCGCTGATGGACCGGGCGAGCGGCAGCCCGAGCAGGCTGGTGACCACGACCGGCATGGACGCGGCGGCGAGGCCGCGGCGCCGGGCCAGTTCGCGCAGCACGTCCACGCCGTTCACGCTCGCGTGCCGGATGTCGTCGCGCAGCCGGCCGGCCAGGCCGGTGATCCGCTCGGCCACGGTCCGCCCCGCCGGACGGACCCCGAGCAGGACGGCGTTGGTGTAGTCGCCGATCACGTCCTCGATGCCGGGCACGTCGAAGCGCTGGAAGATCGGCACGTTGAGGGTGAACGCCGGGTCGGAGGTCCAGCCGCGGATCACCTCGGCGAACACGCCGACGAGCAGTTCGGTCTCGGTGAGCCGGTGGGCGAGGGCCCGCCGGCGCAGCACCGCGAACTCCTCCGCGGGGTAGCGGACCGTGCACCGCTCGAACCGGCCGGGTCCCTCTCCGGTGTACCGCGCCGCGGGCAGGTCGGGCGCGGGCGGCAGGCCGTCGATGCGCTCCTGCCAGTAACTCCAGTCGGCCTGCCACCGCTTGCTCCCGCGCACGTCCCGGTCCAGCCACAGGGCGAAGTCCCGGAACGCGAGCCGCTGGGGGGCGAGCGCCCGGTCGGGGTCCTCGTACAGCGCGATCAGGTCGGGGAAGAGATTGAGGAAGAGGCTGCTCGCGTCCATCAACTGCAGGTCGACGCCGAGCTGCACGCGCACCCGGTCGGACAGCAGCACCACCCGGAGGTCGAACATCGGCCAGGTCCCGGGATCGAGTCGGCGGTGGCCGCCTTCGGCGCGGCTCTCCTCCAGGCGCCGGGCCGCCTCCGGGTCACCGCGCAGGTCGTCGACCGTGATCGGCACCGGGCCGGGCCGCTCGAGCACGAACTGGGTGCCGTCCGGTCGCACCACCGTGCGCAGTCCGGGGTGGTGCTCGACCAGCCGCTCCCAGGCACGGCGGTACCGGGGCAGGTCCAGTTCGGCCCGCTCCCACTCGAAGTATCCGTAGCATCCGACGTTGCCCAGCTCCACGGCGTCCGCCCGGCCGACCCACAGCGCCTGCTGGGTGGGCGTCAGCGGGAACGGTTCACCGGCGGCGTCCGGATCCGGTACCAGCGGCGGCAGTTCGGCCGGCTCGCCGGCGGCCGCGGCGTCGCCGCCCGGCGTGCGGATCGTGCTGTCCCCCGGGACAGTGGTCGTCATCGCGACTCCTCGAACGTGACGGCGGACAACAAGGTCCGACTGTAGGAATCGCAGTTACCCCAGGGTTACGTCACCGGCTGATAACCGGCGCGGCCGATGCTGCGCCCATGGAGCATACGAGCGCCGCGATTCCCGCCGCGGCCCGTCGGTCACGCTCGGTCCAGTGGATCGACGGCGACTGGCGCGCCACGAAGTCCGACCACGCCCTCCCGGTCGTCGATCCGGCGACCGGTCTCACCCTCGCGGAGGTGCCCGCCGGCGGCCGGGCCGATGTGGACGCCGCCGTCGCCGCCGCCGCCCGGGCGTTCCCCGCCTGGTCGAGGACACCGCTCGAGGAACGCCTGCGGTACCTCGACCGGCTCGCCGAACTGCTCGACGAGCACGCCGACACGGTGGCCGGCGTGCTGACGGCGGAGACCGGGATGCCGGTGACCCTGGCCCGGCACGCCCAGGTCTCCTTCGGCGTCGGGGCGCTGCGCTCCTGCGTCGAGTCCGCCCGCGAGCACGCCTGGGAGCAGCGGATCGGCAACTCCCTGGTCCGCTCCGAGGCGGCCGGGGCCACCGGGTGCATCACCCCGTGGAACGCGCCGGTGGCGTTGAACCTGCAGAAGATCCCGGCGGCGCTGGCGGCCGGCTGCACCGTGGTGCTGAAGCCCAGTGAGCTGGCCCCGCTGAGCAGTTACCTGCTGGCCGAGCTGATCGCGCGGACCGATCTGCCGCCCGGTGTCTTCAATCTGGTGTGCGGGACCGGTCCGCAGGCCGGCGAGGCGCTGGCCGCCCACCCGGACATCGCCGTCGTCTCGCTGACCGGCTCGATCCGCGCGGGACGCCGGGTGTCCGAGCTGGCCGCGCCCCGGGCCGCGCGGGTCAACCTGGAGCTGGGCGGCAAGAGCGCCTCGATCGTGCTGCCCGGCGCCGACCTCCGCGCCGCGGTGACCGCGACCGTGGAACAGGCGAACTTCAACACCGGCCAGGTCTGCTTCGCCTGGAGCCGTCTGCTGGTCCCGGCCCACCGGTACGACGAGGCCGTGGCGATCGCGGCGGAGACGGCCGGGGCCCTGCGTGTGGGCGACCCCTGGGACCCGGCCACCCAGATCGGGCCGCTGATCCACCACGACGCCGTCGAGCGGGTGCGCGGCATCCTGGACGACGCGATCGCCGGCGGCGCGACCCTGGTCAAGGGCGGCGAGGTGCCCGCCGGGGCCGGCGGCGGCAGCTATCTGACCCCGGCGGTGCTCGCCGACCTGCCGCCGCGGGCGCGGGCGGTGGTCGAGGAGGTCTTCGGCCCGGTCGTGGTGGTGCTGCCGTACCGGGACGAGGACGACGCGGTCCGGATCGCCGACGACACCGACTACGGACTGTCCGGTGCGGTGTGGTCCGAGGACGTCGAGCACGCCGTCGCGGTCGCCGCGCGGCTGCGCACCGGCCGGGTGGACGTCAACGGCGCCCCGTTCAACATGCGCGCGCCGTTCGGCGGTTACAAGAGCTCGGGCAACGGCCGCGAACTCGGCTCCTGGGGGCTCGCCTCCTTCTGCGAGACCAAGGCGATCCAGCTTCCCCCCGCCGGGGAGGGCGAGGCCGGGCTCAAGCTCAGCTCCACGGCGGGCTGAGCCCGCGGCCGGGCGACTGTCAGACCCCGGCCAGCAGCTCGGCCAGCTCCTTGGGCCGCGACAGCATCGGCCAGTGCCCGGTGGGCAGCCCGGTCATGGTCCAGCCCGGACCTGACAGCATCGCGAAGGCCGGGACGCCCGCCGCCACCATGGCCTGCACCTGCTCGACCGGGAAGGTGCAGGCGATCAGGGTGCGCGGGGTGTCCGGGATCTCGGCGGGCCTGCGCGCGGGCCCCAGCACCATGGCGGCGGGCTGCGCCGACGCGTGCCGGCGCATCAGCGCGAGGTCCCGCGCGGAGAGTTCGGCCAGGGCGACCGGGTCGCCCTGCTGGTCGTCCTCGTCGAACGGCCGGGCCGGCAGCAGCCACCCCTGCCCCTCCGTCTCGATCTGCCGCCGCTGCTCCGCCTGTACGTCGGGCGGGAGGAACTCGATCTGCGCCATGCCGTCCGGGAACGGGGCCGTGTCGACGTAGACGATCCGCCGCAGCCGCTCCGGCATCAGGTCGGCGGCCGCGGTGCCCGCGGTCGTCGCGCCGCTGTGCAGGACCAGCACCACGTCGTCCAGGTCGCCGATCGCGCCGACGATGTCGGCGACATGGGTGCTGACGCCGACCTCGGGCGTCGCCTCGCCGGACCGCTCGCCCTGCCCGGTCAGCGACACGACCCTGACCTGGTGGCCCGCGTCCTCCAGCAGCCTGCCGACCTCCTCCCAGACCCACGGGCCGAAGAAGAACCCGGGAACCAGCACGTATGTCGACATCTACGATCTCCTCGCTTCGCCACGCTTTCCGACGGACCGAAGGTAGCCTTGAATCCGGTCGGAATCCGTCCGGATAGGCGGCGAGGGAAGAGAGAGCCGTGCCGAAGGAGCGACCCACGACGCGTGTCCTGGCCATGCTGGAGCTGCTGCAGGACCGGCCCGGCATCAGCGGCCGCGACCTGGCGCAGCGGCTCGGCGTGGACGAGCGGACGGTGCGCCGCTACGCCGCCCACCTCACCGATCTCGGCATCCCGGTCACCGCCGATCGCGGCCGCTACGGCGGCTACTGGCTGCCGCCGGCCTTCCGGCTCCCGCCGCTGACGCTCACCGACGGGGAGGCCGGCGCGGTCATCCTGGGACTGCTGGCCGGCTGTCCCGGCCGGCCCGAGGGCCCCACGCAGAGCGCCCTCGCCAAGATCAGCCGAGTGCTGCCCGCCGCTGTCGCGGACCGGGTCGCCGCCCTCCGCGACACGCTCGCCTACGGCACCCACCCCGAGCCCGTGTCCGCGCCCGACTCCCGGATCGCTCTGCGTCTCGCCGCCGCGGCACGCGATCGTCACCGGGTCAGCATCACCTACCGCTCGTGGCGCGGCGAGACCTCCGACCGCGACCTGGACCCGTACGGCCTGGTCTTCCACTCGGGTCGCTGGTACGTGACGGGTCTGGACTCGCGCAGCGCCGCGATCCGGGTGTTCCGCATCGACCGCATCCACGCCCTCCAGCCGGCCGCGGACCCGCAAGCCGCGGCGCCGCCGCCCGGGTTCGACCCGGCCGCGCAGGTCACCGCGTCCCTCGGCGAGGTCGCCGGCAGGCACCAGGTCCGGGTGCTCCTGCACACCACCCTGGAACAGGCCGCCCGCCGCAT
The DNA here is from genome assembly GCF_042875075.1 of Streptomyces sp. NPDC003720. Taxonomy (NCBI): domain Bacteria; kingdom Bacillati; phylum Actinomycetota; class Actinomycetes; order Kitasatosporales; family Streptomycetaceae; genus Streptomyces; species Streptomyces sp. NPDC003720. Next base: position 108,857 of record NZ_JBIANZ010000014.1, read on the forward strand.
CCCACCGGCCGCGGCGACCCTCGTCCAGACCGCCGAGGGGATCCTGCTGGACACCCGCGCCGAGCGGCTGGACACCATGGCCGGCTATCTGGCGGGGCTCGGCTGCCCCTTCACCGTGCACCACCCGGCCGAGCTCCGCGACGCCCTGGCGCGGCTGTCCGACCAGCTCGCCTCCTACGCCACCCGCACCCGCGAGACCTGAGGCCGGGGGGATGCGGTGACGTCGTTCAGTCCTTGAATGCCGTGATCATGGCATGCTCCATGGGCAGTCCCCCGACGGCCCCGACCCGGTCGAAGCCGGCCTTGCGCAGCATCCGCTCGTAGTCGGCGACCGGGTACGCCATCCCCTCGCCCGTCGCGATCACGTTCAGGAACAGGGACAGCGACGTGGCGATGACTCCGCCCGCCTCGTCCGCCGCCGTGTTGCAGGAGTAGATCAGCACGCGGCCGCCGGGGCCGAGCGCGTCGTAGGCCTTGGCGAGCAGCGTCTCCACGCGCTGGGCGTCGAAGACGTCGAGCACGCTGCTGAACAGGATGGCGTCCATGCCGGACGGGAACGGGTCGGTGAACATGTCGCCCGGCGCGAAGCGCACACGGCCGTCCAGGCCGGCCGGCAGTTTGCGCGCGGCGAGTTCCGTCACCGACGGCAGGTCGAACACCGTGACCGTGATCCCCGGGTGGTGCCCGGCGATGGCGGCCGCCTTGGCGCCGCTGCCCCCGCCGACGTCGAGCAGGTGGCCGGTGCCCTCGAGGCCGGCGGTCCGCAGCAGGCCGTGCATCTCCTGGTGGGCGAAGGCGGCGATCGACTGGTGCAGGATCGCCTCGGTCTCCGGGTCCGCGCCGAGCCGTTCGTAGACCGATCCGCCCTCCCCCTCGTGCACCTTCAGCCCGTCGTTGGTGCCCGACCGCAGCGCCTGGGTCGTGTGGGCCATTCCGGCGTAGTCGGTGCGGTGCCGGGAGAGGAAGATGTTGCGCCAGCTCTCCGGGCCGCGCGGCGCGAGCAGCCGCTCCGCGACCGGCGCGTTGCCGTACCGGCCGTCGGTCCGGGTCAGGAGGTCGATCGCGCACAGCGAGGCGAGCAGGATGCGCATCTTGTGCGGTGCGATGCCGGCCTGGTCCGCGAGTTCGTCGAGCGTGGCCCGCGGGTGCGCGGACAGGTACCCGAACACGTCCAGCTCCAGGCCGGCGACGACGGCGTTGAACAGGGTGTGGCCGTGCGCCACGAGCAGGAACCGCTGGTAGGCCTCGTCTTCGCGAGAGATCGCCATGGTGGTGTGACTCTCCTGGGTCGGTTCGGACTGTTCGAGTTCTGCGAGCAGCGTCGCCACCTCGTCGTCGCTCATCGCGTCGACCTGGCGTTCGAGTTCGCCGGTGGCGTCGTCGGCGTCGATCAGCGCGGCCAGCGCTTCGACGGTCGGAGCGGTGAGGAAGGCGCCGAGGCCGACGGTGGCGCCGCGGCCGGTGGCGACCCGGTGCAGCATGGTGACCGCGAGGAGGGAGTGTCCCCCGGCGCCGAAGAAGTCCTCGTGGACTCCGACCCGTTCGCGGTCCAGCAGTTCGGCCCAGAGCGCCGCAAGCCATTCCTGGGTCGGGGTGACCGGCCCGTCGTCGGCGCCCTCGGCGAGACCGGTGTCCGCCAGGTCCCGCTGCGCCAGTGCGCGCCGGTCCACCTTGCCGCTGGAGTTGTGGGGGAACTCCGGCACGGCGACGATCCGGGCGGGCACCATGTACGAGGGCAGCCAGGCCCGCACCGCGTCCTTCAGCTCGGACTCACTGGTCGTCACGCCGTCCGCGAGCCGGACGAACGCCACGATCCGCCGGTCGCCGCCGGCGAACTCCCTGCCGAGGACGACGGCCTCGCGCACCCGGTCGTCGCGCTCCAGCGCCACCGCTATCTCGTCCGGCTCGACCCGGTGGCCGCGGATCTTCAGCTGGTGGTCCTTGCGCCCGTGGCAGGTGAGCGATCCGTCGGCGTGCCGCCGGAAGAGGTCGCCGGTGCGGTACAGCCGCTCGCCGGTCACCGGATGCCGTACGAAACGCTCGGCGGTCAGCTCCGGCGCGTTGACGTAGCCGCGGGCGAGGCCGGCGCCCCCGATGCACAGCTCGCCCAGCACACCGGGCGGCACCGGTCGGAGCTCGTCGTCGAGGACGTGCACGGTCGTCCCGGCGATCGGCGGGCCGATCAGCGGTACCGCGGCGCCGTCCCAGCGCTGGACCAGCGAGTAGACCGTCGTCTCCGCGGGACCGTACAAATTCCACACCTGCCCCGTGGCCGCGCGCAGTTCGTCGGCGAGTTCGGGGGGCAGCGCCTCTCCCCCGGACAGCGCGCAGCGCAGCCCCGACAGGTCGGCGCCGGCGTCGAGCAGCATCCGCCACGTGGACGGGGTGCCGTGCTGCACGGTCACGCCCCGCAGGAGAGCCGCCAGCCGCTGCGCGTCCCGGGCGTCCGCGCGCTGGCACACGGTCACCGTCGCGCCGACGGCCGGCGGCAGGAACAGCTCGATCACCGAGCCGTCGAACGGGAGGCTGGCGAGCGCGAGGGTCACGTCGTCCGCGCCCATCACGCCGAGGCCGGCCATCGCGGCGAGGAAGTTCCCGAGGCTGCCGTGCGTGACCGCGACGCCCTTGGGGCGTCCCGTCGAACCGGACGTGTACATGATGTAGGCGAGCCGGTCCGGGTCCTCGGGCGCCTCGTGCCGGGAGAACGTGCGGGACGGGAGCCCGCGCACGTCCAGCGACGAAGGCGCCGCACCGCTGAGGTCGGGCAGTTCGGCCCCCGCGGTCAGCATCAGCTGCGCGCCGCTGTCGGCCAGCAGAAAGGCGAGCCGCTCCGCCGGGTACTCCAGCTCCAACGGCAGGTACACGCCGCCGGCCTTCCAGACGCCGAGCACGGCCGGCAGCAGCTCGATCGACCGGCCCGTGCCGACGGCCACGACCGGTTCGGTGCCGGACACCCGCTCCCGGACCGCCGCTGCGACGGCGTCCGACGCCGCGTCGAGCTCCGCGAAGCTGAGCGCGGCGCCGTCGCAGCGCACCGCGGGCGCGTGCGGCCGCAGGGCGACCTGGCGGGCGAACAGCTCGCCGAACGTGGCCGCGATCGCCGGCCGCGCCGGCACGGCGGCCGCCCGCAACGCCGTCAGCCGCGCGGCCTCGGGTTCCAGCGAGTACCGGCCGATCGGCAGGTCGGGCTCCGCCGCGATGCCGGCCAGCAGGGTGCCGTACTGCTCGAGCAGCCGCTCGGCCGTCGGCCCGTCGTAGAGATCGGTGTTGTGGTCGAGCCGTCCGCCCAGGGCGTCGCCCGACTGCTCCACGGTGAGTTCGAGATCCAGCCGCGCGGTGTCGTTGGAGAACGCCACCGGGCGCAGGGCCAGTTCGGGGGTGACGGGTATCTCGGCGTCGCCGAGCGGCAGGCTGCCCATGCTGAACAGCACCTGATAGAGCGGATTGCGGCTGGTGTCACGGGCGCCGCCGAGCCTTTGGACGAGCGATCCGAACGGCAGGTCCTGGTCCGCCATTCCGGCCAGGATGGCCTCCTGGACCCGGTCGACGAGCTCGCCGAACCGCGGTCCGCCGGAGGCGTCGATCCGTATCGGCAGCGTGTTGGCGAACGGGCCGATCAGCGCCTCCGTACCCGGCCGCACGCGCCCGGACACCACCGCTCCGAGGACCGCGTCGTCCAGCCCGCTGTACCGGGCGACGAGCACGTGCAGGGCCGCCAGCATGACCGGGAACAGCGTGCCACCGCGCCGCCTGGCCAGGGCCCGCAGGTCCGCGGCGACCGCCGGGGGCAGCTGGAACGGGATGCTGCGGCCGTTGAAGGTCTGCACCGCGGGGCGCTCGTGATCAGCCGGGACGAACGCCGGCGCGGCTCCGGCCAGCCGGGCCCGGCACGCCTCGATCCGGTCGTCGGCCTCTTCGAGGCGGCGCCACTGCCAGGCGGCGAAGTCCGCGAACCGCACGGTCAGCGGCGCCGGCGCGGGCTCCCGGCCGGCCGCCCGGGCCCGGTAGGCCGCGCTCAGTTCCTCCATGAGCACCCCGACCGACCAGCCGTCGGCGGCGATGTGGTGCACGATCCACAGCAGCAGGTGGTCCCGCGGCGCCAGCGCGATCAGCTCGCTGCGGACCACCGGGCCGTTCTCCAGGTCGAACCGCAGCCGGGCCCGTTCCCGGGCGTACGCGAGCGCGGCCCGCCGCCGGTCGTCCTCCGTCGCGCCCGGCACCGTCACGACCGACAGCTCGGGCGGCGACCCGGGGACGGCCATCGCCCTGCCGTCCTCGAACCGGAAACGGCAGGACAGCACCTCGTGCCGGTCGGTGACGTCCTGGAGGGCCCGCCGCAGCGCGGGCACCGACAGCGGCCCGGTCAGCCGGAGCGCGAAGGGCACCACGTACGGAGCGCCGTCCCCCGGCCAGAGCCGGTCGAGGAACAGCTGATGGGCCTGGCCCGGCCCGGCGGGCCAGGGCGCGGGCTCGGGGTCCACGGCCGCGGGCTCGGGGCCCGGGGCCGTGCCGGCCGGACCCGCCGTCCGCGCACGGCCGAGGAACGCGGCACGCTCCTCGGCCGTCATCCCGGCGAGCTGGTGGAGCGCCTTTCGCATGGGTTGACTCCCTCTCGTCGGGTACTGCGCACGGCGGGCGAGGAGCTAGGTCGTGTCCGCAAAGTCGCGTCGTTCGCCCGCAGGGCGGGCGTCGCGGCGTCCGGTGCGTGCTCTGGGGGTCCCCCCGGCCGAAGGCTGGGGGAGTGCCGGCCGGATGCCCTCGTACTGGGTGTACTCGGGCTTTCGGCCGGTGCGGCGAGAGTGCGTGCCGGACGCCGCGACGCAGACGCGACTTCGCGGACACGGCCTAGGCGGCGCTCGGCACCGTCGCGCCTCCCTCGGCCTCGGCGGCGGGCTTGATCGTGTGGTTGGTGATCACGTAGCAGATGACCGCGCCCACCACGAGCACCGCGCCGGCGATCACGAAGGAGAGGGACCGGCCCTCCTCGGCCGCCTTCGCGGCCGCCGTGCCCGAACCGGCGAGCGAACGGGCGTGGCTCAGCCCGATCGTGATGATCACCGACAGACCCAGCGACTGGCTGAGCTGCTGCAGTGACGTCAGCACACCCGAGCCGAGGCCCGCGTTCTCCGGGGAGACGCCGTCGAGCGCGGACAGCTGGAGCGCGGGGGCCGCGAGGCCGGATCCGAACGCGGCGAGCCCCATTCCGGGCAGCAGTCCGGTGAGGAAGTCGCCGTCACTGCCGAGCAGGCTGAACAGGAAGATCCCGACCCCGATGACGAGCAGCCCCACCGACAGCAGGACGCGCGACCCGGCCACCGACATCAGCTTCGTGGAGAGCACCAGGCCGGGGATGAACAGCACGGTGTACGGCAGCCAGGCCAGACCGCTCTTCAGCGGCGAGTAGTGCGCGGTCTGCTGCATGAAGAGCACCACGAGGAAGAACATCGCCGAGGTGGAGACCGCCATGAACGCCTGCCCCGCGTACCCGGTGAGCCGGGTGCGGCTGGTGAAGAACTGCAGCGGGATGAGCGGCGTCGCGCTGCGCAGCTGCAGCAGCGCGAAGACGGCGAGGGCGAGGACGCCGCCGACCAGGGGGCCGAGCACCTTGAACCCGCTCCAGGGGTGGGCGATGCCGCTGAGCAGGCCGTGCACGACGGCGATCATGCCGCCGGTCAGCAGCACGCCGCTGAGCCAGCTCGGCCGGCCCCCGCTCGTCTCCTTGCTCTCCGGCACCAGCTTGAGGGTCATCACCAGCGAGATCACGCACGGCGGGACCCCGATGTAGAAGATCCAGTGCCAGCTCGCCAGGTCGGTGAGGACGCCGGACAGCAGCACGCCCGACGCGGCGCCGAGACCGGCCAGCCCGCCCCAGATGCCCAGCGCCTTGGTCCGTTCGCCCTCGTCGGCGAAGAGCAGCGCCACCATCGACAGGGCGGCGGGAGCCGCGAGGGCCTCACCGACGCCCTGCGCGAAGCGGCTCGTGATGAGCATGGCCGACGAGGTCGACAGGGCGGCCGTGAGCGACGACACGGCCAGCAGCGCCGCGCCCGCGACGAAGACACGGCGGCGTCCGAAGAGGTCGCCGAGCCGGCCGCCGAGCAGCAGCAGACCGCCCGCGGCGATCAGATAGGCGTTGACCACCCAGGTCAGCTGGGACTGGCTGAGGTCGAGGTCGCGTTGGATCGAGGGCAGCGCGACGTTCACGTTCGTCGCGTCGAGGAAGACGATGAACTGGACGAGAGCCAGCCCGATCAGCGCCTTCCAGCGAAGCGGGTTCTGCGACAGTGCGGCCTCGGTGTGGCCAGCCATCTGCACTCCTGGTTCGTCGCGCGGTCATGTACATGGGACGCGCGGTACGGTAGGAACGACTGGTTATCAGCGGGTTACGCCGGTCAAGATCGCAGCCGCCCGGCCAGCCCCCGCAGCGTTCCCAGCCGGTAGACGTCACCGACGGTCGACCGCGTGAGGCCGCGGGCGTGCAGTTCCGCGACGAACCTGCTGATGATCACCGAATTGCCGCCCACGTCGAAGACGTTGTCGTCGCCGCGTACGCGCAGCCCGGTGAGCTGCTCCCAGATCTCGATCAGCAGGCCCTCGGACGCTGCCGGAACGCCGGACGCCGGTTCGGCGCCGGGCCGTGGCAGCCGCGCCCGGTCCAGCTTGCCGTTGACCGTCAGCGGCAGCGCGTCCAGCGCGGTGACGGTGGCCGGGACCATGTACTCGGGCAGCAGCGCCCGCATCCGACGCCGTGTCGCCGCCGGGTCCACCCGGGCGGGCGTCACATAGGCGTCGAGACGGGCGGCATCGGGCGTCCCGCCGACCACCACCGCCGCGGCGGTGACGCCGTCCGCGGCGAGCAGCGCGGCCCGCACCTCGCCGAGCTCGATCCGGTAGCCGCGGAGCTTGACCTGGTCGTCCAGCCGGCCCAGGTGCTCGACCGTTCCGTCGGGGAGCATGCGGCCGTAGTCCCCGCTCCGGTACACCCGCGTGCCGTCCGGATCCACGCCGAACCGTTCGGCGGTCAGCTCGTCCAGGCCGAGATAGCCGAGCGCCACCCCCACGCCGCCCACGTGGATCTCTCCGGGCACGCCGAGCGGAAGGAGCCGGCCGGCCCGGTCCCGGACGGTCAGCGACTCCCCCGGCAGCGGTACGCCCACCGAGCGGGACGCCGTCCGGGCGGTGTCCGGCGTCACCGTGATCCAGGTGCTGTGCACCGTCGTCTCGGTGATGCCGTAGAGGTTGACCAGCCGGCACGCCTCCGGCGGGTGACGCCGGAACCAGGGCAGCAGCGCCCGGGTGTCGAGCGGTTCCCCGCCGAACGTGACCAGGCGGACCGCCAGCCCGAGCGGCGCGTCCCGGTCGGCGTCGATCAGCATGCCGAACGCGGTCGGCGTCTGGTTCAGAACCGTCACCTTCTCCGTGGCGAGCAGCCGGTGCAGCTCGTCCGGGGCGCGGGTCGCCTCCCGCGGCACCACGACGAGCCGGCCGCCCGTGGTGAGCGCGCCCCAGATCTCCCACACGGACATGTCGAACGCGACCGAGTGGAAGAACGCCCAGGCGTCGGAGGTGCCGAACCCGAACTCGGTCCCGGTGCCGCCGATCAGGGCGGTGACGCTGCGGTGCGCGACCGCGACCGGCTTCGGTGTGCCGGTCGAGCCCGAGGTGCAGATGACGTAGGCGGCGTCGCCCGCGTCACCGGTGCGCGCCGGCGGCGCCGGCGACTGCCGTCCGGCGGCGGCGGCGAGCGACGCGGGCGACACGCTGCGGCAGGGCCCGGCCGGGAAGTCCGCCGCCGTCACGACGAGTCGCGGGGTGGCGGCGGAGACCATCCGCGCCAGTCGCTCCGGAGGGTTGTCCGGCTCCATGGGCAGGTACGCCGCGCCGGCGCGCAGCACGCCGAGGAGCACCACCACCAGCTCCCAGCCCCGGGTCATGCAGACGCCGACGCGGTCGCCGTGCTCGACGCCGAGCTCCCCGAGCGCGCGGGCGACCCGGTTCGCGGCCTTGTCCAGGCCGGCGTAGCTGAGCCGGGTGCGTCCGTCGGTGACCGCGGTGGCGTCCGGGCGCTCGGCGGCACGGGCGGCGACGAGTTCGTCGATGCGCCGGTGCTCGGCGGGCGGTTCGCTCGCCGTGCCCAGCCGCCGGACGCGTGCTGCCTCGGCCGGGTCCAGCAGCTCCAGCCGGGCCAGCTCGCCGTCCCCGGCGGCCAGTTGCCCGGCGACGTGGGCGACGGCGCTCGCGAACCGGTCCGCGGCCCGTTCGGTGATCAGGTCGCCGTGCACGGCCGCGGTGAGGACGGCGCCGACGGTCAGGGTGAGCGGGAACCCGGCGTCCGCCGCCTCGTGGAACCGGACCTCGACGACCGGACCGCCGTCGCCCGGCGTCCCCGCCAGCAGGGAGCCGGACCGCGGCCACGTCCCGTCGAGCGCGTCCCGCGCGACGGCGAGCAGGTCGGCGACCGGGGTCGCCGGGTCGGTCGGGAAGGCGACCAGGGCCGGGCGGCCGGCCCCGGCGCTCTCGCGCACCGCCAGTACGGTGACCGGCAGGCCGTGGTAGCTGCCGAGGACGACCGCGGCGGCCGCGAGCACGCAGTGCCGTGGGACCGGACCCGGATCGTGCGAGCCGCCCGGGGCCGGTTCGGGGAAGTCCTTGAGCCCCCACTCGGGTCGCGGGTACGTCGCGCCGAGCAGCGCGTCGATCCGGTCCTCGACGCCGTCGGCCAGACACCCGATCAGCTCCAGGACCGGGGCGGCGTCGTCCGCCAGGTACATGTGGCCGCCGGCGACCTCGACGTAGCGCAGCGGCCGGGTCGTCGCCTCCTGCCAGCGTGCCGAGTCGGCGGCGCTCACCAGGGCGTCGGCCGCTCCGCGCAGCACGGTGACCGGCACGTCGAGGGGGGTGACCGAGGTCCGCCGGTAGTTCTCGTACATCTCCTGGTCGGCCCGGAGCACCGGCAGCAGCAGTGCGGCCATCTCCGCGTCGGCCAGCGCCGGGTGGGCGTAACCGGCCAGTTCCTCGAGCCGGGCCAGGAACTCCCGGTCCGGGAGCCCCGTGGTCCGCCTGTGCCGGGGCACGGTGGGGCCGGGCGTACCGCTGATGACCAGGTGCCGGAGCCGCACTCCGTGTCCGAGGAGCAGTCCGGCCAGCTCGAAGGCGACGGTGCCCCCCAGGCAGTGGCCGACCAGCACGGCCTCGTCCCGGCCGTCGAGGGCCGCGAGGACCCGGGGCAGCAGGTCGGCGGCGGCCGCGGCGACCGTGCGGTGCGGTGGCTCGCCGAACCGCTTGTCGTGCCCGGCCAGGTCGGGCGCGATGATCTCGACGCCCTCGTGAGCCTGCCAGGGGCGGAAGAACGAGGCGCCGGCGCCGGTGTGCGGAAGGCAGACGACCGGAAGCCGGGCCGCCGGGGCGGCGGGGGACGCCGCGCCGATGACCTGGGCCAGCTCCGCGGCGTGGTCGCGGACGAAGTAGTGGCCGCCTTCCGGGACGAGTTCGAGCCGCACCGTGTCGGCGAACACCGACCAGCCGCGGTAGCCGTGTTCCGGATCCGGCGTGACCGGGTCGGCGGTGCCGAGCACGCAGTGCAGCGGGGCCCGCAGCCGCGCTCCCGGCGCCCTGTGCGCCGCGGCCTGGAACCGCGTCGCGCCCGCCATGTCGTGGCGCAGCGCGGCGAGCACCCGGTCGCGGTCGGCGTCGTCGAGCGGGCCGTCGAAGCCGCCGATGGCCTTGATGTAGGTGTAGAACTCGTCGCCGGAGCTGTCCGTGACGCGGGCCAGGTTCGCCTCGGCGTCCGGGTCGGTCAGGCTGGCGCCGGCGAAGACGGCGCGCAGGTCGGCGCCCCGGGCCTCCAGTTCGCGGGCCACGGCCACCGCGAGGGACGCGCCCGCGCAGTGCCCGTAGACCATGACGGCTCCGGTCACGCGCTCCTGGACCTCGGACGCCAGTCGGGAGACGGCCGCGTCGAAGTCCAGGAGGTCGGCGGCGTCGCCCTCGTGTCCGGGCAGGCTCGCCGCCCACAGCCGGAACCGCGGCGGCAGCGCGTCCGCGAGCGGCTGGTAGGCGGTCGCGGCACCACCGGCGTAGGGGATCGCGACGACGGTGATGTCGGCCTCGGCGTCGTCGCTGGTGAGCGGCCAGAGCAACTGATCGGTCGACTGCCCTGCCCCGTCCGCCAGATAGGCGGCGAGCGCGGCGGCGGTCCGGTGCCGGAACAGCTCGGCCAGCGGCACGCCGCCGCCGAGCAGCCGGCGTACCTTGAGCGCGGCGAAGGAGTTGCCGCCCAGGTCGAAGAAGTCGCTGTGCGGGTGGACGTCGTCCGTGCCCAGGACCTCCCGCCAGACGCGGCGGACCCGCTCCAGCGTCTCGGGCGCCGCGTCGGCGTCCGCCTCCGGCGCCGTCTCCTCGACGGCCTTCGGCTCCGGGGCCGGGGCGGCGGCCGAAGCGGCCGCGGTCACGCGGGCCGGGGGGCGCGGCGGCTCCGGCAGCAGCAGGTCCTCGATCCCCAGGTCCGGGTCGGCCGCCACCGCGTCGGCCACCCGCGCGTACAGCGCGGCGAGCCGGCCGGCGGTCGCCGGGGCGAACAGATCGCGGGCGTACACGAGGTCCAGCACCAGTGCGCCGGCGTCGGCGCGCACCATGAAGTTGAGGTCGAACTTGGCGGCCCTCAGCTCCGGGACGAGGCCCTCGGCGGTCAGTCCGTCGTAGGCCGGGAGCCGTTGGTACGCGGTGGACTCGCCTTCTCCCTCCTCCAGTTGGACGTGCACCCGGATGAGCGGCGTCCGGGTGCCGGACCGCTCCGTCCGCAGGGCGTCGACGAGCAGTCCGAACGGCAGCGTGCTGCCCTCGTAGTCACCGATCAGGTCGCGCCGCGTACGCGCGAGCAGCTGACGGAACGTCGGGTTTCCCGACAGGTCGGCACGGATCGGGAACGCGTTGGTGAACAGCCCGATCAGATGGCGCAGTTCGGGCTGCTGGCGCTGGGCGACGGTGGAGCCGAACAGCAGGTCCCGCTGCCCCGTGCAGCGGGCGAGCAGCACACCGAGCAGCGCGGCGACGGTCATGAACCGGGACGCGCCCTCACCCCGGGCGGTCTGGTCGAGGCGGTCCACGGTGGGCCTGGGGATCGTGGCCCGGCACAGGTCGCCCTCGGCCGTCTGCGCCGCACCGGCGGGGCGGTCGGTCGGCAGCGTCATCCGCGCGCCGTCGAGCCGGGTGCGCCAGTAGCGGGTCAGGCGGTCGGTCTCCGGCGCGTCGAGCCGGTCCCGTTGCCAGCAGGCGAAGTCCGCGTACTGCACGGGGAGCGGGGGCAGCGCCGAAGGGACGCCGCGCAGCGCCGAGTTGTAGCCGTCCGCCAGTTCGGCGTGCAGGAGCGGCACCGACCAGCCGTCGCAGGCGATGTGATGCGCGGTGAGCAGGAGCAGGTGCGCCTCGGGGTCGAGCCGGAGCAGCTCCGCCCGCAGGAGGGGGCCGGCGTCCAGGTCGAACCGGGCCGTCTGCGCCGCGGCGACCCGCCGGGAGACCTCGTCGGGGTCCGCGCCGCTCAGGTCGAGGACCGGCAGCGGCACCTGGGTCGGCGCGCCGATGACCTGGCGGACCTCGCCGTCGTGCTCGGTGAAGGTGGTGCGCAGCGCCTCGTGCCGCTCGACCACCGCGGTCAGCGCGCCGCGCAGGGCCTCGGTGTCGAGGCGGCCGCGCAGCGACACCGGCAGCGGCACGTTGTACGCGGACGGGCCCTGCTCCAGCTCGGCGACCATCCACAGCCCGGCCTGCGCGTACGAGGCGGGGGCGACCGGCCCGGCCGGGCTGCGCCGAGGGATGCCCGGCGGGCCGGGCCGGCGCTGCGCGAGGGCCTTCAGCAGCCGAGCGCGTTCCGGGGACCGGGCCGGCGACCCCGTGGGAGGGACGATCGTCACCTGTTCTCCTTGGACTCGGCAAGTCTCCCGAGACCGTAGAGAGGGGCGGTTAGCCGAAGGTTATGCAGCGAGGAAGCGGGCGATGTCGCGCAGCTCGCCGGCGAGGGCCTCCGCGGGGACGACGCCCGGATCGCTGCCGAAGGGTTCCGGGGTGACGGCACGCGTCCGGTCGCGGCGCCAGACTCCGCGGACCAGTCCGTCCACCACGATGGTGGGGTTGATCTGACCGCCGCCCGGCCAGACCCTGCGCTCGTGCTCGGGCTCGACGGACAGCCGGCGGTCCTTGAATCCGACCAGGTAGTTGTCGTAGGCCGGCAGCAGCCGGACGTCGCCCGTCGGCTCCGGGCCGGGCGGTGTGTCGGCCGGCAGCGCGTAGCCGTCCAGGTCCGCGACGCGGCACGGTTCGAGCCGGCCGGCCGTGAGCAGTTCCTTCCACACGGGGCGGACGGCGGGCTGCCCGAGCCCCGACCAGGTGGCGAAGTCGGCCGGCGTCGCCGGCCCGTGCGCCGCCAGGTATCCGAGCAGCAGCTTCCTCACCGCGTCGGCGCCGGACGGGCCGGTGGAGGCGGGCAGCCAGTCGTCGGCGAGGACGTAGGTGGCGGAGCCGTCCTCCCTCACCGGGCCGAAACAGACGGTGCCGAGCAGTGCGGACCGGCGGACGAGGTGGAACGGGACCTGCCCGGAGGCGTCGAGGCCCGCTCCGGTCATCCGCACCGCGAGTTCGTCCCTGGTCAGGGGGCCGTCGGCGAGGGCCTCGGCGATCACTCTCTCCCCCAGGGCCAGTTCGGCAGGCCCGAGCCCCAGTTCCCGGTAGCGGCGCTCGCTGCGGCGCAGCAGTTGCGGAGCGAGCAGTTCGCGGAGCCAGCCCGCGTCGGCGGCCGGGACCACGTACAGCGTGCCGCGCATGAACCAGCCCCGGACCAGGCTGCGTTCGGCGCCGAGCGCGCGGTACACGTCCGCCTCGGTGAGCCCGGAGCCGCGGGTCCTGATCCCGAGCGCGGCCGCTTTCAGGTCCTGCGCCTGCACCGCCAGGCACCCCTCCAGCACGGCGGCCGGGGACGTCGCGCGCCGGCCGCCGCCCACGCCCTGCGACCACGCCCGGAGCAGTCTGGCCTGAACCGGGCCGAGCTCGCGCACGTTCGTCCCCCTCGTCGTCGGCCGGCGCCGCCGCCGGTTTCCGAACCGTAGCCGATCGCCGTCCTGCACGGGCAGTGAACGGCCCGGGCCACGCCCCGCCCGGCGACCGCGTCAGCCGGCGTCGTCCCGGGCCCCCTCAGTCCGCCGTGACCGGCAGCACGTCCGGGGACAGGGCCGCCGCGCGGGAGGTCGCGGCGGTCATGCGGCGGCGGTGGTGGCGGCGGCACAGCACCTCGTAGCCGATCTCGCCCGCCGCGTGGTTGACGTCGCCGACGACCACCTGGGCGCCCTCGACGACCATCTCGCCGTCCACCGTGCGGGCGTTGTGGGTGGCGCGAGCGCCGCACCAGCACAGGGCCTCGACCTGGAGGACCTCTATGCGGTCGGCCAGCTCCACAAGGCGCTGGGAGCCGGGGAAGAGCTTGGAGCGGAAGTCGGTGGTGATGCCGAACGCGTAGACGTCGAGGCCGAGGTCGTCCACCACGCGCGCGAGCTGGTCGATCTGCTCCGGCGCGAGGAACTGGGCCTCGTCCGCGATCACGTAGTCCGCCCGGCCGCCCTGGGAGAGGCGGTCGACGAGGTAGGCGTACAGGTCCTGGCCGTCCTCGACCTCCACCGCGTCGGTGACCAGGCCGAGCCGGGAGGACAGCTTGCCCTCACCCGCCCGGTCGTCCCGGGTGAAGATCACCCCGACGAGGCCGCGCGTGGAGCGGTTGTGCTCGATCTGCAGAGCCAGCGTCGACTTCCCGCAGTCCATGGTTCCGGAGAAGAACACCAGCTCGGGCATGAGGGGATGAGCACCTTTCGGCGGGTACGGGCAGGGTGGTCAGGAGCGTACTTCGAGCAGCGGGACGAGCTGCTCGGCGGGGGTCATCGAGCCGTGGTTGCCGACCAGCGCCGACTCCTTGGGCTCCCGCTCGGAGGCGATGACCAGGACGTCGTCGTGCGCGGCCGCGATCACGTCCCCGAGCCGCGCGTACACGCGCTCGTCGACGCGCGGCCCGAACCAGCCGGCCGCGATCGCCTCGTCCCGCGAGGCCACCCAGAACTGCTCGCCGAGCACCTCGCGCCAGACGGTCAGCACGTCGTTCTCGGCGCCCGGCACCGCGTACACGTGCCGCGCCCGGCCCTCGCCGCCGAGCAGCGCGACGCCGGCGCCCAGCTCCCAGTCCTCGTCGAAGTCGATCCGGTGCTCCTCGTCGAACGGCACGTCGACCATGCCGTGGTCGGCGGTGACGTACAGCGCGCTGCGCGGCGGCAGCTGCTCGGCGAGGCGCTGGGCGAGCCGGTCCACGTTCATGAGCTGGCCGCGCCAGGTGTCGGAGGCGACGCCGTAGCGGTGCCCGGCGCCGTCCAGCTCGGCGTAGTACGTGTACACCAGCGCGCGGTCGCCCGCGGCCAGTTGCTCGGCGGCGAGGTCCATGCGGTCCTCGCCGGTGAGCCTGCCGTGGAAGGTGCCGCCGCTCAGCGCGACCTTGGTCAGCGGGGTGCTCGCGAAGGCCGGCGAGGACACCTGGGCGGCGTGCACCCCGGCGTCGTGGGCCAGTTGGAAGACCGTGGGGTACGGCTGCCAGGGGCGCGGCGGGGCCCACGGCTGCCAGCGGAGCTGGTTCATCAGCTCGCCGGTGGCGGGGTTGCGGACGGTGTAGCCGGGCAGGCCGTGCGCGCCGGGCGGCAGGCCGGTGCCGACGGAGGCAAGGGAGGTCGCGGTGGTGGCCGGGTAGCCGGCGGTGAGCGGGCGGCCGGTGCCGCCGCGCGAGGTGCCGAGCAGCGAGTTCAGGAAGGGGGCCTCGTCGGGGTGCGCCCTGAGCTGCTCCCAGCCGAGCCCGTCGACCAGGAAGACGCAGACCCGGTCGGCCGGGGTGAGTTCCCCGATCGCGGCGGTCATGCCGGGGACGCCGAGGCCCGCGGCCAGGGTGGGCAGCAGGTCGGCGAGCGAGCCGCTGCCGTACTGGGGCAGTGGCGCGCTGTCCAGGGCGAGTGGCTCCGGGTGGTCCCAGGCGGAGAGCTGCGCCATCAGCGCGTGGGGTCCGCGGTCGCCTCGGAGATGGCCTGCGCGAAGGCGAGCGCCTGGCGCACCGTCTCGGGGCCGTCGCCGGCCTCGCTCACCCGCAGGCTGAGGTCGTCCGCCGTGGAGCTGCCCGTGTAGCCGTGGTCGGCCTCGCAGTTGGGGTCGCCGCAGGCGGCGGGCTCCAGGTCGATGCGGCTGACCGCGCCCCAGCCGATGGTCAGCACGATCTCGCGGGGCAGGGTGCCCGGCTTGTACTGCTCCGGGTTGGCGACCACCCGGCTGACCACGACGGACGAGATCCGGCCGAGCTTCACGGACTCCGTGGAGGTGGTGGCGTACGGCGTCGGGGAGGTGTCGTCGGCGGCCTGCTCGTCGGTGTGGCTGACGATGAAGCGGTTGCCGGTGAGGACCAGCACGGTCACGTGCCGGCGCACCTCGTTCTGGTCGAACGTCGTCTCCTGGTGGACCAGGTACGACCGGATGGGCTCGCCGCCCACGGCGGCCTCCACCGCCTCGGCCACGAGGGCCGGGTAGTAGCCGCTGCGCTCGATCGCCGCGCGGAGCCCCTGGGTCGTCGTACTGGTCTTGGCCATGGCGTCCATCCTAATCCGTGGGCAAGGGCGCTCCGGGCCAGTCGCCGGCGGCCGCTCCCGCCCGCCCTCCGGCGCCGATCAGTACGCCGGCATAGTGCGCGGGCCGAGGTCGTCACGGGCCGGCGGCGGCGCGAGACGCACGGTGGCGCCCAGGACGCTCACACCCCGCTGGGCGACGACGACCGGCTCCAGGGTGACGGCCACCACCTCGGGGTGGTCGTCCACCAGCCGGGACACCCGCAGCAGCAGCCGCTCCAGCGCGGGGGTGTCGGCGGGCGTGGAGCCGCGCCAGCCGAAGAGCAGCGGCGCCGTGCGGATGGACCGCACCAGCGAGGTCGCGTCCCGGTCGGTGACCGGGACCAGCCGGTGCGCCATGTCGCCGAGCAGCTGCGAGGGGGCCCCGGCCAGCCCGAAGGACAGCACGGCGCCGGCCGCCGGGTCGATCACCGCGCGCACGACCGTGTCGACGCCCCTGGGCGCCATGCCCTGCACCACCGGCCGCAGCTCGTCGGGCTTGCCGAACAGCGCGGACAACTCGGCGTATGCGCGCCGCAGTTGCTCCTCGTTCGCGAGATCGAGGCGTACGCCGCCGAGGTCGGCGCGGTGGCGCAGGTGCGGGGCGGTGGCCTTGAGGGCCACCGGGTAGCCGAGGGTGCGGGCGGCCTCGGCGGCGGCGTCGGGGGTGGGCGCGGGCAGCGCGCGGCGGACCGGGATGCCGTATCTGCCGAGCAGTTCGCAGGTCTCCGCCTCCCCCAGGGTGAGCCCCTGCCCGCGTTCGAGCAGGGAGCCGATCAGGGCGGCGGCCCCCTTCTCGTCGATGTCGTCGTACTCCGGGACCTTGCCGGGATCGGCTGCCTCGCGCCGCCACTGCCCGTACTTCACGGCCTCGGCGAGGGCGCGGACGGCACGTTCGGCGGCGGGGTAGGCGGGGATGAGGCGGGTGCCGTCCCGCGGGGCGGCGCCGGGCGCCCCCGGCGCCGCCGCGTCCGGCGGCCCTGCCACGGCACCCGGCGGCCGCGTCGCGGGGCGAGCCGGCCCGGTGCCGGCCGGAGCGCCGGAGGCCTGCGCGGGGCTGGACGCGGCGTTCGCGGGGCCCGGAGCCCGCTGAGCGGCCTGAGGTGCGGCGCCCGGCGCGCCCGGAGTCTGCGCGGCGGCCCTGGGCGGGGTGCCGGCCGTGCCGGAGGCCTGCTGGGCAGCTTCAGGTGCGCCCGGCCCCTGAGACGTAGCGCCCTGCGCGTCCGGAACCTGCCCGGCCGCCGCGGGTGCGGTGCTCGCCGCGGCCGACAGCGCCTCCGCGAGGCCGCCGAGTTCCACGTGCACCACGAGCACCGGCTTGCCAGACGTCCCGGAGGCCGCCGACCGCAGCGCCTCCGCCAGTTCGGCGTCGCCCGGCGAGCTCTCGCCGATCGCCGGGATCGCCGTGACGACGACCGCGTCGCACGTGTCGTCCGCCAGGGCCCGCGACAGCGCGCGGTGGAAGTCCTCCGCCGTCGCGCCGGTGGTCAGGTCGAGCGGGGGCGAGGGCCGCAGCCCCTCCGCGAGGCAGCGGTCGTACGTCAGCAGGCCGAGCGACTCGGAGTTGCCGAGGATCGCCACCCGGGGGCCGGCGGGCAGCGGCTGCCGGGCCAGCAGCAGGCCCGCGTCGACCAGCTCGGTGATCGTGTCGACCCGGATGACGCCGGCCTGCCGGAGCAGCGCCGACACGGTCTCGTGGGGCAGTCGCGTCGCCCGGACCGCGTGCCCCTGCGGCGCCGATCCGGCGCCCTGCACCACGACCAGCGGCTTGGCCGCGGCCGTGCGGCGGGCGAGGCGGTTGAACTTGCGCGGGTTGCCGATGGACTCCAGGTACATCAGGGCGACGTCGGTCTCGGGGTCGTCGTACCAGTATTGGAGGACGTCGTTGCCGGAGACGTCGGCCCGGTTGCCGGACGACACGAAGGTGGACACGCCCGTGACGCCCGTGACCCCGCCGCCGCGCCGGTGCAGCCGGGACAGCAGGGCGATGCCGATGGCGCCGGACTGGGCGAACAGGCCGATGCGGCCGGGCCTCGGCATCTCCGGGGCCAGCGAGGCGTTCAGCCGGACGCCGGGCGCGGTGTTGATGATCCCGAAGGCGTTGGGGCCGATGATCCGCATGCCGTAGGCGCGCGCCTGCCGCACCAGGGCCCGCTGCCGCTCACGGCCCTCGGGCCCGCTCTCGGCGTAACCGGCGGACAGCACCACGAGCCCCTGCACCCCGTGCTCGCCGCACTCGGCGACGACCGCGGGCACGTGCTCGGCCGGGACGGCGACGACGGCGAGGTCGACGGGCCCCTCGATGTCGCGCACCGAGCGGTGCGCGGGCACCCCGTCGACCTCCTCGAGGTCCTCGGCGAAGGCCTTGTTCACGGCGTGCAGCCGGCCCTGGTAGCCGGCCTCCCGGATGTTGCCGAGGACGCCGCGGCCGACGCCGCCGGGCGCGCGGCCGACGCCGACGACGGCGACCGAGCCGGGCGCCAGCAGCCGGCGCACCGAGCGGGCCTCGGCGCGCTGCTCCCGCGCGCGCTGGACGGCGACCGAGCGGTCGGTGGGCTCGAGGTCGAACTCCAGCCGTACGACGCCGTCCTCGAAGCTGCGCTTCTGGGTGTATCCGGCGTCCGTGAACACCTTGATCATCTTGGTGTTGGCGGGCAGCACCTCGGCGGCGAAGCGCCGGATGCCGCGCTCGCGCGCGACGGCCGCGACGTGCTCCAGCAGCGCGGACGCGACGCCGCGCCCCTGGTGGGCGTCCTGGACCAGGAAGGCGACCTCGGCCTCGTCGGCGGGTCCGGAGGCGGCCATGCCGTCGGTGCCGATGCGGTCGTAGCGTACGGTGGCGATGAACTCGCCGCCGATCGTGGCCGCGAGTCCCACCCGGTCCACGAAGTCGTGGTGAGTGAAGCGGTGGACGTCCTTGGCGGACAGACGTGGGTACGGCGCGAAGAAGCGGTAGTACTTCGACTCGTCCGAGACCTGCTCGTAGAAGCTGACCAGGCGGTCGGCGTCGTCAGCGGTGATGGGCCTGATGCGCGCGGTGCCCCCGTCGCGCAGCACCACGTCCGCCTCCCAGTGAGCGGGGTACTCGTGCCGGTCCTGCCGGTCCGCCGGGCTCTGCATGGGCCCCAGGGTACGGCTCGCGTACGACGGCGTCGCGAGGCAGTCTGTGGAGGACGACAGGCCGGATCGAGGCCGCGATCCGGTGGCGCGCCGCGGCGGTGCACCGCACCGCTCGGGGCACGCTTCACGATATGGGAAACTGGTCTAGACAACCTGAACACCGAAGGGCAGCAACACATGGCTGAGCGCCGCGTCAACGTCGGCTGGGCCGAGGGCCTCCACGCCCGCCCCGCCTCCATCTTCGTCCGAGCCGCCACGGCCACAGGCGTCCCGGTGACGATCGCCAAGGCCGGGGGCAACCCCGTCAACGCGGCCTCCATGCTGGCCGTCCTGGGCCTGGGCGCCCAGGGCGGCGAGGAGATCGTCCTCGCCTCCGACGCCGAGGGCGCGGACGTCGCCCTGGACCGTCTGGCCAAGCTGGTCGCCGAGGGCCTCGAGGAACTGCCCGAGACGGTCTGAGCACCGGTCACGGGAAACACCGGAGCCGTGCCGCCCTTTTCCGGGCGGCACGGCTCCGCCGTTTCTCCGGAAATCCAGGCGCGCGGGAAATCGGGCAGCGGAAATACCGCGCCACGGAATTCCCCCCTCTTTGTATACGGTGCCCGTGTTAATGCCGCCGGCCCGACATGTTTACGGCATGTTGCGAAGTCCTCACACGGTCCGGGCGGCCCTCGCCGCCGGAAAAGCGCAATCGGTGCGCGGCCGTAGCGCGCTCGGTGTGCAGCGCCGTGAGCGCACGCGCGCGTTCGCCGTCGCCGCGCGCCACCGCGTCCACGATCGCGCCGTGCTCGGTCCAGGAGTCCACCGGGCTCGGCGGGGCCGCCACCGCGTACATCCAGGCGATCTTGTGCCGGAGCTGGGTCAGCATCGACGTCAGCGAGGGACTGCCGCAGGCCTGGGCGAGTGTCTCGTGGAACCAGCCCCCCAGCGCGCGCAGATCCTCGCTGCCGCCCCGCCGGGCCCGCTCCTGCCCCAGCCTGACCAGGCCGCGCAGCACCTTCAGATGGGCCTCGGTGCGCCGCTGGGCGGCCCGGAAGGCGCCGAGCGGCTCCAGGAGCACGCGCATCTCCAGCAGGTCGGCGGCCTCCTGCTCGGTCGGTTCGGCCACGCACGCGCCCGCGTGCCGCCGGGTCACCACGAAGCCCTCGGCCTCCAGGGTGCGCAGGGCCTCGCGGACGGGGACGCGCGAGACGCCGTAGCGGCGGGCCAGGACTTCCTCGGTGAGCCGGCCGCCGCGCTCGTGGACGCCTGCGACGATGTCGTCCCGGATCGCCGTGCACACCGAATGCGCCGGAATACGCATGACCGACCTCCGCCTTAATCCCCGTGAAACGCCGACGATGGACGCGTTGACTCGTGACTCTATTCCAAGGGAGCGGAATCTCCGACGGCGGGCCGGAATCCATGAATATTTTTTGGCCGGACAGCGGCGAACACCGCCGGGAACGGCGAAAGCCCCGGCTCGGTGAGCCGGGGCTTTCGGATGTCCGTGCGCGAGGCGTCAGACGTGCACGCCGTGCTGGCGGAGGTAGGCGACGGGGTCGACGTCCGAGCCGTACTCGGGCGTCGTACGGGCCTCGAAGTGGAGGTGCGGGCCGGTGACGTTGCCCGTCGCGCCCGACAGGCCGATCTGCTGGCCCGGGGTCACCTTCTGGCCCACCGTGACGCCGATGGAGGACAGGTGGCCGTACTGGGTGTACATGCCGTCGGCCATCCGGATCACGATCTGGTTGCCGTACGCCCCGCCCCAGCCGGTGGAGACGACGGTGCCGGCGCCGACCGCGTGCACGGAGGTGCCGCTGGCGGCGTGGAAGTCGATGCCCGTGTGCGAGCCGGACGACCACAGCGAGCTGCTGGCCTGGTACGCCGTCGAGACGTACGAGTGCACGATCGGGGCGACGAAGGCGTTCAGGCGCTTGCGCTCGGCCTCACGGGCGGCGCGCGCCGCGGCCTCGCGTTCCTTCTTCGCCTCGGCGGCGGCCGCCTTGACGGCGGCCTCCTCGGCCGCCTGCCGCTCGGCGGCCTGCGTCTGGGCGGCGGCCTGCTCGTCGATCTGCTCGGCGACCTGGTCGCTCACGCTGATCACCGGCGTGAGGCCGGTCTGCTCGACGGGCTTCTCCACGGCGAACGCCGGGGCGGCCGCGAGGCTGCCGATGACGCCGGTGGTGGTGAGGGCTGCGACACCCGCCGCCTGAGCGGTGGTGCGCTTGACGCGGCCGGGCTTGCGGTGCTTCCCGGAGGCGCACATGAACGCCATGAAGTGGCTGGTCCTTTCCTTCCCTCTCGCCTACCGGGTTAGCTGACGGGTTCGGAGCAGGAAGGTCTCCTACGGACTCCCTCGCTCGCGCGCGGGCGTCCGATTCACCCCAGGGACTGCGATGGGTCCCCGGCTCCCCTGGCTCGCGCCGTACGGGGACTCGGCGATGACTGTCCGGTGCCGCGGGCGCGGCGCACTGCCTGACGGACAGCCCGGATGACGCTAAGCGGCCCGGTCTCCGGCACCCAAACGGATCCGGGCTTTTGTAGCGCATCCCACAGGGCAGACAGGCAACCTCCGCCTCAATTCGGACATCTGGACAAGGGCGCCCCACCTGTTTCGCGAAGGACCGCGCACACGATGGGGACCTGACGGCCCGTCGGCCGCGAGGTCCCCATGCGCGCGTGGCGCCGTCCGGCCGCTACTCGGCGGCGACCACGGTGACTTCGCCGATGCCGAGCGCCTGCACCGGCTCCTTGATCTGCGCCGCGTCACCGACCAGGACCGTCACCAGACCGTCCACCGGGAAGGCGCTGACGACCGCCGCGGTGGCCTCGACCGTGCCGGTGGCCGCGAGCCGCTGATACAGCGTCGCCTGGAAGTCGTCGGGCAGGTGCTGCTCGACCTGGTCGGCCAGGGTGCTCGCGACGGCCGCCGCGGTCTCGTACTTCAGCGGCGCCACCCCGACCAGGTTCTGCACGGCGACGTCCCGCTCGGCGTCGGTCAGGCCCTCGGCGGCGAGGGTGCGCAGCACCTTCCACAGGTCGTCGAGCGCCGGACCGGTGTTCGGGGTGTCCACGGAGCCGCTGATGGCGAGCATCGCGGCGCCGGTGCCGTCCGGAGCGGACCGCAGGACCTGCCCGAAGGCGCGCACGCCGTAGGTGTAACCCTTCTCCTCGCGCAGCACGCGGTCCAGGCGGGAGGTGAGCGTGCCGCCGAGGCAGTAGGTGCCGAGCACCTGGGCGGGCCAGACCCGGTCGTGCCGGTCGGGGCCGATCCGGCCGATGAGCAGCTGGGTCTGGACGGCGCCGGGGCGGTCGACGATGACGACACGGCCGGTGTCGTCGGCGGTCACCGGCGGCACCGGGCGCGGCTCGCCGGGGGTACCGGACCAGGCGCCCAGGGTGTCGGCGAGCAGGGCGTCCAGATCGGTGCCGGTGAGGTCGCCGACCACGACCGCGGTCGCCGTCGCGGGACGCACATGACGGTCGTAGAAGGCGCGGACCGCGGCCGCGTCGATCTTCTCGACCGTCTCCTCGGTGCCCTGGCGCGGGCGCGACATGCGCGCGGTGGCCGGGAACAGCTCCTTGGAGAGCTCCTTGGCGGCGCGCCGGGAGGGGTTGGCCAGCTCGTGCGGGATCTCGTCCAGCCGGTTGCGCACCAGCCGCTCGACCTCGCTCTCCGCGAAGGCGGGGGCGCGCAGGGCGTCGGCGAGCAGACCGAGGCCCTTGGCCAGCCGGGAGGCCGGCACCTCGAGGCTGAGCCGGACGCCCGGGTGGTCGGCGTGCGCGTCGAGCGTGGCGCCTGCCCGCTCCAGCTCCGCGGCGTAGTCCTCGGCCGAGTGCTTGTCGGTGCCCTCGGAGAAGGCCCGCGCCATGATCGTGGCGACGCCGTCCAGGCCGGTCGGCTCGGCGTCCAGGGGCGCGTCGAGCAGCACCTCCACGGCGACGACCTGCTGGCCGGGGCGGTGGCAGCGCAGCACGGTCAGCCCGTTGTCCAGCGTGCCGCGCTCGGGGGCCGGGAACGCCCAGGGCCTGGCCTCGCCCGGCTGCGGCTGGGGGTGGAAGTCCATCGGGGCGAGCTCGCTCACTTGGCCGTCTCCTCGTTGTCGTGTCGGCCCTCGACGGTCGCTTCGGCCTCCGGGTCCTCGGGGACGTCCGCGTCCTCGACGGTCTCCGGGGACTTCGGCTCGTACACGAGGACCGCGCGGTTGTCCGGACGCAGGCGGGCCTTGGCGACCTCCTGCACCTGCTCGGGGGTCACCTCCAGCACGCGCTCGACGGCCGTCAGGGCGAGCTGCGGGTCTCCGAACAGGACGGCGAACCGGCACAGTTCGTCGGCGCGGCCGGCGACCGTGCCGAGCCGGTCCAGCCATTCGCGCTCCAACTGGGCCTGGGCGCGTTCCATCTCCTCGGGCGTGGGGCCCTCCTCGGCGAACCGGGCCAGCTCCTCGTCGATCGCGGCCTCGATCACCGGCACCTCGACGTCACCGGAGGTCTTCACGTCCAGCCAGCCGAGCGAGGGCGCGCCGGCCAGCCGGAGCAGGCCGAAGCCGGCCGCGACGGCCGTGCGGTCGCGGCGCACCAGCCGGTTGTACAGCCGGGAGGACTCGCCGCCGCCGAGCACGGTCAGGGCCAGGTCGGCCGCGTCCGCGTCGCGCGTGCCGTCGTGCGGGAGCCGGTAGGCGGCCATCAGGGCGCGCGCCGGGACCTCCTCCTCGACGACCTCGCGCACCTGGCCGCCCATGACCTCCGGCAGCGAGCCGTCGCGGGGCGCGGGCTTGCCGTCGTGGCCGGGGATGGAGCCGAAGTACTTCTCGACCCAGGCGAGGGTCTGCTTCGGGTCGATGTCGCCGACCACGGACAGCACCGCGTTGTTGGGCGCGTAGTACGTCCGGAAGAACTGGCGCGCGTCCTCCAGGGTGGCCGCGTCCAGGTCGGCCATCGAGCCGATCGGCGTGTGGTGGTAGGGGTGGCCCTCCGGGTAGACCATGGCGGTCAGCTTCTCGAAGGCGGTGCCGTAGGGGACGTTGTCGTAGCGCTGGCGGCGCTCGTTCTTGACGACGTCCCGCTGGTTCTCCATGGACTCCTCGTCCAGGGCGGCCAGCAGGGAGCCCATGCGGTCGGCCTCCAGCCAGAGGGCGAGCTCGAGCTGGTGGGCGGGCATGGTCTCGAAGTAGTTGGTGCGCTCGAAGCTGGTGGTGCCGTTCAGCGAGCCGCCGGCGCCCTGCACCAGTTCGAAGTGGCCGTTGCCCGTCACCTGTCCGGAGCCCTGGAACATCAGGTGCTCGAAAAGGTGAGCCAGGCCGGTACGTCCCTTGACTTCGTGGCGGGAGCCGACGTCGTACCACAGGCAGACCGCCGCCACCGGGGTCAGGTGGTCCTCGGAGAGCACCACGCGCAGACCGTTGGCCAGCCGGTGCTCGGTCGCTGTCAGGCCCCCGGAGCCTGCCTCGGCCGTGGTCGTGTGACCCATGGGCATGTACGTCCCTTCGCGAGCGGAGGCGGTTGATGGAAACCGCGGTTTTCCTGCCGGTCCTGCCACTGTATGCAAGCGTGCGGAGCCTCGGCGAAGTTCCCGCCGGACGTACGCCCACAGCGGATCACCTCAGCGGATCGCGTAGCCTGCGTCCCGCGTGCCGTGGGAGGGCTTCCCGGCACCGGGGCGGACCGCGGGGGACCGGGTCGCGGCCCGGCTTGTCAGTGCCGCGGTCCACAATGGTGCGCGTCAGATCCGTCAACCCCGAGCGAACAGAAATCTGGAGGAGCCGGCAGCGATGGCCCGCCGCAGCACGAAGACCCCGCCGCCCGACGATTCGTACGAGGAGAGGATCCTCGACATCGACGTCGTGGACGAGATGCGTGGCTCCTACCTCGAGTACGCGTACTCGGTCATCTACTCGCGCGCCCTGCCGGACGCCCGTGACGGCCTCAAGCCCGTGCACCGCCGGATCGTCTACCAGATGAACGAGATGGGCCTGCGCCCCGACCGGAGCTACGTGAAGTGCGCCCGCGTCGTCGGCGAGGTCATGGGCAAGCTGCACCCGCACGGCGACTCGTCGATCTACGACGCCCTGGTGCGCATGGCGCAGCCGTTCTCGATGCGCGTCCCGCTGGTCGACGGCCACGGCAACTTCGGCTCGCTGGGCAACGACGACCCGCCGGCCGCCATGCGGTACACCGAGTGCCGCATGACCGAGGCGACGAGCCTGATGACCGAGTCGATCGACGAGGACACGGTCGACTTCGCGCCGAACTACGACGGCCAGGAGCAGGAGCCGGTGGCGCTGCCCGCCGCCTTCCCGAACCTGCTGGTCAACGGCTCCTCGGGCATCGCGGTGGGTATGGCGACGAACATGCCGCCGCACAATCTGCGCGAGGTCGTGGCGGCGGCCCGCCATCTGATCAGGCACCCGAACGCGGACCTGGACGCGCTGATGAAGCACGTCCCCGGACCCGACCTGCCCACCGGCGGCCGGATCGTCGGCCTGGACGGCATCCGCGACGCGTACGCGTCCGGACGCGGCACGTTCAAGATCCGGGCGACGGTCAGCGTCGAGACGGTGACCGCCCGCCGCAAGGGCCTGGTCGTCACCGAGCTGCCCTTCGCGGTCGGCCCCGAGAAGGTCATCGCCAAGATCAAGGACCTGGTCAACTCCAAGAAGGTCCAGGGCATCGCCGACGTCAAGGACCTCACCGACCGTGAGCACGGGCTGCGCCTGGTCATCGAGATCAAGAACGGCTTCGTGCCGGAGGCGATCCTGGAGCAGCTCTACAAGCTGACGCCGATGGAGGAGTCCTTCGGCATCAACAACGTCGCCCTGGTCGACGGCCAGCCGCTCACGCTGGGCCTGAAGGAGCTGCTGGAGGTCTACCTCGACCACCGCTTCGACGTGGTCCGCCGGCGCAGCGAGTTCCGCCGCGGCAAGAAGCGCGACCGGCTCCACCTGGTCGAGGGCCTGCTCACCGCCCTGGTCGACATCGACGAGGTCATCCGGCTGATCCGGTCCAGCGAGAACTCCGCGCAGGCCAAGCAGCGCCTGATGGAGCGGTTCTCGCTGAGCGACGTCCAGACGCAGTACATCCTCGACACGCCGCTGCGCCGGCTCACCAAGTACGACCGCATCGAGCTGGAGGCGGAGAAGGACAAGCTCACCGCGGAGATCGAGGAGCTGACCCGGATCCTGGACTCGGACGCGGAGCTGCGCAAGCTGGTCTCGGCCGAACTGGCCGCCGTGTCGAAGAAGTTCGGCGCCGACCGGCGCACGGTGCTGCTGGAGTCCGGGGGCGCGCCGGTGGCCGCCGTGCCGCTCCAGGTCGCCGACGACCCGTGCCGGGTGCTGCTGTCCTCGACGGGCCTGCTGGCCCGCACGGCGACCGACCAGCCGTTCGCCGAGTCGGCCGGCGTCAAGCGCGTGAAGCACGACGTGATCCTCTCGGTGGTCCCGGCGACCGCGCGCGGCGAGATCGGCGCGGTCACCTCGGCGGGCCGGCTGCTGCGGATCAACGTCGTCGACCTTCCGCAGCTCCCCGAGGCGGCGACGGCGAACCTGTCCGGCGGGGCGCCGCTCGCGGAGTTCGTGTCCCTCGAGGACGACGAGACGGTGGTCTGCCTGACCACGCTGGACGAGTCGTCGCCCGGCCTGGCGCTCGGCACGGTGCAGGGTGTCGTCAAGCGCGTGGTGCCCGACTACCCGTCCAACAAGGACGAGTTGGAGGTCATCACGCTCAAGGAGGGCGACCGGATCGTCGGCGCGGTGGAGCTGCGCACCGGCGAGGAGGACCTGGTGTTCATCACGGACGACGCGCAGCTGCTGCGCTTCCAGGCGTCCATCGTCCGCCCGCAGGGCCGCCCGGCCGGCGGTATCGCCGGCATCAAGCTGACCGAGGGCGCCAAGGTCATCTCCTTCACCGCGGTCGACCCGGCCGCCGACGCCGCGGTCTTCACGGTGGCGGGCTCGCGCGGCACGCTGGACGACTCGGTGCAGACGACGGCCAAGCTGACCCCGTTCGACCAGTACCCGCGCAAGGGCCGCGCCACCGGCGGCGTGCGCTGCCAGCGGTTCCTGAAGGGCGAGGACTGCCTGTCCCTGGCCTGGGCGGGCCCCGTCCCGGCGCGGGCCGCGCAGAAGAACGGCACCCCGGTGACGCTCCCGGAGCCGGACCCGCGCCGCGACGGCTCGGGCACCTCGCTGCCGAAGACGGTGGCGGTGGTCGCGGGACCGGTGTCGTAGGACGCCCGGCCGCACGCCCTGGGGGCGCTACCCCTCGTACGTCTCCGTGCCCGGTTCCTCCTCGGAGCCGGGCACGAAGCGCAGGACGCCCCACATGCCGTGCTCGTCGGCGTGCGGGGCGTCGTCGCCGCACGCCTGCAGCTCCTTGTGGAGGGCGTCGGCGTCGATGCCGGAGCCGATCAGCACGAGCTGGGTGCGGCGCGGACCGGCGGGCGGCCAGGGCTCGGGCCGGAAGCGCAGGAACCGGCCGACGGCGTGCACGGCGTACCGGTTGCGGGTGTCGTACGGCCCGAAGTCGACGTATCCCTTGATCCGGTACAGCCCCTCGGGGCGGCTGTCCAGGAAGCTCATCAGCCGGCGGGGGTCCATGGGCGGCGCCGAGGTGAAGGAGAGGCTGTCGTAGCCGGTGTGCAGGTGGCCGGCGTGGTCGTGGCCGTCCTCGCGGTGCTCGTGCAGGTCGTCGAAGGAGAGCTGGCCGATGCGCTCTTCGCTCGGCCGGCAGTCGAAGAGGAACTCCGGGTCGACGCGGCCGTAGGTGGCGGGGAGGACCGCGGCACGGCCGGCGAGCGAGCGGACGAGCGCGAGCACGCGGTCGGCGTCCGGCGCCCGGTCCAGCTTGTTGACCACGACCAGGTCGGCCAGGGCGAGATGCCGGTCGATCTCGGGGTGCCTGGTGCGGGTGTCGTCGAATTCGGCGGCGTCCACGACCTCGACGAGGCCGCCGTAGACGATCCCCGGGTGCTCGCTGGCCAGCACCATGCGCACCAGTTCCTGGGGCTCGGCGAGTCCGCTGGCCTCGATGACGATGACGTCGACGCCCGCGGCGGGGGCGGCGAGCCGGTCCAGGTAGACGTCGAGTTCGCTCGCGTCGACGGCACAGCACAGACAGCCGTTGCCGAGCGAGACGGTGGAGTCGCCGAGGGCGCCGGCCACCGCCATCGCGTCGATCTCGATGGCGCCGAAGTCGTTGACGATCGCCCCGATGCGGCTGCCTCCGCTGTGGTGCAGCAGGTGGTTGAGCAGCGTGGTCTTCCCCGAGCCCAGGAAACCGGCGAGCACGACCACCGGGATCTGCGGACTGCGGCTGTTCGCCGGGCTGTTCCCCAACGGGCGACCTCTCTCACACGGACGCGCACACCGGCTCGCCGCCGGGTGCGCGGACGGGATGGCGGGCATCTTTTCGGGCATCGACTGCGACACCAGGATACGAGCGAGCCGGAACGCGCCGGGACGCGCCGGGACGCCGCGCGGGGGGGGCGGCTCCTCGTCGCCTCAGGCCGCGGGTGGCACCGCGACCGGCGGCTCCGGGCCCACGTAGCGTGCCACCGGACGGATGATCTTCGGGTCCGCCGCCTGTTCCAGGATGTTGGCGCTCCAGCCCACCACCCGGGCCGCCGCGAAGGTGGGGGTGAACATCTCCCGGGGCAGGCCGCACAGTTCCATGACCACGCCCGCGTAGTACTCGACGTTGGTGTGCAGTTCACGGCCCGGCTTCAGCTCGGCGAGGACCGCCTCGACGTGCCGTTCGACCTCGACGGCCAGTTCGACGCGCGGGCCGCCGAAGCCGAGGGCGATCTCCCGCAGCATCCGCGAACGCGGGTCCTCCGTGCGGTAGACGGCGTGGCCGAAGCCCATGACGCGGTCACCGGCGAGCACCCGCTCCCTGATCCATGCGTCGGCCCGGTCCGGTGTTCCGATCGCGTCCAGGGTGTCGAGCGCACGGCTCGGCGCCCCGCCGTGCAGCGGCCCGGACAGGGCGCCCACGGCTCCGGTCAGACAGGCTGCGACGTCGGCGCCGGTGGACGCGATGACCCGCGCGGTGAATGTCGACGCGTTGAATCCGTGGTCAATGGTCGAGAGCAGGTATTGCTCGACCGCACGGGCCCGCCGCGGGTCGGGCTCCTCGCCTGTGAGCATGTAGAGGTAGTTGGCCGCGTACGACAGGTCCTCGCGGGGCTCCACGGGTTCGAGGCCCCGCCCGAGCCGGTACAGCGCGGTGAGCAGCGTGGGCACGGCCGCGCAGGCGGCCACGGTGTCGGCGCGGCGCTGGTCCGGGTCCGTGTCGTAGACCGGACGGAACCCCCGCGCGGCGCCCAGCAGGGACAGCGCGGTGCGCAGGCCGGCCAGCGGCCCGGAGTCGCGCCCGGCCGCGGCGATCGCGGGAAGGGCCGCGCGGACCTCATCGGGCAGCCGGCGCAGCCCCGCGGTCCCGGCGGCGAAGGACGCGGCGCGCCCGGGCTCCGGCAGGGTCCCGTGCACCAAAAGGTGCCAGACGTCCTCGAAGCCGCGGGTGCACGCGAGTTCGACGGCCGAGTACTGCCGGTAGTGGTAGAAGCCTTCGATCCCCCGGACGTCTCCGACGCGGGTGTCGGTGACGACGACCCCCGCGAGGCCACGCGGCACCTCGACCCGGGGTGCGGTCCTGTTGACGGACATGGTGTCTCCCTCCTGGACTTGATCCGACTGTCCATGCTTGACTCATGGACTGTCAACGTTGATCGAGTCAATGTCAGCCCATCAAGATGTGGAGCGACGGTTACGGTGGCCCCCATGCGCGATCACGAAACCGCTCCCGACCGGCGGCCCGGGCGGAGGCTGAGCACCCGGGAGACCGCCGAACTGCTCGGGGTGAAGCCGGAGACGGTCTATGCCTACGTGAGCCGCGGCCTGCTCAGCAGCAGGCGGGAGCCCGGCGGCCGCGCCAGCACCTTCGACGCGAAGGAGGTCGAGGCCCTCGCCCGGCGCAACCGCCGGGAAGCCGCGGGGAGTCCGGGCTCCGGGGGCGACCTGTCCGTACGGACCCGCATCACCCTCATCGAGGACGATCGCTACTACTTCCGCGGCGTCGACGCCACGGAACTCGCCACGCGCCACTCCTACGAGGAGGTCGCGGAGTGGCTGTGGACGGGCCGGATGACCCCGGGCACGACCTTCACCGCGCCGGAGGGGACCGTCGAGGTCGCCCGCCGCGCCGTGAACGCCCTGCCGGAGCACACCTCCCCGGCCGACCGGCTACGGGTGGCGGCCATCGCAGCGGCGGCCGAGGACCCGCTGCGTTTCGACCTCTGCGAGGAGACGGTGCTCGGTACCGGTCGCATCCTCATCCCCACGCTCGTGGCCGCGCTGCCGCCCGTCCGGCACGACCACGAGGACGACGGTCCGCTGGCCCACCGCCTGTGGGCCCGGCTGACCGGCCGCCGCGCCGACGAGGCCTCGCTGCGCGTCCTGGACACCGCCCTGGCCCTGCTCGCCGACCACGACCTGGCCGCCTCCACGCTCGCCGTCCGGGTCGCCGCCTCGGCCCGCGCGCACGCGTACGCGGCCGTCTCGGCCGGGCTCGGCGTCCTGGAGGGCCCGCTGCACGGCGCCGCCAGCGGCCTGGCCCACCGGATGCTGCTCGACGTGCTGGACCAGGGCACCGCGGTCCCCGTGATCGCGGACGAGCTGCGGGCGGGACGGCGCGTCCCCGGGCTGGGCCACCGGCTCTACTCCGGCGAAGACCCCCGCGCGCGCGTGCTGTTCGGCCTCCTGGAGCAGGTGCCGCACGCGGAGTCCGCGCTCCTGGCGGCCCGCGACGTCGTCGCCACGACGGCCCGGCACGCCCCGCTGCACGCCAACGTGGACCTGGCGCTCGCGGTGTTCACCGCGTCCTGCGGCATGCCCGCCTCCGCCGGGGAGACCGTCTTCGCCGTCGCCCGCACGGCGGGCTGGATCGCCCACGCGCTGGAGGAGTACGGCGAACGCCCGCTGCGCATGCGCCCGAGCGGTCACTACGTCGGCCCGCGTCCCCCGCAGCCCCTGCCGGAGTGAAGCCGTCCGCGCGGCGGCCGCGGCCAGGTGTCCGCGCCGCCGCGGCACGGCTGACCGTGCCGCCGTGGGAGCGGCACGGGCCCGGCCGGAAGTCGCCCCCTACGGAGTCAGGTTAGGCTCACCTCTGTGAGTAGGTGCGCGACCGTCTCCCAGGACCTGGACGAGCCCGTTTCCGCCACGGCGGCCACGGCGACGACGTGGCTGCTGCTGGAGCAGTCCGGGCCGTGGGGCGCGAAGGCGCTCACTTCGAGTCACCTCGACCCCGCTGTCGGCCGCGCCCTGGAGGCCGCCGCCGAGGGAACCGGCGTCCGCGTCGCCCTCGTCCGGCGCCCCGGCCGGCACGCCGACCCGGGCACCCCCGAGCCCCGGCAGGTGTACGCGGCCCACACCGTGCCCGGGAACGTGTGGCTGCACAGCGCCACCACGTGCGACCCGCGCAGTCTGCTCGACCTCGACTTCGCCGCTCTCGGCGCCGGCGACCACCGCTCCTTCGGCGCGGCGCTCGGCGGCGAGCCGCACACCGGCGATCCGCTCGCGCTCGTCTGCACCAACGGCAAGCGCGACCGCTGCTGCGCCCTCCTCGGCCGTCCACTGGCCGCCGAGCTGGCCGCCTCCGGTGTGCGGGGCGTCTGGGAGGTCACCCATCTGGGTGGTCACCGCTTCTCGCCGACAGTGCTCGTGCTGCCGTACGGCTACGCCTACGGCCGGGTGGCGGCGCACACGGTCGAGGCGGCCCTGCACGGCGTCCGGGAGGGGCGCGTGGTGCTGGAGGGCTGCCGCGGCTGCTCGGCCTGGGAGCGGCCCGGCCAGGCCGCCGAACTGGCCGTGCGCTCGGTGGCGGGGGTGCGCCGGGCCGGCGCGCTGAGCGTCGTGCGGACCGAGGGCCGGGCGCCCCGCTGGGAGGTGACCGTCGCCCATGCCGACGGCCGCCGCTGGCGCGTCTCGGTGGCACAGGGCGCGTCCCTGCCGCCGCGCCCGGAGAGCTGCGGCGCCTCGGTGCTCGGCGCGCCGGCGCGCATGGACGTGGTCGCGGTGCGCGAAGTGCGGAAGACGGCGATGGCGAGCTGACCCCGGCGGTCCGGCCCCCGCCCCTCGTCCGGCGCCGGCCGGGAGATCCCCGCCACACCGGCTGGGGCCGGGCCGGGGCTCCCACGTACCGTCATCGGTATGAGCCCCACTCCCCCCGCACGCCGTCTGCGCCTCGGTCTGCCCCGGCGGGTGTTCTCGCAGGTGCTGCTGATGCAGGTGGCGATCGCCGCGGGAGTCGCGGTGCTCGCGACGGGGCTGTTCCTGGCGCCGCTGAGCAAACAGCTGGACCAGGAGGCCATGCGCCGGGCACTGGCCATCGCGCAGACCACGGCGCAGGACCCGGAGATCGCCGAGGGCGTGCTGACCACCCCGCCGAGCAGGAACGGCCCGGTGCAGCGGGAGGCCGAGCGGATCCGGCACGCCACGAACGCCGAGTACATCGTGGTGCTGGACCTCCACTGGGTGCGCTGGTCGCACCCCACCCCCGGGGAGATCGGCCGGCCCGTCTCCACCGATCCCAGTGACGCGCTGGGCGGCAGGGACGTCATGGAGATCGACAAGGGCACCCTGGGCCGCTCCGCACGCGGGAAGGTGCCGCTGTACGACGCCCGTCACCGGATCATCGGGGCCGTGTCGGTCGGCATCGCGTACGACAGCGTGCGCGCCCGGCTGCTTGCCGCGATACCGGGGCTGTTCGCGTACGCGGGCGGGGCCCTCGCGGTGGGCGCGCTGGCCGCCTGGCTGATCTCCCGCCGGGTGCAGCGGCAGACCAGGGACCTGGCCTTCTCCGACATCTCCGCGCTGCTCGCCGAGCGCGAGGCGATGCTGCACGGCATCCGGGAGGGCGTGGTCGCGCTCGACCGCGCCGGCCGTGTCCGGCTGCTGAACGACGAGGCCCGGCGGCTGCTGGGCCTCGGCGACGAGGCCGTCGGCAAGTCGCCGGACGAGGCGCTGGGCGAGGGCCGCACCGCTGACGTCCTGGCCGGCCGGGTGACCGGCACCGACCTGCTGACCGTGCGCGGGCAGCGGGTCCTGGTCGCCAACCGCATGCCCACCGACGACGGGGGCGCCGTGGCCACCCTGCGCGACCGCACCGAGCTGGAGCAGCTCGGCCGTGAACTCGACTCCACCCGTGGTCTGATCGACGCGCTGCGCGCGCAGGACCACGAGCACGCCAACCGCATGCACACCCTGCTCGGTCTGCTGGAACTCGAGATGTACGACGACGCCGTGGAGTTCGTCGGCGAGGTCGTCGGCGACCACCGGGTCACCGCCGAGCAGGTCACGGAGAAGATCCAGGACCCGCTGCTGGCCGCCCTGCTGGTGGGCAAGGCGACCGTCGCCGCCGAACGCGGGGTCGCCCTGTGGGTGTCGGAGCGCACCCGGCTCCCCGACCGGCTCGTCGACCCGCGAGGACTCGTGACGGTCGTCGGCAACCTGGTGGACAACGCGCTGGACGCGGTCGCGGGCACCCTCCACGCGCGCGTGGAGGTCGAGTTGCGCACCGAGGGCCGTACGGTCGTGCTGCGGGTACGCGACACCGGGCCCGGCATCCCGGCGGACCAGCGGGAACTCGTCTTCACGGACGGCTGGTCCACCAAGAAGCCACCCGCACACGGCAAGCGGGGCCTGGGACTTCCGCTGGTGCGCCGGCTCGCCGAACGGCAGGGCGGCGGCGCGACGGTGGGCACGGCGGACGGCGGCGGCGCGGAGTTCACCGTCGTACTGCCGGAGGCGCTCACCGACGCGCTGGGCGCGCCGGACCAGGAACCCGCGCTCGCCGCACCCGACGCGTCCCCTATGCCGGCCCCCGGCGGGGAGGAGGCACGGTGATCGAGGTCCTGGTCGTGGACGACGACGCCCGCGTCGCCCGGGTCAACGCCGCCTACGTGGAGAAGGTGCCCGGTTTCCACGTGGCCGGCGAGGCGCACAACGCGGCCGAGGCGCTGCGCCTGCTCGACGCGCTGCCCCGGCTCGACCTGGTCCTCATGGACCACTACCTGCCCGACGACACCGGGCTCGCGGTGGTCCAGGAGATGCGCCGGCGCGGCCATCAGACCGACGTCATCATGGTGACGGCCGCGCGTGACGTCTCGACCGTCCAGGCGGCCATGCGGCACGGCGCGCTGCAGTACCTGGTGAAGCCCTTCGCGTTCGCCGGACTGCGGGCCAAGCTGGAGGCGTACGCCGTGCTGCGCCGGACGCTGGACGGCGGCGGCGAGGCGGAACAGGCCGAGGTGGACCGCATCTTCGGCGCCCTGTCCGCGCCGTCGGAGCCCGGGCTGCCCAAGGGGCACTCCCCCACCACCGCCGACCTGGTGCGCCGGGCCCTGATGCAGGCCGAAGGCGCCCTGTCGGCGCAGGAGATCGCCGAGCTCACCGGTGTGAGCCGGCAGACCGCCCAGCGCTATCTCAAGCTCCTGGAGCGGACCGGACGGGCCCGGCTGACCCTGAGATACGGCGACGCGGGCCGCCCGGAACACCGTTACGTGTGGGCGACCCGCGCCTGAGCGGGCATGTCTCGGACGCTACTTGGCGGCCTCGACGAACTCGGTGGTGTACGTCTTCTTCAGGTCCACCTTGGCGTTCTTGATGTTGGGGTTGAACGCCTTGAGGACCTTCTCCACGGTCTCGGGGCCGTTCGCCGGCATCACGCCGTCCTTGGTGAACATCGGCAGCGTGCTCTTGATCGCCTCCGCGTAGAGCGCCTTGTCGCCCTGCGAGTAGTCGGCCGGCATCTTGGCGGCGATCTCCGAGGCGCTGTGGCCGGCCATCCACTTGAGCGTCTTGACGAAGGCGTTGGCCAGCTTTTGGACGGTCTCCTTGTGCCCGTTCACCCAGTCCGTCTGCATGTACAGACTGGACGACGGGTACGGCCCGCCCAGCGCCTCCTGGGAGCCCTCGGGGGTGCGCATGTCGAGGAGGATCTTCCCGGCCTTCTTGTCCAGGATGGTGGCGACGGTCGGGTCCGTCGTCATGCCGGCGTCGATCGAGCCCTGCTGCAGCGCCGCGATGAACGTCGGGCCGGCGCCCACGGCGACCGGGGTGAACTCGCTGACGTCCACGCCGTTCTTGACCGCGAGGTACTTGGTGAGGAAGTCGGTCGAGGAGCCGAGGCCGGTGACGCCCAGCTTCCTGCCCTTGAAGTCCTTCGGCGAGCCGATGTCCCCCGCCTTCTTGCTCGCGACGACCTCCACCTCGCCGGGGGCGTGCGAGAACTGCACGACGGACTCCACGGCCTTGCCCTTCGTCTGCAGGTCGAGGGTGTGGTCGTAGAAGCCGACGGCGCCCTGGACCTGGCCGGAGACGAGCGCGGTCTCGGCCTGGACGCCGGCGGGCTCGCTCAGCAGCTCCACGTCGAGGCCCTCGGAGTCGAAGTAGCCGAGGCGCTGGGTGAGCATGGCCGGCATGTAGATGACCTTGTCCAGGCCACCGACCATGATCTTGACCTTCGTGCCCTTGCCGTCACCCTTGCCGCCGCCGGACGAGGTGCTGCTCGCCGCGTCGTTGGCGCAGGCGGTGAGCGAGGAGAGGGCGAGCAGGCCGGAGACGGCGAGCGAGGCGTATCTGGCGGTCTTGCGCATGGAGGTTCACGTCCTTGTGAGTGTGCGGTGCGTGCGGTGCGGTGAAGGGGGGCGGCTCGGAGCGCCCCGGCTGCCCGACGGCGCCGGGCGGCCGGGACTCAGTGGTCGGAGTTCGCCGGCTTCCACCGGAAGATGCGGCGTTCGGCGAAGGTCAGCAGGCCCTCGGCGACGAGCGCGACGACCGCGAGGATCACCATCGCGGCGTAGACGCCGGCGGCGTTGAAGGTGCCCTGGGACGCGGCGACGAGCAGGCCGATGCCCTTCGTGGCGCCGATGTACTCGCCGACGATGGCGCCGATGAGGGCGAAGCCGAAGCTGACGTGGAGACTGGTGAAGATCCAGGAGGTGGCCGACGGGACGACCACCTGAAGCGTCACCTTGCGGTCGCTGGCGCCGAGGATCCTGGCGTTGGCGACCAGGTTGCGGTCGACCTCGCGGGCGCCCTGGAAGGCGTTGAAGAACACCGGGAAGAACACCAGCACCACGGCCGACGCGACCTTGGACGCGGGACCCAGGCCGAACCAGATCACGAAGATCGGAGCCAGGACGATCCGGGGAAGGGAGTTGAGGACCTTGATGTAAGGGCCGAGGACATCGGCGAGGAAGGCGATCCGCCCCAGGGCGATACCGAACACGACACCGGCGACGACGCCGATGCACCAGCCGAGCAGCGCCTCGTGCAGCGTGTACCAGATCTGCTCGCCCAGGGAGCCCTGCGCGGTCCCGTGCAGGACCCAGGTGCTGATCTGGTCCCAGATCTTAGAAGGCATCGAGAAGTTGAACGGATCGATGACCTCGGCGCGGGACAGCGCCTCCCACAGACCGAGCACGACCACCAGCAGGAGCACCCGCGCGGCGGTGACGACCACCTTGCGTCTGCGGGCCGCCTGGGCCCGTGACTCCGCGCGGCCCGGAACCTTCACCGTGTCGACGACCGGCGTGCTGAGAACCTCAGGCGACATTCGCGGCACCCCTTTCCCGGGTGATGCGGACCTCTTCGCCGAGGGACTCCCAGATCTCGCGGTAGATCTCGATGAACCGCGGCTCCAGCCGTACCGACTCGACCTTGCGCGGCCTCGGCAGATCGATGTCGAAGACCTGCTTCACGGTCGCGGGCCCGGCGGTCATGACGACGACCCTGTCGGCCAGCGCGATGGACTCCTCGAGGTCGTGGGTGACGAAGACGACCGAGGCGCCCGTGCCCTCCCACAGCTCCAGCAGCTCGTCCGACATCAGCGCACGGGTCTGCACGTCGAGCGCCGAGAACGGCTCGTCCATCAGCAGGATCTCGGGGTCGTTGACGAAGGTGGCGGCGAGGGCGACGCGCTTGCGCTGGCCGCCGGAGAGCTGGTGCGGATAGCGGTCCTCGAACGCCGCGAGACCGACCCGGGCCAGCCACGCGCGGGCCTTCTCCTTCGCCTCCGCCTTGGGCACGCCCCGGAAGCGGGGACCCGCCATCACGTTGGACAGCACGGTCCGCCAGGGGAAGGTGGCGTCCTGCTGGAAGACGAAGCCGACCTTGTCACCGACGCCGTCGACCGGCTCCCCGGCCACCAGCACCTCGCCCTCGGTGGGCTCCTCCAGGCCGCTGACCAGCGTCAGCGTGGTGGACTTCCCGCAGCCGGTCGGGCCGACGACGGCCACGAACTCGCCGCGCCGCACGGTGAGGTCCAGGCCGCGCACGGCCGTGTGCAGACCCCCCGACGGGGTCCTGAAGGTTTTGCTCGCGCCCCGTAGCTCGATGGCTGGGCTGGTGTCTGTGCTCATGGCCCGGGACGGTAGATGTGGCCCCGGCCACAGCAGCAGTCTTGTGAGCACATGCCGTTCTTTTGCTCGCAAGCACCTGTTGTGCTCATTTTGCTCGCGTTACAACTGCGGAGCCGAAACACGGGCTTAACGCTCGCCGGCCTTGGAGGGAAGGCCCGATGATTGACGTCCTGGTCGTGGACGACGACTTCCGCGTCGCAGAGATAAACGCCAAGTACGTGGCGAAGGTTCCCGGTTTCCGGGTGGCCGCCCGCGCGCACAGCGCCGCGCAGGCTCTGGCCGCCCTCGAGCGCGCCGCCGTCGACCTGGTACTGCTCGACCACTACCTGCCCGACCAGACGGGTCTCGAACTCGTGCACCGGATGCGGGAGCAGGGACACGGCACCGACGTCATCATGATCACGGCGGCCGGCGATGTCACGACCGTCCAGCAGGCCATGCGTCTGGGCGCCCTGCACTACCTGGTCAAGCCCTTCACCTTCGCCGCCCTGCGCACCCGCCTGGACTCCTACGCGGCCCTGCGCCGCACCGTCGACCGGGTCGGCGGCCGGGGGCTCACGGGCCAGGAGCAGGTCGACCGGATCTTCGGCGCGCTGCGCACCTCCCCCGCACCGTCCACGCCGGGCCTGCCCAGCGGCCACTCGGAGCCCACCACGGACCTCATCTGCGACGTGCTACACGGCGCCGGCCAGCCGCTGTCCGCGCACGAGGTGGCGGCGCGCACCGGCCTGAGCCGCTCCACGGCCCAGCGCTACCTCCGCCACCTGGAACAGGCCGGCCGCCTCAGCCTCTCCCTGAAGTACGGCGACACCGGCCGCCCCGAGCACAAGTACGCGTGGGTGGCGCCCTGAGCACCGGCGCCCACCGGTCACCACGCCGCACCGCGCCCCCACACGGTGCGCCCGTGCCCTGTCCTCGCGTCGCTACACGGCGCCCGCGCCGGTCAACGACCGCACCTCGGTCTCGGCGAACTTTCCCTCGTCGGCGACCTCGTCCGAGGTGACCGTGCCCAGCCAGCCGGCCAGGAAGCCCAGCGGGATGGAGACGATGCCCGGGTTCTGCAGCGGGAAGTACTGCAGGTCGATGTCCGGGAACAGCGAACCCGGACTGCCGGACACCACCGGGGACAGCAGCACCAGCACGAGAGCGGGGACCAGTCCGCCGTATACGGCCCACACCGCGCCGCGAGTGGTGAAGGCACGCCAGAACAGCGAGTACACGAGCGCCGGCAGGTTCGCCGACGCGGCCACGGCGAAGGCCAGACCGACGAGGAAGGCGACGTTCAGATCGCGGGCCAGCAGGCCGAGCCCGATCGCGACGATGCCGATGCCCACGGCCGCGACGCGGGCCACCGCGACCTCGCCGCGCACCTTGGACTGCGGACGCCGCAGCGACGCGTACAGATCGTGGGCCACGGAGGACGAGGACGCGAGGGTGATCCCGGCGACCACCGCGAGGATCGTCGCGAAGGCGACGGCGGCGACCACCGCGAACAGCACCGTCCCGCCCGTGGAGCCGACGCCTCCGCCGAGATCGAGGGCGAGCAGGGGCATCGCCGTGTTCCCGGCCGCGTTGGAGCGGCGCAGGGCCTCCGGGCCCACCACGGCGGCGGCCCCGAAGCCGAGCACGATCGCCATCAGGTAGAAGCCGCCGATCAGGCCGATGGACCAGACCGCGGAGCGCCGGGCGGCCCGCGCGGTGGGCACGGTGTAGAAGCGGGAGAGGATGTGCGGCAGCCCCGCCGTGCCCAGCACCAGGGCGAGGCCCAGGCTGATGAAGTCGAGGCGGGCGGTCCAGCTCCCGCCGTACTTCAGCCCCGGCGCCAGGAACGCGTCGCCGTGGCCGCTGCGTTCGGCCGCCGTGACCAGCAGCCGGTCCAGGTCGCCGTGGAAGCGCACCAGCACCAGCACGGTCAGCACGACCGTCCCGCAGAGCAGCAGGACCGCCTTCACGATCTGGATCCAGGTGGTGGCCCGCATCCCGCCCAGCGACACATAGGTCACCATGAGAGCGCCGACCCCGATGACCGTCCACGCCTGCGCCGTCGCGCTCGTGCGCCCCAGCAGCAGCGCCACCAGGCTGCCGGCGCCGACCATCTGGGCCACCAGGTACAGGACGGACACCGTGACCGAGGCGGTCCCCGCCGCGATCCGCACCGGCCGCTCGCTCATCCGCGCTGCCACCACGTCGGCGAGTGTGAACCTCCCGCAGTTGCGCACCAGTTCCGCCACCAGGAACAGCACGACCAGCCACGCCACGAGGAAGCCCACCCCGTACAGCAGCCCGTCGTATCCGTACAGCGCGATGAGCCCGGTGACCCCGAGGAAGGAGGCGGCCGACACGTAGTCGCCCGAGACCGCGAAACCGTTCTCCATCGGGGAGAACAACCGCCCGCCGGCGTAGAACTCCTCGGCGGAGCCGTGCCGTCTGCGGCTCACCCAGGTCGTGATGGCCAGGGTGACGGCCACGAAGCCGATGAACAGCAGCAGTGCCAGTGTCTGGTGCTCACCGGTCACGAGGCGCCTCCCCGGGCTCCACGGGTCAGTTCTTGTGTGTCCCAGCGCAGTTCCAGCGCGAGCCGGTCCCTGCGCAGCCGAGCGTGCCGGGCGTAGCCCCAGGTGAGCAGGAAGGTGCTGAGGAACTGGCTGAGCCCGGCCAGCATCCCCACGTTCACGGCTCCCACCACCGGCCTGGCCATGAGCCCGGGAGCCGTCGTCGCGGCGACCACGTACCCCACGTACCAGGCGAGGAAGACGGCGACACCCGGCACCACGAACCTCCGGTACCGGCCGCGCACCTCCTGGAAGGCCTCGCTGCGCTGCACCTCGAGGTACACATCGCGGGCACGGACCGCCGCGACGTCCCCCTCCCCGCGCGCGGCCGGTACGGTCCGGGCCGGCGTGCCGGCGCCGCCCGCTTCGCCCCAGCCGGAGGCCAGGGCGTCGTACCAGGGGTCCTCGTAACTCACCTCGCGGGAGGCCGGGCCGTGGTCATCGTGATGGCCGACCGAACTCCCGGCAGCGTCCCCGGCTTCCCGGGCCCGACCGTCGCTTGACTGCATACCCAAGGATGGACAGACCGGGAACATCTGTGACTTCTCTTCCCAGGACGCTTCACCCCATCAGGTGACCCAATTCACGGAGGCCGCACCAGCCCCTTGGCGTAGGCGTAACGCACCGCCTGCGCCCGGTCCTTGAGGCCCGTCTTGGCGAACAGATTGTTGATGTGTGTCTTCACGGTCGCCGTGGAGACACACAGCCGACGGGCGATCTCCTGGTTGCTCAGCCCCTCGGCGATCAGCACCAGGACCTCGGCCTCCCGCGCGGTCAGACCGTCGGGCGCCTCGGTGACGGCGGGTGCCGGCGGGGGCTCCGCCAGTCTCTCCAGCAGGCGCCGCTGGACGCTGGGCGCGAGTCCCGCCTCTCCCGACAGCACGCTCTCCACGGCCCGCACGATCTCGTCGCCGCCCGCGTCCTTGGTGAGATAGCCGCGGGCTCCCGCGTGCAGCGCGGGGAACAGCGACTCGTCGTCCCCGAAGGTGGTGAGCACCACCACCTGGGTCCCCGGGTACTCCGAGCGGATACGGCGCGTGGCCTCCACTCCGTCGCAGCGCGGCATCCGCAGATCCATCAGCACCACGTCCGGCGCGAGTTCGGCGACCAGCCGCACCGCCTCCTCGCCGTCTCCGGCGGATCCCACCACTTCCAGACCGGGCAGCAGCCCCAGCAGCATCACGATGCCTTCCCGGACCACCGTCTGGTCGTCGGCGACCACGACCCGCGCGGGCTTCCTCTCCCCCGCCCCCTCCGTCATACCGGCACCTTCAGCGTCACCATGAACCCTTCCTCGTCCGGCCCCGCGTCGAGCGAACCGCCCAGCAGCTCGGCGCGCTCCCGCATCCCCCGCAGACCGTACCCGCCGCCGGAGACCGTGAGTTCGCCCGGACGGCCGCCCGAGTCCCTCACCCCCAAGGTCACTTCGTGCTCTCCGTAGTCGAGCCTGAGTTGCACCTTGGCGCCCTGGGCGTGCTTGCGGACGTTCGTCAGCGCTTCCTGCGCGACCCGCCGCACTGCCTGCGACGCCTCGGCCGGCAGAGGTCTGCGCTCACCCGTGACGGTGACATCGGCGCCGTCGGCCGCACTGACGAGTCCGCTCAGGAAGTCCTCCAGCGGGGTCAGCTCGCCACGCAGCGCGCTCAGCGCCTGCCGGGTCTCGGCCAGTCCGTCGCGGGCCATCCCCCGGGCGGCCACCACCCGCTCCAGGATCTGGTCCCGGTCCGCGCCGCGCTCGATCAGCAGCCGGGCGGCCTCCAGGTGCACCAGTTGCGCCGAGAGGCTGTGCGCGAGCACGTCGTGGATCTCCCGGGCGATCCTCGACCGTTCGGCCAGCGCCGCCGATTCCGCCTCGGCGGCGCGGGCGGCGCGCTCCTGGGCGAGCAGCCGCTGTGCCCCGCCCCGGGCCTCCGCGTCGAGCCGCAGCACGTATCCCGCGAGGGCCATGCCCGCCACGGTGGCGGCCGTGGTGAGCCACACGTCGTTGTTGAAGGCGGAGAACGAGGCCAGTGCCACGGACGTCACGGGCAGCGCGGCCCCCAGGGGCAGCCGCTCCAGGGCGGAGACTCCGCAACCGCACCAGATCACCAGGGCCGGCCCTCTGAACCCGGTGGCCTCGGCCGCGACCGCGATGCCGAGCAGCATCGCCATGAGGAGGAGCGACGGCACCAGCCGGTGCTCATAGGTGGTGTGGAAGAACGCCCAGGAGACGAGGCCGGCCAGCAGCACTCCCGCCGCGGCCGCGAGCGCGCCCCAGATGCCGACGTGTCTCTGGTTGAAGGCGCCCCACAGCAGCAGGGCGAGGACCAGGAACCTGACCACCCGGGCGAGCATCCGCCGGGGCCGGCTGGTGTTCGCCCGGCCGAGCGCCTCCCGGGTCGGCCAGCGGGTCAGAGCGTTCTCCGTCACGCGCGCTCCTTCCACGCGAGCCGCATGTCGTCACCGTACGCGGGGGCCGGCTGACGCGAGGCGCCGAGGGACTGCGCCCGCCAGGCCAGGATCCCGGCGCGCACCAGCAGCGTGCCGGCGAGGCCCAGCAGCAGCGCGGAACTGTCCTGGTGCACACCCGATGCGGCGCCGAGGGCGAAGACGCCGGCTCGCAGGGCTATGCCGACGATCCAGACGACGGCACTCGCCTCGGTGCTCCGGGTCCACACGACGCCGTCCGGCGCCGTCCAGATCCGCGTGGTCCAGGCCCAGCCGGCGCCCGTGACCACGCCGATGAGCAGTTCGACGGCGAGGAGGACGGCCGAGGCTGTGGGGTGGTGGCCGTCGAGTATGCCGGGTTCCCGCAGCGCCACCACCGCGAGGATCACGGGCAGCAGCCACCAGCGCCGGCCCGTGCCGATCGCACGGGCGCGGGACTGCCGCACGATGACCACGACGGCGACGGCCACGATCACCAGCGCATTGACGAACCCCGGCATCACTGCCTCCGCGAGCGAGAAGGTGCTGTCGGGAGCAGGCGCCGCCGACACCATCGAAGCTACGGAAACCCGCCGGCCGGAAGATCGGAGCGGAGGTGGATCTCGGGTGGAATCACGAGACCGGACTCCCTCCACCCACGGGTGGAGGGACGGCATGGCGGGCCTGTCGATGCGGGGTCCTCGCCCCGGACCGGTCCTCACGCACGGGAGCCCACATGACGGTCGGCCGGTCCGCTCGCCTGGAGCGGACCGGCCGACCGACGCGGGACAGCGCGGCTACGCGTCGATCCGCGACCGGTCCAGGGTCGCCGCCGACCCTGAGATGAACTCCTTGCGCGGCGCCACGTCATTGCCCATGAGCAGGTCGAAGACCTGCTCGGCGGCCTCCAGGTCGGACAGGTTGATCCGGCGCAGGGTGCGGTGCCGCGGGTCCATCGTGGTCTCGGCCAGCTGGTCGGCGTCCATCTCGCCCAGACCCTTGTACCGCTGGATGGAGTCCTTGTACCGGACGCCCTTGCTCTGGAACTCCATGAGCTTGTCGCGCAGCTCGCGGTCCGAGTACGTGTAGACGTACTTGTCCTGGCCCTTCTTCGGCTGGATCAGCTCGATGCGGTGCAGCGGCGGCACCGCGGCGAAGACCCGCCCGGACTCGACCATGGGCCGCATGTAGCGCTGGAACAGCGTCAGCAGCAGACAGCGGATGTGGGAACCGTCCACATCGGCGTCGGTCATCATGATGATCTTGCCGTAGCGGGCCGCGTCGATGTCGAAGGTGCGCCCCGAGCCGGCCCCTATGACCTGGATGATCGCGCCGCACTCGGCGTTCTTGAGCATGTCGGTCACCGACGACCGCTGCACGTTGAGGATCTTGCCGCGAATGGGCAGCAGGGCCTGGAACTCGGAGTTCCGGGCGAGCTTCGCCGTGCCGAGGGCCGAGTCGCCCTCGACGATGAAGAGCTCGCTGCGGTCGACGTCGTCGCTGCGGCAGTCTGCGAGCTTGGCCGGGAGGGACGAGGACTCCAGCGCTGTCTTGCGCCGCTGGGCGTCCTTGTGCTGGCGGGCCGCGACCCGGGTGCGGGCGGCGGCGACGACCTTCTCCATCACGACCCGGGCCTGGGCGGCCGCGTCCCGCTTGGTGGAGGTCAGGAACGCCTTCAGTTCCTTGGTGACCACGTTGTTCACGATGCGGCGGGCCGCCGAGGTGCCGAGGACCTCCTTGGTCTGGCCCTCGAACTGCGGCTCGGCCAGGCGCACCGTGACGACGGCGGTGAGACCCTCGAGGGCGTCGTCCTTGACGATGTTGTCCTCGGCGACGCGGAGCATCTTCTTGGCGCGCAGCACCTCGTTCATCGTCTGGGTGATGGCCTGCTCGAAGCCGGCCACGTGGGTGCCGCCCTTGGGGGTGGCGATGATGTTCACGAACGACCGCAGCTTCGCGTCGTAGCCGGTTCCCCAGCGCAGCGCGATGTCGACGCCGAGCTCACGCGCGACCTCGGTCGGGGTCATCTGGCCGTGCTCGTCCAGAACGGGGACGGTCTCCTTGAAGGTGCCCTGCCCCGAGAAGCGGAGGACGTCGCAGACCGCCTTGTCGCTGGCCAGGTACTCGCAGAACTCGCTGATGCCGCCGTCGAAGCGGAAGGACTCCTCACCCTTGCTGCCACCCTCGCCGAGTCCGAACTCGTCCCGGACGACGATGGTCAGGCCCGGCACCAGGAAGGCGGTCTGCCGGGCGCGCTGGTGCAGCGTCTCGAGGGAGAGCTTGGCGTCCTTCAGGAAGATCTGCCGGTCGGCCCAATACCGCACGCGCGTGCCGGTACGCGCCTTGGGGATCTTCTTGGTCTTGGCCAGGCCGCTCCCGGCCTCGAACTTGG
Source organism: Streptomyces sp. NPDC003720 (assembly GCF_042875075.1). Taxonomy (NCBI): domain Bacteria; kingdom Bacillati; phylum Actinomycetota; class Actinomycetes; order Kitasatosporales; family Streptomycetaceae; genus Streptomyces; species Streptomyces sp. NPDC003720. The sequence goes on from NZ_JBIANZ010000014.1 coordinate 153,392, forward strand.
CCTCGGCGCCGTTGCCGCGGAAGGCCCCCGGAACGCCGCGCCGGAAGCTGATGGCGTGCGTCTGGCCACCGCGGTCCACCTCGACGTCGAGGCGGGCCGAGAGGGCGTTGACCACGGAGGCGCCGACGCCGTGCAGACCGCCGGAAGCCGCGTAGCTGCCACCGCCGAACTTGCCGCCGGCGTGGAGCTTGGTCATCACGACCTCGACCCCGGACAGGCCGGTCTTGGGCTCCACGTCCACGGGGATGCCGCGGCCGTTGTCCCGCACCTCGACGGAGGCGTCGTCGTGGAGGATCACCTCGATGTGGTCGCAGTAACCACCCAGGGCCTCGTCCACGGCGTTGTCGATGATCTCCCACAGGCAGTGCATCAGACCGCGACTGTCGGTCGAGCCGATGTACATGCCCGGGCGCTTCCGCACGGCCTCGAGGCCCTCGAGGACGAGCAGGTGCCGCGCGGTGTAGTTGGAACCGTCCCGGTCTGCTCCTGCCAGCAGCGCTGTGGACGGCACGGACGTATCGGCGGTCACGCGGTTCGCTCCTCGCTGAATTTCAGGTGACCCCCTTGTGGGTAAGGGGGCGGCTTCGGTTGCCGCTCAGAGGGTACCGAGGCCTGGTAGAGCCGTTGTAACGCCACCCTCGTCGAAAAACTCAGCCTAGTCCACGATCGCATGAGTGTTCGATCCCTCGATGGGGTGAAGTCCACATCACGTTCCATTGGAGGCATGAACCATTTAGGCTCCGGGCACGTCCTCATGAACAACCGGCAACCCAGCCGGGAGGACAGAGACCGGATACCGCGCGAACCCGTAAGCACCTAAGACACGCACTACGGCACATTCGCCGCCAACCGGCAGCAGACAGCCGCCCCGGAAGATTTTTTCGAGGAAAAGCCACGAGCGGGAACGTTTTCGGGCTGGTTGGATGTTGACCCTGGTACGACAGCTCGTCGAGCTAGAGAAGAGGCGACGTGACTACTGTTCTGACCCCCGCGAGCCCGCTGACGGCCGCCGATCGCTGCGACCGCTGCGGCGCCCAGGCATACCTGCGCGTGGTCCTGCTCAGCGGCGGAGAACTGCTCTTCTGCGCCCACCACGGTCGCAAGTTCGAGCCGGAACTCAAGAAGATCGCCGCTGAGATACAGGACGAGACGGAGCGGCTGACGTCCGCTCCCAGCAACGCTGCCGAAGAAGAGCGCTGAATCTCGCATCCACGACGAGCCAGCCCCGGCACAGGCCGGTGAACGGGCGGCCGCCCCTTCCCCAGGAGCGGCCGCCCGTCGTCATACCTCCGTGCCCTCAGGAGCCCTTCTGGAGCCCTTCTGTGCCCGCTGGGGCCCCGCGACGGGCCCTCCCAGGCTGCGGAGGACGTCGGACACCCGGGTGTAGACACCGGGGTCTCCGGGCTGCCCGCAACCGCTCCCCCAGGACACGAGGCCGATCAGCCGGCCCGACGCCACGAGCGGGCCCCCGCTGTCGCCCTGGCAGGCGTCGGGGCCGCCGGCGGGCTCTCCCGCGCAGAGCATCGTGTCCGCCCGGTAGGTCCCGTCAGGGCCGCCCGGATAGGCGCGGGCGCAGACGTCGTCCGCCAGCACCCGCACACGCGCCGCGTGCAGGTGGCGCGGATACCCCCCTCCACCTGTGGTGTCGCCCCAGCCGGAGACCAGCGCCTTCGTGCCGGTCTTGTACGCGGGATCCCCTTCGGGCGCCATCGCCACCACGGCGCCGCGCGGCAGCGCCTTGGCGAGGGTGAGCACCGCGAAGTCGCCCGAGTTGCCGTCGGCGTCGTAGCGCGGGTTCACCCGGACGTCCCGTACGGCGATCTCCTTGCCCTTGGAGGACAGCAGGTCCGTGCGGTTCGCTATGACCCGCAGGTCGCGCACCCGGTTCGGGGGCGCCCCCAGGACCTCGTCGGCCATGCAGTGGGCCGCGGTGAGCACGGTGGTCCGCGAGACGGCCACGCCCCCGCAGAACTGCCCCGCCCGCGTACCCCCGAACCGGTCACGGCTCGACAGCGCCACGGTCCACGGAGCCTGTGAGACGTCTATCGGGAACCCGCCGACGACCACATCGCCGGGGGCCGCGAAGGCCGAGGCGGTCAGGGGTATCGCGGTCATCACGGTCGCAAGGGCCAAGGGCCCGATCAGGACCCGGGCAATCGAACGGCGCATGCGGCTTCCTCACTCTGGGTCGTACTGGAACACCCAGAGTCATCCAGGCCGGCTTCGCGCGCAGCACGAAGGCCCGGCCCCCGTGGGGAGCCGGGCCTTCGGCGTCGTACGACCGCGACCTAGTCGAGGTAGTCGCGCAGCACCTGCGAACGCGACGGGTGGCGCAGCTTCGACATGGTCTTGGACTCGATCTGGCGGATGCGCTCACGCGTCACGCCGTAGACCTTGCCGATCTCGTCGAGGGTCTTCGGCTGGCCGTCGGTGAGACCGAAGCGCATGGAGACGACGCCGGCCTCACGCTCGGACAGGGTGTCCAGAACGGAGTGCAGCTGCTCCTGCAGCAGCGTGAAGCTGACCGCGTCGGCGGGGACCACGGCCTCGGAGTCCTCGATGAGGTCACCGAACTCGCTGTCGCCGTCCTCGCCCAGCGGGGTGTGCAGCGAAATGGGCTCGCGGCCGTACTTCTGGACCTCGATGACCTTCTCAGGGGTCATGTCGAGTTCCTTGGCCAGCTCCTCCGGGGTGGGCTCGCGGCCCAGGTCCTGGAGCATCTGGCGCTGCACGCGCGCGAGCTTGTTGATGACCTCGACCATGTGCACCGGGATACGGATGGTGCGGGCCTGGTCGGCCATGGCGCGGGTGATCGCCTGACGGATCCACCAGGTGGCGTACGTGGAGAACTTGTAGCCCTTGGTGTAGTCGAACTTCTCGACCGCGCGGATCAGACCGAGGTTGCCCTCCTGGATGAGGTCCAGGAACAGCATGCCGCGGCCGGTGTAGCGCTTGGCCAGGGAGACCACCAGTCGGAGGTTGGCCTCCAGCAGGTGGTTCTTGGCGCGGCGGCCGTCCTCGGCGATGATCTCCAGCTCGCGCTTGAGCTTGGGAGCGAGCTTGTCGGCGTTGGCCAGCTTGTCCTCGGCGAACAGACCGGCCTCGATGCGCTTGGCGAGCTCGACCTCCTGCTCGGCGTTGAGCAGCGGGACCTTGCCGATCTGCTTGAGGTAGTCCTTGACCGGGTCGGCGGTGGCGCCGGCGGCGGCGACCTGCTGGGCCGGAGCGTCGTCCTCGTCCTCGTCGGACAGGACGAAGCCGGCGCTCTCCGTGCCCTCGGGCTCGTCGGCAGGCTTGGCCTCCTCGAGGACCTCGTCCTCGATCAGTTCGGCGTCGTCCTTCTTGCCCGCGGTCTTCTTGGCCGCCGTCTTCTTGGCGACGGTCTTCTTCGCAACCGCCTTCTTGGCGGTCGTCTTCTTGGCTGCGGCCTTCTTGGCGGGTGCGGCTTCCTCGGCGGGCTCGTCGGCGGCCGGGACGGCGGGCGCGACCGGCGCCGCCGTGGTGGCGGTGGCCTTCCTGGTGGTCACCGTCTTCGCCGCGACCGTCTTGGTGGTGGTGGTGCGCTTGGCCGGGCTCTTCGCAGCGACGCTCTTTCGGGTGCGCTTGGGCTCTGCTGCACTGACCATCAGCGTCACACCCTCTTCCTCAAGGATCTGGTTGAGGCTGCGCAGTACGTTCTTCCACTGAGTGGCCGGAATCTGGTCGGCTTCGAAGGCCCGACGCACATCGTCGCCGGCGATCTGCCCCTCAGCCTTTCCCCGCTCGATGAGCGCCATGACAGAGACGGACTCGGCGATCTCCGGCGGGAGCGTACGGGATGTGCTGGCCGACACGAACAACCTCTCGGAACGTTGGAAAACGGCTTCCGGCCCCGTCCACAGCGGACAGGGGCCGACCACCGGCCGGGGGTGGGCCGACGGAGCGGGCGGGGGCCGGGAAGATGCACAGCGCCTTGCCAGGCGTCCGTATTCCCTCCGCGGCTGTCACCTCTTAGGTCATCGCGCTGCTCCCACGAGCGTTACGCCCAATCTGCGTGGCCCGAGTCACACCCCGTAAGCGGTCAAAAGCTATCGATGGCCGACATACAGGATCACCTGCGCAGCCGCCGCCCATCGGGGCCGATCACCGCCCGGCCGCGGGGACGCCGGGCCCCGCCGGACTCCAGGGGTTCCGGCGGGGGCCGGCGACGGCCGGTCCCCGAGACCGGCCGTCACGCCGGCCACTGCACCACGGCACACCGACGACCGCACCGACGGTGAACGGGTCAGTGCTCGCGCGGGGCGGGAACCACGCGCTCCACCTCGGGGTGGACGGTGAGGAGCTGACGCATGGCCGTCTCCGCCGCCGTGCCGTCGCCGGTGCCCAGCGCGTCGACGATCCGCGCGTGCAGCGCGAGGGAGGCCTCGTTCGGCCTGTCACAGCCGGTGACCGGGCCGCCGGAGACCTGAAGGGCGGACGAGACGATCCCGGAGAGGTGCTCCAGCATGCGGTTGCCGGCGATCTGGATGAGCAGCGCGTGGAACTCGGTGTCGGCGCGCGAGAACGTCAGCGCGTCGCCCTGCGCCATGGCGTGGCTCATGATCTCGACCACGTCGGACAGGCGCTGCTGCACGTCCTCGCGCCCGTGCCCGGCGGCGAGGCGGGCGGCGAGCGGCTCGATCGTCCAGCGCAGCTCGTTCAGCTCGCGGCGCTGGTCGTCGCGCTGCGGCCCGAAGGCCCGCCACTCGATGATGTCCGGGTCCAGGAGGTTCCAGTCGCTGACGGGACGCACGCGCGTACCGACGTTCGGACGGGCGCTGACGAGGCCCTTGGCCTCCAGGACGCGGAGGGACTCGCGGACGACGGTACGGGAGACCTCGAAGCGCTGGCCGATCTCCTCGGGCACGAGCGGGCGGTCGGCACCCAGGTCACCCGATACGATCATCTGACCGAGCTGCTGAACGAGTTGGCCGTGCAGCCCGCGTCCGCGGCTGCCCGCGGCGCGCCGGCCCACGCGGCCCAGCTCGGGATCCGCCCCCTCCCAGGCGGGCGCTCCGACCCGGTCGTTCACCGCGGCGTCGGTGTAGGGGTAGCGGTCGAGTTCGCCCGGTCCGACCAGACCGGAGTCTGAGGAGCGGGCGGCGGTCATCATGGTGTGCGCAAGGGTACTCACGCATCCTTTGTCGGCGTCGTCTTCAACTCCCTTGAGGTCTTTGGTGAAAAGCACACGAAAGGGTGATCGCTCACGACGTCGCAATTGACGCCTTATCGGAAAGAAACGGGCCGTATTCGGGGAGTTGTTGGCACGGCGGGACAGGATGCGTTCGCGGCGGTGGTCATCGGGCCCTGGTTCGCACGGTAGTGACCAGGTACGCGCACAACAGCGCGGCCAGCGACAACGTCATTGCACCGCCGACCGGTTGGGCGATGATCCGGATCGTCGCCAGCAGGTAGCGCTCGCCGCCGAAGGGCCACTGCAGCAGGAGCATCTCCCGCATCCGCAAGGGGAGGCCGGCCGCCGTCCGCACCGCCGGCCCTCCCAGCAGCCACCGCAGGACAGGGACGAGGACGACGGGTACGGCGAGGACTGCGGCCAGACCCGCCGTGGTGGACCGGAAGATTCCGGCCGCCAGCACCCCGGCCCAGGCACAGCCGGCCACGAGACCGAACCAACCCGCGCTCAGCGAGAGCCAGTCCGAGGGAACCTGGGTCAGCTCCCGCCCGTAGACGAGGTAGAGAACCTCGGCGTCGCAGCCCACCGTGAGGAACGCCAGCATCACGGCGGTGGCTCCGGAGACGAGGAGCTTGGCGGTGAGCAGCCCGAGTCTGCGGGGCACGGTGCCTCGGTCCGCCGCCAGCGCGGGGTGGCGGAACTCGTCCCCGAAGGCCAGGGCGCCGAGCAGCCCCGCAGCGAGCGCCGCGGGCGGGAGCGGCAGCTCCCTCGGCCATGCGGCGAACAGTCGCGCCTGCGGGGTGTGCCCGATCCGGGCGAGGAGGACGGCGGTGAGCGCGGACACCAGCAGTGCGGCCCCGCAGGTGAGGAAGCCCGTGCCGATTCCCGTGGCGCGCCGCAGTTCGTAGCGCAGTGGACGGAGGGGGCTGCGAGCGGTGCGGACGGAGATGGGAGGCGGGAGCGGGGACAGCGCGTCGAGGGTACGGGCCGCGTCGGCGAGCGAACGCGACGCCGGTTCGGTCCGGCGCTGCCCGCCACCCGGATGCCCGGCCCCTGGCGTGCGCGCGCCGGGCACGGTGGTGCCGGCCGTGGACGAGTCGGCGACGATCATGGTCGCCACATCGGCTCTGTCCCATGCGCCGGTGCCGGTCTCCGAGGACTCGGTCTTCGGGGAGGGTGCGTCGGGGCGAGTATGCGCGGCGGTCATGGAGACGCCGGAGACCGCCGCGTCGGCACCGCCCTCGGGCGCCTCGGCGCTGGAAGCGGCCCCGGTGGCTGTGCGACCGGCCACGGACGCGGCGTCGGGCTTCGACGAGCCCTCCGTCCGCCCGCCCTCGGCGACGTCCGCGCTCCCGGACCGGGGGTCGTGCCTCCCTGCGAGCGCCGGGCGCGGACCGTCGGCGTTCTGCTCCAGCGTGTCGTCCGGCACGGGGACGCGAGACACCGACCGCTGGTGCCCCTCGCGCTCCTCGCGTTCCTCGGCGGGAGGAGCGGTCACGGCTGACGCGGAAGCGGCGCTCCGATCCCGCGGCGACGATCCGGACTCGGCCTGTGTCCGCCCCTGCGCGGAGTGGTCCGGAACGACCCGGTCCCGCTCGGCGGACAGCGGCTCCCAACCTGTGATCCCGCCGGCCTCGGACCCCGCGCTCGCCCCCATGTCGCCTACTTCGTCGGCGAGTTGATGCACGAGGATGCCGTGCCGGAAGGCGATCTCACCGACGTCGGCAGTCGTGCTGCCGTATACCGACAGCCGGTTGCCCGTCTCCCGCACGACCTCGACGGAGCGCTGTGCGGTACGGGCCTCCTTGGCGAGCAGGACGGCGAGGCGGGCGGCGTACGGGCTGCGGACGGCCACGCGCGGACGCAGCCGGGTGCGGGCGAACTCCCTGCCTTCCTGATCGGCGGAGACTCTGCCGCCGTCGAGGGTCACGACCCGGTCGGCCGTCCGAGCGGCCTCCTTGGGATCGGCCGTCGTGAACAGCACCGTGCCGCCCTGGTCCGCGTGTGCGCGCAGCATGCCGTGCAGCCAGCGCGCCTCGCGGGCGGACAGGCATGCGGTGGGTTCGTCCAGCACGAGCGTGTGCGGGTCGGCCAGCAGAGCGCAGGCCAGTCCGAGTCTGCGGTCCATGCCGCGCGACAGGGTTCCGAGGCGTTCCTCGCGGAGGCTGACGAGACCGACGACCTCGAGCACCTCGTCCGCGCGGCGGACGGGGACACCGGCCGCCGCGCACAGCATGCGCAGGTGGCCGCGGACCGAGCGGGCAGGGTGACCGGGCACGTCCCCCAGGAGCACGCCGACTTCCCGTGACGGGTGAGCGATGCGGTGCAGGGGCCGCCCACGGAAGTAGGTCATGCCCCGGCCCTGCTGCAGTTCGAGCATCAGCCTGAGCGTCGTCGTCTTCCCCGCTCCTCCGGCGCCGTGGAGCGCGGTGACATGGCCGGCGCGCGCCTCGAAGGAGACGTCGTCGACTGCGGGCGGGTGCGCCTTGCGGGGGTTGCTGGTCAATCCGAAGGCCTGGATCACCTGCAGCAAGATAGCGCGCCATGTCCGGTTTTCCTGGTATCCCCCTATCTGCTCTTCGGTGGTGCGCAAGTCGGGCGGGACAAACGTCCGCCAATAGGCGGAATGAGCTCCTGGCACGCCCCGGCCGGCGCCGGCCGGAACGGGTCCGGGTGCCGCCTCCGTCAGACCTCGGGACGGAGCATAGGCGGGTTGAGCAGGGTGGCGCCGCCGGCCCGGAAGAGCTGGGCCGGCCGGCCGCCCTGGCGGGTCGTGGTACCGCCGGTGGGCACGAGGAATCCCGGCGTCCCGGTGACCTTGCGGTGGAAGTTGCGCGGATCGAGGGCAACCCCCCACACGGCTTCGTAGACCCGCCGCAGCTCCCCCACGGTGAACTCGGGCGTGCAGAAGGCGGTGGCCAGCGAGGAGTACTCGATCTTGGAGCGCGCCCGCTCGACCCCGTCGGCGAGAATCTGGGCGTGATCGAAGGCGAGCGGCGCCACGGGTTCGCCGTCGCGGCCGTATCCACCCTGCTGGAGCAGTTCCTCGACCGGCGCCCAGCGCGCGTTGCTCGCGTCGCCGCCGGCACGGGGCGCGGGCAGGTCGGGAGCGAGTGCGAGGTGGGCGACGCTCACCACCCGCATCCGGGGGTCCCGCTTCGGGTCACCGTAGGTGGCGAGCTGTTCGAGATGGGCGCCGTTGTCCTGGGCCGGAGCCGCGGGGTCGTGGGCGCGCAGCCCGGTCTCCTCGGCCAGCTCCCGCGCCGCCGCCTGGGAGAGGTCCTCGTCGGCCCGCACGAAACCACCGGGCAGCGCCCACCGACCCTGGAACGGCGACTCACCCCTGCGTACCGCCAGCGCACACAGCGAATGGCGGCGCACGGTCAGCACGACCAGGTCCACGGTGACGGCGAAGGGCGGAAAGGCTGACGGGTCGTAGGGCATGCCGCGATCATAGTCGTCTTCCTGACGATAAACACTCCCTTCGTCAGTCCCCTCAGCACCCGATCCGCTTCGTTCCGGTATGCACGCGGGACGGGCTCCCCCATCCATGTGTGGCCGATGTCGCGCGAGGTCAGGGCCCTGCCGGCCACAGGGCAGCGGGCGGCTCCCACCCGCGCCCGGGGTGCTCCCGCCCCCGCACGCCTCAGCATGGGGCTCTCATCCCTCACCCTCGCTCTCCTGGTGTCCGCTCGCCGCCACACTGTCGCGGGACAAGCCGTCACCCGCCCGCATTCGGGCGGCACCCGGCTTGCCCTTGCCCGGGCGGGAAGCCCCGGCGCCGGACGGCTGGGGGTGGGAGCCGGACGGGCGCCGCCGTCCTTCGTCCCCACGCACCGAGCGTGCGGCGCCGTCGACGGAACCCGCGGAGCGGGTACGGCGCCGGCGGCGTGGGTTACCAGCGGTCTGGGCCCGCTCCGCACCTCGGTCACCGGGCTGTGCGGTGACTCCGGATGCTTCGACCACGGCGGGCGAAGGGTCACCGGACGAGGCCGCGGTCGCCGGGGCGGCCGGCTGCACGGTCTCCGTACCGTCTGGCCGCTCACGCTCCGCGCGCAGACAGCGGCGAATCGACTCGGGATCGAGCCCTTCGTTGCAGGCCTGGTGCAGCAACCGGGCGAAGAGGTAGTCGGGGTCGGCGCCGAGGGCCATGGCAAGAGCCTCCCGGGCCTCCAGCTCGTCTCCGGACGACCAGGCCACCCATCCCGCCAGTGTCAGCGGGGCGGCGGCGTGCTCGCCGTACGAACCCACGCAACGGCGGGCCAGTGCGCGCCAGAGCCTCAGAGCGGGAGCCGCCTCCTCGCCCTCCATCCACGCGGCCGCACGGTCGCGGGTCGTGCGGTCCTGCAGTCCGAGAATCAGCGTCGCCGCCTCGTCGTGCGCGAGCAGACCGTCGTCCCGGAGGTCCGCCTGGTGGGCGCCGGCCACCGGCGTGGCCGAAGCGAACCGGCGGATGACGAGGTCGGCCAGCGCGAGGGTCTCCTCGGCCACGCGCACACGTTCCGCTTCGTCCAGAATGCGGGGCACCAGGGACATGCCCGCCGCATCCAGGGCGACCTCCTGCTCCAGGGCGGCACCCGCCTCCCAGGGGAGCAGCCTGGCCCGCAGCTCGCGGAGCGTGCCGCGCACCTGGATCCCCGCGTAGGTGGCCGCGGCGGCCAGTACCGAGGTGCCGGGCAGGCCCATCGGCGTTCCGTCGTCAGGGCAGCACCCCTTGACCGGGCAGCAGTAGGACCAGAACCGGCCGTCCGAGACGCACAGCGCCTCGATCACCGGCACGTCGAGGCCGCCGCACTCGGTGCGCAGGAGCTGGGCCAGCGGTTCGAGCCGCTTCATGACGTCCCGGCCTGACTCGCCCGGGTCCGGTTCCTGACAGACGTAGGCGACCATCTGCTCGGGCCGTGTGCCGCGCCGTTCACTGCCGGCCACCAGGCCCCGGGCCAGCTGCCGGGCAGCCTCGGGCCAGTCCTCCCGGCTCGCCGGGATGCCGAGCCGGGCGCGGCCGCCGAACCTGCCGCGGCCCTCCCGGTCGTGCAGGGCGACCAGCACCATGCTGTCCTCGGGGCGGTAACCGAGCAGGTACGGCATGGCGTCGGCCAGCTCGCCGGGTGTGCGCAGCGTGACCTGGGGGTCGTGCGCGGACCGGTCACCCAGTGGCCCGCTCAGTGGTTCGTGCCCCGCGAGGTCGCCGTTTTCGAAGGGTCCGGTCGTTTCGCCGTGATTCGTCATGCGCCGACGATCTCGCGAATGCCGAAAGCCCGCTTGAGCCTGTGGACAACTCGAATCAGGGACACGACAAGACACCCGGGCGGATGATCGTAGGCGTGGGCGCTTTTCCACAGTCAGAGTGCCGTGGACGGCGGCCGACCGCCGCCGTCTCGCCCGATTGTCGGTCCCGTCCTGTTGTATGGGACGCATGGAGCACACGAGCAACGCGGACCTCCGGGCACAGGCCGACGCCGTCCTCGCCCGGCTCGTCGGGGACACGACGGCGACGGCGCGGCTGCGCGAGGACCAGTGGCGGGCGATCGAGGCGCTGGTCGCCGACCGGCGCCGGGCCCTGGTCGTGCAGCGCACCGGCTGGGGGAAGTCCGCGGTGTACTTCGTGGCCACGTCGCTGCTGCGGGCCAGAGGCAGCGGGCCCACGGTGATCGTCTCCCCGCTGCTCGCGCTCATGCGCAACCAGGTGGAGGCCGCGGCCCGTGCCGGCATCCACGCCCGGACCATCAACTCCGCCAACACCGAGGAGTGGGACTCCGTCCAGGCGGAGATCGAGCGCGGCGAGGTCGACGTGCTGCTGGTCAGCCCGGAGCGGCTGAACAACCCGGACTTCCGCGACCAGGTCCTGCCCAAGCTGTCCGCGGCGACCGGACTGCTCGTCGTGGACGAGGCCCACTGCATCTCCGACTGGGGCCACGACTTCCGCCCGGACTACCGTCGGCTGCGCACCATGCTGGGCGACCTGCCGCCCGGTGTCCCCGTGCTCGCCACGACCGCCACGGCCAACGCCCGTGTGACCGCCGACGTGGCCGAGCAGCTCGGCACCGGCGGTACCTCGAACGCCCTGGTGCTGCGGGGTCCGCTGGACCGGGAGAGCCTGAGCCTCGGCGTGCTGCGGCTCTCGGACGCGGCGCACCGGATGGCCTGGCTCGCCGACCACCTCGACGACCTGCCAGGCTCCGGCATCATCTACACGCTCACCGTGGCCGCCGCCGAGGAGGTCACCGCGTTCCTGCGGCAGCGCGGCCACACCGTGGCCTCGTACACGGGCCGGACGGAGAACGCCGACCGGCAGCAGGCGGAGGACGACCTGCTCGCCAACCGGGTCAAGGCGCTGGTCGCCACGTCGGCCCTCGGCATGGGTTTCGACAAGCCGGACCTGGGATTCGTGGTGCACCTCGGTTCGCCGTCCTCCCCCATCGCCTATTACCAGCAGGTCGGCCGCGCCGGCCGTGGTGTCGAGCACGCCGAGGTGCTGCTGCTGCCGGGCAAGGAGGACGAGGCGATCTGGCAGTACTTCGCCTCGCTCGCCTTCCCCTCCGAGGACCTCGTGCGCCGCACCCTGGACGTCCTCGCCCGGGCCGACGGACCGCTGTCCCTCCCGGCCCTGGAGCCCCTGGTGGAACTGCGCCGTTCCCGGCTGGAGACGATGCTGAAGGTGCTCGACGTGGACGGGGCGGTGCGGCGGGTCAAGGGCGGCTGGACCGCGACCGGGCAGCCCTGGTCCTACGACACCGAGCGGTACGACTGGGTGGCCCGGCAGCGAGGCGCCGAGCAGCAGGCGATGCGCGAGTACGCGTCGACCACCACCTGCCGGATGGAGTTCCTGCAGCGGCAGCTGGACGACGAGGGCGCCAAGCCCTGCGGCCGTTGCGACAACTGCGCGGGGCCGCGCTTCACCGCCGACACCACGGCAGCGGCACTGGACGCCGCGCGCTCCGACCTCGGCCGTGCCGGGGTCGAGGTGGAACCCCGTCGCATGTGGCCGACCGGGCTCCCGGCGATCGGCATCAACCTCAAGGGCCGCATCGCGGCCGCCGAACAGGCCGCGTCCGGCCGGGCCCTGGGCCGGCTGTCGGACATCGGCTGGGGCAACCGGCTGCGGCCCCTGCTGGCCCCTCAGGCCTCCGACGGGCCGGTGCCGGACGATGTGGCGCGGGCCGTGGTGGACGTACTGGCCGACTGGGCGAAGGGTCCGGGAGGGTGGGCTTCAGGGGCGGGCGGCGTCCAGGCGCGGCCGGTGGGTGTGGTCACCATCGCCTCCCGCTCCCGGCCCGCGCTGATCGGCTCCCTCGGCGCCCGCATCTCCGAGGTCGGCCGGCTGCCGCTGCTCGGCTCCGTGGAGTACGCCGGGGACGCGCCCCGGGTGCCTCGCAGCAACAGTGCCCAGCGGCTGAAGGCCCTCGACGGCTCGCTGACGCTGCCGCCGGCCCTCGCCTCCGCGCTCGCAGAGGCGCACGGTCCGGTCCTGCTGGTGGACGACTTCACGGAGACCGGCTGGACCCTCGCCGTCGCGGCACGCCTGCTCAGAAAGGCCGGCGCCGACGGTGTGTTGCCCCTGGTGCTGGCCGTCCAGGGATGACCGCACGCCCCGCGAGCCGGGCCGGCGCGGCCCGCGGGACACGAACGTGCCTCGGTCGAGCGCCACAGGGGTCGTCAGCGCCTCCTGTGGGTAGGGATATAAGCCACGCACCACCAGATAACCGTCAGCGGCTCCAATTGCTCGTTGCCGCATCCAAGTTCGACAGGAAGAATTGAAGTCCGCTCCCCGCACGGCTCGCCCACGATCCGTGGGCTTCGCCGCGGTGCGCGCTCCCCCGAATCCGACCTCGCCCGCAGTGTGGGCGCGTAGCCGAAGGGAGGAACGTGACCTTCGGATTCGCCTCGTCCTCGGCGGCCTCCTTGTCGACGTCCGCGTCCGCCGCTTCCGCCAGTCGCCTGCTCGAGCCCGCGGAGTGGGCGGCCGCCGGAATACCCCTGCTGCGCAACCCGCGTGAGGTTGTCGGCGGGCTGCACGCCCGCCATCGTCCCCAGCCGTCGACGGCGGTCGTCGCCGTGCTGGATCCGGAGGAACGCCTTTGCGCCAGCGCGTCGTTCGTACGGCGCCCCGCGCCGGCCGACGGCTGGATGTTCCGCAACGCGCTGCTGGACCAGCTGCGCCGGGTCATCCCGCACGACCTGCGCCGCCGTACTCCCGTGCGCACCGCGGTGCTGCTCTACTGCCGTGAGGGCGAGTCCCGTTGGACCGAGGAGGACGGGGCCTGGATGTGGGGGCTCCGGGACGCCTGCACCCTGCACGGGCTGCGCTGCGGGGCGTACATCACCCTGACCGGGGACGGCTGGCAGGTGCTCGGTGAGGGAAGGGGCGGACGCCATCCGAACGCCCACTCGGAGCCCGAGTCCTTCGCCATGTCACAGGCTCCGCCCCTGCCTCCCCGCACCGGTGGCCCGGTCTCCGAGGTCCTGCGCCGCGCGGCCGCCCGCTGAAACCGGTCGCCCGAAAGGGCGGAGCTCCGTCTGTGGCGGTTCAAGGCGGCGTCGGCCGGCCACCGTCGCATCCCTACGACCGGGCGGACGACGGCCACCAGTACCCGCGGGCTGCCCATGGCGCCGCCAGGGGCCCGCAGGCTGCCCGCGCCGCCGCGGAGGGCGGCCTGCGGACGGGCCCGACTCACGCATGCGGAACGGCCGGTTGTCCGGGCATGCCGAAAGCCGCGCCGTACGGATGTCGTCGGAGCGGTCTTCGCCATGCCCGGCCCCGAGGGGCCCGGACGTGCTTCAGACGCCTGCGCCCAGCACCGCGTTGATCTGCTGCGGGTCACCGCAGACGATCAGCAGCGCGCCGGCTCGCGAGTGGGCCAGCGGGAGGGCGGTGGCGGTGGCGTCGGCGGAGTCTCCGTTGACGGCCACGACGACCACGGGCCGGGTAGCGGCACGGGAGGCGTGGACGGCGTCCGTGTAGAAGACGTCGTCACCGGCGTCGTGCTGCTTCCAGTAGGAGGCTTCTCCGAAAGACAACTCGTGCTCCGCCCACGGATGCTGGGAGCCGGTGGTGATCACCAGCACCTCGCCGGGGGCGCGGCCCGAGTCCAGGAGCAGGTCCACTGCCTCGTCGGCGGCGTCGAGCGCGCCGTCGGCCGATGCAGGGATCAACTGGACCTGAGGACTCGCCGGCGCGGCGGTGGAAGCCTTGGCGGCGGGAGCGGCCGGACCCGACGGGGCCGGCTTGGCCGGAGCCGCGTCACGCGAGGCGCGCTGCACCGGCGGCGCGGGCCGCGGGGGGCCTGGACGACCGGGGCGGGACGGAGCCGCGGGACGGGGGCCGGGTACGGGGCGTGGGGTCGGCGCGGTGCGGGGACCCTGGGCACTCTCGTGAATCTGAGGCTCCTCGGGAATGAGAGGCATGAGCTGATTTTTATCAAACGTTGGTGCGGCACGGTTGGCCGGGTGGCACATCAGTGCGAGCGGAACCGTCAGAAGTCGAAGCCGAGCTGACCCTCGATCTCCGGAACGCTTCCGTCCACCCAGCTGCGGACCTTCTTGAGGTGCCGCCACTGGGGCAGCGCATCAAGATACGCCCACGACAAGCGGTGGTACGGGGTGGGGCCCCGCTCCTCCAGTGCCGCCTTGTGCACGGGCGACGGATACCCTGCGTTGTCCGCGAATCCGAAGTCTGCATGGTCGACACCCAGTTCGGCCATCATTTTGTCGCGCTGAACCTTGGCGATCACCGATGCCGCCGCGACGGCCACACAGGACCGGTCACCCTTGATGACCGTGCGCACCTGCCACGGCGCACCGAGGTAGTCGTGCTTGCCGTCGAGGATCACGGCCTCCGGGCGGACCGGCAGGAGTTCCAGGGCGCGGACGGCGGCCAGCCGCAGCGCGGCGGTCATGCCCAGGGCGTCGATCTCCTCGGGCGTCGCATGCCCGAGGGAGTAGGCCGTGACCCACGACCGCAGTATCCCGGCCAGTTCCGTACGCCGTTTCACGGTCAGCAGCTTGGAGTCGGTCAGTCCCTCGGGCGGCCGGCGCAGTCCGGTGATCGCCGCGCAGACGGTGACGGGGCCTGCCCACGCACCCCTCCCCACCTCGTCGACACCGGCAATGACCTTCGCTCCGGTCGTGGCGCGCAGGGAGCGCTCGACGGTGTGTGTAGGTGGTTCGTACGGCATGGCGCCCTTAGATTACGCCGCCCGCGGGGCCGCGCGACACCCCGGCCCCCGTGATCGGACCGGGAACGCCGACGACCCGGGTCAGGCCCCGTGCTGCCGCAGCAGCGGCAGCATCAGCCGGTCGATCATCTCTTCGAGATCCTGATCACTCCATTCGCTGGAGCACATCTTGGACCGGTACATCATCATCGCCGGGACGGCGTCGAAGACGTAGCCGTTGTCGGCGTCCGGGCGCACTTCTCCTCGCTCGATACCGCGGATGACGACCTCGCGCAGCTGCTCGATCATCGGCTCGACCACTCCCTCGATGATCACACTGTGGAAGCGTTCGACCTGGGCCGGATCGCATTCGTGAATGACAGCGCGCAGAGCGGAACCGGGGCGGGAGAACATGGCGTCCCGTGCGCGCCGGCACAGGGCCAGCAGATCCTCCCGGACGCCACCGAGGTCGGGGGCCGCTTCGACAGGGGGCAGTCCGGCCTCGAGGGCGTGGGCGACCAGATCCTCCTTGGAGGACCAGCGGCGATAGACCGCGGCCTTGCCGGTCTGGGCGCCCGCCGCGACGCCCTCCATTGTCAGACCGTTCCAGCCGACCGTGCCGAGCTGCTCCAGGGTGGCATCCAGGATCGCGCGCTCGAGCACCGCGCCGCGCCGCCGGGGGGAGGCCGCCTGAGCGGGAGCGGCCGTCCAGCGCGAGGTTTCCATCTGTGTTTCTCCAGCATGCAAGGGGAAGCGGGGGTTCCGGGGGTGGGGTCGCGTCACGTCGCGGCAAGGGGGAGGCGACACGCGACGCGGAATTAAGTGAACGCTTGCGTTCACTGTCGGGGACTCACTACCGTTGACGCGGAAGTGAACGCGATCGTTCACTAACGCCTTTGTGGGGGACCCATAGTGACAACCTCTCAGCTGCTCCAAGAACGGAAACCGGGTGCGGCACGCCGGGACGGGCATCCCGGCATCGCTCTCACCGTCATCGCGGCCTGCCAGCTCATGGTGGTACTCGACGCGACGATTGTGAACATCGCGCTCCCGCACATTCAAGACGCTCTCAAGTTCAGCACCACCGACCTCACTTGGGTGGTGAGCGCCTACACGCTCACCTTCGGGGGTCTGCTGCTGCTCGGCGCGCGGGCCGGCGACATCCTCGGCAGGCGCCGGGTGTTCATGACCGGCATCCTGCTGTTCACCTTCGCCTCGCTCCTGGGCGGGCTCGCCCAGGAACCCTGGCAACTCCTCGCGGCACGCGCCCTGCAGGGAGTGGGCGGCGCGATCGCCTCTCCCACCTCGCTCGCCCTGATCACCACCACGTTCCCCGAGGGACCGGAACGCAACCGGGCCTTCGGCGTGTTCGCCGCCGTGTCCGCGGGTGGTGGCGCCATAGGCCTGCTCGCGGGCGGCATGCTGACCGACTGGCTCGACTGGCGGTGGGTGCTCTTCGTCAACGTGCCGATCGGCCTGCTGATCGCCTTCCTCGCCCCGCTGTACATCAGCGAGTCCGAGCGGCACCCGGGGCGGTTCGACATCGCGGGAGCGCTCACATCGACGGCCGGCATGGCATCGCTGGTCTACGGGTTCATCCGCGCCTCGGAGGAGGGCTGGCGGGACGGCCTCACCCTCGGGTCCTTCGGCGCCGCGGTGGTGCTCCTGGTGGCCTTCGTCCTCATCGAGCTGCGGGCGAAGGAGCCGATCACCCCGCTCAAGATGTTCGCCGACCGCAACCGCTCGGGCACGTACGTGATCATGCTGAGCCTCGCCGCGGCTATGTTCGGCATGTTCTTCTACATCGTGCTGTTCGTGCAGAACGTGCTCGGCTACAGCGCGATCAAGGCCGGCCTGGCCTTCCTTCCCGTGACCTTCGCGATCGCTGTCGGCGCGGGTCTGTCCCAGCGCTTCCTGCCCACGCTCGGCCCCAAACCCTTCATGATGACCGGCTCGGCGCTCGTGGTGACCGGACTGGTCTGGCAGACCTTCATCACGCCCGAGAGCTCCTACCTCGGCGGGGTGCTGGGACCGATGCTGGTGTTCGGCTTCGGCATGGGCCTGAACTTCGTGACGGTCACCGTCACGGCCGTCTCCGGCGTGGCCCAGCACGAGGCGGGCGCGGCCTCCGGACTGCTCAACGCCACCCAGCAGGTCGGTGGTTCGCTGGGTCTGTCCATCCTCACCACCGTCTTCGGTTCCGCGAGCACCGACGAGGCGAAGAAACAGCTGCCGCAGTTCCTCGCCGACGGCACGCCCGAGCAGAAGGCGCAGTTCGCCACGACACACCAGTTGCCCGCGCCCTGGGGGCACGAGGTGCTGGCGCACGGGATCTCCGCGGCCTTCGTCCCGGCCGCGGCCATGGCCGTGCTCGCGTTCCTCACCGCCTGGCTGGTGATCAAGGTCCGCAGGAGCGATATCGATGCCCTCGCCGGCACAGCGGGGCCCGGCATCGGCTGACCGGCCCGTGGTCGCGCGGCACCGCGGTCGGCCCGACCGCAGCGGGGGGAACCCGACATGCTGCGGTCCGGCCGGCCGCACCGCCCGCGCGACCACGCGCACGTAGACCGACAGCGGGACAAGCACTGTCAGCACAGTGACAACGACCGCCATCACCCGCACCCCTCCCGCCCATGAGCCGCCCGAACCGAGCCGTCGTCCGCGTTCGCGGAGCGACTACTTGCGAAACGGCGGACGGTCACACAGAGTTCCCGGCGCGCACGGAGAGTTTCCGCGAGTCCGCTGCCGGAACGGCCGGCGGGCGTTCAGAACCCCGTCGGCACCCAGGCAGGCAGCGCCTCGGTCAGCTCCACCCACTGCGCGGGGGGCGTGCCCGCCTTGCCCGAGCCGAGCACGCCACCCACGATCGCGCAGGTCGTGTCGACGTCCCCGCCGACACGGGCAGTCGTCCAGAACGCCGTCTCGAAGTCCGTCAGGGCCCGCGCGGCGGACCAGAGGGCGAACGGGACGGTGTCGTGGGCCGACGTACGGCGTCCGCAGCCCAGCACGGCCGCGACGGTGACCGCGTCCCCGTAGTCGAGCATGTCGCGGGCCCTGCGCAGCCCCGCGCCGACGGCGCTCTTCGGGATGAGCGCGATGACACCGTCCAGAAGCGCCTCGGGGCCCGGCGGGCCCGCCGGGGACGCGGCCAGCGCGGCGGCCGCGGCGACGGCCATCGCGCCCACCACGGCCTCGCGGTGCTGGTGCGTGGGATACGCCGAGATCTCCGCCTGGTGGGTCGCCTGCTCGGGGTCGTCCGCATACCAGGCGCCCAGCGGCGCGATGCGCATGGCGGCGCCGTTGCCCCAGGACCCCTGTCCGTTGAAGAGGCCGGCGGACAGCTCGCGCCAGTCCTCGCCCTCGCGGACCAGGCGGAGCAGCCGGTTGACGGCCGGGCCGTAGCCGCGGTCGAAGTCGTGGTGCTCGGCGAAGGAGCGTGCCAGCGCGTCCTGGTCGAGCCGGTGATGGGCGGCCAGGACGGCCACCACGGAGCAGGCCATCTCCGTGTCGTCGGTCCACTGCCAGGGGCCGGCGGGCAGCTCGCGGTGCTTGAGCAGGGGGTAGTTCTCCGGGACGAAGAACTGCGAGCCCAGCGCGTCTCCCACCGCCAGTCCACGCAGGCTGGCCAGGGCGCGGTTCAGGCGCTCGAGAGAAGAGGAGTCAGCGGTCATCGGTCTGCCACTCTATCCGGAACCCCAGTGCGGCACCGGATCCCGCCATCGCTCGAAGGGCCGGTTCAGGGTGTACTTGCCGTCGTCACCGAGAACGAGCGTCCGCATCTCGGCGTTCCCGGGATTCGACAGCGATTCGAATTCCGCCACCGTCCAGTGGAACCAGCGCATGCAGAACAGCCGCATCGCGAGCCCGTGCGTCACCAGCAGCACGTTGGGTGGATGGTCCGGCGCCTCGAAGCTGCGGAACAGGCTCTCCAGGAAGCCGCCGACCCGGTCGTAGACGTCGGCGCCCGACTCGCCCTGCGGGAACC
This sequence comes from Streptomyces sp. NPDC003720, assembly GCF_042875075.1. Lineage (NCBI taxonomy): Bacteria > Bacillati > Actinomycetota > Actinomycetes > Kitasatosporales > Streptomycetaceae > Streptomyces > Streptomyces sp. NPDC003720. The sequence goes on from NZ_JBIANZ010000014.1 coordinate 172,683, forward strand.
GGAAGAAGAAGTGGCCGTAGGCGTCCCGGTACGCCTTCTGCAGGCGCACGTCGTCGCGGTCCTGCCAGTTGCCCCAGTCCTGCTCGCGCAGCCTGGGCTCCTCCCGGACGCGTATGAGGCCTGGGTCGAGGTGGAAGGCGCGCAGCGTCTCGTGGGTACGGCGGTAGGGGGAGACGTACACGCTCACACGTTCCCTGCCGAAGAGCTCCCGGATCTTCTTCCCGGTCTCCTCGGCCTGCCTCCAGCCGCGCTCGGTGAGGGCGAGAGCGTGATCGGGTTCCCGCTCGTACACGGAGTCATCAACATTGCCCGTTGACTCGCCGTGCCGGACAAGGACGATGCGCCGTGGTCGTGCCATGCCGAAACCCTAGATCGAACGGAGGACGGTGGAGCACTTCTACGGGCCCCATACGGCGTAGGTCACATGCAGCCCGCGCACCGGGGCACGCACGGGTCAGACCGTCCAGGAGGGCTCCAGCTCCACGATGTCGCCGGTCAGAGCCGCGATGTCGGCCTCCGTCTGGGCGCGCAGGGCGAGGCGCTCCACCCGCTCGGTGCGGTACTTCCCGTGCTCGGCCGCCGACCGCCACATGGACAGGATGAGGAACTCCTGCTCGGGTGCCTCGCCGAACATGCCCCGGATCATGCCGGGCGAGCCGGCCATGGCGGGGTTCCAGACCTTCTCCTGCATGAGGGTGAAGTGCTCCACACGCTCCTCGTGGACCCGGCACAGCGCGACGCGGACCAGGTCGGAGTCGGTGAACCGGGGCTCGAAGCCGGTCTTCACGTCGAACCGGTACTCGAACAGTTTGACCTGGGAATCCTTGAACGTGCCGGACTGGGCGGCCGCCAGACGGTCGTGGGAGCGGGCCATGAACGAGTCGTAGAAGGCCCGGCTCTCCCAGAAGGCGAAGATGTGCGCCACCCCGGGCCGCTGCCGGCTCCAGCCTCCACCCTGCCCCCGAAAACCCGGCTCCCCCGGAAGCCCCGCCCATTTCCGCTGCCCGCGCTCGAAGCCGCGGCGGTCCACCACGGTGCAGCGAATCCACTTGACCAGCACCGCGCCATCGTAAGGCCACCGGGCGTGGCGCCGGTCACGCTCCGGCCGAGATCGCCCGCGCACGCTCCCCGCGCGCGTGGCACGATGAACAAACGGCCCTGACTTCGGGGCAGTTGACAGGCATGGCACTTCAAGGGGGTGGCGAAGCCCGGTGGCTGGCTTCAGCAAGGGAATCCGCAAGGTCGAGGTCGCGCTCAAGTGGGACCCCAGTCCGGCGGGCCGACCGCCCACCGATCTGGACATCGTGGCCGGGCCGTTCGAGTCCGGCGACCCGTACGGGGCGCCGGCGTATCTGGTGCACTTCGACAGCCGTTCGCCGGACGGCACGATCTTCCTCAACCGGGACAGCACCGACGGCAAGGGCTTCGGCTGGGACGAGGTCATGACCATCGAGCTCGACCGGCTCGACGGCCGGTACGCGCGCGTGGTGGTCGATGTGGTCATCCAGCAGCGGACCGGGCACAGGACCTTCTCGGACGTGCTCGGCCCGGCCATGCGCATCCGCGAGGGCTACACCGTGCTCGCCGAGGACGACTTCGCCTCGGTCCCCGAGGCCACGGCGGCCACGATCGGCGAGTTCGTGCGGGACGACTCCGGCGAGTGGACGTTCCACCCCGGAGTTCACGGCTACGACGAGGACCCGGCTTCCTTCCCCCATGTCATGGGCGGCAGGCACCGTCCCTGACACGCAGCGCACGGATGAGGGGCGCCGGCGATCGCCGGCGCCCCTCACCTCAGGAACGGCGTGTCATCAGCTGCAGCCGCTGGTCGAGCCGCAGCCCTCGCAGATGTAGCAGGAACCGGCCCGCTGCATCTTCGTACCGCAGGAGAAGCACAGCGGGGCGTCGGCCTGGATGCCCAGCTGCATCTCCACCAGCTCGGCGCTGGTGTGGGCCTGCTTCGGCGCCGGCTTGGCGACCTCGGACTCGGCCTTGGGAGTCGCGACCGCCTTCAGCTCCTGGGTGCGCGGCGCCGACTGGGCCAGGCCCTCGACGTCGACCTCGTCGTCGGCGGGCTCGTAGGAACCGGTCTCCAGGTGCCGCTGACGCTCCTCGGCGGAGTGGATGCCGAGCGCGGAGCGCGTCTCGAAGGGCAGGAAGTCCAGCGCCAGGCGGCGGAAGATGTAGTCGACGATCGACTGCGCCATCCGCACGTCCGGGTCGTCCGTCATGCCCGCCGGCTCGAAGCGCATGTTGGTGAACTTCGAGACGTACGTCTCCAGGGGCACGCCGTACTGCAGACCGACGGACACGGCGATGGAGAAGGCGTCCATCATGCCCGCGAGGGTCGAGCCCTGCTTGGACATCTTCAGGAAGACCTCACCGAGACCGTCGTCGGGGTAGGAGTTGGCGGTCATGTAGCCCTCGGCGCCGCCGACCGTGAAGGACGTGGTGATGCCGGGGCGGCCCTTGGGAAGGCGCTTGCGGACCGGGCGGTACTCGACGATCTTCTCGACCGTCTCGCGGATGGCCGCCTCGGCCTTCTCCGTGACCTCGGCCTTCTCCTTCTCCTTGGTCTTGGCGGAGAGGGGCTGGCCGACCTTGCAGTTGTCGCGGTAGATGGCGAGCGCCTTGACGCCCAGCTTCCACGCCTCGTAGTAGATCTCCTCGACCTCCTCGACGGTCGCCGTCTCCGGCATGTTGACCGTCTTGGAGATGGCGCCGGAGATCCACGGCTGGATCGCGGCCATCATGCGGACGTGGCCCATCGGGGAGATGGCGCGCTCGCCCATGGCGCAGTCGAAGACCTCGTAGTGCTCGGGCTTGAGGCCGGGGGCGTCGATCACGTTGCCGTTCTCGGCGATGTGGGCGACGATCGCCTCGATCTGCTCCTCCTGGTAGCCCAGGCGGCGCAGGGCCTGCGGGACGGTGCCGTTGACGATCTGCATGGAGCCGCCGCCGACCAGCTTCTTGAACTTCACCAGCGCGAGGTCGGGCTCGACACCGGTGGTGTCGCAGGACATCGCCAGGCCGATGGTGCCGGTGGGCGCGAGGACGGACGCCTGGGAGTTGCGGAAGCCGTTCTTCTCGCCGATGCGGACGACGTCCTGCCAGGCCTCCGTGGCGGCGGCCCAGACGGGAGTGTCGAGGTCGTCCATGCGGACGGCGCCGCCGTTGGCGTCGGCGTGCTGCTTCATGACGCGCTTGTGGGCGTCGGCGTTGCGGGCGTAGCCGTCGTACGGGCCGACGACGGCGGCCAGCTCGGCGGACCGGCGGTAGGCCGTACCGGTCATCAGCGAGGTGATGGCGCCGGCGAGGGCGCGGCCGCCGTCGGAGTCGTAGGCGTGACCGGTGGCCATCAGCAGGGCGCCGAGGTTGGCGTAGCCGATGCCGAGCTGACGGAACGCGCGCGTGTTCTCGCCGATCTTCTGGGTCGGGAAGTCAGCGAAGCAGATCGAGATGTCCATCGCGGTGATGACCAGCTCGACGACCTTCTGGAAGCGCTCGGTCTCGAAGGACTGGTGGCCCTTGCCGTCGTCCTTGAGGAACTTCATCAGGTTCAGCGAGGCCAGGTTGCAGGACGTGTTGTCCAGGTGCATGTACTCGCTGCACGGGTTCGACGCGGTGATCCGGCCGGACTCGGGGCAGGTGTGCCAGTTGTTGATGGTGTCGTCGTACTGGATGCCCGGGTCGGCGCAGGCCCAGGCGGCCTCGGCGATCTTGCGGAAGAGCGCCTTGGCGTCGACCTCCTCGATGACCTCACCGGTCATGCGGGCGCGCAGGCCGAACTTGCCGCTCGACTCGACCGCCGTCATGAACTCGTCGTTCACACGGACCGAGTTGTTGGCGTTCTGGTACTGGACGGACGTGATGTCGTCGCCGCCCAGGTCCATGTCGAAGCCCGCGTCACGCAGGACGCGGATCTTCTCCTCCTCGCTGACCTTCGTCTGGATGAAGTCCTCGATGTCGGGGTGATCGACGTCGAGCACGACCATCTTGGCGGCGCGGCGGGTGGCGCCACCGGACTTGATGGTGCCGGCGGAGGCGTCGGCGCCGCGCATGAAGGAGACGGGGCCGGAGGCGTTGCCGCCGGAGGAGAGCAGCTCCTTGGAGGAGCGGATGCGGGAGAGGTTCAGGCCGGCGCCGGAGCCGCCCTTGAAGATCATGCCCTCTTCCTTGTACCAGTCGAGGATCGACTCCATGGAGTCGTCGACGGACAGGATGAAGCAGGCGGAGACCTGCTGGGGCTGCGGGGTGCCGACGTTGAACCAGACGGGGCTGTTGAAGCTGAAGATCTGGTGCAGGAGGGCGTAGGCCAGCTCGTGCTCGAAGATCTCGGCGTCGGCGGGCGAGGCGAAGTACTTGTAGTCCTCACCGGCCTTCCGGTACGTCTTCACGATGCGGTCGATCAGCTGCTTGAGGCTGACCTCGCGCTGCGGGGTGCCCACGGCACCGCGGAAGTACTTGCTGGTGACGATGTTGACCGCGTTCACCGACCAGAAGTCGGGGAACTCGACGCCACGCTGCTCGAAGTTGACCGAGCCGTCGCGCCAGTTGGTCATGACGACGTCACGGCGCTCCCAGGCCACCTCGTCGTACGGGTGCACGCCGGGGGTGGTGTGGATGCGCTCGATGTGCAGTCCCTTGTTACCCGCCTTGGCTCCCTTGGCTCGGGAACCTCGTGCCGGACCGCTCGCCGTCTCTGTCATGCCGCCTCCCTGTACGGGCGAAAACGCCCTGAAGTGCCCCGATGTTCCCGTGGCACGGTGTTCTGTCTGGTGTCGCGGACACCCTCAACTGCGATCCGCGACAGGTCTTGGTCGCCGCCTCCCGAGTCGGAACCCGGGCGTCCGTCCGGGTTCCGGCGCGCCGGTCAGTCGGCGGCGTGGGCGGGCACGGGGACCTCGGTGGTCCCTCCGGGCCCGCGTTCGTCTTCCTGGCTCCCCGCTCCCGCGCCCTCGTCCTCCGCGGCGGGGCCCCGCGCCTGCCTCAGCTCCGCGATGGCGGCCTCGAAGTCGTCGAGCGAGTCGAAGGCCCGGTATACGGAGGCGAATCGCAGATAGGCGACGAGGTCGAGTTCCTGCAACGGGCCGAGTATGGCCAGCCCCACGTCGTGGGTGGTCAGCTCGGCGCTCCCGGTGGCCCGCACCGCCTCCTCGACCCGCTGGCCGAGCTGGGCGAGCGCGTCCTCGGTGACGGGCCGCCCCTGGCACGCCTTGCGCACACCGTTGATGACCTTGGTACGGCTGAACGGTTCGGTGACCCCGGACCGCTTCACCACCATGAGCGAGCACGTCTCCACGGTCGTGAAACGACGGGAGCAGTCGGGACACTGGCGGCGCCTGCGGATCGACGTGCCGTCGTCGGTCGTACGGCTGTCGACCACACGGCTGTCGGGGTGCCTGCAGAAGGGGCAGTGCATGATCTCCCAACCCTCCTCACAGCAGACTCAATGGCCCCGCCGGACCACATGGGCCCCTCGAAGCAGCCCTAAGCATAGGCGATCGCGGAGCCGTCCGAGACCCGGGGGACCACAACTTGTGGGCTGCGGTAAGCATCCAACCACTAGATGTAGGGATTGGCCCATACAGCGAGGCGATGACGCGTGTCGCGGCGCCGGAGCACGCCCCGGATACCCACTGCGGGCGTTTCCGAACACGCGGGCGCAAGGACGTATCGATCCTGCGGTTGCGGAGATACCGTGGGCGCCGCACGGAGACCGCGTAGGACTCCGGCGCAGAAGGGAGCCCGGATCCGGGTGTACCGGATTCCGGGTGGCAGACTGAGGGCACAACCCGCAAGGTCGCCGATCCCGGCGGTGAAGAGTACAACAATGGGCGCTTTCGCCCGCCGGACGCCGCGTTAGCCATACACCCAAACACATGATCACGACAGGCGAATCGCACTTTTTCACTCGAACGTGTGTTTGGCGCAACCTTTCGAAAGCAACTACCGTTGTCCAGCAGGGAGACCATCGAGAGGGGCCGACGTGACCACCACCGCAGACAGTGCCACCATCACCGCCCAGGACCGCTCCATGGGCCGAGTCGAGCCGGTACATGCGATGAACGAAGCCACGAATCCCGAGGGGCACAAGCGCTCCCTTCCTGGCCGACCTCCAGGCATCCGGGCGGACAGCTCCGGGCTCACCGACCGGCAGCGCCGGGTCATCGAGGTCATCAGGGATTCGGTGCAGCGGCGCGGCTACCCGCCGTCCATGCGCGAGATCGGCCAGGCCGTCGGCCTCTCCAGCACGTCCTCGGTGGCCCACCAGTTGATGGCACTGGAGCGCAAGGGCTTCCTGCGCCGCGACCCGCACCGCCCGCGCGCGTACGAGGTGCGCGGCTCCGACCAGGCCGTGACGGTGCAGCCCACCGACACCGCCGGCAAGCCGGCCGCGTCCTACGTCCCGCTGGTCGGCCGTATCGCCGCCGGTGGACCGATCCTCGCCGAGGAGTCGGTCGAGGACGTGTTCCCGCTGCCCCGCCAGCTCGTCGGCGACGGCGAGCTGTTCGTCCTGAAGGTCGTCGGTGACTCGATGATCGAGGCCGCGATCTGCGACGGCGACTGGGTCACCGTCCGCCGCCAGCCGGTCGCCGAGAACGGCGACATCGTCGCGGCGATGCTCGACGGCGAAGCCACCGTCAAGCGTTTCAAGCGCGAGGACGGCCATGTCTGGCTCCTGCCGCACAACGCGGCCTACGAACCGATCCCCGGCGACGACGCGACCATTCTGGGCAAGGTCGTCGCTGTGCTGCGGCGCGTGTGACGGCCGTGGCGGACGGGCCGGACGGCTCGTCCCCCTGACCGGGCCCCGGGACCTCTGCGCCGGTTCCGGGGCCCTGTGCTGTCCGGACTCCGCCGGGCGACTGTGCGGCCCGGCGAGCCGACGCTGGTCCGGCCCGACGTTGGCCGGACCAGCGGTCTGATCACTGCTCCTGGGGCTGCTTCTCTTCCGCCTGCTTCGCTGCCGCGTCGATGGCCGCCAGTGATCTGCGCACCTGGTTGCGGTCCGTGGTGTACCAGAAGTCGGGCAGAGACGCCTTGAGGTAGCTGCCGTACCGCGCGGTGGCGAGCCGTTGATCCAGCACCGCGACCACGCCCCGGTCCCCCGAGGCCCGGACCAGACGGCCGGCACCCTGTGCCATGAGCAGGGCCGCATGGGTCGCGGCCACGGCCATGAAGCCGTTGCCGCCCGCGTCCTCCACCGCCTTCTGCCGGGCGCTCATCAGCGGGTCGTCGGGGCGCGGGAACGGGATCTTGTCCATGATCACCAGCTGACAGCTCGGACCCGGGACGTCGACGCCCTGCCACAGCGACAACGTGCCGAACAAGCAGGTCCGCGGGTCGGCGGCGAAGTTCTTGATCAGCTCGCCGAGCGTCTCCTCGCCCTGGAGCAGGATGGGGAACTCGGGGATCCGGGAGCGCAGCTCCTCCGCGGCGAGCTGGGCGGCACGCATGGATGAGAACAGCCCGAGGGTGCGGCCGCCGGCCGCCTGGATCAGTTCGGTCAGCTCATCGAGCATGTCGGCACGCTCGCCGTCCCGTGCGGGGCGCGCGAGGTGCTTCGCGACGTACAGGATGCCCTGCTTGGGATAGTCGAAGGGCGAGCCGACGTCCACGCCTTTCCACTGCGGCAGGTCCTCGCCCTCCGTGCCCTCGGGGCCGAGCCCCAGCGAGGCTCCGACGCCGTTGAAGTCGCCGCCCAGCTTCAGCGTCGCCGAGGTGAGGACGACGCTGCGGTCCGCGAAGAGCTTCTCCCTGAGCAGCCCGGACACCGACATCGGGGCTACCCGCAGCGAGGCGCCGAAACGGTCGTGCCGCTCGTACCAGACCACGTCCCACTCGGAGCCGTTGACCACACGCTCCGCCACGTCGTGCACGGTCTCGACCGAGGCCAGCGCCTGCTTGCGGACGGCGTCCTCGTCCTGGACGGACTTGTCGCGGGTCGAGCCGAGCGCGGTGATGACCGTGCGGGCCGCGTCCCGCAGCGCCATCAGGGCGTAGCCGAGATCCTCCGGGATCTCCTCGAGGCGGCCCGGCAGAGCGAGTTCCATCAGCCGCTCGAAGCCCTCCGCGGCGGTCTGGAGCTGGTCGGCTGCCTTCTCGTTGACGAGTTTGGCCGCCCGGCGCACGGCGCGGTTGACCTGGCCGGGCGTGAGTTCGCCGGTGGCGACGCCGGTGACACGGGAGACGAGTTCGTGCGCCTCGTCCACGATCAGCACCTCGTGCTGCGGCAGCACCGGGGCGCCCTCGATGGCGTCGATGGCCAGGAGAGCGTGGTTGGTGACGACGACCTCGGCGAGCTTGGCCCGCTCGCGCGCCATCTCCGCGAAGCACTCGGCGCCGTAGGCGCACTTCGACGCGCCCAGGCACTCCCGCGAGGAGACCGACACCTGCGCCCAGGCACGGTCCGAGACTCCCGGTGTGAGGCCGTCGCGGTCGCCGGTCTCCGTCTCGTCGGCCCAGTCACGCAGGCGCAGCAGATCCTGGCCCAGCTTGCTGGTGGGCGCGGCGGCCTCGAACTGGTCGAAGAGTCCCTCTTCCTCGTCCTGCGGCATGCCCTCGTGCAGGCGGTGCAGGCACAGGTAGTTCGACCTGCCCTTGAGCATGGCGAACTCCGGCCGGCGGCGCAGCAGGGGATGCAGGGCGTCGACCGTGCGCGGCAGGTCGCGTTCCACGAGCTGGCGCTGCAGTGCGAGCGTGGCCGTGGCGACGACCACCCGCTCCCCGTGCGCGAGCGCGGGCACGAGATACCCCAGCGACTTTCCGGTGCCGGTGCCGGCCTGGACCAGCAGGTGGGATCCGTCGTCGATCGCCTCGGCGACCGCTTCGGCCATGGTCACCTGGCCGGGGCGCTCCGTGCCGCCGACGGCTGCGACAGCGGCATGCAGGAGTTCGGGGAGTGAGGGCTTCGTCATAGCCCGACCACCCTACGGCCCGGCACTGACAAACGGGCGGGCAAGGCGGGGGCGGGGGGTGGGATCACTGCCTGGGCTCCTGAGGCATGGGGGCTGCTGCGGTGGCTCGACCGGTGTTCCGAAATGTCTCGCGGCATTTCTCGCGACGCCCGGGAACCTGGCCGAGTCGCCATTCGTACTCAATGTGACGACGTCATCACCGATCGTCACGCCAGCCGATTCGGGACACGGTCCCGGATCACGAGGCCGGCCCGCTTGCCGGGCAGGTCGACCTCGGACGTGAACCGGAACCCGGCACGCAGGAAGGCGGTGAGGGAGGCGGTGTTGCGAAGATCCGGTTCGGCGACGACCCGGGCACAGGCGGGACGACGGTCCAGGACGAGATCGGCCACGGCCTTGAGCAGGGCGGAGCCAAGGCCCCTCCCGCGGTCGGCGGCCTCACCGATCAGCAGGTGGATGCCGGTGTCGTGCGGACGAGTCGGGCAGTGGCGGGCCAGCGGGTCGAGGTCCGCCCGGTAGATCTCCCAGTAGCTCATGGGGACGCCATCCAGCACGCCCAGGCACGGCACGCTGTGGCCGTCGCCGTCGAGTTGGGCGCGAAGGTGCTCCTCGGTCCTGTCCGGGGGCCCGGCCAGTTCCCAGAAGGCGGCGACAGCGGGGTCGTTCATCCAGCGGTGAATGAGCGGGAGGTCGTCCTGCAGGCGCACGGGGACCAGTTCAAAGAGGCCCACGGGGGTGCGGGTGGGCCCCCAGCCGGGCACGTCGTCGAGCAGGTCGGCGGTGGCGAAGAGGGCGACGAACTCGGCGGGCAGACGCAGATGCAGCGTGGCTTCGCCGTCCTCGGGAGTTGCGGTGTCCGCGCTGGTGTCGGTGGAGGGCATGGCGCTCCTTTCAGCAGAGGGAGGTGGAGGATTCGCGGGACGCGACAGAGCAGGCCGTTTTCGTTCAGGAGTGAAGGGGGTTGGCGATGGTGACGTAGACGGACTGGGTGTCGACCGGGCCGACGAGTTCGTCCATGCCGTTCAGCCGGGTCAGCAGGTTGGCCTTGCAGCGCAGGACAGGTGAGTCGAGCAGCAGGGCGGGCAGCGGGGTCCGCAGGGCGAGGGGGCCCGAGGCGGCATCGGCGAGGAAGCCACGGAACGCCGCGAGGAGCAGCCGTTCGTCGGCGAGTTGCTGGGAGCCGAAGGCGCCGATCAGCCCGAGCACGTTGTTGACGGCGAGGTAGTACCCGAAGCGTTCGTCGGTCACCTCGTCCGCTACGAAGGTGTCGCTGCGCACTCCGATGCCGGGCAGCCGCGCGTCCAGTTCGGCTCGCCGGGACTCACGGAAGTAGTAGCCCTGGTTGTCCCGGTAGCGGCCGCCGGCGGGCCAGCCGTCGCGGTCGAGCAGGACGAGCGTGTTCTGCTGATGCGCTTCGACGGCGATGCCGGCCTCGCTGTCGAGCCAGAGCACGGGCCGGACGACCTGTTCCAGGTAGCGCAGGAACCACTCGGCGGCGACGGCTCCGACGGGGCGCCCGGTGCGTGCGGCGAGCCGAGCGACGAGTCGCGACAGACGGGACCGCAGGGCCGTCGACCCCTTCGCCGGCCACGGCTCGGTGTCCGGTTCGGGGAGCGGCCGGGGCGAGACGAGTCCGGCCAGGCAGCTCACGTCATCGGCCGGGGTGAACGGGTTGTGCCTGATCATGACGTCGAGGCCGGGAAGGGGCCGCCCGTCCGGGTCGTCGACGGCGAGCCAGGCGGGGTCGCGGACGATGTCGAAGGCGGGGTGGGCGGCGCGCCACTGACGGGCGAGGCCGCCGCGCAGCAAGCGGTGCACCTCGACTCCCCGGTGGAGTTCCTTGCGCAGGTTCTCGCGTCGGGAGTTGGTGATGCGCAGGCCCAGCGACAGTTTCAGCATCGCGGGGGCTTCGGATCGATGGACGGTTCGTACGGAGGAGGTGGGATGCCAGGGTGAGCCGAGCGGGCCGAGGTCGCGGAGGGCTCCGGAGTCGAGCAGGGCGGCGATCGGCTCGCGGTGCCTGAGCTCCCTGGCCTGCCAGGGGTGCAGCGGCAGCGCGGCGAATCCGTCGGGCAGGGGAAGGGGGGCTCCGGCGAGCCGCTGGGTGAGCCGGTCGGCGGGGACAGTACGTCCGCGCTCCGTCCAGGCCGAGTCGGCCGCCAGTAGAGAGGGGGCCACGGCCCACCAGTACAGCGGGAACGAGCCGCGCGACTCCGGTGAGTACAGCGGGCCTTCTGCCTCGGTCAGCCCTTCCCGGCTCTTCGGGGCCGGGTGCAGGGGGTGTCCGAGGAGGAGGGACTGCTCGGCGCTGAGGAAGAGATCGCGGCCGTCGTCCGGGTGTGCGCGCCGGTCGCTGATGAACGTCGCGATGCGACGCAGCGAGTCGGCCACCCTGGCGACCAGGTCGCCGCCGTCACCGGCGGCCCCTGGCTGCTCCGGGCCACTGGGGGTGCCTTGGGTTCCTTGGACGTTCCGGATGCTGTGGATGCCGTCGGGTGTCTCCCTCGCCAGGAGTGCCGCGAGGGTGATCGCGTCGACGGGCGGAGCCGTCTCGGCGCCGGCGAGGTGGACCGGCCCGAAGCGGTGCCAGCCCGCCGGGGACCAGTACCGGACCTGGACGATCAACGCGGTCCCGCTGCGGAGGAGCGGGATGCGAAGAATGCCGGTGGCTGGGGCGGCGACGCCTGTCTCCCGTACCCAGCAGCGCAGGAGGTTCTCCACGGCGGCGGCCTGGGCGACGTTGCCGGGATCGGGATCCTCCAGCGGGTCGGCTCCGGGTGCCACCGCGCTCGTGCTGTCCGGCGCTCGTCGCTTCTGCTGGGGGAACGACTCGGCGAGCGGCACATGGGAGGGCTGGGTCCCGGAGTCGCCCTGTTCGTCGGGGCTGCCGGAACGGCCGTCGGGTGCGGGAGTGGCGTTCAAGACGGCTCCTCGGAGGGTTGGGCTGGAGTAAGCAGGCGAGGGGGTGGAAGTGGTCGCGGCGTGTCTGAGCGGTGGTGCCGTTGTGCGGTCGTCGCGGGCCGGGGTGGCCGGGGGTGGCAGCCACCTCGGGCGCGTCGTACGCGGGCAACGGAGGTCCGGAGGGGAGGAAGGGGATGGGGTGTGGGTGGCTTCTCGGGCCCCCCTGGCGGAGCCGTCGTTCCCGCGGGCCGCTAGCCGTTGCCAGGGTCGGGGTCGGCGTGGTGGCGGTGTCTGCGGCCGTGGTTCTGATGCCGGCGGGCCGCCGCTGCCACCGCGTCGGCCAGGCGGTCCATGACGGCTGCCGCCTGCTCGTCGGAGATGGTCAGCGGTGGAAGGAGCCGTACGACGCCGGCGTGGCGTCCGCCGAGTTCCACGATGAGTCCCCGGTCGAGGCACTCCCGTTGGACGGCCGCCGCGAGTTCGGGGGCGGCGCGGTGCGGGGTGCGGGTGGGCCGGAGGCCTTCGACGCCGGTCCGGTGGTCGCCGGTGAAGGTGGCCTCGTCCGGTCCGGTCGCCTCGCTGTCCGGGTCCACCATCTCGATGCCGATCATCAGCCCGCGGCCCCGGACGTCACCCACGCACGGAAACGCGTCTTGAAGCCGGCTGAGTTGGGACAGCATCCGCGAGCCGAGGGCGGCGGCCCGCTCGGCGAGTGCGTTCTCCCGTACGTAGGCCAGGGTGGCGGTGCCCGCTGCCATGGCCAGTTGGTTGCCGCGGAAGGTGCCCGCGTGGGCGCCGGGCTGCCAGGCGTCGAGGTCGTCGCGGTAGACGACCACGGCCAGCGGGAGGCTGCCGCCGATGGCCTTGGACAGGACCATGACGTCGGGCGTGACACCGCTGTGCTCCACGGCCCAGAAGGCGCCCGTGCGGCCTACGCCGGTCTGGATCTCGTCGGCGATCAGCGGGATGGACCGGTCGGCGGTGATCTGCCGCATGCGGCGCAGCCAGTCGTCCGGCGCCGGGATCACGCCGCCCTCGCCCTGGACGGGTTCGACGATCATCCCCGCGGGGAGGGGTACGCCGGACTTCGGGTCGTCGAGGAGGGACTCGGCCCAGCGGGCGGCGAGTTCTGCCCCGCGCGGGCCGCCGACGCCGAAGGGGCAGCGGTAGTCCTGCGGGTACGGCAGCCGTGCGACGCGTACGTCGGGGGCCCCGCCGGAGGCGGCCATGGCCCCGGCCGTCATGCCGTGGTAGGCGCCGGTGAAGGCGAGCATGCCGGTGCGTCCGGTCGCGGTGCGGACCAGTTTGAGGGCCGCTTCGACGGCGTCGGTACCGGCCGGCCCGCAGAACTGCACCCGGGCGCGATCGGCGAGCCCCGGCGGCAGGGTACGGAACAGCTCGGTGATGAAGGCGTCCTTCACCGGTGTGGCGAGGTCGAGGACGGAGAGCGGTGCGCCGGAGTCGAGGACCCGGCGGATGGCCTCCAGGACGACCGGGTGGTTGTGGCCGAGGGCCAGGGTTCCGGCTCCGGAGAGGCAGTCCAGGTAGCGGCGGCCGTCGGCGCCCTCGATGGTCAGCCCCCGCGCCCGCACGGGCACGATGGGCAGGGCTCGCGCGTAGGTGCGTGCCGCGGACTCACGCGCCGACTGTCGCCTGAGGATCCCCTCGTGCACCGCGCTCTTCTCCCCGTACGCACCTTCAGCCACCGACTCGGTCACGGCCACGACTCGCTGTCCTCCCCGCTGTCCAGAGGCGAGTTGATCCGCGGGGACCGGGCACAGGCAGCCGACCCCCCACCCCTACAACCGCGTACCGGCCCACGGGTTACGGGTTGCCCGGCGATCCCGATCTCCGGACGGCCCCTGAGATCTCGGGCCGGCGGCCGAACCGCCCGTGGCTCCAGCCCTCGCGGCGCCGCGCCGTGGCGCTCCCGCGGTCCTGCCCGCCGCCTGATCGCCCCCAGCGCCCCACTCGCCCGCCGCTCACGAGGCCGCGGCTCGTGTGCGTCCAGGTCAGACCGCTTGTGGCCGAACCGTTGCCGGACCGTCGGAACTCCCCCACAGCGAGCGCATAGTGTGTGAGGCCGTTCCCGGCGGACCGGTGGACCGGCGTCAACTCCCCATGAGTGCGCTGCCGGTGCCGGGGCCGAAGCGCCGAGTACCTTCACATCAGGGGGAGTCAACAGCATGCGATCCATACGGCCGTCGTTCACCGTTCGCCGAGGGAGGGGCGCGCCGCGCAGGACCTTCCCCGTGCTGGCGACGGTCGCCCTCGTCTCGGCGCTGGCGCTGACCGCCACGGCCTGCAACGGCGACGGCAACGACAACGCCGATGACAGGCCGACCGCCGTCGCGACCCAGAGCGGCACCGGCGACGGCAAGATCAAGATCCCGGACGACATCCGTCAGAAGCTCAAGGAGCACGGGATCGACGTCGACAAGTGGAAGGGCGGCGCCTGGAAGAACTGGAACCGGGACGACTGGCTGCGCGAGGCCAACGACTTCATCAATCCCATCATCAAGGGCCTGTGGGACCCGGACCGGATGCGGGACGCCGACGACCCGGCCAAGCGCGTCGACGACAACGACCTCTCCGGTGACCAGGGCGTGACGGACCCGACCCCGGCGCCGGTGACGGCACAGGCGGTCCGGCCGCCCTACCACACCAGCGCGGCCGCTTCGGGCAAGGTCTTCTTCGACTCCCCCGAGGGCACGATGGTCTGCTCGGCGACGGTCGTGCAGGACCCGGCGCACCCGGGCAAGTCGAACCTCATCTGGACGGCCGGCCACTGTGTGCACGCCGGCAAGAGCGGCGGCTGGTACCGCAACATCGCCTTCGTGCCGTCGTACAACAACCAGGGCAGGTCGAACGCCCAGCTGCAGAACGCGAGCCGGGCCGAGGTCGCGCCGTACGGCGTCTGGTGGGCCGACGCGGCGAAGACCTCGCAGCAGTGGATCGACCAGGGCGGCCGCACCGGCGGCAACGGCGCCTCGTACGACTTCGCGGTCATTCATGTGACGCCGGAGCAGGGCAGCACGGGCAAGTCGCTGGAGGAGACGGTCGGCGGAGCGCTTCCCGTGAACTTCGGCGCCCCGGCCGTGCCGAAGGTGCAGAGCATCACGGCGACGGGCTACCCCGCCGCGGCTCCCTACGACGGCCAGCTCGCCTACCAGTGCCAGGACAAGCCGGGCCGGCTGTCCCTCGCCAAGTCGGACCCGACGATGTACCGCATCGGCTGCACGATGACCGGCGGCTCCTCCGGCGGCGGCTGGGTGGAGACCGGCTCGGACGGCAAGCCGGCCCTGGTGTCGAACACCTCGATCGGCCCGGTGCGCGCGGGCTGGCTGGCCGGTCCCCGTCTGGGTGACGTGGCCAAGGGCGTGTACGACTCGGTCAGCCGGAAGTTCGCCGGCCGGTGAGGTCCACCGCTCCCCACCGGTCCGGACGGACCTGAGCCGCGCGTACGGCGGACGGTGACGAGTCCGGTGTGAACCCAAGACGAGAGGCCCGCCACCCGTAACGGGTGGCGGGCCTCGTCGATGCCGTGTCGTCCTGGCGTCAGGCCGCGGGCGCCGGCGTGTAGGGCGCCAGGTCCGCGGCCAGCTCCTCGTGCACCCGGACCTTGAGCAGGGTGCCCTCCGCGGTGTGCTCCTCGGAGAGCACCTCGCCCTCGGTGTGGGCGCGGGCGACGAGCTTGCCATGGGTGTACGGGACGAGTGCCTCGACCTCGACCGAGGGGCGGGGCAGCTCGTTGTCGATCAGGGCGAGCAGTTCCTCGATGCCCTGGCCGGTGCGGGCCGAGACGGCGATGGAGCGCTTCTCCACCCGCAGCAGCCGCTGGAGCACCAGCGGGTCGGCCGCGTCCGCCTTGTTGATCACGACGATCTCGGGCACGTCGGTGGCGCCGACGTCCCGGATCACCTCGCGCACGGCGGCCAGCTGCTCCTCCGGGACCGGGTGCGAGCCGTCCACCACGTGCAGGATCAGGTCGGAGTCGCCGACCTCCTCCATGGTGGAGCGGAACGCCTCGACCAGGTGGTGCGGCAGGTGTCGCACGAAGCCGACGGTGTCGGCCAGCGTGTACAGCCGCCCGCTCGGGGTTTCGGCCCGGCGCACGGTCGGGTCGAGGGTCGCGAACAGCGCGTTCTCGACCAGGACGCCCGCGCCCGTCAGGCGGTTGAGCAGGGAGGACTTTCCGGCGTTGGTGTAGCCCGCGATGGCGACGGACGGCACCTTGTTGCGCCGGCGCTCCTGGCGCTTGATCTCGCGGCCGGTCTTCATGTCCGCGATCTCCCGGCGCATCTTCGCCATCTTCTCGCGGATCCGGCGCCGGTCCGTTTCGATCTTGGTCTCACCGGGACCACGGGTGGCCAGGCCGCCGCGACCGCCACCCATCTGGCGGGACAGCGACTGACCCCAGCCTCGCAGCCTGGGGAGCATGTACTGCATCTGCGCCAGGGCGACCTGCGCCTTGCCCTCTCGGGACTTGGCGTGCTGCGCGAAGATGTCGAGGATCAGGGCCGTACGGTCGATGACCTTGACCTTGACGACGTCCTCGAGCTGGATGAGCTGGCCGGGGCTCAGCTCACCGTCGCAGATGACGGTGTCCGCGCCCGTATCGATGACGATGTCACGCAGTTCCAGGGCCTTGCCGGAGCCGATGTAGGTGGCCGCGTCGGGCTTGTCCCGGCGCTGGATGACGCCGTCGAGCACGAGCGCGCCGGCGGTCTCCGCGAGGGCGGCCAGCTCCGCGAGGGAGTTGTCCGCGTCCTGGATGGTGCCGGTGGTCCACACCCCGACGAGCACGACCCGCTCCAGACGGAGCTGTCGGTACTCGACCTCGGTGACGTCCTCCAGCTCGGTGGAGAGGCCCGCGACGCGGCGCAGTGCCGCGCGCTCGGAGCGGTCGAACTGGTCGCCGTCCCGCTCGCCGTCGATCTCGTGGCTCCAGGCGACGTCCTCTTCCATCAGGGCATCGGCCCGAAGACCTTCGGGATAGTCGTGCGCGAGGCGCTTGGTGTCCTGGGAAGGGGAAGAAGAGGAGGTCATTGGATCCTTACGTCGGTGGAAATGCCGAGTCGGCGTTCATCAGGGACAACGCACGGGTACCCCGGGAGATTCCCGTGTCCCGTGCCGCGCCGACCCGAAGATGTTCGCACGGCGCGGCAGGGCTCGTCACCGTCTTATTCCCGGCCCCCGCCCTTCTTACCGCGCTTGTCCCGCTTGGGTTCCTTGGCGGACTTGCCGCTCTTCCAGTCCGGGTGTCCGGGCATCGGCGGGGTCTTCTCGCCGTACAGCCAGGGCTGGAAGAAACCGGTCAGGTCGCGGCCGGCGATCGCCGAGGCCTGGCGGACGAAGTCGGCGGTGGTGGCGGTCGAGTCGCGGTGGTCCCGGACCCAGGCCCGCTCCAGGCGGTCGAAGGCCCGCGTGCCGATCTCCTGGCGCAGGGCGTAGAGCACCAGCGCCGCGCCGTCGTAGATGTTCGGCCGGAAGATGCTGATCTTCTGGCCGGGCGCGGGGGCCTTGGGCCGGGCCGGGGGGCCGCCGTCGGCCCGCCAGCGGTCGGATGCGCCGTAGGCGGCCTTCATGCGGTCCTCCATGGACCGCTTCGACTTCTCCTGCGCGTAGAGGGACTCGTACCAGGTGGCGTGCCCCTCGTTCAGCCACACGTCGGACCAGGTGCGGGGGCTGACGCTGTCGCCGAACCACTGGTGGCTCAGCTCGTGCACCATGATCGAGTCGACGTACCAGGCCGGGTAGGCGGGTTTCGTGAAGAGGTCCTTCTCGAAGAGCGAGAGGGTCTGCGTCTCGAGTTCGAAGCCGGTGGAGGCCTGCGCCATGAGCAGCCCGTACGTCTCGAACGGGTAGGAGCCGACCTTGCTCTCCAGCCATGCGATCTGGCCGGGCGTCTTCGCGAGCCAGGGTTCGAGGGCCTTGCGGTCGGCGCTGGGTACGACGTCGCGGACCGTCAGCCCGTGCGGTCCCTTGCGGCGCACCACTGCGGAGCGGCCGATCGACACCTGGGCGAGCTCGGTGGCCATGGGGTGCTGGGTGCGGTAGGTCCAGGTGGTGGCCCGGCCGACGCGCTCGGTGCCGGTGGGCAGGCCGTTCGCCACGACGGTGTAGTCGTTCGGGGCGGTGACCCGGACGGTGAACATCGCCTTGTCCGACGGGTGGTCGTTGCACGGGAAGACCAGGTGGGCGGCGTCGGCCTGGTTGGCCATCGCCAGGCCGTCGGTGGTGCGCACCCAGCCGCCGTCCTGGCCCTTGGCGCTGACGGGGTCGCTGGTGTGCTTCACGGTGATCCGGGTCCAGCTTCCCCGGGGCAGCCGGTGGTCGGGCGTGACCACCAGGTCCTCGCCCGCGCCGGCGAAGGCCGCGGGGCGGCCATCCACCTCGACGGACTCGACGGTGCCGTGCGCGAAGTCGAGGTTGAGCCGGTCGAGGCCGGTGGTCGTCCAGGCGTCGATGGTCGTGACGGCCCGCAGCGGCTTGTCGTTCTTCCCGGAATAGGTGAAGGACAGGTCGTACGACGCCACGTCGTATCCCGGGTTGCCCAGGGTCGGGAAGAGCCGGTCGCCGACGCCCAGGGGCTCGGCCGGGGCGGCGGCGGCGAGCAGGCAGACGGAGACGGCGGAGGCGAGCAGGGCGGCCTTCCGGCGGCGGAAGGGGCGGGTGTTCCGGCCCCGGCGGAGGGTGAGCGGCATGGACCACCGCTACCAGCGCGCGCGTGCGGCACGACGGCGACGCGCGCCGGGCCCACCCGATCGGGTTCGTCCGCAGAGCCTTCTTCAGGAACCCGGTCGGCGGCGTCCCCTCAGGAGGCGGGCGCCTGGTGCTGGGCCCGGGCCACGTCGAACACCCCTGGTACGTCGCGCATCGCCCGCATGAGGGCCGGGAGGCGGGCCGCGTCCGGTAGCTGGAGTGTGTAGGTGTGCCGGACGCGCTGCTGGCTCGGGGGTTCCACGGTCGCGGAGACGATGTCGACGCCGGCCAGGGCGATCGCCTCGGTCAGGTCGGCCAGCAGATGCGGGCGGCCGAACGATTCGGCGACCAGGGTGACCCGGCACTCGGCGGTGTCCCCCCAGCGCACGTCGATCTCGGTGCGCCCCCGGTTCTTCATCTCCGCCACCGCGGCGCACTCCACGCGGTGCACGGTCACCACTCCCCCGCGCACCGCGAAGCCGGTGATCCCGTCGGGCGGCACGGGCGTACAGCAACCCGCGAGACGGACGGTGGCACCGGGCCGGTCCAGGAGCACGTCGGCGCCGCGTGGGCCGGTGGCGCCGGTGCTCCCGGCCTCGGCGGGCCGGGGGGCGGCCTCGCCGGCCGCGCTCCCGGCGGCACGTTCCTCCTCTGCCCGCGCTTCGGCCTGCGCCTCGCCGCTGCCGCCCGGGTGCGCGGCCAGCCACCGCTGGATGGCGATCCGCGCCGCGGCGGTGTGGGCGTGCTCCAGCCATTCGCGGGAGGGCTCGGAGGCCGGGTCCTGGCCCATGAGGAGCTGGACCGTGTCGCCGTCCCGCAGCACGGTGCTGAGAGTTGCCAGGCGGCCGTTGACGCGGGCGCCGATGCAGGCGTGGGCGTCCTCGCCGTACTGGGCGTAGGCGGCGTCCACGCAGCTTGCGCCCTCGGGCAGACCGAGGGCGCCGCCGTCGGGCCGGTACACGGTGATCTCGCGGTCCTGGGCGAGGTCCTCGCGCAGGGTGGACCAGAAGGTGTCGGGGTCGGGCGCGGCCTCCTGCCAGTCGAGGAGGCGGGAGAGCCAGCCGGGGCGGGTGGGGTCGGCGCGCTCGCCGTCGGCGGGGTCGTCGGCCCCGGGGGCGTAGGGGTTGCCGAGCGCGACGACGCCGGCCTCGGCGACCCGGTGCATCTGGTGGGTGCGGATGAGAACCTCGACGACCTGGCCGTCGGGGCGGGCGACGGCGGTGTGCAGCGACTGGTAGAGGTTGAACTTGGGTACGGCGATGAAGTCCTTGAACTCGGAGACGACCGGTGTCATGCACGTGTGCAGCTCGCCCAGGACGCCGTAGCAGTCCGCGTCCTCCGCCACAAGCACCAGCAGCCGTCCGAAGTCGGCGCCGCGCAACTGCCCCCGTTTGCGGGCAACCCGGTGGACGGAGACGAAGTGCCGGGGGCGGATGAGGACTTCGGCGGCGATGTCGGCGTCGCGCAGCACCGCGCGTACCGACTCGGCTGTCTCCGCGAGGGTGTCGTCGGGGTGGGCCGCGTTCCCGGCGATCAGCTCCCGGGTGTGCTCGTACTCCTCGGGGTGGAGGATGGCGAAGACCAGGTCCTCCAGTTCGGTCTTCAGCGCCTGCACGCCGAGGCGTTCGGCGAGCGGGATGAGGACGTCCCGGGTGACCTTGGCGATCCGCGCCTGTTTCTCGGGGCGCATCACGCCGAGGGTGCGCATGTTGTGCAGGCGGTCGGCGAGTTTGATCGACATCACCCGCACGTCGCTGCCCGTGGCGACGAGCATCTTGCGGAAGGTCTCGGGCTCGGCGGCGGCCCCGTAGTCGACCTTCTCCAGTTTGGTGACGCCGTCGACGAGATAGCGCACTTCCTCGCCGAACTCTTCCCGCACCTGGTCCAGCGTCACGTCGGTGTCCTCGACGGTGTCGTGGAGCAGGGAAGCCGTCAAGGTCGTCGTCTCGGCGCCGAGTTCGGCGAGGATCAGGGTCACGGCCAGGGGGTGCGTGATGTACGGCTCGCCGCTCTTGCGCATCTGGCCGCGGTGCGAGGACTCGGCCAGGACGTAGGCACGGCGCAGTGGTTCGAGGTCCGCGTCGGGGTGGTGGGCGCGGTGCGCGTCGACGACGTGGCTGATGGCGTCGGGCAGCTTGTCGCGCGCGGCGGGGCCGAGCAGCGCGGCCCGGCCGAGCCGGCGCAGGTCGATCCGGGCCCGGGACTTCCGGCGGACCGCGGCGGGCGCCGCCGCGGGCGCGGCCGGGCCGGGGTTCGCAGGGTTCGTGGCCTCCGCACTCATGGGCACCTCCGGCTCGTGGACCGGCGGACGGAGCCCGGGGCGTGCGCGGCTCAGGGATGGCGACGTTCCCCCGTCCGTGCCGGTGCTTGATGCTACCGAGCCCATCACGTGCGGCTGACCGCCTCTCGCCGAGCGTGAAACGGATCACCCAATCGAGCGACGGCGTGGAGGTTTAGAGTATGCGCCACCTGCACTGGGCTCGGCCGGGGTTTCGAACGGCGCCCCGCCGCCCGAAGTCGCTGGTCCGGCGCGCGGGAGCCATCACGGCAGTGGTCTCACCAGGTCAGCGAAGCGCGCTTTCCAGCCACTCGGCGTCGATCTCGCCCTCGGCGACGATCACGGCGGGTCCGGTCATCTCGATCTCGCCGTCGGGCCGCTCGGTGATGACCAGACGGCCGCCGGGCACGTCCACGGTGTACGTCGCCGGGGCTCCGGTGCGGGCGGGGTCGGCGCCGTCACGGCGGGCGGCGGCGACGGCGACGGCACACGCGCCGGTGCCGCACGAGCGGGTCTCGCCGGAGCCGCGCTCGTGCACCCGCATCGCCACGTGCCGCGGGCCGCGGTCGACGACGAACTCGACGTTGACGCCCTCCGGGTAGGCGGTGGCGGGGGCGAACGGCGGCGGGGAGAGCAGGTCACCGGCGTGCCCGAGGTCGTCCACGAAGGCGACGGCGTGCGGGTTGCCCATGTTCACGTTGCGCGCGGGCCAGGTGCGCTCGCCCACGCTCACCGTGACCTCTCCGTCGGGCAGGCGTGCGCTGCCCATACCGACGGTGACGTCTCCGTCCTTGGCGATGTGGACGCTCTTCACGCCCGCGCGCGTGGCGATCGCGATGTCACCTTCGGCCACATGGCCGGCGTGCTGGAGGTAGCGGGCGAACACACGGGTGCCGTTGCCGCACATCTCCGCGATCGAGCCGTCGCCGTTGCGGTAGTCCATGAACCACTCCGCCTCGGCGGCCATGCCGCGGGCCTCCGGGTGCGCGGCGGACCGCACGACGTGCAGCACCCCGTCGCCGCCGATGCCGGCCCGGCGGTCGCACAGGGCGGCGACCTCGGCCGGGGTCAGGTCGAGGGTGTTCTCCGGGTCCGGGAGGATCACGAAGTCGTTCTCGGTGCCGTGGCCCTTGAGGAAGGCGATCCGCGTGCTCATTCCTCGATCGTACGGGGTCGGTACGACAACGGCGGCGCCGCCCGGGAGGCGGGCGGGGCTAGGTCGTGTCCGCAAAGTCGCGTCTGCGTCACGACGCCCGGCACGCACTCTCGCCGCACCGGCCGAAAGCCCGAGTACACCCAGTACGAGGGCATCCGG
>NZ_JBIANZ010000015.1:0-131224 GCF_042875075.1 Streptomyces sp. NPDC003720
TCGTACTGGGTGTACTCGGGCTTTCGGCCGGTGCGGCGAGAGTGCGTGCCGGGCGTCGCGACGCAGACGCGACTTTGCGGACACGGCCTAGCGCCCGGCGCCGCGGGGGCGCCCCGCCGGACCCGGGCGCCGGTCAGGCGCTCAGACCCAGCACCTGCGGGTTCTCGCCGGGGAAGCTCCTGGGCATGCCCGGCACGTCGACGGTGCGGCCGTACACGCCGGCGAGGAACGCGACGGCGCCGAGCGGGAACTCCGACCAGTCGCCGTCGTCCCCGCGGACGACCACCGGCCACGCGTCCGGGTCGGCGGAGTCCGCCTTCCAGTAGAAGGCGTCACCCGAACAGGACTCCGCCCAGGAGATCAGGCCTCCCGGCCGCGGGAAGGGCACGTAGCCCTCGGTGTCGTCCATCTCGTACAGGTCCTGGAGCACCTCGTCCTCCCGGCACGCCAACGCCCACAGCGCCTCGGCGCCGGGTGCCGGCGACGACACCATGAGGAAGTCGTCGACGACCAGCACCGGATACGCCTCCGCCAGGCGGCGGAAGTCCGAGGGCAGCGCCGTCCCGAGGGCCGCCTCCAGGGCCGCCCAGTCCACGCCGCGGCCCTCCGGCACGCGCCACCGCGTCATCGCCGGAAGCGCGGCCTCCAGCTCTTCGAGCCCCGTCATGTCTCCCGCCCGTCCCCGACTTGGCCGTCCGTGATCACCGCACGCGGCGGCCTCCGCACTGGCCGCCGCCGAGCGCCCCGGAGCACGGCGGGCACGAGGACCGCTCGCCGCCGGGCAGCCGGTGCCGTCGAGAAGGGCGCGTACGGGCCGTGACAGTGAGCACACGCGGGCTCCGGACACCCGGAGCGTAACTACGCTGGTCACATGGTCAATCTGACGCGCATCTACACCAGGACCGGCGACCGGGGCACCACCGCCCTCGGCGACATGAGCAGGGTCGCCAAGACGGACCTCAGGATCTCGGCGTACGCCGACGCCAACGAGGCGAACGCGGTGCTCGGCACGGCGATCGCGCTGGGCGGCCTGGACACGGAGATCGTCGAGGTCCTCACCCGCGTCCAGAACGACCTGTTCGACGTGGGCGCTGACCTGTCGACGCCGGTGAAGGAGAACCCGGAGTACCCGCCGCTGCGGGTCGAGCAGTTCTACATCGACCGGCTGGAGGCGGACTGCGACCGCTTCAACGAGCGGCTGGAGAAGCTGCGCTCCTTCATCCTTCCGGGCGGCACCGCCGGCGCCGCCCTGCTGCACCAGGCGTGCACGGTGGTGCGCCGGGCCGAGCGCTCCACCTGGGCGGCGCTCGAGGTGCACGGCGAGGTGATGAACCCGCTGACCGCGACCTACCTCAACCGCCTGTCCGACCTGCTGTTCATCCTGGCCCGGACGGCGAACAAGGAGACCGGCGACGTGCTGTGGGTGCCGGGCGGGGAGCGCTAGGCGGGAATCCGGCGGCGGCCCGCGCTCTCCCCACGGGGAGGGCGCGGGCCGCTTCCGTTGCGCAAGCGGCGGCTGCGGCGCGGGAGTTGAGGATCCGGCCGAGTCGGGGACAAGTGGTCCAGACCTATTGACCACGTGGTCCAGACCTTTCTATTCTCGCGGCACCGTGGGCGTGAAGGCTCAGTCATGCCCCTGACACCCCCGAGAAGAGGGAGGCGCAGCATGCGCTTCAGACACAGAGCCGCGGCAGGGTTCGCGACCCTGTTGCTCCCCCTGGCCGGCCTGGTCGGTCTCGCGAGCCCCGCCCAGGCCGCGGCCAACGCGACGGCGAGCTTCACCAAGACCAGCGACTGGGGCACCGGCTTCGGCGGTCAGTGGACCGTGAAGAACACCGGCACCAGCGCCATCAGTTCCTGGACCGTCGAGTGGGACTTCCCCTCCGGCACGTCCGTGACCTCCGCGTGGGACGCGGACGTCACGAACTCCGGCACCCACTGGACCGCCAAGAACAAGTCCTACAACGGCAGCATCGCCCCCGGCGCCTCCGTCTCCTTCGGCTTCAACGGCGCGGGCCCCGGCTCCCCGTCCAACTGCAAGCTGAACGGCGACAGCTGCGACGGCACCACCGTCCCCGGTGACGCCGCCCCCTCCGCCCCCGGCACCCCGACCGCCTCCGGCATCACCGACACCTCGGTGAAGCTCTCCTGGGGCGCGGCCACCGACGACGAGGGCGTCAAGAACTACGACGTCCTGCGCGACGGCAAGGTCGTCTCCACGGTGACCGCCACCTCGTACACCGACACCGGGCTGACCGCCGGCACCGACTACTCCTACACCGTGCGGGCCCGCGACACCGCCGACCAGACCGGACCGGTCAGCGGCGCGGTCGCCGTGCACACCACCGGCGGCGGCACCACTCCCCCGCCCACCGGCGACAAGGTCAAGCTCGGCTACTTCACCGAGTGGGGCATCTACGGCCGCAACTACAACGTCAAGAACCTGGTGACGTCCGGCTCCGCCTCGAAGATCACGCACATCAACTACGCCTTCGGCAACGTGACCGGCGGCAAGTGCGCGATCGGCGACTCCTACGCCGACTACGACAAGGCGTTCACCGCCGACCAGTCCGTCAGCGGCACCGCCGACACCTGGGACCAGCCGCTGCGCGGCAACTTCAACCAGCTCCGTCAGCTCAAGGCCAAGTACCCCAACATCAAGGTGCTGTGGTCCTTCGGCGGCTGGACCTGGTCCGGCGGCTTCGGCGAGGCCGCGAAGAACCCGGCCGCCTTCGCGCAGTCCTGCTACGACCTGGTCGAGGACCCGCGCTGGGCCGACGTCTTCGACGGCATCGACATCGACTGGGAGTACCCGAACGCCTGCGGGCTGAGCTGTGACACCAGCGGGGCGGCGGCCTTCAAGAACGTCATGGCCGCGCTGCGCGCCAAGTTCGGCACCGGCAACCTGGTCACCGCGGCCACCACCGCGGACGGCTCGAACGGCGGCAAGATCGAGGCCGCCGACTACGCCGGCGCCGCGAACTCCGTCGACTGGTACAACGTGATGACGTACGACTTCTTCGGAGCGTGGGACGCCCAGGGCCCGACCGCCCCGCACTCCCCGCTCACCTCGTACTCCGGCATCCCGAAGGCCGGCTTCACCACCGCCGACGCGATGGCGAAGTTCAAGGCGATCGGCGTTCCGGCGAAGAAGCTGCTCATCGGCATCGGCTTCTACGGCCGCGGCTGGACCGGCGTCACCCAGGACGCCCCGGGCGGCACCGCCACGGGCCCGGCCGCGGGCACCTACGAGCAGGGCATCGAGGACTACAAGGTGCTCAAGACGTCCTGCCCGGCCACCGGCACCGTCGCCGGCACCGCGTACGCGCACTGCGGCAGCAACTGGTGGTCCTACGACACCCCCGCCACCATCGCCACGAAGATGGCGTGGGCCAAGAACCAGGGCCTGGGCGGCGCGTTCTTCTGGGAGTTCAGCGGCGACACCAGCAACGGCGAGCTGGTGAGCGCCATCAACAGCAACCTGTAGAACACCTAGGCGACATTGACGCTCCCCCCGGACTTCGTCCGGGGGGAGCCCCCCTCAGAGGGTGAACGTGGCTACGCCACGTTCACCCTCTGACCAGGCGGGGCTGCTTCCAGCCACGCGAGAAACCCGGTCAGCGCGTCTTCGCTCATCGCCAGTTCCAGGCGCGTGCCGCGGTGGACACAGGCGAGGATCACCGCGTCGGAGAGCAGCGCCAGCTCCTCCTCGCCCTCGGGGAGCCGGCGGCCGGCCACCTCGATGGCGGCGCGCTCCAGGACACGGCGCGGGCGCAGGGCGTAGGAGAAGACCCGGTACCACTCGATCCGGTCGCCGTTGTAGCGGGCGACGCCGTAACTCCAGCCCTTGCCGCCCGCGTCCGGTCTCTCGGGCACGTCCCAGCGCAGCGAACAGTCGAAGGTCCCGCCGGAGCGCTGGATCAGTCTGCGCCGCAGCCCGAACAGGAACAGTCCCACCACCACGAGCGCGACCACGATCCCGCACACAGTCAGAGCGAGGACCATCGGCACCGACCTCCTCGTCTCCCTGGCAGTGTCACTGCGCTAACAACTGAGTAATGAAACCGAAAAAACACCCACATCTGCCTCAGCCGCGGTCGGTACCGGATTGCTCCGGACCGACCGCGGCTGAGTGACGTCATCACACCGCGCGCTGGATCAACGCGCCGCCGTCGCCGCCCGCAGACGGACGTCGGCGCGGCGCTGTGCCTCCGCGTCGTCATCCGCCTTCGCGCGCTCGAGCTCGCGCTCCGTGCGCTGGACATCGATCTCGTCCGACAGCTCGGCGATCTCGGCCAGCAACGACAGCTTGTTGTCCGCGAACGAGATGAAACCGCCGTGCACCGCGGCGACGACCGTTCCACCATCACTCGTACGGATGGTCACCGGGCCCGACTCCAGCACACCGAGCAGCGGCTGGTGACCGGGCATGACGCCGATGTCGCCGGACGTGGTGCGCGCGACGACCAGGGTGGCCTCGCCGGACCAGACCTGGCGGTCGGCGGCGACCAGCTCGACGTGCAGCTCAGCAGCCAAGGGTGGCTCCTCGGGTCACCACCCGGCGGGGATGCCGGGTGTTGGGGTCAATTCTAGAGGGCGTGGACGAGGGGGCGGGACGCACCCGCCCCCTCATCGAGAGCACGGGGCTCAGGAGACGCCCAGCTCCTTGGCGTTGGCCTTGAGGTCCTCGATGCCACCGCACATGAAGAACGCCTGCTCGGGGAAGTGGTCGTACTCGCCGTCGCAGATCGCGTTGAACGCGGCGATCGACTCGTCGAGCGGCACGTCCGAGCCGTCCACGCCGGTGAACTGCTTGGCGACGTGGGTGTTCTGGGACAGGAAGCGCTCCACACGACGGGCACGGTGGACGACGAGCTTGTCCTCCTCGCCGAGCTCGTCGATACCGAGGATCGCGATGATGTCCTGGAGGTCCTTGTACTTCTGCAGGATCGTCTTCACGCGCATGGCGGCGTTGTAGTGATCCGCGGCGATGTAGCGCGGGTCCAGGATCCGGGACGTGGAGTCCAGCGGGTCCACGGCCGGGTAGATGCCCTTCTCCGAGATCGGACGGGACAGAACCGTCGTCGCGTCGAGGTGGGCGAAGGTGGTGGCCGGGGCCGGGTCGGTCAGGTCGTCGGCGGGGACGTAGATCGCCTGCATCGAGGTGATCGAGTGACCGCGGGTCGACGTGATGCGCTCCTGGAGGAGACCCATCTCGTCGGCCAGGTTCGGCTGGTAGCCCACCGCGGACGGCATACGGCCGAGCAGGGTGGAGACCTCGGAACCGGCCTGCGTGAAGCGGAAGATGTTGTCGATGAAGAACAGCACGTCCTGCTTCTGGACGTCACGGAAGTACTCGGCCATGGTGAGGCCGGCCAGCGCGACGCGCAGACGGGTGCCCGGGGGCTCGTCCATCTGACCGAAGACCAGGGCGGTCTTGTCGATGACGCCCGAGTCGGCCATCTCCTCGATCAGGTCGTTGCCCTCACGGGTGCGCTCGCCGACACCGGCGAACACGGAGACACCGTCGTGGTTGTTGGCGACACGGTAGATCATCTCCTGGATGAGCACCGTCTTGCCGACGCCGGCGCCGCCGAACAGACCGATCTTGCCGCCCTTGACGTACGGGGTCAGCAGGTCGATGACCTTGACGCCGGTCTCGAACATCTCGGTCTTCGACTCGAGCTCGTCGAAGTTCGGGGCCTTGCGGTGGATGCCCCAGCGCTCGCCCTCGTAGCTCTCGTCGACGTTCAGCACCTCACCGAGGGTGTTGAACACCTTGCCCTTGGTGAAGTCGCCGACGGGCACCGTGATGGAGTTGCCGGTGTCGACGACCGGGGCCTGGCGGACCAGACCGTCGGTGGGCTGCATGGAGATGGTGCGGACCAGGCCGTCACCCAGGTGCTGGGCGACCTCCAGGGTCAGCGTCTTCTTCTCGCCGGCGTTGGCCGGGTCGGCCACCTCGACGTGAAGGGCGTTGTAGATGTCCGGCATCGCGTCGACGGGGAACTCCACGTCGACGACCGGGCCGATGACCCGGGCGACGCGGCCCGTAGCCGTCGCGGTCTCAACAGTGGTGGTCATTTATCGGTCACTCCCCGCGGTCGCGTCGGCCAGGGCGCTGGCTCCACCGACGATCTCGCTGATTTCCTGGGTGATTTCGGCCTGGCGGGCCGCGTTGGCAAGACGGGAGAGCGTGTTGATCAGCTCGCCCGCGTTGTCGGTGGCCGACTTCATCGCGCGCCGCGTGGCGGCGTGCTTCGAAGCGGCCGACTGGAGCAGCGCGTTGTAGATCCGGCTCTCCACGTAGCGCGGCAGCAGGGCGTCGAGGACGTCCTCCGCCGACGGCTCGAAGTCGTACAGCGGAAGGATCTCGCCCTTGGGGACGGCCTCTTCCGCGACCTCTTCGAGCCGCAGCGGCAGCAGCCTGGCGTCGAGCGCGGTCTGCGTCATCATCGAGACGAACTCGGTGTAGACGATGTGGAGCTCGTCCACGCCGCCGTCCGCCGTCTCCTTCTCGATGGCCTCGATCAGCGGCGCCGCGACCTTCTTGGCGTCCGCGTACGAGGGCTCGTCGGTGAAGCCCGTGAACGACTCCGCGACCTTGCGCTCACGGAAGTTGTAGTGGGCGACACCACGGCGGCCGACGATGTACGTGTCGACCTGCTTGCCCTCGCGCTCCAGGCGCTCGGTGAGCTGCTCCGCCGCCTTGATGGCGTTGGAGTTGAAGGCGCCGGCCAGACCGCGGTCGCTCGTGAGGAGCAGAACCGCGGCGCGGGCCGGGTTCTCCGCCTCCGTGGTGAGCGGGTGCTTGGTGTTCGAACCCGTACCGACCGCCGTGACCGCGCGCGTCAGCTCGGTCGCGTACGGCGTGGAGGCCGCCACCTTGCGCTGCGCCTTGACGACGCGCGAGGCGGCGATCATCTCCATCGCCTTGGTGATCTTCTTGGTCGCGCTGACGGATCGGATGCGACGCTTGTAGACCCGGAGCTGGGCTCCCATGAGTCAGGTCCCTTCCTTACGTCACTTGGCGGCAGCGGCAGGAGTGTCCTCGCCGAGCAGCTTGCCGTCCGAGGTCTCGAACTGCTTCTTGAACTCCGCGACGGCGTCGTCGATCGCCTGGATCGTGTCGTTCGACATCTTCGCGCCCTCGCGGATGGAGGTGAGCAGGCCCGACTCCTTGCGGTGCAGGTAGTCCAGCAGCTCGCGCTCGAAGCGGCGGATGTCGACGACGGGGACGTCGTCCATACGGCCGTTGGTGCCGGCCCAGACGGAGACGACCTGGTCCTCGGTCGACATCGGCTGGTACTGGTCCTGCTTCAGCAACTCGACCATGCGCTGACCGCGCTCCAGCTGGGCCTTGGAGGCCGCGTCCAGGTCGGAACCGAAGGCGGCGAACGCCTCGAGCTCACGGAACTGGGCGAGGTCCACCCGGAGGCGGCCGGAGACCTGGCGCATCGCCTTGTGCTGCGCGGAACCACCGACTCGGGAGACGGAGATACCGACGTTCAGCGCGGGGCGCTGACCGGCGTTGAACAGGTCCGACTCCAGGAAGCACTGGCCGTCGGTGATGGAGATGACGTTGGTCGGGATGAACGCCGACACGTCGTTGGCCTTGGTCTCGACGATCGGCAGACCGGTCATCGAGCCGGCGCCCATCTCGTCGGAGAGCTTGGCGCAGCGCTCCAGCAGACGGGAGTGCAGGTAGAAGACGTCACCCGGGTAGGCCTCACGGCCCGGCGGGCGGCGCAGCAGCAGCGACACGGCGCGGTAGGCGTCGGCCTGCTTGGACAGGTCGTCGAAGATGATCAGGACGTGCTTGCCCTCGTACATCCACTGCTGACCGATGGCCGAACCGGTGTACGGCGCGAGGTACTTGAAGCCGGCCGGGTCGGACGCCGGAGCGGCGACGATGGTCGTGTACTCCAGGGCGCCGTTCTCCTCCAGCGCGCGGCGCACGCCGGCGATGGTGGAGCCCTTCTGGCCGATGGCGACGTAGATGCAGCGGACCTGCTTCTTCGGGTCGCCGGTGCGCCAGTTGTCGCGCTGGTTGATGATCGTGTCGACGGCCAGGGCGGTCTTGCCGGTCTGGCGGTCGCCGATGATCAGCTGACGCTGACCACGGCCGATCGGGGTCATGGCGTCGACGGCCTTGTAGCCGGTCTCCATCGGCTCGTGCACCGACTTGCGCTGCATGACCGTGGGCGCCTGCAGCTCGAGGGCGCGGCGGCCGGACGTCTCGATCTCGCCGAGGCCGTCGATCGGGTTGCCGAGCGGGTCGACGACGCGGCCGAGGTAGCCCTCGCCGACCGCGACGGAGAGGACCTCACCGGTGCGGTGCACCGGCTGCCCCTCCTCGATACCGCTGAACTCACCGAGTACGACGGCGCCGATCTCGCGCTCTTCCAGGTTCAGCGCGAGACCGAGGGAGCCGTCCTCGAACTTCAGCAGCTCGTTCGCCATGGCCGAGGGCAGGCCCTCGATCTTGGCGATACCGTCGCCGGCGACGGTGACCGTACCGACCTCCTCGCGCGAGGCCGCGTCCGGCTTGTACGACTGGACGAAGTTCTCCAGTGCGTCCCGGATCTCCTCCGGCCGGATCGTGAGCTCCGCCATCTGGGTTCCCTGCTCTCCTTGTTGGGCCCGAAGTTTCACTTTGGGGGGATGGGGACTCCCCCCTGAACGAGGTGAATCCTCTGCACGGCCCAACCAGGGCCGTAAGCACGTCTTGCGTTTTCTCGATTGCCGAGGTGTCGCTAGCTCGCCATGCGGCGGGCCGCGTCCTCCAGCCGGTCCGCGATGGAGCCGTTGATGACCTCGTCACCGACCTGCACCCGGATCCCGCCGACGACCTCGGGGTCGACGTCCAGGTTGAGGTGCATCCGGCGGCCGTAGAGCTTGGTCAGGGCGGCGCCGAGGCGCTGCTTCTGCCCGTCGCTCAGGGGCACCGCCGACGTGACGACGGCGACCATGCGGTCCCGGCGCTCGGCGGCGAGCCTGGACAGGGACTCCAGTCCCGACTCCAGGCTACGTCCACGCGGCGCGGACACCAGGCGCGCGACCAGACGCTCGGTGGCGGGCTTGGCCCGGCCGCCGAGGAGCCGGCGCAGCAGCTCGGCCTTGGCAGAGGCGCCCGCCGAGCGGTTGGTGAGCGCGGCACGCAGCTCGGTGTTCGAGGAGACGATCCGGCCGAACCGGAACAGCTCGTCCTCCACGTCGTCGAGCGTGCCCGTCTTCTGCGCCGAGGTGAGGTCGGCGACGTTCGCCAGCTCCTCCAGGGCGTCCACCAGGTCGCGCGGCTGCGACCAGCGGGAACGGACCATGCCGGCCACGAGGTCGGCGGTGGTCGTGCCGACCTGACCGCCGATCAGCCGCTGGACCAGCTCGGCCTTGGCCTCACCGGGCTGCGCCGGGTCGGTGAGGACCCGACGCAGGCTGGGCTCGCGGTCGAGCAGCGCGGTGACGGCCGCCAGCTCGTCCGCGAGCTTCGTCGCGTCCACGGACGTGGAGTCCGTCAGCGCGTCGAGACGCTCACGTGCGGCTGCGAGGGCCTCGCGGCTCGCTCCGTTCATCGCGTGGCCTCGGCCTTCTCCTCGAGCTCGTCGAGGAAGCGGTCGATCACACGGCTCTGCCGGGCGTGGTCCTCGAGGGACTCGCCGACGAGCTTGCCGGCCAGGTCGGTGGCGAGCTTGCCGACGTCCTGGCGGAGCGCGCCCGCGGCGGCCTTGCGGTCGGCCTCGATCTGGGTGTGACCGGCGGCGACGATCTCCTCGCGCTGCCGCTGGCCCTCGGCCCGCATCTCGGCGATGAGCGCGGCACCCTGCTCCTGCGCCTCCTGGCGCAGACGCGCGGCCTCGTGCCGGGCCTCGGCGAGCTGAGCCTTGTACTGCTCAAGGACGCTCTGGGCCTCGACCTTCATGGCGTCGGCCTCTTCGATGCCGCCTTCGATCGCCGCGCGACGCTCCTCCAGAACCTTGTTGATGTTCGGAAGCAGCTTCTTCCAGAAGAAGAAGAACACGATGGCGAAGGCGATGGTGCCGACGAGCAGCTCGGGGCCGGCCGGGATGAGCGGGTTCTGCTCGGTCTCCTCGGCCGCCAGCTGTGCCAGGTTGGCGATCACATCAGTGCCTTTCGTCGATACGTGTCGGTACGGATGTCTTACTTGGTACCGAACACGAACGGCATGACGATGCCGATGAGGGCGAGCGCCTCACAGAAGGCGAAGCCCAGGATCTGGTTGGCGCGGATCAGGCCGGCAGCCTCGGGCTGACGGGCGAGGGCCTGGGTGCCGTTGCCGAAGATGATGCCGACGCCGATGCCGGGGCCGATGGCGGAGAGGCCGTAACCGACAGAACCGATGGAACCGGAGACAGCGGCGAGGGTCTCAGTGGCAGCCATGGTGAATCTTCCTTCTCTTTACGGACCGGTGGGGGTTGGCCACCGGACGACCGGGGGTGTGTTGAGGCTCAGTGGTGCTCGGCGAGAGCGCCCTGAATGTAGGAGCAGGCCAGCAGTACGAAGACGTACGCCTGGACGGCCTGCACGAAAAGTTCGAAGCAGATCATGGCCATGGTCATCACGAAGGAGATGCCGGCGGCCGGGATCATCCAGCTGTTCAGCAGGTACCAGGAGGCGACGGTGAACATCACCAGCATCAGGTGACCGGCGAACATGTTGGCGAAGAGTCGCACCGCGTGCGTGAACGGGCGGACGAGCAGGTTCGAGAAGAACTCGATGACCATGACGAGCGGGAGCACCGCGCCGAGCGACTTGTCGTAGCCCGTGATGTTCTTGAAGAAGCCGACGAAGCCGTGGCGCTTGAACGTCAGACCGACCCAGAGCACCCACACGAGCACCGCGAGGACGACCGGGAACGCGAAGACCGAGGCAACCGGGAACTGGGCCAGCGGGATCACGGACCAGATGTTCATCAGCCAGATGAAGAAGAAGAGGGAGACCATGAGCGGCACCCACTTCTCGCCCTCGCGCTTGCCGAGCGTCTCGTAGACGATGCCGCGGCGCACGAAGTCGTAGCCGGCCTCGCCGATCATCTGCAGCTTGCCGGGGACGACCTTGGCGTTGCCGAAGGCGGCCCAGAAGAAGGCGATGACGACGACCGTGGTGACGAGCGCGAGCAGCATCACCTTGTTGAATTCGAAGCCGCCGACCGTGGCCATCGGCTTGAACAGGAACGAGTGCAGGCCCGGAGCCGGGAAGCCACACCCGTTGTCGGACATGATCCGACAACTCCAGTCAAAGGCGAGCTGGGTCTGGTCAGCACTCACCGCGGGCTCCTTCGGCGTGACGCATGGGTACGGCAACCTCGTTGTGTCGGCGCGGCGCAGGGCCGCTGATCGGCACCGGACTGGTGTTACGGATGTGGGGGCGGCTGGGGGGCATCAAGCCTCGCGATTGAGCAGGCGTCAGCTCGGATGCCCGCGCCCGCGATGCCGCAGTTGGCACCGGACGATAGCAGGAGATCTCACAGGCCTTTATCCCGCCCCTACCCCTCACGACGGCGGCCCCGTCTTCTCGTGCTTCTCACTCTTCGCCGAGTCGGGATCGACGTAGAAGATCTTGGCCTTCATGTGTGCGCGCGCCTGCGCGGCCATCCACACGACGGTCGTGACGACCAGCGACACGGCGAACGCCTTGGCGTTGAAGAGTGAGGTGCCCTTGAAGACGGCGACGAAGATCAGGAGGAGCAGCAGCTGCGCCATGTAGAGCATCAGCCCCATGGCCTGGAACAGCTGCGGGAGCGTTTTTGCCGTCCACTGCAGAACGTAGAGGCCGATTCCCATGAACAGGACGGCCAGCGCCGTGCCGACAGCCGCGCCGAGGGCGCCCTTGCCTCCCGCGACCGCGGCGCTCACGGCGACGGCGATCACGCCGGCGGCCGCTGCGGGCACAGCGATCTGCAGTAGGTTCCGGGCGTCATTGGACGGCATGGCGGCAACTCCGCTTTCACAGGGGGGCAGGTGTCGTCATGGACGAGCGTAGTCCCGGGCTGAGTAGTCGAGACCTCACACCGGCGGACCGTCGCACTACGGTCCTTCGGTTCTATCCGGGGTTCTCGTGAACCGTATCACAAACTATTTGATGAGGTCTTTACCTGCTGGGTGTGCTTGCTGTCACACATGAGTGTGATGGCGCGCGTCTGTGCAAAAACCCAGCCCTTTTGTCTGGTATTGGGGAGCTTTGCTCCCCCACGAGATGGCAATGCTCTAGTCAGATTCTTACCTTGTGGCCTTGCCGATACGCGAACGAGGGCCGATGGCGGTCGCCCCGTTGACCCCTGTCGTACCGGCCGCCACGGGGGTCCGCTCCTCGGACTCCGACGGCTCCTGCGCGGCGGCCTCCGCGGTCTCCCCGGACTCCGCGGACAGCTCCAGGTCCTCGGCCGCGCGGCGGCGCCTGCGGTAGCGGGGCGGCACGAAGTGCTGGGCCCACGCGGGCACCCGGGGCGTGAAGCGGGGCAGCAGGAGCAGGATCAGGCCGATCGCGCTCAGGAAGACGACGCCGAGCACGATCCACATCGACGCCGAGTTCACCGAGTAGGCGAGCGCGCCGAAGCCGATCAGCGCCGACCAGAAGTACATGATCAGCACCGCCCTGCTGTGCGAGTGGCCGATCTCCAGCAGGCGGTGGTGCAGATGGCCGCGGTCCGCGGCGAACGGCGACTGACCGCGCCAGGTGCGCCGGACGATGGCCAGCACCAGGTCGGCGGCGGGCACGGCGATGATGGTCAGGGGCAGCAGCAGCGGGATGTAGACGGGCACCGTCTGGTGCACGGCCGCCTTCTCCGAACCGGTGAACAGGGCCAGCGCGTCCGGGTCCACCTGGCCGGTGACGGAGATCGCGCCGGCGGCCAGCACCAGCCCGATCAGCATCGAGCCGGAGTCGCCCATGAAGATCCGCGCGGGATGCATGTTGTGCGGCAGGAAGCCCAGGCACATGCCCATCAGGATGGCCGAGAACAGCGTCGCCGGGGCGGCGGCCTCGATGCCGTACGAGTACCAGATCCGGTAGGCGTACAGGAAGAACGCGGCCGCCGCGATGCAGACCATGCCGGAGGCCAGGCCGTCGAGGCCGTCCACGAAGTTCACCGCGTTGATCGTGATGACGACCAGCGCCACGGTCAGCAGGGTGCCCTGCCACTGGGTCAGCGCCACGTTTCCCACGCCCGGGACGGGCAGCCACAGGATCGTCAGACCCTGCATGACCATGACGCCCGCGGCGATCATCTGTCCGCCGAGCTTGATCAGCGCGTCGATCTCGAACTTGTCGTCCAGGACGCCGATCAGCCAGATCAGCGCGGCGCCGGACAGCAGCGCCCGCGGCTCGTTCGACTTGGCGAAGACCTCGTTGAGGTTGGTCATGTGGTCCGCCACCAGCAGGCCCGCGCACAGTCCGAAGAACATCGCGATCCCGCCGAGCCGCGGAGTGGGTTCCCGGTGCACGTCACGTGCCCGGATCTCCGGCATCGCCCCCGCCACGATCGCGAACTTCCGTACCGGTCCTGTCAGCAGGTACGTCACCGCGGCCGTGATGCAGAGCGTCAGCAGGTATTCACGCACGGGCTTCCCCACAGGTCTCGCTGGCCATCACAGCCCCACACCCTAGCGACGGACGCATATGGATGAGGACTTCCGGGTAGCGACGATGGTTGCACGGGCGGCTGTGAGCCACCGCGCGCGTCGGGGTGCACACAGGTGCGCGTACCCCGGTTCACCCTGGATACGGGGGGAATGCGCCGGTCAGCTCACGCACCTCGGCCCGTGTCACGCCCGGTTCCGCCTCGCCCCGCAGCGCGGCGGCCATGAGCGCTGCGATCCGGACCATCTCCGGCTCCCCCATGCCCTGCGACGTCACGGCGGCCGTGCCGAGGCGCAGCCCGCGGCCGTCACCGTGGGGAAGGACACAGCAGTCCAGCACGATCCCGGCCGCCGCGAGCCGCCCGCGCGCGGTGCGTCCGTCGACGCCGAGCGGCGCCGGATCGGCGGTGACCATGTGGGTGTCGGTGCCGCCGGTGACCACGTGGAGCCCCTCGGCGGTCAGGTGCCCGGCGAGCACCCGTGCGTTGGCGACCACCTGGTGGGCGTAGGCGCCGAAGGCCGGGGCCGCCGCCTCGCCGAACGCGACGGCCTTGGCGGCGATGGTGTGCATCTGCGCGCCGCCCTGGGTGAAGGGGAACACGGCCCGGTCCACCCGCTCGGCCAGTTCGGCCCCGCACAGGATCATTCCGCCGCGCGGGCCGCGCAGCACCTTGTGCGTGGTGGCGCAGACGATGTCCGCGTACGGCACCGGGCTGGGCGCCGCTCCCCCGGCGACCAGGCCGATCGGATGCGCGGCGTCGGCGATCAGATACGCCCCCACCTCGTCTGCGACGTCCCGGAAGAAGGCGTAGTCGAGGTGGCGGGGGTAGGCGATGGAGCCGCAGACGACGGCCTTGGGCCGGTGGCTGAGCGCCAGGTGGCGGACCTGGTCGCGGTCGATGAGGCCGGTCTCGGCGTCGACGCCGTAGCCGACGAAGTCGAACCAGCGGCCGGAGAAGTTCGCGGGCGAGCCGTGCGTGAGGTGGCCGCCGTAGGGCAGCCCCAGGGCGAGGACGGTGTCGCCGGGGCGCAGCAGGGCGGCGTAGGCGGCCAGGACGGCCGAGGAGCCGGAATGGGACTGCACGTTGGCGTGCTCGGCGCCGAACAGCGCCGTGGCCCGCTCCACGGCCAGGCGTTCGGCCACGTCGACGATCTCGCAGCCGCCGTGGTGCCGGGCGCCGGGATAGCCCTCGGCGTACTTGTTGGCGAGCGGCGAGCCGAGGGCGGCCAGCACGGCCGGCGAGGTGAAGTTCTCGGCGGCGATGAGCTGCAGCGTCGTCGACTGCCGGTCCAGCTCCCCGTACAGGATGTCGGCGAGCTCGGGATCCTGGTCCCGCAGGACATCGGTCTCGAGGGTGCGGGTGACCGACATGGCGGGCTCCGGGCGGTCGACGGTGACGTGAGACCAATGTAGGCCCGGGATGTCCGGTACGCGCGGGTTGCCCCACCCGTCGGCGCCGGCGTTCCCACGGGCGGGGGGCGGCGCCCGCCCGCGTCAGGCGCGGGCGGGGACCCCGGTCAGCGCGGTCACCACGGGATCGAGCGCCTCGTGTATCTCGTCGCCGACCGAGCGGAAGAAGGGCAGCGGCGCCCCGTACGGGTCGTACACCTCGTCCGCCTCCGCGGTGGGCGCCAGCAGCCAACCGCGCAGCGCGGCCGCCGCGCGCACCAGGGCGCGCGCACGCGCCACCACGCCGTCCTCCAGCGGGGGCAGCGTGGTGGGGTCTATGGCGCGCACCAGGCGGGTGAACTCCTTCAGGGTGAAGGTGCGCAGGCCCGCCGAGTGGCCCATGGAGATGACCTGGGCGCGGTGGTCGCGGGTGGCCGTGAGGACGAGGTCGGCCATGATGACGTGCTCGTCCAGCAGTTCCCGGCCGGTGAACCCGGAGGCGTCGGCGCCGAACTCGGCCAGCACGGTCTCCGCGTTGGCCTCCATGGGCGCCCCCTCGTGACCCCAGGTGCCGGCGCTCTCCACGATCAGCCCGCCGCCGAGCACACCGAGGCGCTCCGTCACGAAATGCCGGGTCAGCCGCTCGGTGATCGGGGAGCGGCACACGTTGCCGGTGCTGACGTGGAGGATGCGGAAGCAGTCGCGGGGCAGCCCGACGAACGTCGTCGTGATCTCCGCGGCGCTCTCCCTGCCTATGCCACGCCCCGCGTCAGGGGCCGTCAATTCGCCACCTCGAGGTCGGGTACGACCTTGCGCAGCTCCTCCGGGGAGAGCGCGCCCTGCCGCAGCAGCACCGGCACCTCGCCGGTGACGTCCACGATGGACGACGGCACGTTGCCGGGCGTCGGGCCGCCGTCGAGGTAGACGGAGACGGAGTCGCCGAGCATCCGCTGGGCGGCGTCGCAGTCCTCGGGCGCGGGGTGGCCGGTGAGGTTGGCCGAGGTCACGGCCATCGGACCGACCTCGGTGAGCAGCTCGATGGCGACCGGGTGCAGCGGC
Organism: Streptomyces sp. NPDC003720; assembly: GCF_042875075.1. Classification (NCBI taxonomy): domain Bacteria; kingdom Bacillati; phylum Actinomycetota; class Actinomycetes; order Kitasatosporales; family Streptomycetaceae; genus Streptomyces; species Streptomyces sp. NPDC003720. Next base: position 16,045 of record NZ_JBIANZ010000015.1, read on the forward strand.
ATGCGCACGGCGACCGTGCCGCGGGTGTCGCCCAGGTCCCACTGCAGGGACGGCTGGTGCCGGGCGACGAGCGTGAGGGCGCCCGGCCAGAAGGCGTCGACCAGTTCCCAGGCCAGCTCGGAGAAGTCCGTGACGAGCCCGTGCAGGGTGTTCGGGGAGCCGATCAGCACAGGGGTGGGCATGTTGCGGCCCCGGCCCTTGGCGGCCAGCACGTCGGCGACCGCCTCCGCGGAGAACGCGTCGGCGCCGATGCCGTAGACCGTGTCGGTCGGCAGTACCACCAGCTCGCCCCGGCGGACGGCGGACGCGGCCTCGCGCAGACCCGTCACACGGTCGGTCGCGTCGTTGGTGTCGTATCGCCGTGCCATGTCTAGCGAGCCTCCTCGTGCGGGTACTGCGGGCTGGAAGTCGTCGGGGTGCTCACGGCAGCGCCTTGCGCGCCGTCGCGAACCGGGGGCGGTTGTTGAGGTCCGGGTGGTCGGCCGCGTCGGCCCAGCCCCGCTCCTCGGTGAAGATCCAGGGCACCTGGCCGCCCTGGGTGTCGGCGTGCTCGATGACGACGACCCCGCCGGGCCGCAGCAGCCGGTGCGCGGTGCGCTCGATGCCGCGGATCAGGTCGAGTCCGTCCTCGCCGGAGAACAACGCCATCTCCGGGTCGTAGTCACGGGCCTCCGGCGCGACGTACTCCCATTCCGTGAGCGGGATGTACGGCGGGTTGGAGACGACCAGGTCGACCTGACCGTCGAGGTCCGGGAAGGCGGTCAGGGCGTCGCCCTGGCGCAGGTCGACCCTGGACCCCTCGACGTTCTTGCGGGTCCACTGGAGCGCCTCCTCGCTCAGCTCCACGGCGTGCACGCGCGAGCGCGGCACCTCCTGGGCGAGCGCGAGCGCGATGGCGCCGGAGCCGGTGCACAGGTCGACGATGCACGGCTCGACCACGTCCATGGCGCGCACGGCGTCTATGGCCCAGCCGACCACGGACTCGGTCTCCGGCCTGGGCACGAACACACCCGGCCCGACCTGCAGCTCCAGGTACCGGAAGTAGGCCCGCCCGGTGATGTGCTGCAGCGGCTCGCGCTGCTCACGCCGGGCGATGACCTCCCAGTAGCGGGCGTCGAAGTCGGAGTCCTTCACGGAGTGCAGCTGGCCCCGCTTCACGCCGTGCACGAACGCGGCGAGCTCCTCCGCGTCGGTGCGCGGCGAGGGCACGCCGGCGTCGGCCAGCCGCTGGGTCGCCTGGGCCACCTCGGCGAGCAGCAGACTGCGGGGGCTCGGGGGTCGCGCCCCGGTGGGTGACTGCACGCAAGTCCTCCGTGTAACTCGTACGCGCCTCTTACGCGGCCGCCAGCTTCGCCGCCGAGTCGGCGTCGACGCAGGCCTGGATCACGGCGGCGAGGTCGCCGTCCAGGACCTGGTCCAGGTTGTACGCCTTGAAGCCGACGCGGTGGTCCGAGATGCGGTTCTCCGGGAAGTTGTAGGTGCGGATCTTCTCGGAGCGGTCGACGGTGCGGACCTGGCTGCGACGGGCGTCGGCCGCCTCCCGCTCCGCCTCCTCCTGCGCCGCGGCGAGCAGCCTGGAGCGCAGGATACGCAGCGCCTGCTCCTTGTTCTGCAGCTGGCTCTTCTCGTTCTGGCAGGAGGCGACGACTCCGGTCGGCAGGTGCGTGATGCGCACCGCGGAGTCGGTGGTGTTGACCGACTGGCCGCCGGGCCCGGAGGACCGGTAGACGTCGATCCGCAGGTCGTTCGGGTTGATCTCGACGTCGACCTCCTCCGCCTCGGGGGTCACGAGGACACCGGCGGCGGAGGTGTGGATCCGGCCCTGGGACTCGGTGGCCGGCACGCGCTGCACCCGGTGCACGCCGCCCTCGTACTTGAGCCGGGCCCACACGCCCTGGCCGGGCTCGATCTGCCCGCGGGCCTTCACCGCGACCTGGACGTCCTTGTAGCCGCCCAGCTCGGACTCGGTGGCGTCGATGATCTCGGTCTTCCAGCCGATCCGCTCGGCGTACCGCAGGTACATGCGCAGCAGATCGCCGGCGAACAGCGCGGACTCGTCACCGCCGGCGCCGGCCTTGATCTCCAGGATGACGTCCTTGTCGTCACTGGGGTCGCGCGGCACGAGCAGCAGGCGCAGCTTCTCGGTCAGTTCCTCGCGCTGCCTCTCCAGCTCCTTGACCTCGGCCGCGAAGTCGGGGTCGTCGGCGGCGAATTCGCGCGCGGTCTCGATGTCGTCGCCGGTCTGCTTCCAGGAGCGGTACGTGGCGACGATCGGGGTGAGCTCGGCGTAGCGCTTGTTCAGCTTGCGCGCGTTGGCCTGGTCGGCGTGGACCGACGGGTCGGCGAGCTGCTTCTCCAGGTCGGCGTGCTCGGCGACGAGTTCATCGACGGCCTCGAACATCTTTCGGCTCCTGATACTGCGGTGAGGTAAGGGCGGGCGACCAAAAACGCCGGTCCCGGGCACACCCCCGCGAGAGGGCGCGACCGTGGACCGGCGGTATGGGGCTCGCTACTTCTTGGAGCCGGCGGCCTTGCCGAAGCGGGCCTCGAAGCGGGCCACACGGCCACCGGTGTCGAGGATCTTCTGCTTGCCCGTGTAGAACGGGTGGCACTCGGAGCAGACCTCGGCCCGGATGGTGCCGGACTGGATGGTGCTGCGGGTGGTGAACGACGCGCCACAGGTGCAGCTGACCTGCGTCTCGACGTACTCGGGGTGGATGTCGCGCTTCAAGGTGTCTCCTAGGTTTCGGGAGGGCGCCGGGTCGCAGCCGCAGGATGCGAGAGCGTGAACCGGAGCCGACGTACCAGTCTGCCAGGACTGGCGCCATCCCCCAAAACCGGGGGGCGGGGCCGTGTATTCCCGGAGGCGGTCCCGGGGCGGGGGTCAGCCGCTGACGACGCCCTTGGCCTCGCCCGCGGCGGTGCCCTTGGTGGCCGACGCGGGGATGGGCCTGTCGTTCCTCAGGGCCTTCCAGATCAGCTCCGCCTTGGCCTTCTGCAGCAGGACCCGGTTGGGGTCGGCCGGGTCGTAGCGCACCGGCATCGTGACCATCCGCATGTGCGAGGAGCCGATGCCCTTCAGACCGTTCGCGAAGTCCGCGAGGGCGTTGACCGAGCCGAGGTCGGAGTCGGCGGTGACGGCCTTGGTGGCGGTGTCGGCGAGGTCGTACAGCTTCTTGGGGTTGCTGAGCACGCCGACGTGCTCGACCTGGTCGAGGAGCGCCTTGACGAAGGCCTGCTGGAGCTGGATGCGGCCGAGGTCCGAGCCGTCGCCGACGCCGTGCCGGGTGCGGACCAGGGCGAGCGCCCGCTCACCGTCGAGGGTGTGGGTGCCGGCCTTGAGGTGCAGGTGGCTCTGCGGGTCGGCGATGGATTTCGTCGTGGTGACCGGGACTCCGCCGAGGTCGTCGATGAGCCGCTGGAAGCCGGCGAAGTCGACCTCGAGGTAGTGGTCCATGCGGATGCCGCTGAGGGACTCGACCGTCTTCACGGCACAGGCGGCTCCGCCGGTGGAGTACGCGGAGTTGAACATCACGCCGGAGGCCGCGGGATGGCTGCCGCCGCCGGTGTCGGTGCAGGCGGGGCGGTCGATGAGGGTGTCGCGCGGGACGGAGACCACGCTGGCCTTCTTGTGCCCCTTGTACACGTGGACGATCATCGCGGTGTCGGAGCGGGCGCTGCCGTCGTCCGTGCCGCCGCCCAGCTTCCGGTTCTTGCCCGAGCGGGTGTCCGAGCCGAGGACCAGGATGTTCTCGGAGCCGTTGTCGACCTTCGTGGGCCGCTCGTCGCCGAGGGCCTGGTTGATGTCGACGCTTTTGAGGTTGCCGTTGAGCTTGAAGTAGACGTACCCGAGACCGGTGCCGCCCAGCACGACGACTCCGGCGGCCGCCCAGGCGGTGACGAGCAGGGCCTTGCGGCGCTTGCCGGGGGTGGCGGCCTTGCGGCGGCGGCCCCCGCGTCTGTTCTGCGGGCCGGTGGGGACCGGCTCCGTTATGCCGGGCTCCGGCGTGCTCTCGGCGGACACGTCACTCCTAGGTCTCGTCCTGTCGTCTACCCCCTGCTTTCAGGGTCAGGCGCGGTCGTCACCGCTCCATCGTCGCTCCGCCCGGTCAGACGGAGAAACTCGGCACAGGGTTGCACAGCGCACGGTGCCCGCCGCGTGCGGCGGCGGGCACCGTGCGTGACCGTACGGCCCACGGTGAGCCGGGCTCACCTGCGGTTTCAGCCCCAGATGTCGTACGCCTGGAAACCGGTGCCGACCGAAACCCTTGTGTCAAAGATCTCGCTTGTGCCCTTTCCGGTGCCCTTGTACAGGTACAGGGTCCCGCCGGGAGTGCGGGCCAGGAAGTCGGCCTTGCCGTCGCCGCTCACGTCGCCGACCGCGTCGAAGGCGTTGTAGCCGGTCCAGCCGCTGCGCACCTTGACCCGGGCGGAGAAGGCGCCCGTGCCGGACTTGCCGGTGCCCTTGTACAGGTACAGGTCGCCGGTGCTCGACTTGCGGGCGAGCAGGTCGGCCTTGCCGTCGCCGTTGAAGTCACCGTGGCCGCGCACCGAGTTGTACTGGTCCCAGCCGGTGCTCACCTTCACCTTGGAGGCGAAGGTGCCGTTGCCCTTGCCCGCGTACAGCCACAGCGTGCCGTTCGAGTCGACGGAGAGCACGTCGGGCAGGTAGTCGCCGGTGACGTCGCCCGCGGTGATGATCCGCTTGCGGGTCTTCCAGCCGGTGAAGATCTTCGTGTCGGTCCAGCTCCCGCTGGTGCGGGCGCTGTTGAGGACGAAGTGCTCCCAGTACACGTCGCCGGTGGAGCTGACCCGGTAGACCACGTCCTGGTAGCCGTCCCGGTTCAGGTCGGTCTGGAGGGCGAGGTTGACGCCGCCCCAGTCGCCCCAGGAGATGCGCGAGCCGAAGGACGTGCCCTTGGAGTCCTTCTCGTACCCGGTCTTCGTGGACGAGGCGCGCACGAAGATGTCGGCCTTGCTGTCCTTGTAGCTCAGGTTGCCGTCGTCGACCTGGTGGTAGGCGGAACCGACGTAGGCGCCGACCTTCGTGAAGACGCTGTAGTAGCCCTTCTCCACGCAGTCCGTGACGCCCCAGGAGACCACTCCGGCGATCCGGCCGCCCACCACGAGCGGGCCTCCTGAGTCGCCGTTGCACGTCGCGCTGGTACCGGTGTCGCTGCCGCTCTGGGTGCCCGCGCAGACCATCTTCCCCGCGACGTAGGCCGTGTCGTAGGACCCGGCGCAGGCGCTGTCGGAGTGCAGGGTGAGCGACGTCGTCCGCAGGGTCTGCGAGAGGTCCTGGGTGGTGGAGCTGGTGCGGCCCCAGCCGTACACCTTGGCGCTGGTGCCCGTGGCGTAGGACGCGGTGTCGCCGGAGGCGACCATGCGGATCGGCGTGGCCTTGACCGGGACGCCCAGGGTGAGCACGCCGAGGTCGTCCGCGTACCTCCCCGTCTCCCGGTCCACCGGGTCGTATCCGGGCTGCCACCACTGGCGCAGTACGCCCGTGGCCTGACCGCCGTGCAGGTCGGTGGCGCCGGCCGCGTCGGTGGTGGGCAGCTGGTCGGTGCCCGTGACGACGGCGCCGTGGGCCGCCCAGTCGTAGTTCTTGTTCTCGTTGCGCAGGCAGTGCGCGGCGGTGAGGATCTTCGTCGGCGAGACGACCGAGCCGCCGCAGAAGAAGCCGACGTCGTCGGCGGTGTCGGTGGTGTTCCTGTCGTCGTAGTACCAGAGCTGGGCCATCCAGGGCGCCGAGGAGATGGTGGTCTCGCTGCCGCCGATGATCTTCGGCGACACGGCCGAGGGGCTGCTGGTCTTCGCCGGCTGCTCGGTGCCGGAGGCTCCGGCGATGCGCTTCTCCAGCGTGGACTGGGACGGCTGGGCGACGGCGGGTGCGGTACCGGGCTTCGGCAGCGCGGTGGCCGCGCCGGCGGAGGCCGTCATCAGCGCGGCGGCCACGGCGGCGGCGACACCGGCCGCGGCCAGGGGGACGGCAAGACGTATCCGGCGTCTGTGCCGCCCGGGTTCGGGCGTGGGCAAGGCGGTTCCCCCCAGGGAGAGGTGTGGTGAACGGGGCGCGTGATGCGCTCCCCTCCCTCTCAGCGCGAAAAGGCCGCCCCCCGTCACCTGGTGACGGGGGGCGGCCCTCGTTTCTTACCCGATACCTACCGGCTAGTCGCCGTTGCCGGGCGTCGGCGTCGTCTTCTGGATCTGCATCAGGAACTCGACGTTCGACTTGGTCTGCTTCATCTTGTCCAGCAGCAGCTCGATCGCCTGCTGCTGGTCGAGCGCGTGCAGCACCCGGCGCAGCTTCCAGACGACGGCGAGCTCCTCGTTGCCGAGCAGGATCTCTTCCTTGCGGGTACCGGACGCGTCGACGTCCACCGCCGGGAAGATGCGCTTGTCGGCGAGCTTCCGGTCGAGCTTGAGCTCCATGTTGCCGGTGCCCTTGAACTCCTCGAAGATCACCTCGTCCATGCGGGACCCGGTGTCCACCAGGGCGGTGGCGAGGATGGTGAGCGAGCCGCCGTCCTCGATGTTGCGGGCCGCACCGAAGAACCGCTTCGGCGGGTACAGGGCGGTCGAGTCGACACCACCGGACAGGATGCGGCCGGAGGCCGGGGCGGCGAGGTTGTACGCACGGCCCAGACGCGTGATCGAGTCGAGCAGCACGACCACGTCGTGGCCCAGCTCCACCAGGCGCTTGGCGCGCTCGATGGCCAGCTCGGCGACCGTGGTGTGGTCCTCGGCCGGGCGGTCGAAGGTCGAGGAGATGACCTCGCCCTTCACCGACCGCTGCATGTCGGTGACCTCTTCCGGACGTTCGTCGACGAGGACGACCATCAGGTGGCACTCGGGGTTGTTGTGGGTGATCGCGTTGGCGATCGCCTGCATGATCATGGTCTTGCCGGTCTTCGGCGGGGCCACGATCAGACCGCGCTGGCCCTTGCCGATCGGCGACACGAGGTCGATGATCCGGGTCGTCAGCACGCCCGGGTCCGTCTCCAGGCGGAGGCGGTCCTGCGGGTAGAGCGGGGTCAGCTTGTTGAACTCCGGGCGGCCGCGGCCGTGTTCGGGCGCCATGCCGTTGACGGAGTCGAGGCGGACCAGCGCGTTGAACTTCTCGCGGCGCTCGCCCTCCTTCGGCTGGCGGACCGCGCCGGTGATGTGGTCGCCCTTGCGCAGGCCGTTCTTGCGGACCTGGGCGAGGGAGACGTACACGTCGTTCGGGCCGGGCAGGTAGCCGGAGGTCCGGATGAAGGCGTAGTTGTCGAGGATGTCCAGGATGCCCGCGACGGGGATCAGGACGTCGTCCTCGGCGACCTGCGGCTCGGCGATGTCGTCGCGGCCGCGGCGGCCACGGCGGTCGCGGTAGCGGCCGCGACGGCCACGGCGGCCGCCCTCGAAGTCGTCGTCGTCCTGCGGGCCGCTGTTGCGGTCCTGCCGGCCGCCCTGCTGCTGGCCCTGCTGCTGACGGTCCTGGCGGCCGCCGCCCTGCTGGTCGTCGCCCTTGCCCCGGCGGTCGCGGTCGCGGTCGCGGCCACGCTCGCGGCGGTCGCGGCGGCCACGGCCCTCGCCGTCACCGGCGTCGCCACGGGCCTCGCCCTGCTGGCCGCCCTGCTGCTGCGCGTCGCTCTTGGACTCGCCCTTCGCCTCGGCGGCGACGCTCTCGGCGCCGGCCGGGCTGCCCGCCTCGGCGGTGGCACGACGGCGACGCCGCTCGGCCGGGGCGTCCTCTCCGCCGCGCTCGGCCTCGCCCGAACGGGCGGCGCCGCCGGCCGGCTGGCCGGGGATCTCGATCTGCTGCTGGGCCACGGCCTTCTCGGCGGGGGCCCCGGCCGCCTTGTCCGCCTTCTTCTCGGCGGCGTCCTCGCCGGTGCGGGCCTTGGAGGTGGCCCGGCGCTTGGGCTTGGTCTCAGGGGCCGCCTCCGCCTTGGGAGCGGCGCCCCCGGCCTGGGCCTCCTTGATGACCTCGATCAGCTGGCTCTTGCGCATACGCGCGGTGCCCCTGATGCCGAGGCCGGATGCGACCTGCTGCAGCTCGGCCAGCACCATGCCCTCAAGGCCGGTACCCCGGCGCCGCCGGGAGCCGGCACCGCTGGCAGGCGCGGAGGCGTCCGTGGCGGGCGCGGCAGCGGTCTCCTCGACACGTGCGCCCATCAGATCGGTGGTGTCGCTCACGAAGGGTCCTTCCCTGGAGCGGACGTCGGCCTGTCTGGCTCGGCGACCGGTTGTGCTGTCCGGCTACGGTCCTGTCTTCGATGGACCGTGCCGGGGCGGTGGTCCGCCAAAGCGGCGGAAGAGAATTTCTGGTGATGGCGCTTCCGCGAGCCGTGACACCCGGTGTCACGTGGCGTGGTCGCACCGATTCCGGAGCGTGCCCTAGGCCCCGCTCAATGTCCGCATACGTCGTACTGCCCAGGTACGGCGCACGGAACACGGAGTGGTGTGGGAGGCTCCCGGAAGGATGTCTGTCCCGGACGGGGACACGAAGCACCTCGCCATGGTGGGGTCGGGTGCAGACTTGAGGTTAACACTACCGGATCCAACAAACATTCCCCCTCTCCAAATCCGGCAACCGTGTCTCAGGTCGCAAGCGGCAGCACGCTCGCTCCCTGGACATCGAGGTCAAGCCGGTTGGCGGCCCAGCCCTCACCCGCGAGGTGGGACACCTTCTCGGCGCTGTCGGCGTCGGCAAGCGCCATGACGGTGGGTCCGGCGCCGGAGATGACGGCCGGGATCCCGTCCGCCCGCAGCCGCTCCACCAGCGCGGCGCTCTCCGGCATGGCCGGGGCGCGGTACTCCTGGTGCAGCCGGTCCTCGGTGGCGGGCAGCAGCAGCTCGGGGCGCCTGGTGAGGGCCTCGACGAGCAGGGCGGCACGGCCCGCGTTGACGGCGGCGTCGACGTGCGGCACGGTGCGCGGCAGCAGGCCGCGGGCGGTCTCGGTGAGCACCGGCTTCCCGGGCACGAAAACCACCGGAACGATGGAATCGTCGGGCTCCATCCTGATGGCACGGGCCGCGCCGGCCTCCATCCAGGACAGGGTGAAACCGCCGAGCAGACAGGCGGCCACGTTGTCGGGGTGGCCCTCGATCTCGGTGGCCAGCGCGAGCAGTGCCGCGTCGTCGAGCCGGGCCTCGCCGCCTATGGTCACCGCGCGGGCGGCGACGATTCCGGCGCAGATGGCGGCCGAGGAGGAGCCGAGGCCGCGGCCGTGCGGGATGCGGTTGGCGCAGACGATCTCCAGGCCGCGGGGCTGCCCGCCCAGCAGGTCGAAGGCGGTGCGCAGGGAGCGGACGAGCAGGTGGCTCTCGTCGCGGGGCAGGGTCTCGCCGCCCTCGCCCGCGATGTCGATGTGCAGACCGGAGTCGGCCACCCGGACGACGACGTCGTCGTACAGCCCCAGCGCGAGGCCCAGGGCGTCGAAGCCCGGACCGAGATTGGCGCTGGTGGCAGGGACGCGCACCCGTACGGCGGCCGCGCGGAAGGCTGGACCGGCCATCGCTCGAAGACTCTCCTTGAGCTGCGTGAGTGTCGAAGACATCCGAAGGGGCCGAACGCCGCTCGATCGTCCCGACGGACACTCGATCGTTTCGATGGACATTCGATGACGTACGAGGACCCGTCGGGTCGCGGAGACGACGCGGCCCGCGCCCACACGCGGTGGCATATGCGGTAGGCGGGTTCAGTACAGCCTATCGAAGGATGGTTCCGCGGCGACATAGGGCGCACGGGAGGCGCACGATGCGTGTCGTGGACCTCCCGTGCACCCCGCCGCGGATCGTCCCCGCCGGGCGGGGTGGGCGAGCCCGGTCCCCCGGGCCCGCGGGTGCTCAGGCCAGGCCGAGGCGCTCCGCCGCGGTGGCCGCGTCGACCGGGACGGTGACCGGCTGCGGCGCGCCGGCGACGGCCCAGTCCGGGTCCTTCAGCCCGTTGCCCGTGACCGTGCACACGATGCGCTGCCCCGGGTCCACCTTGCCCTGCTCGGCGGCCTTCAGCAGACCGGCCACCGAGGCGGCCGAGGCGGGCTCCACGAAGACGCCCTCCTGCGCGGCCAACAGCCGGTAGGCGCGCAGGATCTCACGGTCCGTCACCTCGTCGATGGCGCCGCCGGACTCGTCGCGGGCGGCGAGGGCGTACTGCCAGGAGGCGGGGTTGCCGATCCGGATCGCGGTGGCGATGGTCGACGGGTCCTTGACCACCTCGCCGCGCACGATCGGCGCGCTGCCGGAGGCCTGGAAGCCCCACATGCGCGGGGTCCGGGCGGAGACGCCGTCGGCGGCGTACTCCTTGTAGCCCTTCCAGTAGGCGGTGATGTTGCCCGCGTTGCCGACCGGCAGGACGTGGATGTCGGGGGCGTCGCCGAGCATGTCCACGATCTCGAACGCGGCCGTCTTCTGGCCCTCGATGCGCACCGGGTTGACCGAATTGACCAGCGCCACCGGGTAGTTCTCGCTCAGGCTGCGAGCGAGCGTGAGGCAGTCGTCGAAGTTGCCGTCGACCTGGAGGATCTTGGCGCCGTGGACGAGGGCCTGGCCCATCTTGCCGAGCGCGATCTTGCCCTGCGGCACGAGCACGGCCGAGACCATCCCGGCCCGCACCCCGTAGGCGGCGGCCGAGGCGGAGGTGTTGCCGGTCGAGGCGCAGATGACCGCCTTCGCCCCCTCCTCCTTGGCCTTGGAGATCGCCATGGTCATGCCGCGGTCCTTGAAGGAGCCGGTGGGGTTGGCCCCCTCCACCTTCAGGTGGACCTCACAGCCCGTGCGCTCGGAGAGCACCTGCGCAGGCACGAGGGGCGTGCCGCCCTCGCGGAGCGTCACGACCGGCGTGGTGTCGGATACCGGCAGCCTGTCCCGGTACTCCTCGATGATTCCGCGCCACTGGTGGGTCATTGCTGGTTACTCTCCTTCAACCCGCATGATGCTGGCGACACCCCGCACGGTGTCGAGCTTGCGCAGCGCCTCGACGGTCCCGGTCAGGGAGGCGTCGGACGCGCGGTGGGTGACGACGACGAGGGAGGCCTCGCCGTCCTTGCCCTGCTGGCGAACCGTATCGATCGACACCCCGTGCTCGGCGAACACGGTCGCGACCTGCGCCAGTACACCCGGCTTGTCCGCGACGTCGAGGCTGATGTGGTACCGCGTGACGACCTCGCCCATGGGCGAGACCGGCAGGGCCGCGTACGCCGACTCACCGGGCCCCGTTGCGCCGTTGAGCCGGTTGCGGCAGACGGCGACCAGGTCGCCGAGCACGGCGGAGGCGGTCGGGGAACCGCCGGCGCCGGGGCCGTAGAACATGAGCTGCCCGGAGGCGTCGGACTCGACGAAGACGGCGTTGTACGCGCCGCGCACGGAGGCGAGCGGGTGGCTCAGCGGGATCATCGCGGGGTGCACCCGCGCGGTCACCGAGGCGCCGTCGGCGGCCCGCTCGCAGATGGCGAGCAGCTTGATCGTGCAGCCCATCTCCGCGGCCGAGCGGAAGTCGGCGGCGGTGACCTCGCTCATGCCCTCGCGGTAGACGTCGTCGAGCCGCACCCGCGTGTGGAAGGCGATGCCGGCCAGGATGGCGGCCTTGGCGGCGGCGTCGAACCCCTCGACGTCGGCGGTCGGGTCGGCCTCCGCGTAACCGAGCGCGGTGGCCTCGTCCAGGGCCTCCTGGTAGCCGGCGCCGGTGGAGTCCATCTTGTCGAGGATGAAGTTGGTCGTGCCGTTGACGATGCCGAGCACCCGGTTGACCTTGTCGCCGGCGAGGGACTCGCGCAGCGGCCGGATCAGCGGGATGGCGCCGGCGACGGCGGCCTCGTAGTACAGGTCCCGGCCGTGCTCCTCGGCGGCCGCGTGCAGCGCGGCCCCGTCCTGGGCGAGGAGCGCCTTGTTGGCGCTGACGACGGACGCGCCGTGCTCGAAGGCGGTGGTGATGAGGCTCCGCGCGGGCTCGATGCCGCCGATGACCTCGACGACGACGTCGATGTCGCCGCGTTTGACGAGGGCGGTGGCGTCGGTGGTGACCAGGTCGGGGTCGATGCCCTCGCGCACCTTGCCGGGCCGGCGCACGGCGACGCCGGCCAGCTCCACCGGGGCCCCGATACGGGCGGCGAGGTCGTCGGCGTGCGTCGTCATGATGCGCGCCACCTCTGAGCCGACCACTCCACAGCCCAGCAGCGCCACCTTCAGCGGACGCGTACGCATCATCCGACCTCGTTTCCTCTTACCGTCTACGGTTGGACCAGTCTCACTCACCGGACGGGAGTTTCTACCCTTCGTCCGGATCGTGAGACATGTATTTCATTTTGCCGGGATGGGAAGACCGAAGATCTTCCGGCCCTTGTCCCGGAGTTCACCGAGGCCCGCGGAACCGGTGTCTCCGGCTCCGCCGGCTCCTCTCTCCGGCCGCGTCAGCCGACGTCGAGACGCAGCAGGTCCTCCTCCGTCTCGCGCCGCACGATCACCCGCGCCTCGCCGTCCCGCACCGCGACGACGGGCGGGCGCAGCACGTGGTTGTAGTTGCTGGCCATGGACCGGCAGTAGGCGCCGGTGGCGGGCACGGCGAGCAGGTCGCCCGGCGCCAGGTCGGCGGGCAGGAACGCGTCCTTGACCACGATGTCCCCGCTCTCGCAGTGCTTGCCGACGACACGGCTGAGCACGGGCTCGGCGTCGCTCGCGCGCGAGACCAGGGCGACGCTGTACTCCGCGTCGTACAGCGCGGTGCGGATGTTGTCGGACATCCCGCCGTCCACGGAGACGTACGTCCGCAGCCCCTCGAGCGGCTTGACGGTGCCGACCTCGTACAGCGTGAACGCCGTCGGCCCGACGATGGCGCGGCCGGGCTCGACCGAGATGCGGGGTGTGCGCAGCCGTGCGGCCTCGCACTCCCGGCCGACGATCTCGGTCAGCGCCTTGGCGATCTCGTGCGGCTCGCGCGGGTCGTCGGCACTGGTGTACGCGATGCCGAGGCCGCCGCCGAGGTCGATCTCGGGCAGCTCGACGCCGTGCTCGTCCCGGATGTCCTTCAGCAGCCCGACCACCCGGTGGGCGGCGACCTCGAAGCCGGACATGTCGAAGATCTGCGAACCGATGTGGCTGTGGATCCCGATGACCTCGAGGCTGTCGAGCTGCAGCGCCCGCCGCACCGCCTCGGCGGCCTGGCCGCCGGCGAGCGGGATGCCGAACTTCTGGTCCTCGTGCGCGGTGGCGATGAACTCGTGGGTGTGCGCCTCGACGCCGACGGTGATCCGGATCTGCACCCGCTGCCGCCTGCCCAGCGACCGCGCGACGTGCGCGACCCGCACGATCTCCTGGAAGGAGTCGATCACGATCCGGCCGACCCCGGCCTCGACCGCCCGCTCGATCTCCGCGACGGACTTGTTGTTGCCGTGGAAGGCGATCCGCTCGGCGGGCATCCCGGCGGACAGCGCGGTGGCCAGCTCCCCGCCGGAGCACACGTCGAGGTTGAGCCCCTCCTCGTTCAGCCAGCGCACGACGGCCCGGGACAGGAACGCCTTCCCGGCGTAGAACACGTCGGCGTCGGCGCCGAACGCGGTGCGCCAGGCGCGCGCCCGGGCGCGGAAGTCGGCCTCGTCGAGGATGTAGGCGGGGGTGCCGAACTCCTCGGCGAGCCGGGTCGCGGGGATCCCGCCGACGGTGAGGACACCGTCCTCGTCCCGGCCGACGGTCTGCGCCCACACCTTGGGGTCGAGGGCGTTGAGGTCGGCGGGCGGGGCGGAGTAGTGCCCCTCGGGAAGGACGTCGGCGTGACGGGGCCCGGCGGGGTGGGCGGAACGGCTCATGACGTGGCTCTCAGACTCTCTGTCTCTCTCCGCGGCGTCCTGGGTCGCCTCAGAGGTGTTCGGGTGCGTCGATGCCGAGCAGGGACAGGCCACCGGCCAGCACCGTCCCGGCGGCTTCGGCGAGGGCGAGCCGGGCACGGTGGGCGGCCGAGGGTTTCTCCTCGCCGCGCGGCAGCACGCCGGGCAGATGGGGCAGCACGGCATCGGCGAGGGTGACGAGATGCCGGGCGAGGCGGTCCGGGGCGCGGTGGGTGGCGGCCGCGGTGAGGACGCGGGGGTGGTCGGCGAGTGCGGCGACGACCTCGCGGGCCGCCACGGGCCCGGGCTCGGCGCCGAACCCGAGGCGGGCGGCGCCGCGGGTCAGGGCCCGGGTACGGGCGTGCGCGTACCGCACCCGGAACAGCGGATTGGCCTCCCGCTGCACCAGGTGGTCCGCGGTGATGCGGGGCCGGTCGTGCGACGCGGGATGGAGCAGCGCCCACTGGGCGGCGTCGGCCCCGAGCGGCGCGGGATCCTCCGGCGCGGGCACGGGCCGCAGGTTCACCGGCTCCCCGTGCCCGACCTCGGCCCGCCCGCCCTGCGTCGCGACGATCCGCACGACCGCGTCGGCCACGACCTCGGCCCGCACCTCGTACGGCACGCGCAGCAGCACGACCTGCCCGGCGAGCGCGTCACCGTGCCCGTAGGCGGCGCCCAGCCGGCGGATCTCGGTGACGAGACCGGCGGCCGTTCCACCGCTGTCGGCGAGGGTGACGTTGAGGAATCCCGGCCCGGTGACGACGACGTCGTCGATGCCGTCGGCGTCGAGAAGCCTCTCGCGGAGAACGCCGGCGACGTCCATGGGCGTCCGCCCGGCGGCGCGGGCGAGCTGGAGGGCGACGTTGGTGGCGTAGTCCCCGCACCCGCCGGGCCCCGGCTCGGTCACGACGACCCGCTCGGGCAGCGCACCCGGCTCCACACACAGCTCCCCGTCGTCCACGGCAGCACGCACCGAGTGCAACACGGTGCGGGAGAGCTCGACGGGGGTCACGGAACAAGCGTAGGGGAGGTGGGGGGTGGGTATGCGAGGCGGTTTTACGGTGCGAGACGGAGCAGGGTGCGAGGGGGTTCTACGGTGCGAGGCGGAAGGGCGTGCGAGGCGGAAGGGCGTGCGAGGCGGTTCTACGGTGCGAGACGGAGGAGGGTGCGAGGCGGTTTCTACGGTGCGAGGGCGTGCGAGAGGGAAGGGCGTGCGAGACGCTCCGCGCCTCCGCCTACGAGCCCCCTCACCCAACAGCCACTCCCGCCCCACCGTTGCCTCCACCCTGGCCCTCGTCGCCCTCCCCGTCTTCCTCCCTCTCCCCCACGCCCTCCGCGCGGCGGCCGCGACCGGGCTTCCGCTCGATGAGCTGCTTGACGAGCCGGACGAGCTCCGCGGGTTCGAAGGGCTTGGCGAGGAAGGCGTCGACACCGACGTCGAGCCCGCTCTCCACCTCGTACTGGGTACAGGCGCTGATGATGGCGAGCGGAAGATCGTGCGTACGAGGATCGGCACGCAGCCGCGCGGCGGTCCGGAGCCCGTCCAGCCGGGGCATGACGACATCGAGGGTGACGACATCGGGCCTTACCCGATGCACGACATCCAGACACTCGGCACCATCAGCCGCGGTCACGACCTCAAGCCCCTCCAGCTCGAGGTTGACCCTGATCAGCTGCCGGATGACCTTGTTGTCGTCCACAACAAGCACCCGACCCGACGCGCCTGGCACAACTCGAGAGTAGGTCGGCACCGGCCACCGCGTCCGGCTTTTCCCCACTTCCAACCTGCGCGGGGGACGCCATCGGGCTGTCTTCCATCCCGTGCGGGGCAATCACCGCCCTGTCTTCCACCCCGTGTGGGGGACGCCATCGCCCGGTCTTCCACCCCCTGCGGGGGCACTACGCCCTGTCTTCCACGCCGCGCGGGGGGCACCAGCGCCCTGTCTTCCACGCCGTGCCGGACGCCACCGCCCTGTTGCGGACCGGCTCCGTTCGCCTCACGCCCGACGGAACCAGGAGCCCGAGAACGGGACCCCGACTCACCCCGGGAAACCCGTTCCTGATCACCCCTGCGGACCTGCTAGTGTTCTACCCGTCGCCGCAAGCGAACAGCTCAGCGCCCGACACGCCCCCGTAGCTCAGGGGATAGAGCAACGGCCTCCGGAGCCGTGTGCGCAGGTTCGAATCCTGCCGGGGGCACCCAGCAAGAGGTGCCCAAAGACCCCGTCACCAGCGGAAACGCTGAGGCCGGGGTCTTCGCGTATGTGCAGGCGTATGCGGCCCGGAGCGGGCGTATGCCGGGGTCTGTGGACGAGGCGTGGACGGGATCTCGGCGAGCGCCAACCAGGAGAACGAGCAGTGGTGGTGCCGAAGATCGCAGGCTGACGGCAGGTTCGTCCCCACGCCGGTTCCCGCGGCCCGCCGACTCGGCACGTGGAGTCACGTCCCGCGTCTAACCGGCTGAGGCGTTTGGGATCTATGCTCGGTACTTGCGCATTCAATCTTTTCCGGGGGGCCGTATGAGCCAGGAGCCCGAGTTCGTTTCGTACGCCAAGGGCTGCATGAGCTGCCTCGTCCTGCTGATAATCCTTGTCGTGATCGGCGAACTCGCAGTCCAGTCGATAGGTGTGGGAGGGGTGGTGACCTTCATCGTCGCAGGTGTGGCCATCTTGGGCGTGGCGCTGTACCGGTGGTTGTCAGCCTCCGCGAAAGAGGGACAGTAGAGGCACTGCCCCGTGTGAATCGTCATCTCGCGGGGCCACCCACGGGCGCCCAGGTACACGGCTGACCCTTGCCGAGGCGCCCGCTTCAGCCCTCACTCCAGGCTTGCCGATGGCGAGCCACGCCGTACACCTGGTCGATCTGCTCGTACGTCAGCTCCTGTCGGACGGTTCGCTCACAGCTTCTCCGCTGTCTCGGGTTTGCCACAGCTCGCCCCCCTCGTACTTGCTCCGGAGCAGGGGAATCACCCCGCTGGGAATGCGGAACCCCTTCGCCCAGGAAGGGTCGGTGGCGTGGCCGTAGACGGTGGTGAGCAGGAAAGGCTCCCCTCCTGTCAGCACACCTGTCGCTTGCAGATCCCTCGACAGGGTGCCGATCGGTTGGGTGAAGCCGCGGAGTCTGCGCGACGTTGGCGACCTCGGTCGGCAATTCACGTTCGTCCGGACCGGGAAGGACAAAGGCCCAGTTACGAACGTCTTCCTGAGCAGTTCCTCGGATGGCCGCCCCGGACGTTCGTCGAGAAGGGCCATCGTCACGGCAGTGACCTATCTTGGCGCTTGCAGTTGGCCAGCTGCTCAGCGGGCTGTTCACGCTGGGCACCAACTTGGCGTGCTCCCGGCGGATCGCATCGCGGAACTCCTTCTTTTGATCCGGGTCAAGATTGTGGGCCTGATCGTCATCGTCGAAGTCGTCAGCGAGGATGCGGATAAGGCGCGCCTGGTGCTGGCCGATGGCGGTGATGGCGCGCTCCAGAGCTGCAGGCTCCCTGTCGATGCGGTCGCCAGCGTCATCCGCAGACCCAGTGGCTTCGAGCGCGGGTACGAGATGGCTGCGCCGATCGAGGCCGGAGACCCTGGTAGGGAAGGTCTCCTCGCGAATCCGGCAACTGTTGGGATAATGGGGAAACCACGGTTGATCACGATGTTCATTGGATTCAGGCTGGCAGGCCTAGTAGGGGATCCGATGGGGGTCAACCCGAACATGTGGCTGTCGCAGGTGTCACAGTAGACGTGTGACCGCAGAACGTAGGAGCGCTTGGTGGCCAGGCGCTTGTTGGCTCAATGGGTGGTCCGGATCCTTGGCGGCTGCGGCCCACGGTAGAGATGGCGTCGAAGAGTTCTCTGGTGACAAGAGGATCACGGGCAGGACCTGGCGACCACACCCAGCCCTTCGGCTCGTTGAGCGGCCGTCCATATTCGTGGCACGGCAGCTGCACACTTGGTAGCCCGTGTACTTGGGATTGCGAGAATTTCTCGCACGGCGGATCCGCTCCAGCGGCCCAGGGCCGCGTCCGGCCGGGCCGGCTCCGGAGCCGGGTACGCCACGAAGTCCAGGTCCAGATGGTCGGCACTGACGTCTAGCCGAGCTTGTCCAGGCCGCGGAGCTGGAAGATGCAGGTGACCGCTGAGGCTGGATCCGGAGTGAGCCGGTGCTTCGTACGGGCCTCGGCTCGGCGAGCTGGCACCGGGTGGGCCACCTTTTCCGCCATGTAACTGTAGGGGGACTTGCCCACGTTGCAGCCCTGGGAGACACGCTCGATGAAGCCGTCCCAGGACAGTTCCAGCATCTGCAGCACGTACCACTCGGAGACGGCCTGCTTGACACGTCGGGTGAGGGTCGATGTGGCCCGTTTGGCCTCTGGACCGGATTAGCGATACGGCCTCCGAAACGACAGGGCAAACGTCATGTGAACCACAGCACTGCGATAGGTATCTCAGGACCGGCGTACGTTAAGTGCGTTCAAGGGCCTGAGGACTCTCAGCCGCTGCAGCTCCCGAATATGTTCAGCGGCCCTTCTCGGAGCAGTACTACCTGTGACAAGCACGCCAGCTTCAAGGTTCTTGTTGACCCCGGACTCGGTGAGGTTAGCGCTGCCCACCAGCAGAATGCGGCGGTCGGCGACGGCCAGTTTGGCGTGCTGGCGGGCACGTTGGTGCTCGCGTGCCGAGGGTGCCCAGTGCCACAGTCTCAGGCCCCGTACCGAGGTGAAGGCGTCGGCCGGTTCAGGCCCGGAGAGCAGTCCGCCAGCGCCTTCAAGGGTCTCCACGACGATGTGGACATCCACGCCCCGCGTCACGGCATCTCTCAGGGCCCGCAAGAGCGGAGGGTGGGGCCGGGCTGCGTACGTCATGGCCAGCAGCTCTGAGTCGGCGCGACCGACGAGGTCGGTGAGAACCCTCGCAGTGGCACGGGCGGGCACGCCAGGGGTGGCGGGCCCGCTCCAGACGGTGCGTACCTCAGCCTCGCCGTGGCGCCGGGACCATCCGGCAACGAACCCGCGCAGGTAGGCGGCGACGTCGGGGAGCGGAACACGGTCCCGTTCCGCTGCGTCGTACAGGTTCCGTATCGCATTGACCGCGGCCGGGACTGGGACTACGAGCAGCGCGTGCTCAAGTCCCCGGCCCCGGGCGAAGACCCCAGCCAGGTCCTTGGCACGGGACGGCCCGAGCAGGACGACCGCCTGCTCTGCCGCCGCCTCGAAATCCCGGCGGCTCACGGCCGCAGATTCACAGGAGTGAGGACCTGGTCGGTGTCGTCGCCCAGCGGGACGAGGAAACGGCGGTCCAGGAAGCGGTTGCCACGTTCGCAGGTGGTCTCAGAGACGAACAGGCAGACGTGGCAGGCCGCGCCATGCAGGTAGTCCGCTGGGTCCTTCGGCAGCCGTTCGGCGCACAGCGGGTCGGAGGAGCAGCGCGCGGCATCCTCCAGCGCCCTGCGCACGATCCGTTCGAAGTGGGGGTTCTCGGTCAGAGACACGAGGCCTCCCAGGGTGCCCTCGGAGTCGGGAACGGCGGTGTAGATGAGGATGCCGGTGCGGGTCTTCTCCTCGTCTCCGGCGTAGATGCGTTCGCCGAGGCTCGCCGAGCTGTAGCCGCATTCCAGGGCAATGGTGCGGATCAGCATGTGGGAGAGGGTGTGCAGAGCTATGTAGCGTTCACCGGGCCAACCGCGCATGGGGTCGAAGGGGCCGGTGATGCGGTCCGATTTACGGTTGCTGCGAAACCGGCCGAAGGCTTCCCGGTGGGCCGCCATCTGCGGCGACTTCTGCATCCGGTCCTCCCATTCGGCCATCAGGTCCTCGCGCACGCGCAGGAAGATGCCCTCGCCGCGTACCTCGCTGGCCGGCACCCAGTTCTGCGAGGTGCGGGAGAGACGCACGAGGGTGGCGATCTCCTCCGATTCGGGGTCGGGGGCGTCCAGTCGAGTAAAACCAACCAGCGCGCGAGCCTCCCGCAGCCGCTGTACTTGGCGGACGTCCGCGAACAGTTCGCCCAGCGTCGTGGGGAAGGTGACACTCTCCATCGCGAAATCGTCGGTGGGGTCGGGCACGTGCGGTGCGGCGAGGACGTCCCATTCAGGGCTGAGCAGGTCGGCCGCCACCGCCGCCGCGGGCTGGTTCTGCTGTCCGGCGTTGCCCTGTTTACGGGCCTCGACGGCGGCGATCAGCGCGTCCGGGTCGTACTCCTTGAGGTAGGTGAACTGAGGCATGGCGGCCAGTGCGTCGTAGACGGGGCGCGAGGTGACGTTCTGGAGCTCGACCCAGCGCTCCTCGACGAGCTCGGTCAGGTCCTGGTTCCTGCTCGGTGGCAGAGCGAGAGCACTGAGCGTCATCGGGAACCACTGGTTGGATGCGCCCGCCACCATGAGGGTGGCCTCGCGGTCGCAGCCGTCGCTCTCGAAGGCGGACAGGTGCGGGTGGCGGCCGCGGCAGGCAGGTAGCTCGGTCCGGCCCCGCTCCCCCATCGCGTCGCGGATGTTGCGCTTCTCCCCGCAGGCGACGCATTCAAGGGTGACGTTGGCCGCCTGGTTGCCGCCGTGGTCCTTCATGCGCATCAGCGGCCTGGGACTCTTCGCGCACGGGTTGCCGTGGTGGACGAACATCGCGTACGGGAACTCGTCCAAGTGTCCGTTCGTGCAGACCAGGGTGAAGCGGGCGGTCACGGCGAGGGGCCTGCCGAACTTGCAGTCGCTGTGGACGAACTTCGCCTCGTGCGGAGTGCGTGGGTTGTTGTTGAGGAAGGTGAAGGCGTCGGAGTCGATGGGGGCGAGCAGGTTGCAGGCGGTGCATCGCAGCCACTGCGGGAAGGGGGTGACGGGTACGCCTACGCCCTGCGCGGCCCAGTCCTTGGGGGCACCGTCGGCGCCTTCCATCCAGGGGGCGGAGCGCAGTTCGTTGATTTGTGCCCGGCCGTAGAGCTGGAGGGAACGGTTGACGGCGGTGCGCAGCCGGGGTTCCTCGATGAGGTAGTCGTCGGGGAGGAGCCCGGTGTGGCTCCAGGATTCGAGTCCCTTGACCAGGACGGAGAAGTTGGGCAGGTCGACGAGCGCGCCCACGCCGGCCGTGTACATGAGATGGCTGGGGCGTGCGGCGCCCACGCGCCGGTAGTAGTTGCCGCTCATCGCCGTCCCTTTCCTGCGGCGGTGGCGGCGTCTCCGTACTCGTCGGCGTCGACCGGTGCGCCGCCGTCGCCGCCGGTGTCCTCTTCGCCGGCGGTGCCCTTGCTGCCCGTGGCCCCGAAGTGCCAGGCGGGGCCGCCGTTGGTGGGCTGGTCCACGAAGTTGCCGCCGCCGGGGAGCAGTAGGTTGAGTTCGTTCTCGGTCTCCCGCATGGACATGGGTACGGTGAGTTCGTCCCAGCGCGAGCCGTCCGCACGGTGGAGAAGTCCGGTGACCAGGGTGTCCTTCTTCTTCTCCTTGCGGTACCCCAGGATGCCGCCCCCTTCGCGGCGTTCCTCCCAGCGGTCCTTGAGGGCGTAGATGCGTTCGGTGAGATAGTCCTGCGCGCGTTGGCCGCCGACTCGGTCCGCCCGCTCCAGCAGGCGCTGTTCGACCTGCCGGGCGAGATCGCCGTAAAGGTCCACGTGCTGGGCGTCGGTGTTTCGGGAGTTCTCGTACGCGGCCTGACGCAGCGCCGCGATGTACGTCGGTGCGGTGCCGCGGTCGAGTGCGCGGCGGGTGAACGGGGTGACCGACAGGGCTTCGACCTGGCGGTAGAAGGTCGCGTGGTAGTGCGCGAAGTCCTCGAAGTGCGCCAGGTCGCGTGGCCGGGACCAGTTGTAGAGGGTGACGACCAGGCCGGGGCGCCGCGCGTCACGGCCGACGCGGGAGGACGCCTGGATGTACTCGGCGGTGTTCTTGGGCTGGCCGACGACGAGCATCAGGCCGAAGCGGGAGACGTCGACGCCGACCTGGAGCATGGAGGTGGCCAGGACGACGTCCACCGCGCGTTCCTGCACGGGCGTCATACGGGCCCGTGGTTCCCGCTTGTGCCGCCGGGCCGCCATGTATTCGGCGGCGAAGGCCTTGCGGCGCTCCGTGGTGTCCCGTTCCGGGTCGAACGGGGACTCCAGCCGTTTGAGGGTGGCGCTGATGTCCGCGGAGGAGATGCGGGAGGTCAGTTCCTGGATGGTGAGCATGCCGGACTTGGTGGGGATGCGGTTCGCGATCGTGTCGTGCCCCTTGCGTCCGCCGTTGCTACGGACGCGGGTGGCGATGTCGTCGTCGAGGTAGCGCCGCATGCCGGCGAGTTCACGGGTGGCGTTGAAGTAGCCGACGAGCGTCATGTATGGGTCGGCGGCAGCTCCGTAGGTGTCGAACTGCTCCTGTCCGGCGAGCAGGAGGATCTCGGCGACCCGGATCTCCGCGGCCTTGAGCCGGGTGCCGTGGGCGCACACGCCGAGGTAGCGGCGGCCGGGGTTGTTCCGGGCGAGTTCCACCTGCCGGGAGAAGAAGGTGTCGCCGACATCGAGGACCTGCGGCGGGAAGACGGCGACCTGCCGGGCGAAGACGCCGCGCACCTGTTCGGCGGCGCGCTTCGTGGTGGCCGTGGAGGCGACGATCTTCGGGCCGACCTCGTGACGTACGCCGTCACGGTCGGTGTACGTCCAGCTGCACAGCTGGTCGACGGCGGCCTCGAAGAGCCCGACGGTGGTGCCCAGCGCTCCGGAGATCAGGTGCAACTCGTCCTGGATGATCAGGTCCGGGGGCCGCAGCCGGGTGACGGGCTGGGCCGTCACCCCGTCCAGCGCCCCCTTGCGGGTGTGACGGCTACGGCAGCCGGTGCGCTCGTCGAGGTCGTCGTGGCGGTAGCCGTGGCGCGGGCACCATTCGGTGACGCGGCCGAACAGCAGCCCTGCGTAGCCGTTCCACGGGAGTTGGGCGAACTTGTCGACGGTGGCGATGACCATGGCGGGGGCGAGGCGGTAGATCTCCTCGTCGACGGTGAGCACGGGGATGCCCTCGCCGGGTGAGCCGAGCCGGGAGAAGGGGCAGCGGTCTTCGCCCTCGCCGCGCGGGCAGTACAACAGCACGCGGCGCCGGTCGGGGTCGTAGTCCATGTTGGAGTGCGCGGTCAGGCCCTGTCCGCACCAGGGACAGCTGAGGACCTGGATGACTCGTGCGTGCTTGTCGCTGGCGCTCTCCCGGGCGCCGGCGATCTGCTCCTGCGCCTCGCCGAACCAGTTGGGGGACACCGAGGTTCCCACCCACAGCCCGATACGGAACGGGGTCGTGCCCCAGCGTCGGTCGCGCGCGTACTCCTCGCGGCGCAGTACCTCGCAGGCGCTGACCAGGGCTGCGGCCCGCTGGAACTGCTGGGCCGTCAGCAGCCTCAGGGTGTAGCGCATGAGGACGGCGACGCCCGCACGGCCGTCGCGGGCCTCGGTGCCGCTGCCCACGATGCCCTGGAGCCTGCGCAGGGCGAAGGTGTAGGCGGCCAGCCCCAGGTAGGCCTCGGTCTTACCGCCGCCGGTTGGGAAGAACAGCAGGTCGACGAGAGCCTCGCGCCCGGTGCCGCGGTGCGGGTGGCCGGGGGCGCTCAGCGAGGCGAGGTTGAGCAGGACGAAGGCGAGCTGGAAGGGCCGCCAGCCGGCCGCCTCCTTGCCCTGCGCGTACACCGCCTGGTGGGCCTTGCGGTAGGAGGCGGGATCGTCCTCGTGCCCGGCGCGCCGGGCAGCGATGGCGGTGTTGCGTCGCTGGAGGGCCATGGCCCGGTTGGCGAACCGGAACGCTTCGAGGGCGTCGTCGTCCGTGGACAGGACGTCGATGCCGAAAGCTATGCGGTGGCACACGTCCTCGGCCTGGTCGATGGCCGCTTCGGCGGCTGTGCGCAGGTCGTCGGGGAGGGTCCGCGCCTTCTCCCGCTGAGTCTGGAGCCAGGAGCTGTAGCCGTCGGCTAGCGGGGCCAGGGCGGCGCTCAGTTCCGCGCGGCGTGCGGGTACGGCGAGGGCCGCGAGCTCATCCATGCCGAGTTCCAGCCCGGCCAGCAGCGGCTGTTCGTCAATCTTGGGGGCGGTGGTGGCGCGTACGTCGTACTCGGGCAGCCATGTGGTGGCCAGCCGGTGAGCCCGCCGCTCGCCGTGGCGGACGTCGGCCGTCACGGCGACGTTGCGGCCGACGCCGTAGCGGAGGCTGTCGCGGTAGAGGAGGCGCAGCCGCCGCTCCTCCGGTTCCTCGGAGGTCCCGACGGAGCGGGGGTCCAGCGGGTCGTCGATGGGCAGGAAGACGGCCGCCCGGTCGTCGGGGAACGCGGCCACCTCCAGGCCGGTCTGGAACAGCCACTGGGTGTCCCTGCGGTCGGACGTGCTCTCGGGAAGCCGGTTGACAAGGGCGACCTCCACGACACGCAGGTCCTCGCCCGTCGCTCCGGCCGGGCGTTCGCGGACCTGTACGTCGAGGTGGATGCCGTGGGCGTCGTCCCCCTCCAACACGTGGCGCTGGTCGCCGGTCCGGGTGACCTGGATGTCGATGGGGTGGTGCTCAACGGCCTCGCGCCCCCACACGCGCACCGGGTTCGGGCTGGTGTCGACGATCCTGTCGGCCAGCGAGTACCGCCCCCAGCGGGCCGTGACGCTGAGGGTGCCGATCGACGCCGGGACCACGAAGGACAGCCCCATGGAGGAGGCCCAGATACGGCCGGCGGCCTGCGGGGTGAGGCGTTCGGGCAGTTCACCGCCCTCGGCGGCCTGCCCGTCGTCGCTGCCGGGTTCATCGTCGCCGCTCTGCGCGGCGGTGCGGGCCATCGTGCGGGCGTCGTCACCACCGTCCGGGCGGGGCCCGAGCATGCCCACCAGGTACCGGTCGCGCGGCCCCGCGGACCGGTGCGGCAGCTCCTCCGTCTCCCCGTCCCAGGGTCCGAGGAGGTCCCGCCGGATGTACGTCACCAGCCCGTCGCGTACGTCGTACGAGTCCCCGGGGCGGAAGGTCTGCGGCACCTCGTTCAACGGATGCGGCGGCACGCCGAGGGCGGCGGCGGGCGGGGACGACGGCATGGGACGGACCCTCTCTGCCAGGTGATGAGCCAATGGGGTGAGGCTATCGCGGGGGTGTGACAGTGCGAGGCGACTTCAGCAAGATGTCGATTGACTTAGTTCACAACCATTCTCCCGTGGTCGGCCGACAGGGCAAGCCGCACGCTAGAGGCACCTACTCCGCGCGTCACCGAAATCCGTACTAGAATCTGTACAGAATCAAGACTCTATATGGGTACGGTGACAGCATGGAGATCCCTGAGGTCGTGACCGTCAGCGACGCGCGCGCGAGACTGTCGCGGATTCTGACCGACCTGTCGGAGTCCGGCGCGGATGCCGACCCGGTCCTGATCGGCGCCCACCGCAAGCCCCAGGGCGTCCTCCTGTCCGTCGAGGCCTTCGAGGCGCTGAGCGGCCGAGCGGCACGACGTGCGGCCGTCGCCTCGGCCACCGGCTCCATCGAGGCCGAGGGGCTCCACGCCTCCGACGCCTCCGACCGCGACACCGAGGCGTACGTAAAGGGCGACCTCGACGCGGATGCCCTTGTCGCCCGCGCGATCGCCCGCCACCGGCAGACTTCGGAGCGGCGGGCAGGGTGAACGATCCGTACGCCATGCCCAACGGCGTGCTGCGCAACAAGCTCGGCATCACCGACCATCAGCTGCTCCAGGCAGCGGAGGCGGACATCACCCGGGCCCGCCTCGTCATGCTCGCCGAACGCCCCCCGCCCGGCGCGTACGACCTCGGCCATCTTCAAGCGTTCCATGCCGCGATCTTTGGCGACATCTATCCGTGGGCAGGTGAGTTACGGACTGTGAACATCGCCAAGCGCACACCGTTCTGCCCGGCGAGAAACCTGGTGTCCTACGCCGGAGAGGTCTTCGGCCGTCTCGCCTCCTCCGGTCATCTGCGGGATCTCCCCCAGCAGGAGTTCGTCCTCCGACTGGCTGAGCTGTACAGCGACATGAACGTCCTCCACCCGTTCCGCGAGGGCAACGGGCGTGCCCAGCGGGCGTTCCTGGCACAGCTCAGCGCCGACGCGGGATACGAACTCAACTGGTCCGGCATGGACGCCCAACGCAACGAAGACGCTTCGGTGAAGAGCTTCCTCGGTGACAACAGCCTGCTGGAGCAGATGCTCGACGAGCTCGCCATCAAGAGCTGATACCCGTCGCTTCCAGTCGCCAACGCGCTTTCGGCCGACCTATGCCGTCGCCCCCTGCGGCGCCGGCATGTCGAAATCCGTGCGCAGAGAACGGAGAAGGTTCCCCGAGGACGGCGACGTAGGCATGTTGCGCCGGCGTCTCCAAGCACGCCCCGACATGTCCCCCATACCGATGGCGATGGCGATGGCGATGGCGATGGCGATGGCGATGGCGACCGTAGCCGACGTTCCGCCGTCATTATCAAGCCATCTCTCACGCAGGAACGACACACTGCTCCTCGCCAGTGCTAGCCTCTAGGTGGCCTGACGGGGGCCACTCCCGGCGCTGAACTGCCCCAATTCCAGCGCCACTCAGGGACGAAGGAGCCATAGCTTCACCGGAACTGGTATCTGCGTCTGATTGTGCCCACATGCTGGGTGCACCGATTCAGTTGTCGGACGTTTGGGGGCAGGAGCGTTCGAGGACGGATCGTGCAATGCCTCATGGTGGACGCCTCTCCCATCTGACTCGTACACGCTGCGCCTATACCGGCGAGCCGTACCAATTCGCCCTGAAGGAACTCAGGAAGTCGGCTGGTCCGCGACCCGTTCCCGACGCTGCCTCGCCTCAGGCACTACTTGAGTCACAGGTCTTGTGCAAGCTGGGGGATGGCGGTGCGTGGTCGGCACACCCTTTGGGGATCTCCAACGCACGGGTGAGCAGCGAGAACCCTATCGTCGTCCAACTCGACAGCCATGTTGAAATCTCGCAGGGCGACAACTACCCCATGGCCTTCCATGCTCTCGATCGGCTCTTGCCTTATGCCGAGCCGGGGGTTCAGGTGAACGGCGTCCCAGGCCTCCGCATCGCCGCCATCCGGAGGGATGACCTCCACCTCACCCTTGTGAACACCAACAGCCGCCTCCTCCTCCGGGGGATTACCGGCACCAGATGGAGTACATACCTGGATCAGCGATGGAAATCGCTCGATGCGGACGGATATCCACCGCTCTGGAAAGCACCCACACTGACGACCCATGAGCACGACGACGCGGATTCATGCCGCCTGGTGCGCAAGACTGAGCTCGACATGCAGTGGCTGGGCTCTGGCCTACTGCGGAGGATCGCACTGTTTCACACCTCGAGCTCCGCCTATTCGACGCGCTCATGGATCACCGACGACGAATGGATCTTCGAGCTCGACACGCGAAATGACGTGCGTCTCGATCACGACACCCTGCTTTCCCGCCTCACTGATCCTGTGTGGGGGCTGCCCCTTCGTGTCTCGTCGCATCACTGCACGTGTGACGACTCGCCGCTGCCAGACAGCCGGTACACGCGGCAATGCACGTACCACCTGGTGAACTCGCAAGGTCTGCCATGTGGCATGCAGATTCGGTTCCGATCAGGTCCCGCCGTGTACGCCGACGATTCGACACGCGAAGAACTCGTGAGGCTGGGTGCCGATAGCGGCTGGCTGGACCGGGTCCTCCCGGAAAACGGAAACGTTTCCGATGAGGGGGCGGATCGATGAATTGGGACAGCATCACCTTGACCGTCTTCGCCGGGTTCGGCGTTGCTCTCCTTGTCCTGGCTCAGCTCCGCGAATTGCTGGGAAAAATCACTGAAGTCGTCCAGGCCTGGCATGAGTTGCAGAGCAGGGTGCGGGAAAGGGACGAACAGGGGACACCATGCACGCGAAGGGATCCAGATCGTCAGTGACATCCCATTCCGAGATCCGTACGTCTGCGTGCAAGTGTGCGTGCCGTTGGGGAAGTCGGTACGCATTCGGGGTGCCGACCGCGCCCGATCTTCCCTGAACCTGGATCGGCGCCAGGCGGGTGGTCTTGAGGTGGCGGACAGCGATATTGCCACCCGTCGGCCAGGCACATTGGGCCAGAAGCCCGGTTCAGGACTCGCCCATGAGGTTCGATGGCGCTTCGAGGCTCACCTGCACCGGGCCTTCCTCTGTGGCGAGGACCAGATCACCGTCGACGACGGCCAGGTCGTGTACAGGAAGGCCCAGGGGAATCCTCAGCACCTCCGCTCCCGCCTCGCAGTTCCAGAGGCGGGCGGTTCCGTCGTCTCCGCCCGTGACAAGCATGACTTCGCGGTCCGGGAGCCGGTACGACTCCACGGTGGTGAGGCCGGGGTGGGCGATCGGCTCCCCCACGGCATGGCCCGTCATCAGGTTCCACCGTCGTACGACCCCGTCCGCCCCCGCCGTGGCCAGGATGGGCTGACCGCCGAGTCCGACGAACGCGGACAGAGCCCGTATGCCACCGGCGTGATCCGTCATCACCTCACCGGTCCTCGCACCGGTAGCCGGATCCCACAGCCGCACCACGCCGTCCTCGCCTCCGGTGGCCAGGAAAGACCTCCCACCGAACCCGACGAACGCCGACAGCGCCCGCACACCGCCGACGTGATCCGTCACCACTTCGCCGGTCTCCTCACCGGTATCCGGATCCCACAACCGCACCACGCCGTCCTCACCACCGGTGGCGAAGACGAGTTTCTCCTCCTCGTCCTGGACCACTCGGATCGCGGTGATCGTGAGGACGTCTCCGTCGTGTTCGATGCGGAACCTGTCGACCTGCTCGCCCTCGGCCGGGTCGAACACGCGCAGCATCGCGGTGGCGTCCACGGCGGCAAGCAGAGTCTGTTCCTCCTCGCCGCTGAAGGACATCAGTGTCCGCGTGGTCGTCGCGGCGTCGTCGACGAGCACGCCTGCCGACCGGCTGTCGTACGGCGCCCAGATCCGTAGGGTGCAGTCGTCACCGCCGGTGGCCAGCAGGGGGTGTGCGCCGGACAGGGGCGGCACCGACGAAACGGCCCTCACCCAGTTCTCGTGGCCCCTCAGAGGCGCTGTCTCTCGCTCGCCGCCGACCGGATCCCACAGTCGCAGGTTGTTGTCGCCACCGACCGTGACGAGCAGGGTCCGTGTACCGGCCTCGGTCTCCTCGACGAGGGCTCCCACCGCGAGGACCGGCCCCTCGTGGCCCGTGAGAGGCGCCATGGTCTGGCTGCCGGTGTCCGGGTTCCAGATGCGGACCGTCCCGTCCTCACCGCCCGACGCCAGCAGCATCTGTCCTTCCCGCCCCGCGAACGCCACGACAGAGAAGACAGCTCCGTCGTGACCGGTCAGGGGATCGGTTGCCTCCTCCCCGGTCGTCGGGTCCCAGATTCGAATCGTCCCGTCGTTGCCGGCGGTGGCCAGGAGCCATTGCCTTTCGTCGCCGTCTGTACGGACGAACGCCGCCACCGAGTAGACGTCGCCATCGTGGCCGATGACCACGAGTTCCTCGGTCTCCCGGTCGGTGTACGGGTCCCACCCGGTCACGTACTCCTCCCGGCCGCCCCCAACCGCCAGTTCCTTGCCGGTCATCGGCTCCCAGACGCGGACGGTCCCGTCTCCGCCGCCTGTGGCCAACAGTGTCCGCTCATCGTCGTCCTCGAACGCCGCCACCGAGTGGACCCAGTCGTCGTGACCGGTCAGCGGCTCTCCTACGGTCTCTCCCCTGATGGGGTCCCATATGCGGACCGTGCCGTCCGCACCCCCGGTCGCCAGCAGAGTCCGCCCGCCCGGTCCCGGGAACTCCGTGATCGACTGGACGGCGCCCTCGTGCAGCGCCACCGGGTCGCCCACGGCTTCGCCTCTCGCCGGGTCCCAGATGAGCACCGTCCCGTCGTCGCTGCCCGAAGCCAACAGCACCCGTGAGGCGTCCGTGAACGCCACGACGGCCTGCACCGAGCCCGTGTGACCGGTGAGTCGCAAATGGGGTGCGTGGCGCTTCAGTTGCCCCCAGGCCACGGACCAGGCCGCGTCAGGGTCGGAAGACCTTCTGCCGAAGCGCTGCACGACGGTCTCCGGCGTGCAGCGAAGGGTCGCCAGCTCGCGCAGTCCCCGCCGGTCCCGGGAATGCGCGGTGATGAGCTGCTCCCAGGCGAACAGGACTCCCGCCACCGCTGGAGGCAGCTCGAACCGCCCGAGGGCTCTGAGCATGACGCTGGCCACGATCGCCGAGGGGCTCAGCCGGTCGAGCAGTTGGGGGCGGTCCGCTAGGAGCTGCCATCCGTCCGGCCCGGCGAGACCGGCGTGGGTGGGCAGGTGGTGCACGACATAGGGGTTGGGCCGTTGGTCCGGCTCCGGGCTGCTCCAAGGGCTCGCCAGGTACTCGGTGATACGGCGGTGCCGGTTGTCGTGGGTGGAGAGCGGAAGTGTCCGGGTGAAGTATTCGGCGAACGTCCGGTGCGCCAGGCGGTACACGCTCTGGCCGGATTCCGTGTCCAGCATGAGGTACGGCGCGGCCGTGCGCAGCAGCTCCGTGATGTCGTCATCGGTGACGGCGACATCAGGGTTGTCGGCGAGGGCCGTGGCGATGCCCGCCCACACTCCGTCGGCGATGGGCAGGCCGCGCCCTTGCGCCAGGGCGAGCGCTTCGAGCAGGAGGCGGTTGCAGGGGGCCTGTGCGGTCAGTCGCTCGACGGCTCGGGCGAAGAGCTGCTGGTGGTCGCATGCGAGGAGGGGGGTCGGGTCGGCGGCCAGCTCGGGGTTGCTGATGACCTCGCGCACGGCGAGGCGACCGTAAAGAAACTGCCGGTCGACGCTGCTGAGAGCTTCCGCGGTGCTGTCGATCTGCGAGGGGTCGACGCCCAGCCGGGCCTTTGCAGCGTACAGTCGTTTGCGGATGTACTCGCGCATGGCCACAGGGTCGCGGGTTACGTGCAGCGTCTCCCGGTTGTCTTTCCGGTCCACTCCCAGTGCGTCCATGAGGTCGGCGTCCTCGGGTACCGGCAGGTCGGGACCTTCGCTGGTGGACTGGCGTGTGCCGACGATGACGCGGACCCCGGGCAGATCGGCCAACGGGCTGAGTATCCGTTCCGCGATCAGCAAAGGTAAGTGGGCCTCGTCGAGCGCGTCCACCAGTAGCGTGAAGCGAACCTCGGCGTCGCCCCTGGGGACCCCTCCGCCCATGCTCTTGCCGACCGTGCGAAAGCTCTGAACCAGCCAGGCGCACTGTTCGCCGATCGCCGCGTCGGGGGGATCGCCGAGCCTGGCTGATTCGGCGATCCGCTGCACCAGGGTGCGGGGCGTCGCCCCCGTCAGATGAAGCACCGAGTCGAAGACGTCGTACGGAGGGAGGCTACCCAGAGGCAGCGGCGCGAGATTTTGATGAGCCATCAGGATGTCGGCGAGCTCGCGCCGGGAGTGCACCACGACATGGCCCAGCAGTGCCGACTTGCCCGACCCCGCCGCCCCGGTGACGACGAGCATGCCCCCTTCCGCGCTGTCGAGCCACGAGAGGATCCGGCGGCGCTCATCGTCCCGTCCTTCGAAGTACCAGCTCTGCTCGCCGAGTTCGGCACCACTCGCCTTGGGGACGAAGTGGCGACGCTCGTCATCCGTGAGGGTGACAAGGACCTTTTCGATGTCGGTCACGGTGTCGAGGGAGGCCTGCATGCGGCCCGCCAGGGTGGGCACGGCGCGGTGCAGGGCGGCACCGCCGTCGTCCAGACGCAACTGGATGGAACAGCCGCTCAGGTTCCGCTGGAGTTCCCTGGAGAGGTCGTAGAAGTCGATCGTGTCCTCGGTGCGGAAGGTACCGGTCAGGGCGGTGGTCAGCACCCTGCGGAAGGCACCGAGGGCGGTGCTGCCCTCGGCGGCTGTCGCGACGAGCAGGAAGTTGCGCGCTTCCCGGTCCCGCAGGGCCTCGGAGTACATCCGGTCCACGAAGTCACTGGAGGAGCACGCATCGATGATCACGATGGCCCAGCCGGCGCCGATCTGACACTGCCGTGCCTTGAGGGACTGCAGCAGCTCCTCGGGCCCGATGCCGTTCTGCATCAGCTCCGCGGGGCTGAGGGCGTGTGCGAGCAGCGTCGTGGAGCCCCCGTTGCTCCACCCGTGGCCGACCCAGTACAGGAATGTGTCACCGGTGACGTCGGAAGCCGACCACTCCTCAAGCCGCCGGCTGACAGCGTCGGCGCCTCGCTCCTCCGCCGGGACCGTCCAGGTGTCGCGGCGAGCGCCGAACGGTTCCAGCAGCGCGGCGATGGCCGCAACCTCCGGCTCCGTCTCCAGATGGTCGTGGTGAAGGTACACACCGATGTCGACGGGAAAGAACTGCAGCGGCCCCGAGGCATTCCCACTGTCCGAAACGGTCATCATCGGCCGCGTCTCAGTCGTCCTCGGGATCGATTGCCAGGACGAGTTGGGTGACGGGTGCGTTGCCTCCGGACTTGGCCTTGATCCGGTACAGACCGGGTGCGGGCAGGGTGACGTGGGCGCCGAGCTCACCGTCGACGGGGCGGAGGTCCGCCCTGGCGATCTGCCGGTCGGTTGCGGCGTCATGAACGGTGCACCGGGGCCTGGCGTTCACGGGCCGCCCCGAGTCCGGCGCGGAAAGCACCCGCAGCAGCCAAGGCCTGTCTGCCGCGGCGTAATCAGGGACGTCCAGGCCGATGTGACCGTCTCCCAGCGCCGCGCCGAGATCGTGGTCGTACTCGGTGAGCACTGCTCGCACGTACTCGATGGCGACGCTGTCCTTGGCCAGGCCGCCGTGCTGCAACGGCAGCCATTGGGGGTCATTCGAGGCGAGGTGGGCCGCGTCCCGGTAGACGGTTCCGTCTCCTGCCCGGTCACGGCGGACGGGGACACGGTCACCGTCGCGGGCCAGTTCGCCGTTTCCGTTCCCCTGGAACGCGACGTACTGCTTGTGCACCACCCCGGCGTCGAGGCGCAGACTCTGTGCCGTCGGCTGCGCGACACCGACGACCGCGCGGTGTCCGGGGAGCACGGGCCCCTGTTCACGCATGCGTTGCTGGAACAGCTGCGCATCACGAGCGAGTTCCGCGTCGCCGCCCAGGGCCGCCACATCGGCCGGAGTCAGACGGTGTACGTCCGTACCCGCGTCGACGCAGCGGTAGTCCGGCAGCAGGTCGTGTACGCCGGGCAGTGTCGCCGAGAGGGCCTGCATCCGGCGCCGCAGCCGGGCGGGCAGCCGGCCGGAGCGGTCGCCGTTGAGGATGACGGCCGCCTTGACCGAGCCGAGGAACGGCGTGCCGAGGGTGACCACTGCCCTGGTCTCGGGGGCCAGATCACTGCCCTGGGAAGCGGCGTGGGCGAAGGCCGCCCGGGTGACCAGGCCGCCCATGGAATGGGCGACGAACACCAGGCGGGCCTCGCGCCCGTGCGGATGCCGTCGGCGCGCCTCATCGTGCTCCTTGCTGGCGCGCCACTGAGCCAGGTGACGGTGAGCGGCTTCCGCCAGCAGTTCTCCGTTGACGGCGACGGGCAGCCGCCAGTCGTACGGGAACTCGAGTACGGCCTTCGGGTCCTCGACCGTCCGCTCGACGGCGGCGAGCAGGGCGCTGTAGGGCTCGAAGCCCTTCACGAACGGCGCCCAGGCGGGGAAGCGCAGCAGCTCGGTGGCTTCCACCCGGCCGTACTTACCGGACCGCTCGTCCTCATCCAGGTGCAGCGGGTGCACTCCGTCGTCGCGGAGCCAGGCGCCCAGCCACCGAGGATCACGCAGGCCCCACAACGAGCGCCCCGTGGTGGTGTCGCGCAGCGCGCTGCCCATGATCCCCGGCACCACGACCACGGCGTCATGCGTGACATCAGGTGACACGCCGGTGCGCCCGTTCCCCCCATACGTCATGCGGGAACGATATCCGGCGAGTGCCGTACGGAGGGCGAGAACGCCGAGGACCAACGCGCCGCCGAGGGGAAGCGGCGGCGCGTGGCCAAGTCCGATGTCAGATTCGGCCGTTGCTTCTCCCGTTCCCGTTCTCGTTGCCGGAGCTGTTTACGGCGATGTCGTCAGCCAGGACGGGGCGGCCCCGGTCGACCTCGGCCCACAGGGTCTTGGTGTGGAGGTCCCGCGGTCCCGTGCCCCAGCGGTCGGCGAGGGCTTCCACGAGGAGCAGGCCGCGCCCCGACTCCACGGACGATTCCGCCAGTTCGGGCAGCCTCCCGGTTGTCGGCAGGAGCTTGTCCGGCCGGGTGTCGGTGACCTCGATGCGCACCGACTCCGGCGTCAGCGTCAGGCGCAGGGCGAAGTCCCGTCCGGGAGTGCGGCCGTGTGTGACGGCGTTGGCTGCGAACTCCGCGACGACGGCCGCCACGGTGGATGCCGTACAGCCGTCGCGGGGAATCCCCCAGTCCACGAGTTGTTGCACAGCGAGCAACCGGGCGAGCCGAGCCCCTCGCCGGGTCGAGCTGAGCTGCACGCGGAACGACAGGGCCGGGGGCTGGGGTCGGGGTGTACATGCTGAGGCACGAGTTTCTGACTTCACACCGTAACCGTCCCGTCACGCACATAGGCTGGCCAGGGCGGACGGTCGTACCCGGCGGCGTTGTACGAGTCGGGTACGGATTGGTACGGGTCACGGCCCGTGACGGGTGGCGGGGAGCCACGTTGATCCGCGAAGGCACGGCGAAACGTGGGGATGTGACGCACATGGCGAACAACAGCCGCACAAGGCGACGCGAACGGGACGACGACCACCCTGCCATCTGGGTCGGGTACGGCAAATTGGTCAAGCTCTTCCGCGAGCGCGCGAAGATGGCTCAGGCCCAACTCGCTGACTCGATCGGCTACTCCTGTGAGCATGTGGCCTCCATCGAGCAGGGCCGCCGGCCGGCGAAGTCCACGTTCACGGACGCGGCCGAGCGGGTGCTGGACGCGAGAGGGGCTCTCGCCGTACTTCAGGAGGACGTGGACCGGGCCAAACTGCCAGCGTTCTTCCGTGACTTCGCTGTCATCGAGGCAGAAGCGGTCAGCCGCTTCTCGTACGATCCGCTCCTGGTGCCTGGGTTGTTGCAGACCGAGGAGTATGCGCGGGCACTGTTCACAGCCCACTGCCCACCGCTGCCCGACGAGATGATCGAGCAGCACATCGAGGCCCGGCTCAGCAGGCAGCGACTGCTCAGCAAGACACCGCCGGTGGACCTCTCCTTCATCATCGGCGAGTCCGTGCTGCGCAACGCCCTCTGCGGCCGGGACGCGATGCGGGCACAACTTGAACACCTGCTGAAGGCGGGGGCGCAGCGTAACGTCGAGATCCAGATCATGCCGGAGGCCGTGGGTTTCCATCCGGGGCTCAACGGCCCGATGGTTCTCCTCGAAACCCTGGAGCACCGGCAACTCGGGTACTTCGAATCCCAAGGGGTCGGGGTCGTCGTCACCGACCCTGGGAAGGTAAGTGCCTTCGGCCTACGATATGGCAAGCTGCGCTCACAGGCTCTGAACGCCGGGGAGTCCGCACGTCTCATCGAACGTCTGGCAGGAGAGGCATGAACTCCAAGCAGATCACGGCCGACGCGGGTTCGCTGCGGTGGTTCAAGAGCAGCTACAGCGGCTCCGATGGAGGGGACTGCGTCGAGGTAGCCCCCGCTCAGGGCACCGTCCACGTCCGCGACTCGAAGGACCGACAGGGACCGGTCCTCGGCTTCTCTGACGCGGAATGGTCTGCGTTCGTGGCCTACGCGAGGACCGCGCAGGGAGCCGATCTCTGACGCTGCCCCCTCTACGCGGACTGGGTCGCAAAGAACGTGCCATGGCTCAGTTTCCGCCTTGGTCGGCCCCCGCCCCGGTCCCATGCCCACCTGCCCTGGGCACGAGGCGCGGTTGCAGCGGCGTCGGGGCATCGCTGTACGCCGCGTAGGCGCGTTCCTGTTCACGCGCCCAGATCATCCGAAGTGCCTTGTCCGTTCGCGGTACCTCGAACCCCAGCTTCCTGAGCACTTGTCGGTAGTACGGAACGGGCCCGCCTCCCGGAGTCGTCACAAGCGCCGACAACAACGGTTCGGTCGTTGCGGATTCGGCGTCGACCCGCGCCAGCGCCTCCCACCGCGCGCTGTAAGGCAGCGCGTCAAGGTCGTCGGATAATCCGCCCGTCAGGGCATCCCAGGGGACGGTGCGACGTTCACGAGCGACCTGCATTAGCCTTTGCCGCAGCTGTTCCGCGTGAGCTGCCAATGTGAAGGCAACAGGCGTATTGGCAGGTGCGACTGCGGACTTCTCCTTTTGCGCACGCCGTTCGCGCTCATCGCGCTTCTCGTTCGACCGTCGTTGAGCAATGCTCTGTTTTGCCGAGGCGATCACGGCGTTCAGGCTGCGTGCGATATCGCGGGCCTGCGCGAGGTCGTCACCGCGGAGGCCTTCGCCCCGCCGTCCGCCCCAGTCCTCCACTTCACGCAGCCACCGCTGTGCGTGGGTCAGCTGCCTCTGGAGGCGTTGACGCGGCTTGCTCTGTTCGACACGGCTCAAGAGTTGCTGGCCACGGTCGGCCAGTTGCTGAACCTTGCGGAGTTCACGGCGTCCCCGCTCACGCTCACGCTGGTCACGCCTCCGATCGGCTGTATCGTGGAACGCGCGGTAGCCGGGTCCGCGCTCCAACGCAGTCATCGACAAGCGCTCCGGAATCGCGCGGGAGGGTACCCCGTACATCGCGAAGGCGCGTTCGACCTCGCGCATGCACCATCGTCTGATGACAAGAGGCGAGCCAGGCTTCCCCAGCCCGAGGCTGTAAGTGATGCTGCCGAGGTACGGAAGCGGCCCTCCTTCTTCGGCTCGGAGCAGAGCAGCCAGCACGGGATCGCCCTGATTGGACTGCCTATCGACATCGATGAGAAGGTCCCGAAGCTCCGAGCTGTTGTACCGATCCAGGCGCATGTTCACTGTGTGCGCCAGACGCCGCCATGTGGGCCTGGTCTGTCGCCGAGCGTTCAATTCCAGTGCCTGGCGCAGGTCCTGGACGAGTTCGCCCCGGGTCCGGGCTCGCGCCTTCGTGGCGATGGGCTTCTGCGATTGTGGTTGTGATGGCGCACTGGCGGATGGGAGTCGCTCGGCGAGAATCTCTTCGACGGCCGGCGTCCGTAGCCCCTCTGGGGTGAGCCAGCATTCCTCGAATGAAGTCCATTCGATCTCGCCGCTCGGGCGCTGGGTCCCGATGTAAGGACAACGCTCCGCGCCTTGGGTCTCAAAGCGGATGCGGAAGGTATAGCCACTGCGATAGAGAAGGTCATGCGGTGGAGTGCTCTTCATACCGAAGACCCAGTCGACGCTGTCTTCCGCGTCTCGGTCGAGTTCGCGTGCGATGCGGCGCCAGTCCGCGTGCTCAACAGGGCTCAATTGAAAGCGCAGGCGGCGGCCCCTATCGCGCACGTCCACGTCGAGGGCGTCTCCGGGACCCAGACCGAGGCTGCGGAGGTGGACTCCTCCGCGCAGCCGCTGAGAATCGAGCCACTGATGCACCGCGCGCTTGGCGAAGAGGTGGTCGGCGCTGTCCTCTCCGTTGGCTGTGCGGGTGCATCGGTGGTGCGGGCGGTGGGCGAAGTGACAGACCTTGGAGTGGTAGAGGCGATCGGTCAGTGGCTCCCCGCAGCCACCCAGCAGAATCCCGCACCAGTAAGTGTAGTTGGGGTGCTGCTTGCGCCAGCAGGCCAGTTCTGCAGCCGCCATGGGGAGGATGATGGCAAGTTCGGACTTCTTATCGCCGATGACCGCGGTCTGAACGAGGCGGTGGTCTGCGGACAGCAAAGGCATGGCAGTTGGCCTCCGGCGATGGGCGGTCGGACTGCAGAGTCTCAGGTCAAACCTCAGGCTGGCTGTTGCTGGTCAGCATGCGCGTGCCTCCCAGCCGGTGGCTGCGGCTGTCGGCTTCACGTCAGAAGAGCCCATCGTCGGGCGGGAAGAGACCGCCGTCCTCGAATCCGGCTCGGGGAGTGGGGGCAACGCCCCTCTGTTCTGCTCGCTGCCGCTTAGCTTCCGCCGAGGGCGGCGGCATGTCGGGATACTTCTTCGGCTTCTTGTGCAGGCCGAGGTAGACCTCGTCGGCGTATGCCTGATGGTTCAGCTGGCGTAGGCGGTCGATGATCTCGGTGCGGGCGAGCAGGCCGATGGTGTAGCGAATGCCCTGGTCAGTCTCATGGAAGCCGTGGTCGAGCGGAAACGCCTCATGGGTCGGATCCGCAGGGGGAACCCGGCCGGTCCCGTCCAGCAGGTCGTGCCAGCCGTAGGCCTCGACGGTGGCCTTGTCGATCTCTGCGTGGATACGGCGGAGTTCGATGATGTCCTCGTCCTGGCATTCAGGATCGTGGACCAGATTGTAGGTGGTGGTGAGACCCATGTTGCGGCTGAGCATGAGGTCGCGACGGTGAGTGTCCAGGCGGACACCGACGGAGCGGAGGGCGTCTGTAAGCAGCGGACGAACGAAAGGCGTGAACACATCGGTAGGGCTGTAACTAAGATCAGCCTTCATAGTGGCACTCCTGTCGAGGGCCCACCAGTAGTGAGGAGCGCTGCTCAACAAAGCCAGCAACCCAAAGCTGTCAGAAGCAAAGACAACGAGCTTCTGATCAAATACCCGCCCGGTTGCCACCATGACCGGAATGACAACTTTGCTCACTTGCGCCATTACGATACAGCGATGCAGCCGCTCAAGCTGCTGATAGAGCTCAGGGCGCCTACGCTCGTAGAGCCACCACTGTTCACGCGCCGATTTACTGAACTTGACACGGTCACGTTCGGGCTTCACCTCGCGCAAGACCTTCTCATAGGCCTTCGGGTACATCTTGGCCTGCGTCTCCGACCGTTCGCCGAAGTTGATGACCCATCGATCAGTGCCATGCCTCGGGTGATTGTTGACGTCTCTGCCGTTGATGTACGGGTACAAGACCTCGGCGTAGCGACCATCCTCGGCAATCCAACTGCGAGCCTCCGACTCAGGCAGCGTAAAGCCCAGACCCAAGACGTAGGAGCCGTTGAAAGCCACAGCATCGTTAGCGCCCAGCGGTTCGGCCCAGAAAGCCTCCCGCGTCGCCGGAGTCAGATTTGCGGCAATGCCGTGCGGCACGGC
Organism: Streptomyces sp. NPDC003720; assembly: GCF_042875075.1. Lineage (NCBI taxonomy): Bacteria > Bacillati > Actinomycetota > Actinomycetes > Kitasatosporales > Streptomycetaceae > Streptomyces > Streptomyces sp. NPDC003720. Next base: position 54,832 of record NZ_JBIANZ010000015.1, read on the forward strand.
GACCCCACCCAGTATTCTTACGGCATGCTCCAGCATCGGAGCCTTACTCGTCCAGACCGCACAGTACTCAAGCACCGCCGAACTCGACGGCCAAGGCGCACTCTTAATAGCTCGCCGGATTTCGACTCCTGCTCGCTGCAGCTGATCGAGGCCGACTTCCCGGCTGTCACCCTGCGCCAAGGTATTCGTAGCGACCAGGCCCGTCTGACCTGCTGGATTGAGCAATCGATGTGCCCGCAGCTCGAAGTACGCCACTAGGTCTGCGCTGCCACGCTTTCCAGCCGCGATGTAATCAACCAAGTACTCGCGGTACGCCTCACCCATCGCGCCCGTAAGTTTCTGCCCACCCAAAAACGGAGGGTTACCAATAATCGCATCGAACCCACCCCGCTTCGTGAACACCTCCGGGAATACCAACGGCCAATGCATCGGCCACCGTTCCAGCACCACTTCCGGCAACTCAGTCGCCAGCCACTTGTCCGCCGTGGACCGAGCCTCCCATACCAATTCAGAGTCATCCTCGACCCCGGCCGCAGCGATCTTCTGCACAATCCACGCAGCCCGCGGAAACAGGTCCCGGACTCTCTCCCCGCCGTCCTCCTCGTACCACGGCACTCGACCCGACGCGCACGTTGCCAGCGCCGCGCCCGCGATTAGGTCCCCAACAAGCCGCAGTCGCCGCGAATGTCGGTTGACGTCCTCCAGCCGCCGCCGTTTCCTCTGGAGTGCCGGTAGGTCGACGCCCTTGATTGCAGTGATCGCCAGACGCTCCTGCGTGAGCTGATCCACCAACTCCCGCGCCTGCTCGGCGAGGATGTCGGCCTGCTGGTCTGGCTTCATGTGGACGGCCAGGATTTGCTCCATGCTGTGGACGCCCAACAGTGAGTCTCCGCAGACCAGCCTGTCATCCAAAAACGTGAACGGCCGCGTCGGATCCATGGACACCAGCCACAGCGACAGCTTCGCCATCTCCACGGCCATGGGGTTGATGTCCACCCCGTACAAGCAGTGCTCGATCACCTGGCGCCGGGCCTCGATCACTACCGGGTCGGATTCCGCGTCTGCCGCAGTGACCGCGTCAACAGCCCGGCCCGCGCGGTACTTGACCGCTTCCTCGCGCCCGTCCCGCTCCCATGCCTCGATCAGCCGGTCGGCCAAGTACCGGCAAGCAGCCACCAAGAACGCCGCCGACCCCATCGCGATGTCCGCGACCTTCAGCTCAAGGATCTGCTCGGCCTTCTTCGGCACCCACGCACTTGTATCCGCCGTCTGGAGCGGCCCCAGCTCGTACACCAGCGGCTCCAGCGCGTGCAGGACCACCTCCTCCGCCAACCGGCGCGGCGTGTAGTGCGTGCCTGTGTTCCTCCTAAGCGAGGACTCCGTCACGAACAGCGCACCCGCCGGGATGACTACCGGCAGGTCCCGCAGATCAAGCCGGATGATGCCGAAGAACGGCAGCAGACGCTCCGCCAGCTCGGCGTCACGGCAGGCGTGGTTCAACAGACGACGGGCGTCTTCCCGCGCTGCAACGTCCTTCACCGGGGCAAGCAGCTTCTCCAGCCTCGACACGCTCGCCGGTGGCTTCGGGTCCTTCCACGCCTCGTAGATCTTCTTCGCGAGGGTCTTCACGTCCCTAGACGTGGCCGCCAGGGACTCCAGCTCCCGCAGCGGTACCTCGTGTTCCACGCCGTCCGGGCCGATGAGGCCGACCATCGTCTCGACGGCACGCCGGCCGTCGTACGAGAGCAGGCCCTCGTACACGTAGCCGATCTCCTCGACGCCCAGCGCGCGGAAGCTGAGGGTGCGGGTCTCCCGCTGCCTGCCCGTGCCGACGCGGACCTCCTGCACGGACTGGAGCATGTGCAGCACCGTGCGGTCGTCGATCGGGAGGAGCGGGGAGCTCTTCTCCAGCCAGGGGTAGGCGTCCGGGTCGAAGATCGAGCCGTCGTACGCGGGGAGTTGCAGCTCCGGGTGCTGCACTCCCCCGTGCACAGCGTGGAACAGCGCGATCAGGCGGTGCCAGGCAGCCGTCGTGTACTCCAGTGAGGACTCGCCCTCGGCGTCCGCGCGGGCCTTCAGCTCGGCGCGGAGCAGGCGGGCGGAGTAGGAGCGGGCGTAGACCTCGTTGTCGGCGGGGAGCAGGCCGCGTTCCTCGGCGAAGAGGAGGAAGACGACGCGCATCATGACGGCGACCGCGGCCCGGTAAACCTCGCTCGCCTCGACGCCACTCGCGCGCAGGCCGGGGGCGCCGCGTTCCATGGCGCTGGCGTCGGCGCGGCCGATGGCGTCGACCAGTTGCTCGACGGCCTGGCGGACCTGGATGCCGAGGGCCTCGGTGACCTCTTCGCCGGCGTCGAGGCTCTTCCTCAGCAGGCCGACCAGGGTCTCAGAGTCGTCGTACTCGAAGAAGCGGCGGCGGCGCAGCAGGGAGACGAACGCGCGGACGACGTTGCGTTCGGCGGCCTCGTTCCAGCCGATGGCGTCGAAGACGGCGGTGGTCGTGACGCCGCCGAGGGGGGCCCAGACGAGGCACCACCAGCGGCCGTCGGTGACCAGGCCGAGGGGGACGTCGTGGTGGCGTAGGAGCCGGGCGAGGCGGTCGGCGGGGCTCGCCGCCCAGTCGTCGCCCCAGCTCGGGCGGGCAGTTGGGGCGGTGCCACTGGGGACGGTCATGCCCAGCAGGCGTACGCGCTTCGCGGCGGACGCCGTGTCCGGTTCGGCGGCGAGGTCGATGCCGGGTTCGGTGAGGGCGAAGTCGGCGCGGACGCGGGCGTTGTGCTCGGGGACGTCGAGGGTGAGGCGGTCCAGGGAGAGGTCGTCGTCCTGGCCCTGGTGCAGGGCAAGCGCGTCGCCCCACTCCAGCAGCGAGCGCAGGACGTAGGCGATCCACTCGTCGCGGCCGGAGGTGGTGTCGGCCTGCCAGTCGGCGTGGCGGGCGCGCAGCCGGGCGCGCTGGTCCTTGTCGACGGCGTCGAGCTGGGGCCAGGCCTGGAGGAGCACGGGCATGGTGAGGAAGGGGCCGGAGACCTCGGTGAGGTCCAGCCATTCCTGGTGCTGGCCCCGGCCGTCGAGGGCCTTGGCCCTGGCGGCGGCGACTCCGTGGGACACGCCTCGGGAGGAGACGCGGGACGAGCCACGGGAGGGAGAGGTGGCGGGGCGGCTCATCGGCTGGCTTCCTTTGCGGGGATCACGAAGACGACGGCGACGGGGAAGAGGTGGGAGCTCGGTTCGCGGTAGCGGGCGGCGATGGCCGCGAGTTCGCGGTCGCGTTCGGCTCCGAGGCCTTCGATGCGGGCCTGCCAGCGTTCGCGGTCCTCGCGGTACTGGCGCTGTTCGGCGGTGGTGACCTCGCGGGTGCCGAAGAGGGCGATCTGCTCGTTGGCGTCGTCGCCCTCCTCCTTCAGTTTGGCGCGCAGGGTGGCTTCGAAGCGGTCCAGGGTGGCCTGGATGCGGTTCTCCTCCTCGGTGCGGCGGGCGGCCAGCGCCGATTCGAGGGAGGCGCCGCGTTCGCGGGCGCGGGCGTTGAGGGAGTCGTGGAGGGGCTTCTCCAGCCGGGGCCAGGCCTCGGCGTAGGCGCGGCGCAGGTCGGGGGCGGCCTCGGTGCCGTCGGTGAGGGCGCGGGCGAGGACGGCTCCCTGGGTGCGTACGGACTCCCAGCGGCGGAAGCGGCCGGTGTCGCCGAACCAGCCGCCCGCGTACAGGATCTCCTCGTGCAGGCGGGTGCCGTCGTTGCCGACGAGGACGTAGCGGGCGTAGGCGGAGACGAGAGCGGTCTCGACGGCGGGGTCGTCGGTGACGACGGCGGTGACGCGGTGCAGGCCGACGGTGTCGGCGTTCCACACGGCGGCGGTGAGCAGGCGGGTGGAGAGGGCGACGAGCGGGTGCTTGAGGTGGGTGAGCACCACGTCGTCGCGGCCGAGGGCGGCGACCTGCGGGTCGAAGGTGACGGGGCGCTGCTCGGCGGGGCGGAGCTTGTGGGCGAGGCCGCGGGTGGCGCGTTCCCAGGTGCCGGAGAGCGGCGGGACGGTCCAGAGGCCGTCCAGGTCCTCGTTGTAGTGCGGGGTGAGGGGCTGCTGGTGGTCCAGGGCGAGGGCGGTGTCGACGACGCGTTTGATGTTGGCGGGGGTGAGGCCGAGGGTGTCGACGGTCTCCCGGTACTGCTCGGCGAGGCGCCTGGCCTGAGCGGTAACGTTCTGCTCGGGGGCCACGGTGCCGCCGGTGCGGCGGCCGGCGATCTGCTTCGGCTTGGCGTTCTCAATGTCGACGGGGGTGGTGTCGCCGGTCATGCGGCGCTGTACGGCGTCGGCGATGACGGCGTTGACGGAGCCCAGGTCGGCCTCGGTGCGGGCGATCTTGCGGGCGATACGGGAGAGGAACTCCAGGTCGGCCTCGTAGGAGCCGGCGGCGGCCTTCTCCCAGCCGGCGCCGATGAAGTGGGTGATCTCCGGGTCGGTCTTCTGGCCCCAGCGGTCGATGCGGCCGATGCGCTGTTCGAGCTTGTTGGGGTTGAAGGGGATGTCGTAGTTGAACAGGCGGTGGCAGTGGTTCTGGAGGTCGATGCCCTCGCTGGCGGCGTCGGTGGCCAGCAGGATGCGGACCTTGCCCTCGTCGGTGGCGGGATGGGCCTGGAAGCCGAGGCGGATGTCCTCGCGGTCGTCGGTGCTGAGGCCGCCGTGCAGGACGGCTACGCGGCCGCCGTCGGTGAGCTCCTCCTGCTGGAGCAGGTTGAGCAGCCACTTCTGGGTGTCGCGGTACTCGGTGAAGACGACGACGCGTTCATTGGTCCAGAGGCGACCGTCGGGGCGGCAGATGGCCTTCAGTTCGCGGATGAGCGCGTCTGCCTTGGAGTCGGCGGCGGCTTCGTGGGTGAGAGCCCAGCGCTCCATCCGCTGGAGCAGGGCGAGTTCCTCGCCGTCCTCCTGGGGGGTGAGGCTGGTGGAGCGGGTGAGGGCGTCGTCCTCGGCCTCCGCCAGGCCCAGGTCATCGAGTTCGGCGACTAGGTCGGTGAAGTCCTCCAGCCAGTCGGGGACGTCGGCGGCGGCCGAGCGGGTGCGGCTCCGGGTGTCGTCCAGGTGGGAGAGGTAGACCTGCACGGTGTGCAGGAAGGCGGCTGGGGAGGAGAACAGCCGCTTCTTCAGCAGCAGGGTGACCAGGTCAGCCGCGCGGCGGCCGCCGCGGGCCTTGGGGGTCATGCGCTTGCGGCGCAGGTCGGCGAAGCTGCTGAGCACTCCGTGGATCTCGCGCTCGGTATCGGTGTACTCGACGGGGAGTTCACGGGTGCGACGGGTGCGGAAGCGGGGGGAGCCGTCGGGGTTGGTGATCGTGGACTTCAGGCGCCGGACGACGGTTTCCTTGCGGGCCTGCTCGTCGGGGTCGACTCCGCGGGCGAACTTCTGGTTGTCGATGAGCTCCAGCAGTGCGGTGTACGACTCGGGGTAGCCGTTGTGCGGGGTCGCGGAGAGGAAGAGGCGGTGCTCGAAGTGGGGGACCAAGCGTCGGATCAGCTTGGTCTGCTGCGAGTCGACGGCGTACACCTGCTTGGGCGCGGCAGGCGCCACGTGGTGGGCCTCGTCGAGGACGAGCAGGTCGAAGAAGCGGCGTTCGGTGCCGTCCTCGTTCGTCTCCTGGCGGGGCGGGACGACCTCGTCGAGGAGGCGCTGCGCCTTGGTGCCGCGCAGCCACGGCAGGGACACGATGGTGAGCGGGTGGACACGGAAGGGGTTGGCGGCGGTGCCGTGGGTGCGGCGGAGCCGCGCGCAGTGCTCGGCGTCGACGATGGTGAACTCCAGGCCGAACTTCTCGGCGAGTTCGTCGCGCCACTTCAGGGTGAGGCCAGCCGGGCAGATCACCATGACGCGGTGGGCGCGGCCGCGCAGCAGCAGCTCCTGGACGACGAGTCCGGCCTCGATGGTCTTGCCGAGGCCGACATCGTCGGCGAGGAGGAGGTTGACGCGGGGGGCGCCGACGGCTCGGGAGACGGGTTCGAGCTGGTAGGGCTCGACGGCGACACCGGAGCGGAAGGGCGCCTGGAGGGTCTTGACGTCGGCGGAGGCGACGGCCGACCAGCGGACGGCGTCGAGGAAGGCGGCGAGGCGGGACGGCGGGTCGTACTGGCCGGTCGAGGCGTCGGGCAGCGAGCCTCGGTCGAGGATGCGGCGGCCGGGCTCGACCTCCCAGATGACGGACAGGGCGTCGCCGAACCGGCCGTCGGCGACGGACTGCAGGTGGACGAGGGTGGCCGTGCGACCGCCGTCGGCGGGCGGGGCGGGGTCCACGCGGGCGACGACCCAGCTCTGGCCCCGTACTTCCACGAGCTCACCGTCCCCGGGCAGTCGCTCCTGGGGAGCCGCCGTGCCCCGCTCCCGGTGAGCTGTCTGCGTCATCGGTGATCCGCCTCCCCTTGGCCTGCCATACGGCCAGAACCCTACGCAATACGGGGCCTCCGCCCCATCCCCGGCAGTAAGCTAGCACCAGAGACGATCGCGTGAACACAGTTCACGCACGGCCTCGAGGGTCGGTGAGCATCCGATCCAGCCGGGCGATCAGGCTATCCGTCCGCGCGTGGCGTTCGTCGTCGACCGGGAGAATCCGCTCCTGCTCCCGCCGCAGGGCGGTGAGCTGGTCTCGCGCCTCGCGCAGCCTTCCCGTCCGGGCGACGAGCGAGCCGATCCGGAACCTGGTGTCGCACACATCCGGGTCGGCGGCGCCGAAGGCCTTCCGCTGCACCGGCAGGAGGTCCTCGAACTCGTGCAGCGCTTCAGTGGTGCGCCCCAGCTCGGCCAGGCACGTGGCCGCGCCGGCCCGGCAGGCCAGTACGGCGGGGTCGGTCGCGGGGCGGCTGCGGCGGAGCGCGCCGCCGAGGGCGGAGAAGCCGTCGTAGGCGCGGGTGAACTCCTCGGCCTTCATCAACAGGTCGCACAGCGTGAGCCGCGCTGCCACGGACTCAGCGTCGTCGAGCGGGCGGCCCGCCTCGCGCAGTCGCCGCTCCAGTGAGGCGGCGGCCCCCGCGTGGTCGCCCCGGGCGGCCTGGTCGAGGATCTCCTGGGGCACTGCGGCGGCCGGGGCGGTTTCTCCGGTGGGCGCGGGGCGCGGGACGGGAATCGGTCGGGACGGGGCACGGCCGGCGGGGGGCGACGCGAAGAGGGAAGCGGACCGCAGGGCGCCGGATCCGGCGGCTGCCGCGCTGTCCGGCCCGCCGGACGTGCCTCTGGGGACGGCCCGGCCGGGCGGTCGGGCAAGCCAGGCGCGTGCCGCGCCGTGGACCTCTTCCGCCGACGGGCGGTCGTCGGGGGACTTGGCCAGCAGCCGCATGACCAGAGAGGCGAAGTCCGCGGGTACGGCACCGCGCAGATCACGGAGTGGGGGCGGTTCCTCGTACGCGTGCCGGTAGAGGAGCGCGACGGCCGTACCCGCGGTGAAGGGCGGGCGGCCTGCAATGATCTCGTACAGCACGCAGCCCAGGGCGTACAGGTCGCTGCGCTCCGTCGCCCTGCCGCCGTCCGCCTGTTCCGGTGAGATGAACCCGGGCGTGCCCAGCACTTCCTGGGTGCGGGTGAGCCGGGGTTCGTCGGGGTCGGGCTCCATGGCCGCCGCGATGCCGAAGTCGAGCACCTTCACCGTGCCGTCCGGCGTGAGCATCAGGTTGGACTGCTTCAGGTCCCGGTGGACGACGCCGATGCGGTGGGCATGGGCCAGGGCGTCGGCCGTCTGTGCGGCGACCGCGGCGGCGAGGTGGATCGGGAAGGGGCCGTTCCGCTTGAGGAGTTGGGAGAGGGTGTCGCCCCGCACGAGTTCCATGACGAGGTACAGGCCGTCGCCGTCGTCCCCGTCGAGCCGACCCGACTCGTGGACGACCGGCACGCCGGCGTGGCGGATCCGGGCGGTGAGGCGGGCCTCACGCTGGAAGCGCCGCTCCATGCGGTCGAGGTCGACGCCGTGGCCGCCCGCCATCAGGAACTTGACCGCGACGGGCCGGTCCAGCCGCAGGTCCCGGGCCGACCACACCTCACCCATACCGCCGCGGCCCAGGCGGTCGACCAGCTCGTAGTGTCCTCTGATCCGTCGTGTCACGCCGTACCCGGCCTCCTGCCCAGTTCGCGCGGTCACCCGTACGGCATATTCTCACGCGACCGGTGATCGGGCGGTCACACCGGGTACGGGCCCTGCGGGAGCACGAACGGGCGGCGCGGGTCCTCGGGGCCGAAGCCGCGCAGGGTCCCGGGTCCCGGGCGGGCGGTGGGCAGCCACGGCCCGAGCGCGCCGTACACTTCGGCGGCCGAGTCGGGCCGGTCCTCGCGGTCCTTGGCCAGGAGGGCGAGGACCAGTTCCTGGAGCGCGTCCGGTACCGGCACGCCTGCTGCGGCAAGGCTGGGTGGTGGGTCGTGCAGGTGCCCGCACAGGACGGCCATGGGCCGCTCGGCGGGGAACGGTGGGGTTCCGGCGAGCATGTGGTGCAGAAGGCAGCCGACGCTGTACAAATCGCTGCGTCCGTCGAGTGCCGCGTCGCCCGACAGCAACTCGGGTGACGCATAGCGGAGGTTGCCGGGCTGCTCGCCCGTGGCGGTCAGCCTCGGGCCGTCGTCCGCCATCAGTTTCACCAGACCGATGTCCAGGATCTTCACCACGCCGTCGCGACGGACCATGACGTTCTCGGGCTTCAGGTCGCGGTGGATGAGACCGGCGGCGTGCGCGGCAGCGAGGCCGGAACAGATCTGGGCGGCTACGGCCACGGCGGAGGCCACATCGAGCCGTTGGTCCTCGGCCTCCTCGATGACCGTGCCGAGCGTCGCCCCCTCGACGAGCTGCATCACGAGCCAGTGGGTGCCACCGGTGACGGCCGCGTCGTGGACAGTGGCGATGTTGTCGCTGTCGAGCGCCGCAGCGGCCTTCGCCTCCCGTACGAAGCGGCGCCGTGCCCGGTCGCGGTCCTCCGCCTCGGCGAGGAGTTCCGCAGCGACCGTCTTGACAGCGATCGGACGCCCCAGGTGCAGGTCGCGTCCCTGCCAGACCTGCCCCATTCTGCCGCGGCCGAGCGGACGGTCCAGTGCGTAGCGGTCGCCGAGCACGGTGCCCTGGCCGATGGCGTGCACGATCTTCCTCCTGAACCTTGCTCCGCCAGCGCCGTCACCGGCGAGACATCGCCATTCACATGGCCGATTGGCAGCTACAGCGTCGTGCCGGCCGGGGACCTGCCCAACAATATGGCCCTCCAGTGCCACAAGATCCAGGAGGTCACAGATGGTCGCCGTCGCTCTGGTGCACAGCACCGCGCTGATGATGGAGCGGCTCCCCGAGAAGCCTCCAGCATGGCTGGTCCGCGGTGAGCGGACCTTCGCGTACCCGCACAAGGACTGGAGAAAGCCGCGGGTCTGGTGTCTCGCCTTCTTCACCGACCGCCACGCCCGCGCCGGGCAGCACAAGATCATCGGGGTGGGCAGCGTCTTCCCGGGCAGACGGTCGGGTACCTACGAACGCGCCCTGCTCACCCGGGACTTCACCGCGCTCCGGGTTCCGCTGCCGCTCGTCGACCTTGAGGACGCCATGGGGGCCAGCCGCCGGTTCCTCGGCGACGACGGCCGTATGTCTCCCGCGGCAGGGGACAAACTGCTCGCCGCCGTCCGGAATCTGCGGCCGGAACTGAACGAGACGCTGGACGACCTGGAGAACAGCCTGGGGGCCAACCCTCCGACAGGGCAGGAGGGCGAGCAGCGGAGCCTTGAGAAGGACGCGCTTGGCACCCTCCTTGAGACGTTCGGCGCGGACCGCGACCCGCTCGAAGCGTGGCAGCAGCCGCTCAGCGGGGACGATCCCCGCTCCCGGTCCGTCCCCTTCGTCGAAGGGTTGCCCGCCCTCCGTCAGATTGAGGATCAGCAGATCGTCCATGACTACATGCGGTTCCCCGGCATGCAAGGCGAGGACGCCGTTCAGGTCGGCTGGCGGATCTACCGCCGCAACTCCGAATCCCCTCATCGGCTGTTCGTGTACAACGCCAACCGCACGAACGCCGAGACCGTCATGGGCGTCGACATGATCTACGTGAACGAGCAGGCCCGGAGCGTGGCCATGGTCCAGTACAAGCGCATGCGGCAGAGCGGGCGCGGCTGGGTGTACTGGCACGACGCCACCGGTGAGCGGGAGTTGAAGCGGATGGAGGCCGTGGACAACGAGTGCAAGGCCGAGGAGGAGCGGGCTCGGGCCGGCCAGAAGGGCTCGACGACACTGGGAGACCCGCGACTGGTTTCCACGCCCAGCATGGTCAAGCTGTGCCGGACCACTCCTTTCATGATGAACTCCGCCGCCCTCATCCCCGGCATGTACCTGACGCGGGAGCACTTCTGGGAACTGCTTCAGCGCCCCGAAGCCGACGGGCCGTCCGGTGGAACACGCATCGACGAGGAGTCGGTTCCCCGGTACCTGAACAACACCACCTTCACCACGCTGCTCAGGGACGGGTGGATCGGCACGCGCGGCACCGGCTGGGACTACGTCATCCACCTGATACGCGAGAGTCTGGCCGCCGGGGGGCCGGGGTCCGTGGTGGTGGGGATGCACCGGAGCGAGGTTCCGCCGGGCAACCGCCGAGTCAACTGACACGCGCCGCAGGCAGACACGAGCCGTCCACCTTCGCGCCCTGGCACGTACGGACCGGCCTCGCACGTGAGAGCCGGCCAGTAAAGTGATCGTAGTCTTCTGGAGGGGGCACGGATGGCGACGCTCGGCATGCACCGGGACTTCCTGATGGAGTTCGCCGCGCTGGAGAAACCCGTCCAGAAACGCGTCTTCGAGGTGTTCGAGAAGTTCGCGGCGGCCACGCACGCCGGGCTGCACCTGGAGAAGCTCACGCACCAGAAGGATCCGCGGCTGCGGACCATCCGCATCACCGACTTCTGGCGCGGCGTGGTCCTGAAGGCGGAGTCGGGTGGCAGCTATCTGCTGCTCAAGGTGCTCCCCCACGACAAGGCCAACGACTGGGCCGCCAAGCACCGCGCGTCGGTGAACGAGGCGACCCAGGGCATCGAGATACGCAACGACGTGGCCCTGGAACGGGCCACGGCCGGGCTGCGGGCGCTGGCCGCCGATGAACCGTCCCGTCTGTTCCCGGCATCCGAGTATCCGGACAACGTGCTGCGCAGCCTCGGTGTGGACGAGGAGATCCTGCCGGTCATCCGGCTGATCCCCGACGAGGATCATCTTGAGGCTCTGCACAAGGTGCTGCCGGAGCAGCAGTACGACGTGCTGCTGGGGCTCGCGACCGGTATGAAGCCCGAGGCGATCGACCGGGAACTGGTGCAGGCGTACGCCCGGACCGCCGCGCAGGCTCCCGCAGCCGACGACGGTGATGAGCTGGGAACCGCGATGGCCCGTTCACGCGGCCGGGTCGCGCTGGTGTCGGGGCCCGTCGAACTGCAGGGGATCCTGGAGCGGCCGTTCGACGCCTGGCGGGTCTTCCTGCACCCGAGCCAGTACCGGGTGGCGTACCACGAGAGCTACGCCGGTCCGGCGCGGGTGACCGGCGGGCCCGGCACCGGGAAGACCGTGGTCGCCCTGCACCGGGCGTACCACCTGGCGCGGCGACTGCCCGCGGACGCCCCCGACGGGTGCGTCCTGCTCACCACGTACACCAAGGACCTCGCCGCCGAGCTGGAGCGCTGTCTCGGGCTACTGGTCAAGGAGGAGGACGTCCGGGCGAGGATACGCGTGGTCAATGTCGACGCCCTGGCCAACGAGGTCGTCCGGGCGGAGCGTGGCGGCACACCCCTGAAGCTGGTCTTCGACCAGAAGGAGATCGCCGCCCGCTGGGCGCGGATCGCGCGGCGGCTGGGGATCGACTTCGCGGACGTCTTCCTCGACCAGGAATGGCGTCAGATCATCCTGGCGCAGTCCCTGGCAGCCCCGGAGGAGTACCTGAAGGCGCCGCGCACCGGCCGCGGCACCGCGCTCCCGCCGCTGAAGCGCCTTCAGGTGTGGCGGGCTGTCTCCGCGTTCGAGGAGCAGCTGCGCCAGGCGGGCGAGTGGACGTTCCTGCAGGTGTGCGCGGAGGCCGCACGCATCCTGGACGATCGGGAGGAGCGGCCGTACCGCCATGTCGTGGTCGATGAGGCCCAGGACCTGCACCCCGCGCAGTGGCGGTTCCTGCGCGCCCTGGCACCCCCCGGCCCGGACGATCTGTTCCTCGCCGGGGACACCTACCAGCGGATCTACGGGAACCGGGTGTCGCTGCGCTCGCTCGGCATCCAGGTGGTCGGGCGATCGCACCGGCTGCGGATCAACTACCGCACGACTCAGGAGATCCTGGCCTGGTCCTCCTCGCTGTTGACCGGCGAGGAGCCCGACGACATGGACGGCGGGGACGAGACGCTGGCCGGGTACCGCTCCACCATGCACGGGGAGCGGCCCACGACGGCCGGTCACGCCACCAAACCCGAGGAGATCGAGGCCCTGGTCGCCCGGGTGCGGGACTGGACCGGCTCGGGAGTGGAGGCGGAGGACATCGGAGTGGCGGTGCGCTTCATCCAGCTGGGGTGGGACATCGCACAGGCCTTGGAACGGGCCGGTATCGCGGCGTGCGTGCTCGGCTCCGGACGCGGTGGCCCCGGTGTGCGGATCGGGACCATGCACCGGATGAAGGGGCTGGAGTTCCGCTGCGTCGCCGTGGCAGGCGTCAGCGACGGAACCGTGCCGATGAAGTCGGCCGTGACCTCCGTGGAGGTCGACGCCCAGCAGCACCAGGAGGACATGACCAGCGAGCTGAGCCTGCTGTTCGTGGCCTGCACACGGGCGCGCGAGGCGCTACGCGTGTCCTGGCACGGCGCTCCCAGCCCGTTCCTGGCGCCGGTCACGAACCCGCACCCCTGACGCCCGCAGCGCCCCCCGGCACCCGCGGGAAGCGCTGCGTGCAGGGGCGACGCGATGTGGGTGGGGCCGCGGATGCCGAGTATTAGAGGGTGCCGGGATCCTCGTCCGCCATACGGCGGGCCTCGGCGAGGGCCACCGTGTGCGCGAACCACTCCAGCACCGCGCAGATCTCGTCGCTGTGCTCGGCGAAGACCTCCACCGCGAACGACGGGCGCAGGTCGAGTTTGGCCTCAGCCAGGTCGATGCCCTCGATGTCGTTCAGCCGGGTCATCAGCTCGCGCCGCAGCGGCTCGTCGTCGAACGGGGGACGCCGCTTCAGATACTGGAAGACGACCTCTACCGTGCCAGAGACCGGATAGATCGCCAGGGGCCACAGCGCGCGGGAGCCGGGGGCGCTGCCGAAACGCGCCAATGGGGAACAACTGGTCTCGCTCGCCCGGCCATAGGCGAGGCTGCCACCTTGCTGCTCCCAGAAGCGCAGCGCGCCCAGCACGCCGTCGACTGTCTCCTTGGTCTGGTTGTCACGCAGTTGCGTCTCGAAGCGGCCGGCCGCCGCCTGCTGCTCGTCGTCGGCCTGCGGTGACGGCTCGGCCTCCTCAGCCACATCCCTGCCCAGCAACGCCGCCAGGTCGGCGGTGGTCAGCCGGTGGGAGCGACGGGCCCGGCCGGCGTCGTCGAAGGGGACGCCCTCAGCTTCCAGGCGGGTCCGCGCATCCCCCGACTCCTGGCCGTCCGGCCACCTGAAGCCCGCCGAGACGCGGCCATCCGCCGTCAGCACCCGGTAGGCGCCGTGCAGACCCGCCTTGGACGCCAGGTGCTGGCCGACCGGGACGGCATGGGTACCGATGAGCGCCGCTACATCGCCGTACGTCGTCCATGTCCCGGCCGGCATGGCGAGGAGTGCGGTCCGCAGCTCCTTCCAACCGGACCACTCGTCGTCCACGGGGGCCGTGCCCGCGACGGGGCCGGGCCACAACCGCACCGCCCGGTCGGCGAGGTCGCCGGCCCGGTCGAGGATCTCCGCCTTCCCCCACCGCTCCCGCCCGGCGATCTCCTGGTTCATCCGCAGAGCGCTGAAGTCCAGGATCTCCTGCTTGCGGCGGAACGGATGGTTCGACAGCTTCGCGTTGTCCGCCGAAAGGGTCAGGTTGCCCAGTGTGTGGACCAGGAGGGCGTGGAGTTCCTCCGGTCCCTGGCCGTCCTCGGTCTCCTCGGCGAGCAGGTCCAGCCACTGGTGGGCGGGGCTCTGCGGCAGCACGTGCTCGACGGTCAGACGCGCCTTGGCGTAGTCGACCGGTTCGCTGGCTCCGTAGCTCTCCTCCAGCCTGCGCAGCACCTGGAACCGCTGGTTGCTGCGGCCCGCCTTGTAGAAGGGCCGGGTGCGGATGGCCTCGCGGACCGCGTCGTCATCGGGCCAGACACGGGCGCCCGTCTTGTTCTTCGAAAGGAAGGCTCGTACGGCCTCAGCCGGGTCGCCGTCCTCCTCCATCTCCTTGGGCATCTCCATGAACACCCGGTTGCTGCCCGTGGTGGAGTACCCGGTGAAGAGGCGCCGCACCATGTAGCTCTCGGCGTACGCCAGTGCCCGGGCGGCCTGGTGGGGTGTGGCCTGTCCCTGGTCCACGCGATCGAGCAGGTGGAGCGCAAGCGGGTAGTGGGTCTGGCCCCCCCACCGGGACAGCCGCTCCAGCACTTCGCGCAGGTCCGGGTCGGGCTCCCGCTCGGGTTCCAGGATGCGCATCAGGCGTTCCGCCCGCCGTGCGAGGGAGGCGATCTCGGCCTCCAGGGCCGCCTCGTCGGAACTCAGTGGTTCCAGGCGCTTCTTCTGGTCGCGGTAGATCTCGCTCTGCTTGGCCCGGCTGTTGCCGGCCACCACCAGGTCGAGCCAGACGAGGAGTTCGAGGCTGGCGGGACCGAGCCGTTCCTGCATGGGCAACCAGAGGCTGCGGTACACCGACTCACCGCGAGTCGGCAGGCACATGAAGAGGTAGTTGCGCAGCAGGTCGCTCTGGCTGAGTCCGACCCCGGTGTTGTTGATCGACTCGAAGATCCGGTAGACGTTGTCGCCCTCCGCCGCGGTGATCTCAACGATCGACAGCAGTCCGCTGAGCACGGTCTCCACCGCGTCCGTCCACGCCTCACCGCCGTTCTCCTCGCCCTCGGCGAGGACGCCCAGGAAGAACCGGTAGGCAGCACCCACATTGCCGGGGCCGCCGGCCCTGGGTGAGCTCTCGACGCAGGCGGTGAAGGCGTCGCGGTCCGCCTGCGTCGGCAGGAGGCGGTAGTGATCGTCGCCGCTTCGGTACTTGTTGACCAGCACGAGGTCGTGGATGCGCTCGGCCTTCTGCTCCGAGCCACGTTCCCGGTGGCGGTCACGCAGGGCGGTGAAGGCGAGCATGAGGGTGGTGAGCCGCTGCTGGCCGTCGACGACGAGCCAGCGCTGCATGCCGCCCGCGGTGATCCGGCCCGGCGCCAGCACCACGGAGCCGAGGAAGTGCGCCGCGGGGTGCCGTCCTTCCAACTGCTCCTCGACCAACTCCTCTACGTCGGCCCAGAGCTGCTGCAACTCCTCCCGCTGCCAGCTGTAGGTGCGCTGGTAGAGCGGCACCTGGTACTGCTTCTCGCCCTGGACGAGTTCGTTGAAAGTGGTCTCCTGAGCGTGCACGCGCGTCTTTCCCCCCACTGAGTCCCAGGCGACCCATACTCCACCATCGCGGCAGGGGTGTGCTCTGCCTGGACTCGATCAGTAGCGGTGACGTCACTTCGGGAGTCAAGTCGCACATCTTGTTCCGGCTGCGGATGAGCCATCGGCGAAGGTCTCGCGGAGAGCCTCAACTGCTTCTGCGAGCCGGCTCACCAGACCAAACAGTCATGCCGATGCTCGACAGCGCCCAGCCTCTCGTCGGGCTCGGGTCCTGGGCGACGCCTTCGGCTGTCGCCACTGCGTCCATAAACTCAGTCAAGCCATGCATGGCTCCGTGCGCTCAGTTTCTGTAGCGTGGGCCGCGAACCCCACGCGCAGCAGGTCTGTGCCCCTCCCGGAGAGAGTCCGATGCCCGAGTCCGCAGAGTCCGCCGCCGTCTCCGTGCCCCTCGCCGAGGTCGCGCGGATCGCGGGTGTGGGGCGTGCCGCGGTCAGCAACTGGCGGCGGCGCCACGAGACCTTCCCCGCACCGGTCGGGGGCACGGATGCGAGCCCGCTGTTCTCGCTCACCGAGATCGAGGCATGGCTGCACCAGGAAGGCAAGCTGAAGGCCGCCGTGGGGCCACTGGAACGGCTGTGGCCGGAGTACGATGCCTTGGGCGACCGGGATGCGATGGGGCTCCTCGTCGCGGAGGTGGGTCTGCGGTTGTGCGGGGAGCCCGCCAAGCCGGACGCCAGTGGTCAAGCCGCTTCGGCGGTGCTCGACACGGGGCAGTCCGGTCTTGACGAGCAGCAGTCCGCACTCCTGGAGCGAACCCTGCACCTGGCCGAGGCCAGAGGTGCTGCCGAAACCTTCGGTTTCCTGCTGGAGCGGTGGCTGCGCACCCACGTACGGCAGATCGCCGTCACACCCCAACCACTCGCGGACCTCATGACGGAAATCGCTTCGGCGGTCCGTGACGAGGAGATACGGGTCGTTCTCGATCCCGCGTGCGGCACCGGGTCCCTGCTTCTGGCGGCGGGACGGCGATGGGACGACTCGGGACTGGCCGAGCTACGGGGACAGGACAGCGACCCCGTGCTTGCCTCCCTGACGCTGGCACGGCTGGCCGCCACTGGATACACAGGGTCGGCCCTGCCGGAGGTCACGGTGACAGCGGCCGACACCCTGCGCGCCGATGCTCAGGCGGACGTACAGGCCGACGTGATCCTCTGCAACCCGCCGTCGAACGAGCGGGACTGGGGGCACGCGGAACTCGCGACGGACCCGCGCTGGGTGTACGGCCAGCCGTCGCGCACAGAGTCCGAACTGGCGTGGGCCCAGCACATCGCCGCCGCGCTGGCCCCGGAAGGGGTCGGGGTCGTGGTGCTGCCGCCCGCGGTCGCGGCGCGGCGGGCCGGCCGGCGCATCCGGGCCGGCCTGCTGCGCGCCGGGGTGTTGCAGACCGTGATCGCCCTGCCACCCGGCGCCGCACCTCCGTACGGGGTGGGCCTCCATCTGTGGGTGCTCCGCGCAGCGGGTACCGGCGGGGAACCCGGGGCTTCCCCGGGCGAGGTGACCCTGGTGGACACCGTGGCCGGACAGCGCGGCACCGGGAGCGGGAGCGGTGGAACCGGCGGCAGCAATGTCGACTGGAAGCGGATCACGCAGCAGGTGGTGAAGGCCCTCCGGGGATCGGGCGGGCCGGGAAGCGTGATGGTTCCGGTCATCGATCTGCTGGACGAGGCGGTGGACCTCACACCGGCTCGGCACATTCCACGCAGCCACACCGCCGACCTCGTGGACATGCGACGGTCCTGGACCCTGTTCGACGCCCATGCGAGTGAACTCCATGACGCCGCGGGCGCGCTGTCGGCCCTGGAGCCGGTCGAAGCCTGCGACATCGCGCCGCTGATCACCGTCGCCGAGCTGGAACGGGCCGGAGCCCTGGAGATCCGTGGCGGGCAGACGCTGCCCGAGGCGGAAGTGGAGCGCGGTGTGCCTCCGGCGGACGGGGCACGGGTGCTGACCGGTCTTCGTCGGCCCGGGGGCCCTGAGCTCTGGCTGCCAGCGGCGGAGGTGGCCCGGGGCGAGAAGAGCGGTGCACTGACCGTCACCGCTTCGCAGGATGTGGTCCTGTCGGTGCTGGCGCGGGACTTCGACGTCCATGTGGACACTGAGGCTCCGTCGGTTCTCGGGCCGCAGCTCTGCGCTCTGCGCGTGGACCCTTCGGTCCTCGATCCCTGGTTCCTGGCGGGCTGCCTACGGGCTCCCGACAATGCCCGCCAGGCGGGCACCCACGCGTCCACCACGTCCCGTGTGGATGTACGGCGGCTGCGGGTGCCCCGGTTCTCCCTGGAGGAGCAACGACGGTACGGAGAGATCTACCGGAGGATCACGACGTTCGAGAGGGAACTCCAGGGGATTCGCCAAGTGGGAGGCGAACTCGTCCGTTCGCTCGGTGATCTGTTGGCCCACGGCCGGTTGCCGCGCACCTGACCGCCGTACCCGGTTCTGCCACCGTCCACCAGCCGGGCCACCGCACCTGGCACCGCCGCCACTGGTCAGCGGGCCAGCCGCAATTGCCGGACGCTCCTACAACTCGGCCAGGCGGCGGACCAGGGAAGAGACCTCGGCTCCGAAGCCGCGCTCGCTCAGTTCGAGTGCGACCTCATGGCACCGTTCGACCAAGTGAGCCGGAGGCGAGGTGAGATTCAGCGTTTCCGAGGCGGTCCGGCGCCACTCCTCAAGCGCGGTCCGCAGGTCCCCCTCGGGGATCCGGCATTCCGCCACGCCCAGCCGCGCCTCCAGCGTCAGTGCGCCGTGGCGGAGTTCTTGCCGGTCGCCGAGCGCGACCACCTTCTCGTAGAGCTCCTTGGCGCGGCCGGTGCCGCCGTCGAGGCGCGCGGCATCGCCGCACACCAGGTGGGCTTCCGTAACAGCAGGTTCCTGGAGCCCCCACTCGGACACAGCGCGAGCGAGCACCGAAGCAAGCCGTTCGCATTCGGCACCGCGTCCGGTCGCCGCAAGTTCCGCCCTGGCCAGGGCGATCAGGTCCGCGAATTCCCTGCGTCCCAGCCAGAGGCCGCGTCGCCGCACGGAACGATGGGAGCCCCCGCGGCGGACGCGGTCGGCACGCCCGACGGGGTCCGCCTTCCCCATCGGCCCGGCATGCCCGACGGCGAGGCCTGCTCCGCCCAGCCGGTACCGGGCCGTGGGGTCCGGGTGCAACTCCGGATCGGGCCCGGGGTCGCCGGGTACGGGCAGGTATCCGCGCAGTACGGCGAGGGCGTCGCCGATACTTGCCGGACGGTCGGCAGGTGTCTTGCCGAGCAGGTCCCACACAAGGTCGTCGAGGTCCTCCGGAATGCCGAGGTTGATGTCTCGGACGCGGGGCGGTAGGTCTTCGAGGTGCTGTGCATCCTTGTTCCGGTCCGGCTTGTCCTCGAACGGCTTCTCGCCGGTGAGCAATTCGAACAGCACACAGCCGAACGCGTAGAGGTCCACCGCGGCGGAGACGTCCTGCTGGCCGCGGAGCTGCTCCGGCGCCATGTAACCGGCGCTGCCGGGGGTGGCACCGAGCGCCGTGTAGCGCGTGGCGTCAGGGTCGGTTAGGTGGGCGATGCCGAAGTCGAGCAGCTTCGCCGTTCCGTCCTCGGCGGCGATCACCACGTTGCCGGGCTTGAGGTCCCGGTGCACCACGCCATTGGTGTGGGCGTGGCCGAGGGCCTCGGCGATCTGGGCGGCGACCGCGACGGCCGCGCCGAAGGGGAACGGGCGGCGCAGGTCCAGGAGTTCGCGCAGGCTAGGCCCATCGACGTACTCCATCACGAGGTACGGCTCCTCCTGGCGGTAGCCGCGATGCAGCAGACGCGGGATGGCGGGGTGGTCAAGCTCTTCGAGGACCGCTCCCTCGCGCTCGAACCGCTTCAGCAGTTCGACGCGGCGCCGCGCGCGCTCAGCCGGCGTGAACCGGCCCTGCGTGTAAGCGTCGAGGCGCAGCACCTTGACCGCGACGAGCCGCCCCGTGGCGGTTTCCGTCGCCGTCCAGATGCTTCCCATGCCCCCTTGATCGAGCGCTTCTTCTATACGGAAGCGGCCGTCGAGGACTTCGCCGGATTCCACCCGTACCCCCGGTTCACCACGGCACTGTGCCGCACCCACGATAACGGTTCACAAGAGCAGAACAAAAAAGCGCCTTGACTTAGTTCACAGACTTACGCTCTCCTTGGGGTGGCCGCCTTTCCCAACTCCGTCGCGAAGGGAACGTCGTGACGCTCCATCCGCTCCCACCCGGCACCGACGGCAATACCGGACTCATCCGCACCTCGCTGCCGCTGCTGCGGGAGGATCCGCAGGACTGCCCGCGGGGCAACGCCCTGCGGGCACGGCCGTTCGTCCGGCAGGTGCCGGAACGGCCGCGCCGCAAACCCGTCGAGGACTTCGCACTCGGTCCCGTCATGCGCACCCTGGACCTCATCGAGTACGACGGGGTGGATCCGGAGACGGCACTGCGGCGGCTCCACGGCAACACGAAATGGCATACTGCGCATGCCAGTTGGGCTGAAATGGCCGTGCGCAACTACCTGACGGCACGTGAGCTGTCCGAAACCGGCCGCCGCGCGCTCGGGCGCCCCGCAACGATCGCCGTCCGCGCTCAGTGGACTGCCATCATCCAGAGAGACACGCCGGACGACCGCGGTGCGACGCGATACGAACGCACCGCCTGGGGACGGCGGTACGCGTCCGCCGACGGTTCGGAGCGCGAACTGTGGCTGCTGTCCGTGAACTCCGTCAAGGAAGACCGCCCCGCCGCCGAGATCGCCGAAGCGGCGGCCGTCACCGCCGACGGCGTTCCCTCACAGGCCGCCTTCGGTGACATCCACCGCCCCGCGGCGGGCGGCACCGCCCGTCCACGGCAGGTCCGGGTGATCGGCGTCGGCTGCGGGGACGGTGAGCACAGGGTGCTCGCGGACTGGGACACCGACCGCACGGCATATGAGTTCGCGCGGCAAGCCAAACCCGTGCTGGCCCGCGTGGTCGCAGACGACCGGCTCAACCCCGGTTCAGGGTGCGAGCGGTGCGAGGCCCTCTCGGGCTGCTCTCAGCCACCCCGGGCGGCCGGGCTGCTGGGGGTGGCAGGACCGCGGCGTCCCCGCAAGCGCCGGGCGGTCTCGGCCGCCGATCTTCGGGTCCATGCCCGCTGCCCGGCACTGTTCCACCTCACCCGGGTGCTGCACCTGCGGTCCGGCGAACCGGAGAGCGAGCCCGTCCGCAGGGGGCGGGCGGTCGACGACTGGCTCAACGAACGGCACAGGCAGGGCAGCTGCCGCGGAGTCACCCTGCCGGACGCTTTTCCGGGGCTGTCCGAGACCGAACAGCCCACCGCCCTCGCCATGCTCGCCCAACACTTGCTCGACTGCCCGCTGGACGGCCTGGCACCCGGCGAGACCGTGCGGGTGCAACCGCGTCTGACGGCGTACGACCCCGAGCTGGACGTGGTCCTCATCGCCGACCCCGATCTGCTCTACACCCGCTCCGGCGGCTGGATCTGGCACGAGACGAAGACAGCCTCCCGGCGTCCCTGGGAGGGGCGGGAGCTGATGGAGACGTATCCACAACTCCCCTTCGCGGTACTGCTGATGGCGGCGGGCGTGCCCGGTGGCGATCCACGCCGGTCACTGATCGAACTGGAACTGCTGTACGGGGACGGGTCGGGCTGCGAGGAGATCGACCCCGGCGACCCCGACACCCAGGCCGAGGCACGCCGGATCATCGCCGAGCTGGCGGGTCCCTGGGCCGTAGACGAGACGTACACGCCGACGCCGGGGGACCACTGCACGGGCTGCGAGATGCTCCTGCACTGTGCCGCCGGACGCGCCCACCTGAAGGCCGGGTGAGCACGGTGCACGAGAGCGTGGACAACGCCCTGCCCTCCCCCGCTGCCGATTGGTCCGCCCACCATGGCATCCCTCTGATGCGCACGTTGGCCTCGGCCCTGACCGCGCTGGACGCCGCGACCGGACTCGAAGCCTTCACCCTGCCGTATGCGCCCGAGGTCCAGCGCGCCCTGGACCGGACCGTGCTCGCCTGTCTGGAGCGGGGCGCTGAGCCTCCGATGAGCCTCCCCGACCTACTGTCATGGTGTCGGGAACGTCCCGTGGCCGACTGGCCGGTCGACCTTCCCGCCGACGCCGTGGGCCCCGGGGACCTGCTGCTGGACCCGGACTCCTCACGGCCGACCGAACTGTGCCACGAATGGGCGGAGCAGACGCAGGACAGCGCCCTCGCCCTGCGCGACCGGGAAATCGTCCGGGCCGCACTGCGACTGTGCCGCGAACACGGCGAGGAGGACGCGTACACCGAGTTCCGGCGGCTGCTGGTCACCCGGCCGGTACTCACCGCGGCCGAGGAGTTCGCGGTCTCGATGGATCACGTCCTCGACCCGGTCAAGGAGCTGCTGCGGCGTATCTACCAGCCCGTCCCGGAGAGCTACCTTCGTGGTGACGGCTACGCGATCTGCGACCGCTGCCTCACCCTGCTGACCCCGCTGCACGGCGGCGGCTGGTGGTGCGAGCGGGACCGCTGCCGCCGCCTCGGCCCGCCGCCGCTGGGGCGCCGCATCCTCAAGGAGGAGGCCGGCGGGCTGCTTCAGCTCGAACGGCCGCTGCGCCAGTTCGTCACCGGTCCGGGACGGGCCGAAGCGGAGCTGGAGGCGCGGCTGTCGGCACTCGGGTTGCGGGTGCGGATGTGGCCCGCGTACGACGCGTACGACGTGCACGTCACCTTCCCCGACGGCTGGGTGTGGGCGGTCGACGTGAAGGATTGGGCGCACCCCGCCTTCCTCGGCCGGGCCGCACGTCCCGTTCCGCCCGAGCCCCCGTACGACGAGGCGTTCTGGGTGGTGCCCCAGGCCCGCGTGGACGACCGGCCCGGCTACGTCACCTCGTACGAACGTAACCGCCCCGCGGCGGCCCGGAACCTGCCACTGCTCACCGACACCGAACTGATCGCCCGAGCCCGGACCCGCATGCGGGGCAACCGGCCCGGCGGACGGCAGGAGGCCTCCGATGCGTGACCGCGACAGCTGGCACAAACCGGTCAGCAGGGAGCTCGCCCGGCT
The DNA here is from genome assembly GCF_042875075.1 of Streptomyces sp. NPDC003720. Taxonomy (NCBI): domain Bacteria; kingdom Bacillati; phylum Actinomycetota; class Actinomycetes; order Kitasatosporales; family Streptomycetaceae; genus Streptomyces; species Streptomyces sp. NPDC003720. The sequence goes on from NZ_JBIANZ010000015.1 coordinate 77,433, forward strand.
GTGGGCCGAAGTGCCCGCCGAACTGTCCGGGGTGAAGCCCGCTCTGCTCTGCCAGGTCGAACTGGCGCTCCGGCTGCTGGAGCGCCTCGCGCCGGGAGAACCGGCCCGCGGGGCGTATGTGCTCTTCGGCGGCTATCCCTTCGCACGGGCCCGCGGTATCGCGGTGACCACCGAACACGAGGTAATGCTCGCCGCCGGCCGCCATCTGCTGTGGACGTTGCGGCGGCGCCGTACCTGGCGGCAGGCCCTGGAGACGTATGCGACGCTCCCCGAGCGGCTGCGCGCCTACACCGTCCCCGCGGACGACGTCCCGGCGCGACGCTGCGAACCGGCCGTCGCCTCCGACCGAATCGCTGTGTACGACGCTGCGCTCTCCGCGCTTCCCCCGATCGCCCGCAAGGAGTTGCCGATCGCGCCCGCAGGGCGGGCCACCTTCATCGACCGGCGGCGCGCCGTCTCGGTCACCCTGCCCGAACGGCTGCGGCCCGAACCGGTACCGGGCCACAACCCCGGGGCCGGGCGTCCGGGGGGCGGCGCCCCGATCACCCTGACCAGGGCGGACCTGCTGGAGACCGCGCGCTGGATGGACCGGGTGGAGCGGGAGGAGGAGGTCGACAACCCGGGACGCTGGGAGAGTCGGCTCGCCGAGCTCCACATTGCGCCGAGGGACGCGGACGGGTTCGGTTTCTCCGAGGACGGTGACCTGCGGCTGGACGGGCTGCTGCATCTCGCGGGCATGGTCGGCGCGGGCAAGTCGACGCTGATGACGCTGATCGCCGTATGGGGCGCCCGGCAGAAGCCAGCACTGCGGACGACGCTCGTCGTCGGCGATGTGGCGGAGCAGCTGCGGCTCAGTGCGCTGCTGCGCGACCTCGGGCTCGCCGCGACTCCGGTCCTGGGGCTCACCACGCGTGAGACGCATGTGCAGCGGCTGCACCGCAGGCAGGCCTCCCGTGGCCGGGCCAACCTGCTGGACCACGACGCGCCAGGCTTCGACGACCTGAGCACGGTCTGCGTGGTGGACGCCCTGCGCGGCACCGAGGCGGCCCAGCCGCTGCGGTTCGCCGACGCCCCCTGCACCTCGCTGTACCCGGAGAAGCGCCCAGCGGAGAGGACCGGCAACGAGCCGGCGGGCTCCATCCCACTGCCGGACCCCTACCGCCCCGGACAGAGGGATCGGGCCGCGCAGCCGCGCACACCTGAAGTCAAAGGCACCCCCCACGGATGCCCCCTCTGGTACGCCTGCCCGCGCCACCGCGCGGCCCGCGAACTCGTCGACGCCCGGATCTGGGTGGCCAACCCGGCGAGTCTGGTGCAGACGGCCGTGCCTCGGCATCTGGGCGACGAACGGCTACGCCACCTGGAACTGGCCTGCCTGCGCAGTGACATCATCATCGTCGACGAGGCCGACTCGGTGCAGATGAAACTCGACGAGATCTTCGCCCCGTCGGCGACACTGGTCTCGCCCGGCCCCGAGTCCTGGCTGGACCAGGTGCAGACGCACCGTATCGAGGAGTTGTCCCGGCAGGGCCGGCTGCCGCTCACCGACCAGGAGATCGAGCGCTGGTCCGCCTCTCTGACCGTGGTGCACGCCGCAACGGACCGGCTGTACAAGCTGCTGATCTCCGACGGGGAACTGCGCGAGTGGGCCGACATCGAGTACTTCAGCCCCTGGACGCTCCAGGAGAAGCTGCTGGGCGACTGGTTCAGGCCGGAGCGCACACCGGGCACCCCCGACGGTGTGGCCGATGAGGCGGACCTGTTCGAAGCGTACGAGGACGATGTTTCGGAACCCGAGCCGTCGGGGCCCGATTCCGACGCCCGCCGTCAGGAACTGACCGGCCTCTTCGACGCGTTCCGTGACGACCCGCTGGGCGGCCTCGGGCCCTACGGGAACACCACGGACGATCTGGTGCGGCTGGCCCAGGATCTGCTGGCCACGCTGTCCTCGTCGGACACCCGCGCCCGCGTCCTGACCGTACTGCGTCCCCTGCTCGCCGACAGCCCCGCCGCCGCGAGGGCGGAGGGCGAATCCTGGCTCGATCTCACTGCCCGACGCTTGGAGTTCATGCTCCTGCTGAGTGCCCTGAACCACCGTCTTGACCGGTTGGTTTTCCTGTGGCCGCAGGTGGAGGCCGCCCTGCACCTGGATTCGACGGGCAACGAGCTCTCCCGTCGTCCTCCCCTCGACTACGCCCCGCTGGTGCCGGAGGCGCCCATGGGTAACGTCCTGGGCTTTCAGTACTTGCCCGACGACCGGGAACGCGATACGGACGGACGGCGCAGCGGCACCCTGCGCTTCTTCCGCTGTGCCGGCGTCGGCCGCGAACTGCTGCTCTCATTGCACGAGGTAGGAGCCGACCCGGGCATCGGGCGCCGGGGACCCCACGTGGTGTTGATGTCCGGCACGAGCTGGGCCGGGACCTCCACCCGCGCCCATGTGCCGGCGCCGGTAGACGCCGTGCTCAAGCCGTCGCCGCGCTCGCTGGAAGCCGTGAGCCAGTCGGTCTTCACCACCCACTTCCTGTACGACGACGAGGGCCGCCCGATGAGCCTGTCGGGCACCGAGCCCAAGGCCAGGCCCGCGGCAGCGCGGGCAATAGCTAGCAGGCTCGGCTCCCCGGGCCGCGGCGGTGCCCCGAGCCCCCTGGAACAGGAACTGGCGAAGATCGCCGACGACCGACGAAGGCGGGCGATCCTGCTGGTCGGCAGCTACAAGGAGGCCAACACCGTCGCGGACGTCCTGCACGCCATGGATCGGTGGCACGGCCGCGTCCGCGTTCTGGCCTCCGACGACGCCGACCTGGACCAGGCGGTGCGCGGGACGGGTCCGGTGCCCGCGGGCACCGAGCGCGCCACCGCGCTGCGTCGCGGCGACCTGGCCGCCTTCGCCGAGGACCGCGGCGCGGAACTACTCGTCGCCCCGCTCATGGCGGTCGAGCGCGGCCACAACATCCTCAACGCCCAGCGCAACGCCGCCTTCGGCACGGCCCTCTTCCTGGCGCGTCCGCATCCGCGCCCGGACGACCTGGCACTAGCCGTGTTCGCGATCAACGACTGGGCCGCCCGCTTCGCCCGCGACGAACCCAGACTGGCCCAGGGCACGTTCGGCAAGCTGGCGGTCGCCGCCGCGCACCTCGACGAGGCGGGGCTCGCGTTCCGGCACGTGGCACGCGCCGAGTGGCGCAGGCTGCTGTCCCGCCGATACATCTACTCCCGGCTGTCCGACCACGAGAAGCGGTCGTTCACCTGGGACCAGCTGGTGACGATCTGGCAGGTCATCGGCCGACTGGTGCGCGGTGGTGTGCCGGCCCGTGTGGTCTTCGTCGACGCCCGCTTCGCCCCGCACACCGCCGAACTGCTCTCGCCCGGTGCCGTTTCCTCCCCGCTGCCGCAGGAGGACGGGCTCCTGACCGGGTTGCGGGACGTCCTCGCCCCGTACTTCGGCGAAGGCACCCTCCCGCCCGACTGCCCCGATCCGAGTGATCCCGCGGTTGCCCGCCTGCTGTACGCGCCGCTCTACACGGCGCTGCGGGACATCACCCACCACACCTCCTGAACGAACAGGGACACCCACATGGCTCAGCGCTACGACTCCATCCGCACCGCCTCCTGGCTGCCCGTCTCCCATGACGCCTCGATGACGGGGCGGTACCGCGCTCTGCCCTTTCCGGAGCGGTGGCGCGGTCCGCTGCTCGCGCTGTGCAACGCGGGCCGCAACAAGCCGCTGGAGACGGTGCCCACCTTCCGTATGGACCAGGTGATCCAGACGCTCGCACCCGACGTGCTGGTGCGTCCTCGCCCCTCCACGTACAGGGGCGAGGCCCCGGATTTCTGGCTGTACGCCCCGGACGACATCCCCGATCCGCTGCCCACCGAGGCTTTCCGGGCTCTCGTCGGAGCCTGGTTGAAGGATCTGCGTCCGGAGCGCGAGTACCGCTCGCTGCTGGGCGAGACCCGCGAGGCGCTCTTCGAGGACCCTCCCGAGTGGCAGGAAGGTGTCGAGGTGGAATTGCTGCGCTGCCCGCCCACTGCCGGTGGCACGGCCGCCCCGGATTCCCGGCAGTTCCAGCTGACGACGGACTGGCTGGCCCGGCGGCTCCTCGAACAGCTCGAGCCGTATGACTACGGGGCGGGCCGGCTACGCTTCCGCGCCATGCCGCGCGGGCCCCGCGACCAAGGTGCCGAGTTGGTGTCACAGGCGCTGAAACACGAGGGCAGCCAGGGCTCCGAGTGGTTCTCCGTCGTCCTGAACATCACGCTCCAGACGGTGCCGTTCGACCCGCTGCCCCGCTTCCACCTGCACACCCACATCAGGCGCTACGCCACCCGGGTGGGCGCCAGGTCCGGGCGGCTCTATCTGCCGTACGGCCGCAGGACCACGGTCCTGCTGCGCCCCCGGGTGCCGTGGCTGCCCGGGGCCCCGGCGAGCGAACGCTTCGCGCTTGCCCGGCTCGCGTGGGACAAGGGCGGCCACGACTGGGTGGGCGGCGGGCCTGCCGGGATGCTGCGCAGCATGTCCCTGACCGAGTCGTTCCCCGACGCCACGTCCATCCTCACCGCCCCGACCGAGTGGCTGGAGGACGGGATGCGGGCCGCCGTCGTCCACAGCACCGCGATGGGGTCGCACGAGGTGGGCACCGGTCTGATGCCCGACCAGCGCTCCCGGATCGTCGAGTGGGCCGAAGAGGCACTGCCGGCTCAGCTGCGCCCGGCGCCCGCTCTGGTGCACACGCGTCTGTCCGGGAGCACTCCCGCGAATCCGCGCCGGGAGCCGTCCGATGCGACGAAGAAGGCTATGGAGGAGCGGCAGCGAACGGAGGCGCGCAGGAAGGGTGCCGCCTTCGCACTGCGTTGCCTGAGCCCGAACGCGGATCCCGGCGAACTGCCTCTGCTGGAGACGAGGTTGTTCTGGCAGACACCCGCAATGCGCGACACCGCAGTGGCCGCGCTGATCGCCCATCTCGGCCTCAAGGGAGACGGAGGGGCACCGGAGGAGACGCACGCCTTCGAGAGCACCGTCGTGCTGGAGTGGCAGACCCCGGAGCTCATGGTGCGGCTGCACTGCCGCAAGCTCACCCACTCGCTGGGCCACGACCTGGCGCTGCCCGAGGCATCCTGGCACTCACGTGAAGCGGTGACCACCGCGCTCGGCGCCCGGCGGAGGGAGATGGCGGCCTTCGTGGCGGAAGCCACCCCCTCTTCAGTTCCGTCCCTCGCCCTGGTGGAGATTGACCGGGTCGCGGACTTCACCTCCCCCGACCATGATGCCAAGTTCGCTGTGCGGCTCGGCTGCGCGGACGCCGGTGTGCTCACCCAGTTCATGGCGGTGCCGAAGAAGGCCAAGGGCTACAACAGCGAGAAGAACAAGGACTTCCGCGCGGCCAAGGCGTGGGACGACGGTCTGCGGCAGCTCGGCGTACGGGTCCACCCCGAGCACAGCCTCGGTGAGCGGCTCCCTTCGGGTATGCGGTACGCGGCCGTGTGGATGGTCCGCAAGAATCGCCGCAGCCGTACGCGCTGGGCCGGCCATGTGCCGGTCGCGGTACTCGTCACACCCGAGGCGTCCGGACAGGGCCTGGCCCGGGTGGAGGGCTGGGACGACGAGGGCCGGGCCTGGGTGCCGTATCCGGTGATGCTGCTGCGGCTGACCAGGCGCGCAGAGGTACCGACCGCAGGCACAGTGCCCACCCCGCGCGACGGCAGCACTCCGGCCACTCGCCACCCTTCGTGGTGGGCGGACACGGTCGAGCAGCACCGAGCCACCGAGGAGTGGATGCAGCGGGTTCGCCGCTCTCTGCGCGGTACGCCGACGATGTTGCTGGCCCACGGCCAGAACATGCGCTCGCACTGGACCTGGCTGCAGGACAGCAAGGTGGTGGCCGACAAGTTCCGTGACGGTCACGCGCCCGCCCGTCGCCTCGATCCGGATCTGCGGCTGGTTCGGGTACGGACGTCACGCGGGCGGGAAACGGCGCAGTGGTGGGGCGTAAACCCGGACGGGGCGAACGGCCTGGCGGCCCATCTGTGGACAGACCCTACTGCCAACCCGGAACCGGCCCGCGTCTTCTGGTCTACAACCCCGAAGGCCCGGACCTTCAAACTGTCGGTGGCCGCCGACAAGCTTGCCCCCAGGGTGAACACAAAAGGGAAGCTGACCGTTGACACCGACAAGGCCGCGTGGAATCCGGGTCTCGTGGAGCTGACAGTACTCGGCTGTCACCCCGAGGACGGTGACTCTCCCGAGGCCCTGGCACTCGCAGCGCACCAGCTCCGTCAGGCGCCCGATCTGCCGGATGCGCTGAGCCTGCCTCTGCCCTTGCACCTCGCCGGTCTTGCGCAGGAGTATGTCCTGCCCACCCGAGCCGTAGAGGACGAGCGCCCCTCGTCGGATGCCACGGCCGATGCCCCACCGGATGCCGCTCCAGCCCCGGGGCTGGAGCGGGAGCCGGAACCGTACGACGCGCAGGAGCAGTTGGCCTTGTTCGACGAGACAGCCCAATCATCGTAACGATAGGTCCATTTCATCTTCGTTCGCACCGAACCATCCCCTAGCTCCTGGGACCGCACTCCGGAGCTAGGGCTCGTAAGGCCTTGGCTTCAGCGGGACTATCGACTCAATTGCCAGCTCGGCTCGCTTCACTTGCGCGTTGCCCTGTTCTCATATTCTGGACCCCTTGCCGGGGGCATCCTGAGGTGCCCGAAGACCCCGTCACCACCGGAAACGCTGAAGCCGGGGTCTTCGCCTATGCACCGCAAGTACGCCACCCTCCGTGTGTGGGGTCTCCGGGTGAAGGAGGGACCGCGCCTCGAGGCTTTGTCGCTCAAGGCACTCCGACTGCGACGGCCGATGCCTTGAACAGCAACCCTTGGGCGCCATCACCACACCCGTCACCCCGTCCCTGTGGGCGCTTCAGCATGAGGTGTGCGCCGGATGTCCCGAGGCGGTCAGACCGGCCCCCTAATAGGGATTACCGGTCCCGCGCTCACACCAGCAGTCGGAGCATCGTCCCGAGGCGTCGGCTACCGGTAGAAGACAGCCACGCCGCCGTGATGTGAGCAGGCCCCCTGATGGTGGGCGGCGTACGAGTACGTGCCGTCGTTGCACAGAGCCGTCGCGCCGCCGCCGGCGGAACTGGTGCCGCCCGAGGAGCTGGACCCGCCGCTGGACGACGAGCCACCAGACGACGAGCTGCTGCCCGTTCCCGCCCCTGCCGCAGCGGCGTGTGCGGTGACGGTCACCTTCACCTTGACCGTCTTCGTCTTAGTCACTGTCGGCGCAGGCTTCGGCTTCGCGGTCTCCGTCGCCGTGGCTGTCGCGGTGACCGTGGCCGTGGCCGTCGGGCGCGCCTTGTGGTCGGCCACAGTCTTCGTCGCGTTCGGCTTGTCCTCGGCGCCGGCGCTGCCCACGCCGAGGATGAACGCCAGACCCAGGGCGGGCAGTACGAAGCGCTTCCTGGCCCACTTGGGTGCGGGACGAGCGGTCGGAGGTACGGGCGGAGGCTGAAACGGCGGCGGTTGAGGCTGGTAGTAGCTCACGGGACCCCCCGGGGTTAAGTACGTGAGGGGTGAAACTACTCTCGCTGCAGCCGCAGATGTGAGGGATCGGTGAAGAAGGTGACCTAGTTGTGACATCGCTCCCTCCGGTTGTTCGCGAATGTCCCGCTGGCCACCACCCCGCATCCCCCAGCCGTCGCCTCGCCACTGGTCTACTCCGATTGGGATGGCTGGGCAGGCGGCCGGGAGGCGTGGAGCTCGCAGGCGAGCGCTCGTCCGCCCCGGTGTCAGCCCTCCGGTGGTGCGTGAGCCGGGGGCGCACGACTCCACGTGCGCTGGAACTTTCGACGTCAGGTCGTTCTCCGTCGCCTGGACCGCCACCTCTGGTCGCTGACCGGGAACGTGGTCGTCCACGACCGGCTTGCCCAGAGCCGCTGCGATATGTGCCTGGAGCGCCTTGCGCCACCCCTCGTCGAAGGCGTCGAAGTCGTCGGCCCTCATTAGCCGGGGTCCGCCGGGTGTGTCCTGATGCGCTGTTCGACGCCCTCCGGGCTTGTCTCGGCAGCCTTGGCGAGCCGCTGCAAGCGCCCGGAGAGCGCTTGGCCGCCGATGAGGCGGTTGGTGCGCGCTGTCAGTGGTGTCTTGTTGATGATGGGCTGTAGACGGAGCGCTCGTACCCGCTTCTCTGGCGCCAGGCCTGCGGAAAGTGTGTCAGTTGATCGTATTTCCGGAGACGTTGACGGTGCACAGGTTGCGGTGATAGCCGATGTGCGCTTCGTCTATCGGATGTCTGGGGTCGCGACGGAGCGGGCGGGGTTCTCTGTTGCCTCTTGTCTCCCTGACCAGGCCATCAGGGTCGACATAGATCTCCAAGCCGTCGAAGAGGACGTGGCAGTTGGCGCACAGGCACAGGAGGTTCTGCAGATCGTCGGGGCCGTGGTGGGGGCCGCCCAGGCCTCTTATGTGCGCAGCCTCGCTGTACGGGCGGTTGAGGTAGCGGAGCGCCGTGTCGCAGATCTGACACCGGTCGCGCTCGAGTTCCTTGACCTTTCTGGCCAGTGCTTCGTCGCGGACGATGACGGAGCGGACCGTGTCACGGCGCGAAGCGGGGCCGATCGACCGCTCGTACTCGTCCATGCCGGCACTGCTGCTCGCGTCCTTTGACGGGCGCAACAGACCGCTGGCTGTGGTGTATCCGCCCAGGCCCGTTCGCTCGAACAGGGCCCGGCGGTCTACGTCCGCGAGATAGGTGTCGCAGATAGTGGCGATGGCATCGAGGCGGATTACCGGGTCCCGGAGTAGATCAGTGGCCTCTTCCGTCAGACCAGCCTGCGGATGGTGTGCGTCGAGGATGCTCTTCTTGGGCATTTCCTTGCCAGACTCGGCCGGCACGCCTTGGACCTCCCACAGCCCGCTGCCTCGGAGATGCCAGAAGGGGTACTCCGGAGTGGCTTTCGCGTTGGGAAGGCCGAACTCGACCAGAAGGGGACCCACTCCGTCTCGGAACTCGGGCCACGGGGTCATCCGAGGCCACTCGTCGGCTGCGCGGGCAACTGCCCACAGGAGGCTCAACGGCTGGTGTCGGCTGGGGGCTGGGTTTCCTGGGCCGCGGGAAACCCGGAGTGTCCGGAGGCGCTCCAACAGAGCTGCCCGGTTCCGGGATGTCTCTCCGGTCTCCACCACGAAGCCGAGCTCGCGCAGGCGTCGCGCCACCGTGGCCGCGCCGCCGCTGAAGTCCTTCGCGCGCAGGAAGTCGCCGGTGGCATGCCCGTGGGCGACGCCGGCTATCGCCTTCGAGTCGTAACGAAGTCCGTCCAGGACCAGCTCGTACGACTTGGCCCGCCTGAAGCCGTAGACCTGGAGGAAGTTGTCCCGGCCGAGACGGCGGGCCTCCTCGGTCGCCGCGACCACGTCTTCGTAGTTGATGTCGCCAAGCCCCATGGCGCGCAGACTAGTCGGATAGTCCGACAAGGCACATGCGCGGTGAGCGACGTCCTGACGCGCCGTGGACTGCCACAAGCGCTCGCCGAGGCGGCGAGGTGCTCCTACAACCCGTACGGCGTCCGGTGAGTCTCTTCTCCTGACGGGGTCTGGAGGCGCAGATGGCTCAGCGCGAAGTCGGGTTGAGTGACGGTCTGGGCACGGGTGGCTCTGCCGGTGGGTGGAGTGCGCTCGCGGGTGTCGTGGCCATCGTGGTGTGGATGGCCTTCGGGCCGTTCGGGTCCTTGTGGGTCTATGGTCTCGGCTGGGCGGTGGCGCTCGCCGCGGTGGACGGCGTGTTGAAGCTGTTGCTCCGCCGGGGCTGGGCCGTTCCTTCGCCGGCCTCTCTGGTGGCTGGGGCGCTGCGGCTCGGGCCGGAGTCCTGGCTCGTGGCGCCCCGCTGGGCCAGGGTGCGGCTGGCCGCCGGGGGTTTTCTGGTGTGCGTCGCTGTTGCCGGCGTCGCGGGGTGGGATGCCGCTCAGGAGTATCAGGTGGTGGCGGACCTCCGGGACCAGGGCCAGCGGACCGACGCCACCGTGGTCGAGGTCTCGGGGCGGTCGGAGGAGGGCTGGGCCACTTCCGCGATCGTGCGCTTCGCCACGCCTTCGGGTTCGGTGCGCGCGGACGTCGATGTGGAGGCCGGCTCGGCGGACGCCGTGACGCCGGGAGGGCAGATCGCTGTCGTCTACGACCCGGCGCACCCCGCCGAGGTTCGCAGCGTTGCGTACCTCGACGGACGCGATGCCGACGGAGCGCGGCAAGCGGCGATCGTGTTCGGCGTGCTCGCTGCGGGTTGTCTGATGGGGGCCACCAGGGAGGTGCTCCTAGCTAGGGAGCGGACGGAATGAGGCGGAATGAGGGCAGGACTCGGGCCAGCAGGGCCGGCTCTCGTCCACCGCAGTTCCCTCTGCGGGCAGTGGGGCGGGTCGGCAGTGCGTCGCCGCCCACGAGGCGGCGGGGTCAGGCGGGCTGCCACAGTTCGATGCGATTACCCTCGGGGTCGGTGACCCAGCCGAAGCGGCCGACGCCTTCCATGTCCTGCGTCTCCTCGGACACGTCCGCTCCCCTGGTCCGCAGTTGAGCGAGCATGGCGTCCAGGTCGCGGACCCGGAAGTTGAGCATCGTCCGCTGGGTGGGAGAGCCGAAGTAGTCGGTCCCGTGCTCGAACGTCGCGAACACCGTTGGGCCCGCTTCCTGTCGCCACAGGCCGTTCTCGTCCGCGTCCAGGCCCAGGCAGTCGCGGTACCACGCGGACAATGCCGTCGGGTCGGTGGCCCGCAGGAAGTAGCCGCCGATTCCAAGCACACGTTCCATGGTGTCATCTTGTCAGGGATCGCCCGTTGCGGACGGGGACATCGGAGTGGTGGGACGCCAACTCAAAGGCCCCGGACCGGTGATGGTGCGGGGCCTTTGGTGTCCACCTTGAGATGAGAGTCTCTGCCACAGATTCGGTGGAGTGGGCGTCGGCTTCGTCGGCCAGGTGCCCGGACCTATTCGGGTGTGCTTGGAGGTGGTCTTACCAGCCTCCGCAGTCGGAGCCGATGTCGGTGAACTGGGCGCCCGGGCTGCCCTCGCCGTTGATGAAGTTGCCGAGCACGCCGTTGCCGACGCCCACCTCGCCGAGGATGTCGATGTTCAGGTCGTGGGACTTGCAACCGCCGCCGTGACCGCCTCCTCCCATGGGCAGGGCGGTGGCGGGGGCGGCTCCCATGAAGCCGACGCCACCGATGAGGGCGGCCGCGGCAACGGCCGTTCGGAGCTTGCGCATGTGTCGTCCTCCTTCGAAATCGGAAGAGCGCACCGTCGGATGATCCACTCGGTGCTCGTTTCGAAGCTAGATCGACTTTCCGCGCGGCGCTCATCGGGAAAGCCATCCGGGGGGTGCGGTCCCTCGCTCGGCCGCGGTCACCGGCCCTGCAGGGACTCCTCGTCGTCGTTGGTGGCGTACGGGTGGACGGGGCTCTCGGCGTCGAAGGGGACGAACCAGTTCTCCACTCCGGGCGGGGCGTGGTCCAGGGGGTCGTGGGCCGGGTCCTCGTCGAGGGTGTCGGTGAGGTTCTCGAAGGCCGTGGTGACCTCGTCGGTGAGGAGGTCGTAGAGGTCGGCCGTGACCTCCGCCTGGGTGAGCAGGACCCTCAGCAGGATGTCCTCGGCCACGCAGTGGGGGCCGGTGAAGTGGGGCTGGGTGAGGCGTGCCGTCAGGGTGACCGCCGTGACGGTGAGGCGGCGGGCGAAGAGGACGGTGTACTCGTCGGCGTGCTGCGAGGGCAGGTCGTCCAGGAGCATGAAGGTCGCGTCGCTCTCGGCCACCGTGGGGCCGTCCTCCTCCAGGCCGGCCAGGTCGGTGAAGAGTTCGTCCACCAGGAGGTCGATGGCGAAGACGAGCGCGCCGGCGGCGATCTCGGCCGCCTCGCGGGACACCGTGCGCTCGTCCTCGTCGTCGCAGAAGCCGAAGCGGTCGAGGGGGAAGGCCTCCAGGGCGGGGGCCAGGGTGCGGAGCCTGGTGCGCATGGCGTCGACCTCGGCCTGGTCGAGGCGGCCCTGAGCGGGTGCCGGTTCGGCCGCGGCGTGGCGGCGGGCGCGTTCCGCCGGGTCGGCCGGCGGGGCGTCGGGGCCGTCGGCGGCGTCGAGGCTCTCCTGCAGGAGCGCGGAGTTCAGTTCCACCGCGCAGCGGGTGATCTGCCAGTCGGCGAGCGGTTCGGTGCGCTCCAGGAGTTCTGCCACGACCTCGCGCGCGGCGTCCTCCGCGAACTCCAGTGCCGGAGCGTCCACGAAGAGTTTGAGCAGGGCGCCTCCGGGATGGGCGGCTATGACGTCGTCCATCAGCTCGATCTCCATGCCGTCCGGTCCCTCGACCGCTTCGAGCGAGTCGAACCCCTTCCGCAGCAGGAAGATCACGCCCTCCCGCTGCAGCGTGTCGAGTTCCGGAGCGCCCTTGGCAGGGGCCATGGTCACGGTCACCACGTAAGTCACGCCCACATCGTGCCCGAGTCGTCCCACATCAGGGGAGGGAATACCGGTCCATTCCCTGCCCGGGCCCGCTCCGGCCCTGCGGGGCGGCCCCGCCGTCAGGCCGAGCGCCGGCGGGAGGCCGCCTTCTTCGCCGGGGTCTTCTTCGCCGTCTGTTTGGCGGAAGTGGCCGATTTGGACGTCGAGTTGGAGGTGGACTTGGACGTGGACCGCGAGGTGGACCTGGACGTGGATCCGGTGGTGGCGTCGGCCTCGGAGCCGGACGTCGTTCTCGCCGGTGTGGTCTTCTTCTCGCTCCGGGTGGTTCTCGCCGTCGACTTCTTCGAGGCCGCCGTCTTCTTGGCGGGGGCCTTCTTCGCCGTCGTGGCGGTGGACTTCTTGCCGCCCGTCTCCTTGGGGGCGGAGCGACGCCGGGCGAGGGAGCTGACCTCGGCCTCCTCCGTCCCCTCGGCGGGCGTGCGTCCGCCCCGGGACTCGCGGGCCGCGCGGACGCTGTTCTCCAGGGCCGCCATCAGGTCCAGCACCTTGCCCCCCTCAGCGGGCTCGGGGGCCTCGGGCGGGGCCTCGCCCGCCGCCTTGGCCGCGATGACCTCCTCCAGCGCCTCCCGGTACTCGTCGTGCAGCTCCTCCAGGTCGACCTCGCCGAGGGTGTCCATCAGGGCGTCCGCGAGGTCGAGTTCCTTGTCCCGGACGGTGACGTCGCCGTCCGGCGCCACGCCCTCGGGGGCGCGCACCTCGTCCGGCCAGAGCAAGCCGTGCATGACGACGGCGTCGCCCACCACGCGCAGCATCCCCAGGCGTTCCCGGCCGCGCAGGGCGTACTTGGCGACGGCCACCTTGTCGCTGCGCTTGAGGGCCTCGCGCAGCAGGGTGTACGGCTTGGCGGCGGGGGCTCCGCTCGCGGCCAGGTAGTACGCCGTGTCCATCTGGAGCGGGTCGATCCGGTCGGCCGGCACGAAGGCGACGATCTCGATGGTCTTGGCGGTCGGGATCGGCAGGTGGGACAGGTCCTCGTCGGAGATCGGGATGATCGTGCCGTCGGCGTCCTCGTACGCCTTGCCGATCTCCGCCTGGTCGACCTCGCGGTCCTCCAGCTCGCACACCTTGCGGTAGCGGATGCGGCCGCTGTCCTCGGTGTGGATCTGGCGGAAGGAGATCGAGTGGCTCTCGGTGGCGTTCACCAGCTTGATCGGGATGCTGACCAGTCCGAACGAGATGGCTCCGTTCCAGATGGATCGCACGTGCCGCGGCCTCCGTTCCGATCGGGCGTCGTGTGTGCTGTACGGCGATATGGGGGCGCTTGTCTGGGATTGTCATCCTATGACGCCAATCACAGAGGTGGAGGGCCGCCGGGTCGCGCTCAGCAACCTGGACAAGGTGCTGTATCCGGCGACCGGCTTCACCAAGGGTGAGCTGCTGCACTACTACGCGACCGTCGCCGACGTGATGCTGCCGCATCTGCGGGACCGGGCGGTGTCCCTGCTGCGCTATCCGGACGGGCCGGACGGGCAGGTGTTCTTCACCAAGAACGTTCCGCCGGGTACCCCCGACTGGGTCATGACCGCCGAGGTGCCCCGGTCGGAGGGACCGGCGCGGATGGTGGTGGTGCGGGATCTGCCGAGCCTGGTGTGGGCGGCGAACCTGGTCGCCGAGTTCCATACGCACCAGTGGCTGGTGCAGTCGCCCGAGGAGGCCGACCGGCTGGTCCTCGACCTGGATCCCGGGGCGCCGGCGACGATCGTCCAGTGCTGCGAGGTCGCGCTGTGGCTGCGGGAGCGGCTGGCGGCGGACGGGATCGAGGCGTACGCGAAGACGGCCGGGTCGAAGGGGCTGCATCTGCTGGCCGCGGTGCGCGGGGGGTCGCCGGAGCGGACCAGTGAGTACGCGAAGGCGCTGGCGGTGGAGGCGGAGCGGGCGATGCCGCGCCTGGTGGTGCACCGGATGACGAAGAGCCTGCGGCCGGGGAAGGTGTTCGTGGACTGGAGCCAGAACGCGGGGCGCAAGACGACGGCGGCGCCGTACACCGTGCGGGCGCGGTCCGTTCCGCTGGTCTCGGCGCCGGTGACGTGGGCGGAGGTGGAGGGGTGTCGGCGGGCGGAGGAGCTGGAGTTCCTGGCGGGGGACGTGGTGGGGCGGGTGCGGGAGTCCGGGGATCTGATGGACGGACTGGTGGCGGGGCGGGGGGCCGGGCAGTTGCCCTGACCGAGCCCCGGGGGATCGAGGTGCCCGGCTACAGCCTCGCCCATGTCCTCCTGTCGCGGGCCATCGCGTGCAGGGCCTCGGCGTCCGCCGGCTTCAGTAGGGCGCCGAGGCGGGCCAGGGTCGGCAGGTCGGCGGTGCGCAGGACGCGGACGCCTCGGGGTGGGGTGGGGGTGCGTATGTCGGCGGGGTCCAGGAGGACCAGGAGGGGGTGGACCTCGGCGGTCAGGGCGTAGGAGGCTCGGTCGGCGCCGGCGCGGAGGCGGCGCAGGACGGGCTCGGGGTCGTGGCGGCCCAGGGTGATCATCGGGTCGGTGACCAGGACCCGCTGCTTGCGCGCGTACAGGGCGTGTACGGCGAAGAGGCCGCCGGGGCCGATGAGCAGGTGGTGGATGCGGTCGCCGCCGGGGAGCGGGAGCGAGTGCAGGACGTGCCAGCCTGCCCCTTCCAGGCCGTCCAGGGCCTCGCCGGTGGTCTGCTCGGCGGCGAGGGCGCGGCGGCGCGGGTCGGGGCGGAGGCGGTGGGCGGGGCCGGGATCGCGGTCCAGGGCGACCAGCAGGGCCTCGCCGGGGCGGTTGGGGGCGAGGTCGTCGTCGGGGTGGAGGGTGAGCCGGGCCAGTTCGGCGGGGGTGGGCACCGGGGGCGGGCCCACGGTCACCGGGCCGGTCAGAAACGGCTTGAGGGCGTCCAGCACCTCGGCCTCGCGGTCCGCCGCGACCAGGTTCACGCGGCCGGTGTCACGGTCGTACCAGGCGACGCTCGATCCGTCCGGTCCGCACACGTACAGGCGTTCGTGACCCTGCTGCCGGGCCGGCACCACGCGCACTCCGTTCAAGCCGCCCATGCCGCCCTCGATGCCCATGCCGCTCGTGCCGCTCATGCGTGCATCACCCCCTGACCATGGGAACAGGCGGGCGCGGCGACGGCAAGAACAAGGCCGGCCTCGGAGGGCGAGGCGCGGGCGGGATCGCGGCGGGGCGGGTCGGGAGGGTCGCGGTGTTGGGCGGGGCCGGGGAGCGTCGGCGGCCTGCCGACAGGCGGGGCCGCGGGGGCCGCGGCGTCGGGCGGGGCCGGGGAGCGACGGCGGCCTGCCGACAGGCGGGGCCGGGGAGGGCCGCGGCGCCGGTCGGGGCCGGGGGGGCGTCGGCGCCGGGCGGAGCCGAGAAGCGCCGGCGGTCGACTGGAGGGTTCAGGTACGCAAAAAGGACTTTCCTACGAGTTGCGCATAGGGTGTAGCGGCCCCGGCCGTCGCCGCCGTCCTCACTGTCCCCCGAAGCACCAGGAGCCCCGTGTCCGTCCGCAGGCCAGCCTCTCGCGCCGCCCGCGCCGCGGCCGTCGCCGCCCTTCTGTCGGTGGCGGTCGCGGGCTGCGGGGACCGGGGCGGTCTCGAGAACGCCGGGACGACGCCGACCGCGGTCAGCCCGGCGCGGCTCTGGCCGGATCTGCGGCCGGCGTCCAGCCCCGCGTACCCGTACGCCGTGGCCACCCGGGAGACCGTCAAGGGCATCACGGTGCCCGGCGACGACATCCGGAAGGTCGACCCGGTGGACGTCGTACGGGCGGAGATCGCCGCGCACCCGGACGACTACGGATCGAAGGGGGCGTACCACGCCACCGTGGACCGGGTGCGCGAGTGCGAGCCGGGCGGGGTGCGGGCGCGGTGTCCGCTGCTCAGGGCATACCACCGGGACCTGACCGGGGACGGCCGGGACGAGATGACGCTCGGCTTCCGGCTGTACCCGACCAACCAGACGGCGGTGCGGGTCTACACGGTCGAGAAGCACCGGCTGGTGCAGGTGCTGGCCGACAACGACGCGATCATCGGCGTGGAACTGGCCGGCCGGGCCCTGATCGAGCGCTCGCCGGCCGGGATCGCGGGGTACGAGTACCGGACCACCTGGACGTGGGATCCGGACCGGCGCGCCATGGTGTTCTCCCGGGACGAGTTCCTGCGCACCGGCAGGGCTCCGGACGGCCGCCTGCCGAGCCCGTCGGCTTCCGCGTCGGCGGCGCCCGGGCCGGCGTCCCCCGGCGCTTCCGCGAGCGGATCATGAGGATCGCGCTGCCCCGGTGGGCCGGGGCGCTGGCGGTGAAGGCGGCCGTGTTCATCACGGTGATGAGCTGTGCGCTGGCCGCGCTGCTCGGGGTGCTGGTGCATGTGTCGGTCACCAACCAGACGGTCGGCCGCGCCCGTGACCTGGCGCTGTCCCGGCTGGACGACGCCACGGCGGCGTACGAGGCCGGGGACGCG
Source organism: Streptomyces sp. NPDC003720 (assembly GCF_042875075.1). Lineage (NCBI taxonomy): Bacteria > Bacillati > Actinomycetota > Actinomycetes > Kitasatosporales > Streptomycetaceae > Streptomyces > Streptomyces sp. NPDC003720. Next base: position 94,330 of record NZ_JBIANZ010000015.1, read on the forward strand.
CTGCTGCCGGGTGCGGGGCTGGATCCGCGGGGGCTGCCGGGACGGCTGCGGGCGCTGGCGGTGGCCGGGAAGCGCGGCACGATGGTCTCCTCGCACCTGGGGCGGCCGACGATGTGGGCGGCGGGCCCGGCCGACGGTCACCGGGCGCTCGCGGTGGAGGTCGACTACTCGCAGCAGGCCCGTACGATCGCCGGGCTCGACCAGTCCATCCTGTGGTCGTCGGCGCTGGCGATCGGGGCGACGGTGCTGGTCGGCGCGTTCGCCGTGACCCGGGTGACGCGGCGGCTGAACGGCACCGCGCGGGTGGCACGGCGGATCAGCGCTGGCGATCTGGACGCCCGGGTGAACGACCCGCGGACTAAGGATCCGACCCGGCCGCAGGACGAGGTGGCCGTGGTGGCCGCCGCGCTGGACTCCATGGCGTCGTCGCTGCAGAGCAAGCTGCTGAGCGAGCAGCGGTTCACCGCGGACGTGGCGCACGAGCTGCGCACCCCGCTGACCGGGCTGCACGCGGCGGCCGAGCTGCTGCCGCCGGGGCGGCCGACGGAGCTGGTCCGGGACCGGGTGGCGGCGCTGCGCACGCTCACCGAGGACCTGCTGGAGATCTCCCGCCTGGACACCCGGCGGGAGCGTCGCGAGCTGGAGTTCCAGGAGCTGGGCGCGCTGGCCGGGCGGGTGGTGCGGGCCTCGGGGACGGACACCGAGGTGCGGATCGTCCGGGACGCCCGGGTGGAGACGGACCGGCGGCGCCTGGAGCGGGTGCTGGGCAACCTGGTGGCCAACGCGCACAAGCACGGACGGGCGCCGGTGGTGCTGACGGTGGACGGCCCGGTGGTGACGGTACGGGACCACGGGGACGGCTATCCGGAGTACCTGGTGGCGCACGGCCCGCAGCGGTTCCGCACCGAGGGCGGCGCCACGGGCCACGGACTGGGGCTCACGATCGCGGCCGGGCAGGCGGAGGTGCTGGGCGCCCGCCTGACGTTCGGCAACGCCGACGACGGGGGCGCGGTGGCGAGGCTGACGCTGCCGGAGACGTGAGGTCGTCGGGGGCCCGCAAAAGGTGTGAGGCCGACGGGCGCCGCGGGGGCGCGGGGCATAGTCAGGCTGCACCCGCCGGAGGTGTGAGGCCGGTGGGCGCCAGAGGCCTGAGAGGCATCCGCCGGCTCAACCCGCCGAAGGTGTGAGACCGGTGGGCGCCAGAGGCCTGAGAGGCATCCGCCGGGCTCAACACGCCGGAGGTGTGAGGCCGGTGGGCGCCAGAGGCCTGAGAGGCATCCGCCGGGCTCAACCCGCCGGAGCTGAGAGGCCGACAGACGGCCAAGGGCGGATCTCCGCAGCCGGCGAAACCCACGTAGCCATGGCGCCCGCGCCACAGAGCCGCTGACACCCGGCCCAGGCCCAGGCCCGCGGGCGCTCCACCGCGCCCCCGGTCCCACACCCCCGGGCGCTCCACCGCGCCCCCGGTCCCACTCCCCCGGGCGTTCCGCCGCGCGGGGAGTCTGCCCGGTCGGGGTGTCCTGTTTGGGTAAGTTCCGGACATGACCAAGGCCGGAACCGCCGTCGCCGAGCCGCGGGCACCCGCGCCCGGCGCACGCCTGCCCCGGCGCCGTGGCGTCGAGCTGGCGCTGATCCTGCTGGCCGTCCTGCTGTCCGTGTACGGCTACTGCGCGGTCGGGCTGGCCCGGAGCGGCACCGTTCCGCCGGGGGCCGCCGGCTACGGCGCCGGGCTCGGCGTGCTCGCCCTGTTCGCGCACTTCGTGGTCCGCAAGCGGGCGCCGTACGCCGATCCGCTCCCGCTGCCCATCGGTGTGCTGCTGAACGGTCTCGGGCTGGTGCTGATCTACCGGCTGGACCTCGAGACGCCGGGCGACCGGGCGGCGCCGGCCCAGCTGGTGTGGTCGACGCTCGGGGTGGGGCTGTTCATCCTGGTCGTGCTGATGCTGCGCGACCACCGGGTGCTGCAGCGCTACTCCTACGTGTGCGTGGTCGCCGCCCTCGTCGCGCTGCTGCTGCCGATCCTCTTCCCCGCGGTGAACGGCGCGCGCATCTGGATCAGGATCGGCGGGTTCTCCATCCAGCCGGGCGAGTTCGCGAAGGTGCTGCTCGCGGTGTTCTTCGCCGCCTATCTGGCCGCCAACCGCAACGCGCTCGCCTACACGGGCCGGCGGCTGTGGCGGCTGCAGTTCCCGACCGGGCGGGTGCTCGGCCCGATCGTGGCGATCTGGCTGCTGAGCGTCGGCGTGCTGATCCTGGAGCGGGACCTCGGTACGTCGCTGCTCTTCTTCGGTCTGTTCGTCGTCCTGCTGTACGTCGCCACCGGCCGCACCGGCTGGATCGCGGTGGGCCTGCTGCTGGCGGTGCTCGGCGCGGTCGCCGTCGGCCGGCTGGAACCGCACGTGGGCGGCCGGATCGAGGACTGGCTGCACCCGTTCGCCACCATCGAGGCCGGGCAGGGGCCCAACCAGCTCTCGCAGTCCCTGTTCGCCTTCGCGGCGGGCGGGGTCCTGGGCACCGGTCTGGGGCTCGGCCACTCCGTGCTGATCGGCTTCGCCACCAAGTCGGACTTCATCCTGGCGACCGCCGGGGAGGAGCTGGGCCTGGCCGGCCTCGCGGCGATCTTCCTGCTGTACGCGCTGCTCGTGGAGCGCGGCTACCGGGCCGGTCTCGCCCTGCGCGAGCCGTTCGGGCGGCTCCTCGCGGTCGGGCTGGCCTCGATCCTGGCGCTGCAGGTGTTCGTGATCGCGGGCGGGGTCACCGGGCTGATCCCGCTGACCGGCATGGCGATGCCGTTCCTCGCCCAGGGCGGCTCCTCCGTCGTCACCAACTGGGCGATCGTGGCGCTGCTGATCCGGGTCAGCGACTCGGCCCGCAGCCAGTACGACGGCCGGGAGGCGTCGTGACCGCACACGAGGGGCGGAGGGCGCGGTGACCGAGTACGGCGGTGCGCCGGCCATGACCAGGTACATCCGGCACGCCTCCGCGTTCGGCGTCCTGCTGCTGGTGGCGCTGCTCGTCAACGCCGCCCGGGTGCAGGTGTTCCAGGCCGGCGCGTACGAGATGAATCCGGCCAACCGCCGTGCCACGATCGCCCGTTACCAGCATCCGCGCGGCGACATCCTGGTCGGCGGCGAGCCGGTCACCGGTTCCAACGACACCGGCGAGCAACTGCGTTACGAACGCACGTACCGCGACGGCCCGCTGTACGCCCCGGTCACCGGGCACGCCTCGCAGCTCTACGGCACCACGTTCCTGGAGGACGCGGAGGACGGGGTGCTCTCCGGCTCCGACCCGATGCTGGCGCCGCTGCCGCTGTGGAACGACGTGACACGGGGCGCCACTCCGGGCGGCGACGTCGTCACCACGATCAACCGCGCCGCGCAGCGGGCCGCGTACGACGGGCTGCACGGGCGCAAGGGAGCGGTGGCCGCGATCGAGCCGGCCACGGGGCGGGTCCTGGCGCTGGTGTCGACGCCCTCGTACGACCCCGCCGAGCTGTCCGGCAACAGCGAGGCGGCGGCCTCGGCGTGGGCCCGGCTCAACCACGACCCGGAGAAGCCGATGCTCAACCGGGCGGTGCGGCAGACGTATCCGCCGGGGTCGACGTTCAAGGTGGTCACCGCGGCGGCGGCGCTGGACGCGGGGGTGGTCAGGGACCTGGACGCGCTCACCCGCTCCCCCGACCCCTACCGGCTGCCCGGCACCAGGACCCGGCTGACCAACGAGGGCGACGGCTGCAAGGACGCCTCGCTGCGAGAGGCGTTCAAGTGGTCGTGCAACACGGTGTTCGCCAAGCTGGGCGTGGACGTCGGGGTGGCGGCCATGTCGGCCACGGCGCAGGCGTTCGGCTTCAACGACACCCGGCTGCGGGTGCCCTTCGCCGTCTCCCCCAGCACCTTCGACACCCGTGTGGACAAGGCGCAGCTCGCGCTGTCCTCGATCGGGCAGTTCAACACCCGGGCGACTCCGCTGCAGATGGCGATGGTGGCGGCGGCCGTGGCCGACGGCGGGCGGCTGCGGACGCCGTATCTGGTGGAGTCGACCACCCGCCGGGGCGGTGAGTCCCTCTCGGGCGGCGGGATGCGGCCGGACCGTCAGGTGATGCGCCCGTCGACGGCCGCGCGGCTGAAGGAGCTGATGACGGATGTGGTCCGGGACGGCACCGGCACCAACGCGGCCATCCCCGGCGCCACGGTCGGCGGCAAGACGGGCACCGCCCAGCACGGCCTCGGCAACGCCGGTGTGCCGTACGCCTGGTTCGTCTCCTGGGCGCAGGCCGACGACGACCTGGAACCGAAGGTCGCGGTGGCGGTGGTGGTGGAGAACGCCTCGGCGGACCGGGGCGAGATCAGCGGCGGCGGGGACGCGGCGCCGATCGCGAAGGACGTGATGCGCGCGGTTCTCGGCCTGTGAGACGGGGGTACCGAAAGCGCCGCCGGCCGACCTAACGTCCGGTCATGACGGATCCGGAGCCCGTGCACCATCTCGCCCAGGTGAACATCGCCCGCCTCAAGTACCCCTTGGATTCACCGCAGTTGAAGGACTTCGTCGATGGTCTCGACCCGGTGAACGCCGTGGCGGACGCGTCGGACGGTTTCGTCTGGCGGCTGCAGAGTGACTCCGGCAACGCCACCGACATCGCCTTCCTCGGCGACGCCTGGCTGATCGTCAACATGTCGGTCTGGCGGGACGCCGACGCGCTCACCGCGTTCATGTACCGGGGCCGGCACCGGGAGCTGCTGGCGCGGCGCCGTCAGTGGTTCGAGCGTCCCGGGGACGCGGTGACCGCGCTGTGGTGGGTGCCGGCGGGGCACCGGCCCGACGTCGCCGAGGCGGAGGAGCGGCTGCTGCACCTGAGGGCGCACGGCCCGACGCCGTACGCCTTCACGCTGCGGAACTCGTTCCCCGCACAGGAAGGGAGCGAGGTCAGCCGATCGGCCTGATCATCTCGGAGCGGACCTTCAGGGTGTTGCGTGCGGCGGTGTCGAGGTCGATGCCGGCGGAGTCCTTCCGCCGCAGGTCGACCTCGCCCACCACGGCCGCCGTGTTGCCGTCCGCCCAGGTGCAGACCGGGTAGGTGATCGTGACGAGGGCCTGCTTCTGGGTGAGCACCTCGCAGGAGACGGTGACGTCGGAGCCCGCCGGGGTGACGTCCCGCGCGGGCTCGGCGACCGTCACGCCGTCGGTCTCGGCGGCGCCCTTGAGCATGCCGCTGCGGACGTCCGCCTCGTTCTTGAACCGGCCGTACATGCCGGAGACCAACAGCATGCCCTTGGTGTCGTCGCCGCCCGGGCTGTAGCGGCCGACCACGGCGCTGATGTCCTTGGCGTCCCAGGCGCCGTCGGCCTCGTCCTCGACCTTCTGCCCCTCGGTGCTGGAGAGGTCCTCGGCGAGTTCGTACTTCTCGTCGAGCAGCTTGTGGGGCAGGGACAGCTCGTTCTCGGCGGCGGGGAAGCCGGTCTCGAGCACCGCGCCGACGCCGACGGAGCCGAGCACGACCAGGCCGATGACGCCGCCCACGATGCCCAGCGCCAGACCGGGCCCGCGCTTCTTCGGGGGCGGGCCCATCGGCGGCACGCCCCAGCCGGGGTAGGGCTGCTGGGGGTGGGGCTGCGGAGGGTAGGGCTGCCCTTGCGGGTACGGGGAGCCGTACGGACCGGGGGCCGGCGGAGCCTGCTGGCCGTAGGGGCCCGGGGGCTGTTGCCCGTAGGGGCCCGGAGGCTGCTGGCCGTACGGGTGCTGCGGCTGCTGAGGGGGTGGAGGCATGGACACGCCAGAACCGTACTGCACAGGGGGTGGGGCTCAGTCCTCGGCCGCCCCCGACTCGATCGCCTCCTCCACCTGGGCGACCCGCTCCCGCTCCTCGGCCGCGAAGCGCTCGGCGTCCAGCCGCTCGGCGATCTCCTCGTCCTGCGCCATCAGCAGGTCCAGGCTCGAATCGCCCAACTCCAGGACGCCCATGTCCACATAGGCCTGCTGGAGCCGCCTGCCCCACAGGCCGATGTCCTTCACACAGGGCACGATGCGGCTGAACAGCAGCTTGCGGAAGAGCCGGAGGAACTCGGACTCCTCGCTGAACCGCTCGGCCTCGGCGCGCGGGATGCCGAAGTTCTCCAGCACCTCGACGCCGCGCAGCCGGTCCCGCATGAGGTGGCAGCCCTCGATGACGAACTCCTCGCGTTCGCGCAGTTCGGCGTCGGTGAGCTGCTGGTAGTAATCCCGCAGGGCCATGCGGCCGAAGGCCACGTGCCGGGCCTCGTCCTGCATGACGTAGGCGAGGATCTGCCGGGGCAGCGGCTTGTTGGTGGTGTCCCGGATCATGCCGAAGGCGGCGAGCGCCAGCCCCTCGATCAGCACCTGCATACCGAGGTAGGGCATGTCCCAGCGGCTGTCGCGGAGGGTGTCGCCGAGCAGGGACTGCAGGTTGTCGTCGATCGGGTAGAGCATCCCGATCTTCTCGTGCAGGAAGCGGCCGTAGATCTCGGCGTGCCGGGCCTCGTCCATGGTCTGGGTCGCCGAGTAGAACTTGGCGTCCAGGTCGGGCACGGACTCCACGATCCGGGCGGCGCAGATCATCGCGCCCTGCTCGCCGTGCAGGAACTGGCTGAACTGCCAGGAGGCGTAGTGCCTGCGCAGTTCGCCCTTGTCCCGCTCGGTGAGACCGGCCCAGTGCCGGGTGCCGTAGAGGGACATCGCCTCGTCGGGGGTGCCGAGCGGGTCGTACGGGTCGACCTCCAGCTCCCAGTCGATGCGCCGCTGCCCGTCCCACTGCTTGTCCTTGCCCTTCTGGTACAGGGCGAGCAGGCGGTCGCGGCCCTGGTCGTACTCCCAGCTGAACCTGGCCGCCCCGCTCGCGGGCACCTGCCAGGGGGAGTCTCCCGGCTCGTCGGTGTACAGGTCATGCGTCGGCATACTTCGCAGGCTCACACGTAGACGCCGAGTCAACAAGTCATGCGCGGGGGATTGACGGGCTTGCTGACAGGCAGTCTCATAAGAAGCGGAACGTACCCCCGGGTAACGAGGTGAGGGAGCCATGACGACCCTGACGGAAGCGGACGCGCTGGACGGACTGCGCGACGCGCTCGGCCTGCTCAAGGACCGCGAACAGGTGGCCGAACGGCTGCTCGTCTCTTCCGCCAAGCACTCCTTCGACCCGGACAAGGAGCTGGACTGGGACGCGCCCTTCGAGGAGGGCAAGTGGTTCTGGCCGCCGGAGCTCGTCTCGCTGTACGGCACGCCGATGTGGGAGCGGATGAGCGAGGAGCAGCGGATCCTGCTCTCCCAGCACGAGGCCGCGGCGCTGGCCTCGCTCGGCATCTGGTTCGAGCTGATCCTGATGCAGCTCCTCGTCCGGCACATCTACGACAAGGCGGCGACGAGCGCGCACGTGCGGTACGCCCTCACCGAGATCGAGGACGAGTGCCGGCACTCGAAGATGTTCGCGCGGCTGATCTCGCACGGCGGCACCCCCTGGTACCCGGTGAGCCGGGTCCACCAGAACCTGGGCCGGCTGTTCAAGACCATCTCCACCACGCCCGGCTCCTTCACGGCCACGCTGCTCGGCGAGGAGGTGCTGGACTGGATGCAGCGGCTGACCTTCCCGGACGAGCGGGTGCAGCCGCTGATCCGGGGCGTCACGCGCATCCACGTGGTCGAGGAGGCCCGTCATGTGCGGTACGCGCGTGAGGAGCTGCGGCGCCAGATGCTGACGGCGCCGAAGTGGTCGCAGGAGTTCACCCGGGTCACGTCCGGCGAGTTCGCGCGGGTGTTCTCGGTGGCGTTCATCAACCCCGACGTCTACACGAACGTGGGACTGGACAAGCGGGAGGCGATGGCGCAGGTGAAGGCGAGCGGGCACCGCCGGGAGGTCATGCAGACCGGCGCCAAGCGGCTCACGGACTTCCTCGACGACATCGGCGTCCTGCGGGGTGTGGGCCGGCGGCTGTGGAAGTCGTCGGGGCTCCTGGCCTAGCCCGAGGCCGGCCACGAAGCGGCTGTGGAAGTCGTCGGGGCGCTCGGCCCAGACCCTGCCCGGACGGTTCCGCGCCACTGAGGCGGGGTGCGGGCACGGCCGGGTGTGGCCGTGCCTGCGCGGCTTCTTCACGGTCCGATTACGCTTCTTGGCATGACCCCGCAGGCCGCCACCCCCGCCTACCGTCGTCTCAGTGTCGAGGAGCGGCGCAGCCAGCTCCTCGACGCCGCTCTCTCGCTCTTCGCGCACCGCGCGCCGGAGGACGTGTCGCTGGACGACGTGGCCGAGGCGGCCGGGGTCTCCCGTCCGCTGGTGTACCGGTACTTCCCCGGCGGCAAGCAGCAGCTCTACGAGGCCGCGCTCAGGTCGGCCGGCGAGGAGCTCCAGCAGTGCTTCGACGAGCCCCGGCTCGGTCCCCTGCTGCCCCGCCTGTCCCGCGCGCTCGACCGCTACCTGGCCTTCGTGGACCAGCACGACACCGGCTTCAGCGCGCTGCTGCAGGGCGGCAGCGTGGTGGAGACCTCCCGGACGACGGCCATCGTGGACGGCGTACGGCGGGCCGCGGCCGACCACATCTACAGCCACCTCGGCGTCCGCGCGCCGGGGCCGCGCCTGCGCATGACGGTCCGGACGTGGATCACGGCGGTGGAGGCCGCCTCGCTGATCTGGCTGGACGAGGGGAAGCAGCCGCCGGTCGAGGAGCTGCGGGACTGGCTGGTCGAGCAGTTCGTGGCGGTCCTGACCGTGACCGCGGGGCGTGATCCGCAGACGGCGGACGTGGTCGGCGCGTTCGCCGAGGAAGGCTGAGGGCCGGACCGGTGAAGAGTGAGGACACCCCGTTCGAGGGCGGCCCCCTGGACGGGCGCGTGCTGCCGGTGCTGCTGGGCCTGACCGGCCATCCCCCGAAGACGTACCGCGTTCCGGTGCCGGACGCGGCCGGCGGCCCGCCCCTCGTGCACGTCTATCGGCGCGTGCCGAGGGGGCACAGCAAACGGCTCGGTCTGGTGCGGGGCTGGAAGTACCGCTACGACCCGGAGGGCGGGCCCGGCGAGGGGCTCAGGTGGCCCTGGTCCAAGCCGGGCGGTGCTCCGTCCCGCAAGCCGGGTGACACGACCGGGTGAGAGCGTGGGGCCGTCCGGCCCACAATCGGCACACAAGCCCATGAACACGTCTGAATATCACCGTGCGGATGCGGACGGAGGGACCGTCCGCCCCGTACCGGAGGTGAAGACGTGTCAGCAGTACTCCTGCGCCTGGCCTGTACGGCGGCGGTGGCGGCCCAGGCCGTCCTCGCGCCCGTGCCCGCGGTGGCCGAACCAGCGCCGCCGCGGTCCGTCTCCCAGCTCCTGACGGACCTTCAGGCGCTGTACCGGCAGACCGAGGAGGCCACCGAGTCGTACAACGCCACCGCGGAGCGGCTGAAGCGGCAGCGCGCCGAGGTGACCCGGCTCGACGGCGAACTCACCCGCGCCCGGCTGGCGCTGCAGGGCGGCAGGAGGGACGCCGGGCGCCTGGCCCGGCAGCAGTACCAGAACAGCAGCGACCTCTCCCCCTACCTCCGTCTGCTGCTCGCCCGCGACCCGCAGCACGCGCTGGACGAGGGCCATGTCATCGGCCGGCTCTCCCGCGAGCGCGCCGAGACGGTGGACCAGCTCACCGGCGCCGAGCGGAAGCGGGACGCGCTGGCCAGGGCAGCCCGCAAGGCCCTGGACGAGCAGCTCACCCTCACCGGGAAGCAGCGCAGGCAGCGCGACGACGTCACGGCCAGGCTCGGCGACGTCGAGCGGCTCCTCGCCTCGCTGACCCCGGAGCAGCTCGCCGCGGTGGCGGCGCTGGAGCGGACCGGGGTCGCCGAGGCCCAGCAGCGCCTCACGGCCTCCGGCGCCCTCGGCGACGACAAGCCGCCGTCCGGCGAGGGCGACCGGGCCGTCCGCTACGCGCTGTCCCAGGTCGGCAAGCCGTACCAGTGGGGAGCGCAGGGCCCGGCGTCGTACGACTGCTCGGGGCTCACCTCGCAGGCGTGGGGGCACGCCGGCACCCCCATCCCGCGCACCAGCCAGGAGCAGTGGGCCCGGCTGCCGAAGGTCCCGCTGAACCGGCTGCGCCCGGGCGACCTGGTGGTGTACTTCCCCGGGGCGACGCACGTGGCGCTGTACGTCGGGGGCGGCCGGGTGGTCCAGGCGCCGAGACCCGGCGAGCGGGTCGAGGTCACCCCGCTGGCGTCCGCGCCGGTCCTCGGCGCCGTACGCCCGGACGACCCCCCGCGCGGCGTCCCGCCGGAGGCGGGCAGCCGGCCTGCGGCGCCGAGGTGAGGAGCGTCTCGGCGCCGGTGCGGCCGGGGCCGCCCGGGCCCGGCCCGTCAGGCTCCGGCGACCGAGGCCAGGTAGGCGTTCGTCTTCTCCGGGTCGTAGAAGAAGTTCTCGAAGTCGGCCGGGTCGTTGAAGGCGTTCGCGAACCGGTCGGCGACGGGCTGGAGCTGGCCGGCCGCGCCGATGAGGTTCAGGACGTGCTCCGGCGGCGGCGCCAGCATGGCGTTGGTCCACTTGGTGACGTGCTGGGCCGTGGCCCAGTACCGGTCGAAGGTGGCCCGCATCCAGTCCTCGTCGAACGGCTTGTCGCCCTGCTCGAGGATCGACGCGAGGTACGCGGCGGCGCACTTGGACGCGGAGTTGGACCCCTGCCCGGTGATCGGGTCGTTGGCCACGACCACGTCGGCGACGCCCAGGACCAGCCCGCCCGAGGGCAGCCGTCCGATGGGGTTGCGCACGGTCGGGGCGTAGCGGCCGGCCAGGGTGCCGCCCGCGTCCGTCAGCTCGACCTTCGTCGCCCGCGCGTACTCCCAGGGCGTGAACTTCTCCATGAGCTCGAGGGTCAGGGAGAGGTGCTCGGCGGGGTCCTTGACGCCGTTGAAGACGTCCAGCGGGCCGCCGGGGACGCCTTCCCAGAACAGGATGTCGGCGCGGCCCGAGGTGGTGTAGGTCGGCATGATGAACAGCTCGCCGACCCCGGGGACGAGGTTGCAGCGGACCGCGTCGAAGTCCGGGTGCTCCGGGCGCGGGCCGAGCCCGTGCACGTAGGCCACCGCGAGGGCGCGCTGCGGCTCGCTGTACGGGGAGCGCTCGGGGTCGCGGCTGAACATCGACACCAGCTCGCCCTTGCCGGCGGAGACGAGCACGAGGTCGTAGGCGCGGGAGAAGTAGTCGAGGTCGCCGACGGCCGCGCCGTGGATGACGAGCTGGCCGCCGCGCTGGGCGAACGTCTCCATCCAGCCGGCCATCTTCACCCGCTGGTCGACGGACTGGGCGAAGCCGTTCAGCCTGCCCACCCAGTCGATCGCGCGCTGGGAGGGGCCCGGGTCGAAGGAGCCGGGGGCCGCGACCGAGACGCCGAGACCCTCGATCTTCGGGGCCTGGGACTCCCAGAAGTTGAGCTGGAGGTCGCGCTCGTGCCCCAGGGCCGTGTCGAACATGCACTGCGTCGACATGACCCGGCCGGAGCGGATCTCGTCCGCGGTCCGGTTCGACATCAGGGTGACCTCGTAGCCGTGCGACTGCAGGCCGAGGGCGAGCTGGAGTCCGGACTGGCCGGCTCCGACGACGAGTATCTTCCGCATGCGGGTGGTGCTCCTAGGTCGGGACTACTCGGGGGTTTCGTCCAGCGCGTGGCCGACGAGGGCCAGTAGGGTCTCGATCGCCGAGATCCGGCGCCGCGCGTCCATGATCATGACAGGGATGTGCGCGGGTATGGTCAGCGCCTCGCGTACGTCCTCCGGTTCGAAAAGCTCGCTGTCGTCGAAGTGGTTGACCGCGACGACGTACGGCAGTCCGCAGCTCTCGAAGTAGTCCAGTGCGGGGAAACAGTCCTTCAGGCGGCGGGTGTCGGCCAGCACGACGGCGCCTATCGCGCCGCGCACCAGGTCGTCCCACATGAACCAGAACCGCTGCTGGCCCGGCGTGCCGAAGAGGTAGAGCACCAGGTCGTCGTCGAGCGTGAGGCGGCCGAAGTCCATGGCCACGGTGGTGGTCGACTTGCCCGGCGTGGCGGTGAGGTCGTCGGTGCCCTCGCTCGCCTCGGTCATCAGCGCCTCGGTCTGCAGCGGCGTGATCTCCGAGACGGCCGTGACCAGCGTGGTCTTGCCGACGCCGAAGCCGCCCGCCACCACTATCTTCGTGGCGGTGGGAGCCTGCGTCCGGTCCTGCTGCCAGGCCTTCAGGTCCTCGTCGGGTTCGCTGAACCCGACGACGAGGGGGGCGACGCCCGTGGCGTCAGAGACGGCGGAGTCCACTCAGCACCCTTTCCAGCAGCGCGCGGTCCGGGCGGCCGGTGCCGTGACCGGTTCCGGTGCCGTACACACGGATCTTTCCCTGGTCCGCGAGGTCGCTCAGCAGCACGCGGACCACGCCGAGCGGCATCTTCAGCAGCGCGGCGATCTCGGCCACCGTGCGCATACGGCGGCACAGTTCGACGATGGCCCGCAGCTCGGGCATGACCCGGGTGGTGAGGGAGCCGTTCGTCAGTTCCCGGCGCTCCTCGGGGGCCTCCAGCGCGGCCACGAAGGTCTCCACGAGGAGCACGTGGCCGAAGCGGGTGCGGCCGCCGGTGAGCGAGTAGGGGCGGACCCGGGCGGGTTTGCGCTCGCCGCCGCGCACGGGAAGTTTGTTCGGTGTGCCGCTCATCGGGCGCTCCCCGTGGACTCGGCTTCCATGGATTTCCGCAGCTCGCTGCGGAGTTCGGGGGTCAGGACGTGCCCGGCCCGGCCGACGAAGAGCGCCATGTGGTACGCCACGACGCTCATGTCGCACTCCGCGGAGCCGTGCACGCCGAGCAGCGAGCCGTCGCTGATGGACATCACGAACAGGCTGCCCTCGTCCATCGCGACCATCGTGTGCTTGACCCCGCCGAACTTCATCAGCTTGGCGGCGCCGACGGTGAGGCTGCCGATGCCGGAGACGATGGTCGCGAGGTCCGCGGCGGAGCCCCGGGGGCCCTTCGTCGGGCGGGACTGGCGGGACTGCTCGGCGTGGCCGGGGTCCGACGACAGGAGCAGCAGGCCGTCCGACGAGACCACGGCGACGGACTGGATGCCGGGGACTTCCTCCACCAGGTTGGTCAGCAGCCAGTGCAGGTTGCGGGCCTCCCTGCTCAGGCCGAAGGTACTGGGCGCGGTCAACTGCTTGCCTCCTCGACGGTGCCCCCCGTGGTCTCTTCGGTGCGTTCTGTGATCTCCGCCTCTACGTCCCGGTAGCCGGCCTGCGCTCCCTGGCGGAAGCCGCCGAGCCTGCGGCGGAGGGCGTCGGCGTCGACGGACGAGCCGCGCCGGCGGGGCTGGGCGGCGGCGGGAGCGGTGATCCTGGGTGTGCGCTTGGGGAGGCCCTTGCTGGTGAGCGCCTCGCCTTCGGCGTCCGCGGACTCGGTGCCACTCGCCTCGGCCGTGCGGCTCTCGGCGGCGGGCGCGGGCGGTACCGGTGGGGTGTCCTCGGCGACGGCGGCCGCGGCCTGCGTGGCGACCTCCGGGAGCAGGAGTTCCATCGTCGTCTCGGCGAAGGTCTCCGCGGGTTCCTTCGGCCGGGTCGCGGTCTCCTCGGCGGCCGGCTCGGCGGCCTCCGCCCGCGCGTGGACCTCGGTGCCCTCCGCCGGACCGGCCTCGGCCTCCGCCTCGCGGGCGGCCTTCTCGGCGAGGGCGACCAGGGGGTCGGCGTCCTTGGTGCGGGCGTGCAGGACGTTGGAGTTGACCTCGGCGTCGGCACCCGGGAGGGAGAAGCTCTGGGTGTCCGAGAGGGTGGCCGGGCGCGGGGCCGCCTTCGCGGGCGCCTCGGCGAGCAGGGTCCGGGGCAGGACCACGACCGCCGCCACCCCGCCCTGCTTCTGCTCGCGCAGTTGCGTGCGGATGCCGTGGCGGTGGGCGAGCCGGGCCACGACGTACAGGCCGAGGCCGAGGCCGTCGTCGCCCTCCTGGTCGTACGGCGACTCGGGGTCGAACTGGGCGAGGCGGGCGTTGAGGCGGTCCAGGCGGTCGCCGGTCATGCCGATGCCCTCGTCCTGGACGGACAGCATGACCTCGCCGGACTCCAGCAGCCAGCCGGAGACCTCGACGGGCAGGTCCGGCGGGGAGAAGGAGGCGGCGTTCTCCATGAGTTCGGCGAGCAGGTGGGAGAGGTCGTCGGCGACGAACCCGACCACGTGGGCGTGCGGGGGCAGGGCGGCGATGCGGACGCGCTCGTAGCGCTCGATCTCGCTGACCGCCGCGCGCACCACGTCGACCAGCGGCACCGGGCCGTGGGACTGCTGGACGTGCTCGGTGCCGGCCAGGACCAGCAGGTTCTCGCTGTGCCGGCGCATGACGGTGGCGAAGTGGTCGAGCTTGAAGAGGGTGGCGAGCCGCTCCGGGTCCTGCTCGCGCTCCTCCAGGCCCTCGATCACCGCCAGTTGCCGCTCGACCAGGCCGAGGGTGCGCAGGGCGAGGCTGACGAAGGTGCCGCCGATGCTGGTGCGCAGCCGCTCCAGGTGGGCGGCGGACGCGTCGAGTTCGGCGCGCAGTTCCTCGCGGGCGTCGGCCATCTTCTGCCGCTGGCCGACCAGGTGCTTGCGGTCGGCCTCCAGGGTGGTCACCCGCTCCTGCAGGGCGGCGGCGCGCGCGTGCAGGGCGTTGACCGAGCGGACGACCTGGGCGAACTCGTCGTTGCGGCCGGTGAAGGCGACCGGCTCCTGGCCCAGCGGGTCCTCCGCCTCGGCCAGCCGGGCCGATCCGCGGCGCAGCACCGACAGCGGGCGGGTGAGGGTGCGGGCCATGGCGGTGGCGATGCCGACGGCGAGGAGCATCAGGGCGCCGAGGACGGCGATGCGGATCTCCAGCGCGGTGACGTCGTCGTCCCGGAGCTTCTCGAGGTCCTTGGTGCGGTGGTCGTAGAGGGCCGACTCGGCGCCCCGCATCAGGTCCACCCGGGCGGACAGGGCCGCGTCCAGCTTCCTGGCGCTGGTGGCGGGGTCGCTGCCGGTGAGGGTGGGCTGGTCGGTGAGGGCGGCGAGGTACTTCTCGGCCGAGTTGACCTCGGGGCCGGTGACCGTGGAGTCGTAGGAGGCGACGGACGCCTTGGGGGCGGTCTCGCGGAAGTCGGCGAGGGCCGCGTCGGCGCGCAGCCGGGCCTGCTGGGCGGCGGCGGTGAGCGCGTCGCGCTGCTTGCGGCCCTCCTCGGTGGGCTCGCTGGTCGTGCTGGGCAGGCCGGTGGCGGGGTCGATCACCGTCCGGGTGCTGGACGGTACGCCGAGCGCGGCCAGCAGCAGGCCCCGGGCGGCGGCGGACTGCTGGACGGCGGAGTCCAGTTCGGCGAGCGCGTGGCCGCCGGAGCCGGCCCGCGGCGGCATCGTGTCGGCCAGTTCGCCGGCGAGCCGGTGCAGCTCCGTGATGGTCGCGGAGTACGCCTGATGGGTCTTGAGCGCGTCCGACTTGCCGGTGAGCGCGGCATGCCGGACGGCGGCGACGCGGTCGAGGGCGGTGCGCAGGTCGGCCGGTGTGTCGGGGTCGGCGCGCAGGTCCTCGGCCTGGCGGTCGACGCGGGCGCTGCGCTGCTCGGTGGGCGCCTTGGACTTGGGCCGGCCCGCGGCTATGTAGGAGGTGACCTCGTCGCGTTCGTCGGCCAGCGAGTGGGCCAGCGCGAGGGCGTCCTGGGTGCGGACGGACAGGGTGACCAGTTCCTGGGAGTCGCTGACGTCCTGGGAGGCGGCGAGCAGCGAGGGTGCTCCCGCTCCGGCGATGGCGGCGGCCACCACGGTCACGGCCACGATCAGCCGGGTTCGCACGTGACGGGGGCGACCCGTGCCCACGGGGGTCTGTCCGACGCCCCCTTCGGGAGCCGTCTGCCTGCCTGTGCGCCGAGGCCACTTCTTCTGCACCGGTGCTCGCAATCCTGAACTCGTCTGCTCAAGGGCCCGGGTGGCGGCCCGTCGTCTCGGGGCCAAGTGGTGCGTACACCCGGTTCATACGGTTTCCGACCCTCCCAGCGCCGGTGGGCAGTGGTCGCGCATCACCTGACCCGCCACTCGAAGGAGTGAACATCGGAGGGGAGTTGGCGGGCAAGTTCCGGCGGCGCGTGCGGCGCGCGGGCGCGGCGGGCCGGTTGGACGCGCGCGGCAGGCTTTGGCAGTATTCGCCACCACGCGTTGCCTGAGTACGTCATTTTCCCCCAAAGCAGGCACCTGACCTGCGAGGCCGTGCCAATTCGGCGACCGATGGCCGCCTTTGGCGGAAGCTGTGAAGGGCTGGTGCAGACTGGCCGGATGCGAACAGATCTCGTTTCGGAACCCGGCGACGCGAACCGCCCCAACGAGGACTTCGCGGGCGTCGGACTACCCGCTTCCGGTCAGGGTGGTTGTGTGATCTTGCTGGACGGAGTGACACCGCCGCGCGGCGCGACGGGTTGCACACACTCCGTCCACTGGTTCACGTCCCGGCTCGGCGGCGCGCTGACCGAACTGGCCGTTTCCGGCCGAGATCTGACGCTGCCGGAGGTCCTGTCGCGGGCGATCGCCCGGACGGCGGAGGCCCACGCGGACACCTGTGACCTTTCTCACCCGCGCACCCCGCAGGCAACCGTGGCCCTGGCCCGCTGGTCCGCCGACCTGGTGGAGTACCTGGTGCTGTCCGACGCGGCCCTGCTCCTGCAGGCCCCCGGGGGCGCGGTCACCGCGGTGCTGGACGACCGGCTGGCCCGGCTGCCCCGCTCCGCCCTGGCGACCGACGCGCTGGTCGACGCCAACCTCCGCAACCGGGAGGGCGGCTTCTTCACGGCCGCCGCCGACCCCTCGGTCGCCGCCCGCGCCGTCGCCGGCACCCTCCCGCGCGGCCGGGTCCGCGCGCTGGCGGCGCTGTCGGACGGCGCGACCCGCTGGACGGACCGGTTCCGGGAGGGCGACTGGGCGGACCTGTTCGCGCTCGTCGCCAAGGAGGGCGCCCGCTCGCTGGTCGACCGGGTGCGCGGGCTGGAGTCGGCGGACCGGGAGGAGCGGGCGTTCCTCGGCCCCGGCAAGACGCACGACGACGCGACGGTGGTGTTCGCCGAGCTGTGAGCACGCGGCTCAGCGCTCGGTGACGCCGTTCAACTCGTGGAGCAGTCTGGCCAGTTCCGCGACCTCGCGGCGGTCCCAGTGGGCGAGCTGGCTGACGTAGCGGGCGCGGCGGGCCTGGCGGACGGTGCCGACGCGGCGGCGGCCCTCGTCGGTCAGGGTGACCAGCCAGGCGCGGCCGTCGGCCGGGTCGGGCTCGCGGACGATCAGCCCCAGTTCCTCCAGGGCGCGGAGCTGGCGGGACATGGTGGCCTTGCCGACGCCGATGTAGGCCGCGAGCTCGGTGGCGCGCTGGCCGCCGAGCTCGTCGAGGCGGATGAGCAGACCGTAGGCGGAGGACTCCAGGTCGGGGTGGACCTCGCGGGCCATCTCGCCCTGGTTGGCCCGGGCCCGCCGGAGCAGCAAGGTCAACTCGCGTTCCAGTGCCAGGAATTCCTGGTCTGCACCACTGGGCGTCACCTGTCCGGTGACACGGCGTCCGTCGCCGTTCGCGTCCTCGTGCACGTCAGCACCCCTGATCGGTTTCGCCGTCCTGAAAGTTTTCGCCAACCGGCTTCATAGCCGCAGCTCTTCAAGTATTTCGCAGGCTTAGACCAACGGCAGCATCCGGAGCCCCTTCCCAGGGTGTCATCTACGTGCGTAGCTTCTGTGTCAGGCAAGCAATGACATGCCCACGCCAGTGGTCAAGCGGACACCCCACGATCCCCCCCACCCCTCTCCCCGGAGGCACGTCATGCCCGTGCACAGACCTGGTTCCCTCCGCCCGCGCCCGCTCGCCGTCCTCGTCACGGCCCTGCTCATGGCGCTCGGCCTCGCCCTCCCGCTCACCACCGCCCAGGCGGCGACCACCCCCAGCCGCGGCTCGGCGTCCATGGGCATGGGGGTGGCCGCCCACGACGGGCAGCACGGCACCCCCAGCACCGGTGACGCGACCCAGACCGAGGGCGTCGACGTCTCCGGCTACCAGGGCAACGTCGCCTGGTCGACCCTCTGGAACAGCGGCGTCCGCTGGGCCTACACCAAGGCCACGGAGGGCACGTACTACACGAACCCGTACTTCGCCCAGCAGTACAACGGCTCGTACAACGTCGGCATGATCCGCGGCGCCTACCACTTCGCCACCCCGGACACCACGAGCGGCGCCACCCAGGCCAACTACTTCGTGGACCACGGCGGCGGCTGGTCCCGGGACGGCAAGACCCTGCCCGGCGTGCTCGACATCGAGTGGAACCCGTACGGCGCCGCCTGCTACGGCAAGACCGCGAGCGGGATGGTCAGCTGGATCGCCGACTTCCTCAACACCTACAAGGCGCGCACCGGCCGGGACGCCGTGATCTACACGGCGACGAGCTGGTGGACCGACTGCACCGGCAACTACGGCGGCTTCGCCGCCAACAACCCGCTGTGGATCGCCCGCTACGCCTCGACCGTGGGGACGCTGCCGGCGGGCTGGTCGTACTACACGATGTGGCAGTACACCTCCTCCGGCCCGACGGTCGGTGACCACGACAAGTTCAACGGCGCACTGGACCGGGTGCAGGCCCTGGCCAACGGCTGATCCCCGCCCCGCGTCCCACCACGGCGGCCGTCCCCGCGGACGGCCGCCGTTGCGCTGCGTTGGTGCTCCGCGCCGCCCGGGATCATTCTGGTCAGGGAGAGCCTGCCGGACAGGGGCGAGATGAGCGGCGATGGAGCGACAGTCCACGTACACGGCCACGGCCACCATCGATGAGCAGGGCATCCTCACCAGCTGGAGCGAGGGTGCCCGCAGGCTGCTCGGCTACGAGGACGCGGTCGTCGTCGGACGGCCCGCCACCGCGCTGCTCGCCGCCGCGGACGGACCGGCGGTCCGGCACGCCCTGGCCGGCCACGACCGCTGGCACGGCACGGTCGCGCTGCGGCACCGGGACGGCCGGCGGCTGGAGCAGGGGCTGCTCGCCCACCGCCGGACGCGGCGCGCCGGCGAGTCCGGCTGGCTCGTGGTCACCGCCGTCGCGGACCGGCCGCAGCCGCCGCGCGGCGAGCCGCTGGAGGAGTGGACCTTCATCCAGTCCCCCTTCCCGCTGGCGATCTTCGACACCGAACTGCGGCTGATGCGCGCCAACCGCCGGCTGGAACGGGCGCTGTCCCTGCCCGAGGCGGCGATGCGCGGGCTGCGGCTGACGCACATCGCGCCCGGGCCGGCGCGGGACGAGGCCGAGCGGACCATGCGCCAGGTGCTGGAGACCGGGGAGCCGCGCGAGGTGCGGGCCGTCCTCGGACCCGACCTCGACCGGCCCACCGTGCTCACCCCGCTCAAGGACGGCACCGGCGCGGTGCGCGCGGTCTGTCTCGCGACCCAGCGGCACGCCCCCGGCCCCGCGCTCCGGCAGCACGCCCCGGACGAGACCGCCGCGCACGATCCCATCGCCCCCGGCCTGGAGCGCACCGCGCGGGAACTGGCCGACGCCGCGGTCCCCCGGCTCGCGGACTTCACGGCCGTGGACCTCTTCGACTCCCCGCCCGCACCCGGCGGCCCTCACGACGCGTCCGGCGCCGGCGCCCGGCGGGCCGTCCTGCGCCGCGCCGCGGTGCGGGCCGAGTCCGACGACGGCGGCCCCCCGGCCGGGCCCGGGGTGGGCGGGACGGTCGCCTACGAGCCGGGGACGGCTCCCGCCGAGTCCCTGGCCACCGGCCGGTCCGTGCTGCGCGACTCCTCGGACCCGGTGGGCCCGGGGAGGGCGGCCGCGGACCCGGGCGCCGCGCGGCCGGGCCCGTCCGGCCCGCACTCGCTGATCGCGGTCCCGCTGCTCGCCGAGGGCAGCACGCTCGGCGTCGCCCTCTTCGGCCGCGACCGGCGCAGGGAGCCGTTCGGCCCGCAGGACCTGCTGCTCGCCGAGGAGCTGGCCGCCCGGGCGGCCACCGGCCTGCACAACGAGCGGCGGTACGCCCGGCCGCACCCCGCCGCCACGGCCGCGCAGCGCGGCCTGCTGCCGCACGCACCGCCCGGCCAGGACGCCCTGGACATCGCCGGCCGCCGTCTGCCCGCCGGCGCCCGGGCCGGGGCCGGCGGTGACTGGTTCGACGTGATCCCGCTGTCCGGGGCGCGCGTCGCCCTGGTCGCCGGCCACGTCGTCGGCCACGGGACGCGGGCCTCCGCCACCACGGGCCGGCTGCGCACGGCGGTGCGCACCCTGGCCGACGTCGACCTCCCCGCGGACGAACTGCTCACCCACCTCGACGACCTCGTGCTGCGGCTGGCCGCGGACGAGGGCGCGGACCCGGCCGGCGAGGCGGCGGGCGGCATCGGGACCACGTGCCTGTACGCGGTCTACGACCCGGTCTCGCGTCACTGCGCCCTGGCCCGGGCCGGCCACCCCCCGCCCGCCGTGGTCACCCCGGACGGCGCCGTCCGCATCCTCGACGTGCCCGCCGGCCCGGCGCTCGGCCTCGGCGGGCGGCTCCCCTTCGAGGCCCTGGAGACCGAGCTGCCCGAGGGCAGCCTGCTCGTCCTCTACACCGACGGACTGCTCGAACCCCACGATCCCGACGCCGACGAGGCACTGGACCCGCTGTTCGGCGCCCTCGGCCGGCCCGCGCCGACCCTGGACGCGCTCTGCGACCGGGTGCTGACCGAGCTGACGACCCGTCGTCCCGACGACGACGCCGCCCTGCTCGTCGCCCGCACCCGGGCGCTGCGCGCCGACCGGGTGGCCTCCTGGGAGCTGACGAGCGATCCCACGGTGGTGGCCCGGGCCCGCAAGCACGCGAGCGACCAGCTCTCCGCGTGGGGGCTGGAGGAGGCCGCCTTCACCACCGAGCTGGTGGTCAGCGAGCTGGTCACCAACGCCATCCGCCACGGCCGGCCGCCCATCCGGCTGCGGCTGATCCACCAGGACCCCACCCTGATCTGCGAGGTCTACGACGCCAGCGGCTCCACCCCGCACATGCGGCGCGCCCGGATCTACGACGAGGGGGGCCGGGGCCTGCTGCTGGTCGCCCAGCTCTCCGAACGCTGGGGCACCCGGCACGACCGGGTGGGCAAGACCGTGTGGGCGGAGCAGTCGCTCTCCGCGGACTGAGCCCGGCGCCCGCGGACGCGGTGAGGGGCGCCCGCGGACGCGGTGAGGGCCCGGGTCCCGTGCGGGACCCGGGCCCTCCCTCATCCGGGGGCGTCCGTCACGCCGCCACCGGAACCTCCGGCTCCGCGCCGTTCGCGGCGGGCGCGAGGGCCAGCTCCAGGACCTGGCGGACGTCGGTCACGGCGTGGACGTCGAGCCTGTCCAGCACCTCGGCCGGGACGTCGTCCAGGTCGGGCTCGTTGCGCTTGGGGATGATCACGGTGGTCACCCCGGCGCGGTGGGCGGCGAGCAGCTTCTGCTTCACCCCGCCGATCGGCAGCACCCGGCCGGTCAGCGAGACCTCGCCGGTCATCGCCACGTCGGTGCGGACCAGCCGGCCGGAGAGCAGGGAGGCGAGGGCGGTGGTCATGGTGATGCCCGCGCTCGGCCCGTCCTTCGGGACCGCGCCCGCCGGGAAGTGGATGTGCACGCCCCGGTCCCTCAGGTCGCCCACCGGCAGCTCGAGTTCGGCGCCGTGGCTGCGCAGGAAGCTCAGCGCGATCTGCGCCGACTCCTTCATCACGTCCCCGAGCTGACCGGTCAGGGTCAGTCCGGCCGCGCCGGTCTCCGGGTCGGCGAGGGACGCCTCCACGAAGAGCACGTCGCCGCCGGCGCCGGTGACCGCGAGGCCGGTGGCCACGCCCGGGACGGAGGTCCGGCGCTCGGCCGGGTCCTGGGCGGACTCGGGCACGTGGTGCGGGCGTCCGATCAGCGCGCGCAGATCCTCGTCCCGGACGGTGAACGGCAGCTCGCGCTCACCGAGTTCGTGCTGTGCCGCGACCTTGCGCAGCAGCCGGGCCAGGGACCGCTCCAGGGTGCGCACGCCCGCCTCGCGGGTGTACTCGCCGGCGAGCCTGCGCAGCGCGCTCTCGTCGATCGTGACCTCGTCCCGGTCCAGGCCGGCCCGCTCGAGCTGGCGCGGGAGCAGGTGGTCACGGGCGATGACGACCTTCTCGTCCTCGGTGTAGCCGTCCAGCCGGACGATCTCCATCCGGTCCGCGAGCGCCTCCGGGATGGCCTCCAGGACGTTCGCGGTGGCGAGGAAGACCACGTCGGAGAGGTCGAGTTCGACCTCCAGGTAGTGGTCCCGGAAGGTGTGGTTCTGCGCGGGGTCGAGGACCTCGAGCAGGGCCGCCGCCGGGTCGCCCCGGAAGTCGGAGCCCACCTTGTCGATCTCGTCGAGCAGCACCACCGGGTTCATGGACCCGGCCTCCTTGACGGCGCGGACGATCCGGCCGGGCAGCGCGCCGACGTACGTGCGCCGGTGGCCGCGGACCTCGGCCTCGTCCCGTACGCCGCCGAGGGCGACCCGGACGAACTTGCGCCCCATGGCGTGCGCGACGGACTCGCCGAGGCTGGTCTTGCCGACGCCGGGCGGGCCCACGAGCGCCAGCACGGCGCCCCCGCGCCGCCCGCCGATCACGCCGAGGCCGCGCTCGCCGCGCCGCTTGCGCACCGCCAGGTACTCGGTGATGCGCTCCTTGACGTCCTCGAGCCCCGCGTGCTCGGCGTCGAGCACGGCCTTGGCGCCCTGGATGTCGTAGGCGTCCTCGGTGCGCTCGTTCCACGGCATCTCCAGCACCGTGTCCAGCCAGGTCCTGATCCACGAGCCCTCGGGCGACTGGTCGCTGGACCGCTCCAGCTTGTCGACCTCCTTCAGGGCGGCCTCGCGGACCTTCTCCGGCAGGTCGGCGGCCTCGACGCGGGCGCGGTAGTCGTCCGACTCCTCGCCGTCGCTCTCGCCGTTCAGCTCGCGCAGCTCCTTGCGGACGGCCTCGAGCTGGCGGCGCAGCAGGAACTCGCGCTGCTGCTTGTCGACGCCCTCCTGGACGTCCTTGGCGATGGTCTCGGCGACGTCCTGCTCGGCGAGGTGGTCGCGCAGTTGCTGGGTGGCGAGCTTCAGCCGGGCCACCGGGTCGGCGGTCTCCAGCAGCTCGACCTTCTGCTCGGTGGTCAGGAAGGGCGAGTACCCGGAGTTGTCGGCGAGCGCCGAGACGTCGTCGATGGCCTGGACCCGGTCCACGACCTGCCAGGCGCCGCGCTTGCGCAGCCACGCGGTGGCCAGGGCCTTGTACTCCTTGACCAGGTCGGCGACCTGGCCGGGCAGCGGTTCCGGAACGGTCTCGTCGATCCGCGCGCCCTCCACCCACAGGGCCGCGCCCGGACCCGTCGTGCCGGCGCCGATGCGCACCCGGCCGCGGCCCCGGATCAGCGCGCCCGGGTCGCCGTCGGCCATCCGGCCGACCTGCTCGACGGTGCCGAGCACACCGGTCTTCGCGTAGGTGCCGTCGACGCGCGGCACCAGCAGGACCCTGGGCTTGCCGGGCTCCGAGCGGGCGGCGGCCTGCGCCGCCTCCACCGCGGCCCGCACCTCGGCGTCGCTCAGATCCAGCGGGACCACCATGCCGGGCAGCACGACCTCGTCGTCGAGCGGCAGCACCGGCAGTACGAGCGTGAACGCCGTGGACTCAGCAGCCATGATCTCCCCTTAGGCAGTCAACTTGAGCTATGCCGACTCAATGTCCGACGGCCCGCCGTTGTTCCCGGCCCGCCGTTCGCTGTGAGCGATCACCGAAATTCCGGTGCCCCTGACGCCGGATCAGAGCAGGATGGGCGCATGACTGCCGCGTACGACTCCCCCGTGGTCCTGGACCGTCGCGAAGGCCCGTACGGCGAGGTGGTGCTGCGCAGGCACGGCGCGCTGCTGCAGATCATCGCCAACGGCTGCTTCCTGATGGACACCTCCGACGGCCGCTCGGAGCGACTGCTGGTGGACGCGGCGTACGACGCGCTGGACGGGCGCCCGGCGCCCGAGGTGCTGATCGGCGGACTGGGCGTGGGGTTCTCGCTCGCGCACGCCGCGGCCGGCGGACGCTGGGGGCGGATCACCGTCGCCGAGCGGGAGCCGGCCGTCATCGACTGGCACCGCCGGGGCCCGCTGGCGGAGGTGTCCGCCGCGGCGCTCGGCGATCCGCGCACCCGGATCGTCGAGGCGGATCTGCTCACTTATCTGAAGGAGACATCGGACACGTTCGACGCTTTGTGCCTCGACATCGACAACGGGCCGGGCTGGACCGTCACCGAGGACAACGGCGGCCTCTACTCCCCGGCCGGACTCGCCGCGTGCGCAAGGGTGTTGAGGCCGGACGGGGTGTTTGCAGTATGGTCGGCCGAACCCTCTCCGGAATTTGAAGGAACCTTGCGGAATGCCGGATTCCGTCAGGTGCGTACCGAAGAGGTCCCCGTTGCCCGGGGCGTTCCGGACGCCGTACACCTCGCCGTCCGCCCTGGATAGCGACGGCACGGCCTGTCCCCGTAATGTGCTGCCCTGGCGCGGATCATTCAAGCGTCAATCGCAGTCATGGGATCACCCCACTGATTCCGGAAAGCAACAGGGGCGGGCGATGGAGCAGACACACACCTCCCAGACCGGCGCGGCCACGACCACCCCCGGCGCACAGCGCCGGGTGCTGGTGGTCGAGGACGATCCCACGATCGTCGACGCCATCGCGGCCCGGCTTCGCGCCGAGGGATTCCTCGTGCAGACCGCGGCCGACGGACCGGCCGCGGTGGACACGGCCGAGGCCTGGCAGCCCGACCTGCTGATCCTCGACATCATGCTGCCCGGCTTCGACGGCCTCGAGGTCTGCCGCCGCGTGCAGGCCCAGCGCCCGGTGCCGGTGCTGATGCTCACCGCGCGCGACGACGAGACCGACATGCTGGTCGGCCTCGGGGTCGGCGCCGACGACTACATGACCAAGCCGTTCTCGATGCGGGAGCTGGCCGCGCGGGTGCACGTCCTGCTGCGGCGGGTGGAGCGGGCGGCCGTCGCCGCCTCCACGCCCCGCTCGGGCATCCTGCGGCTCGGCGAGCTGGAGATCGACCACGCGCAGCGCCGGGTGCGGGTGCGCTCCGAGGACGTCCACCTCACGCCCACCGAGTTCGACCTGCTGGTGTGCCTGGCGAACACCCCGCGCGCGGTGCTCTCCCGCGAGCAGCTGCTGGCCGAGGTGTGGGACTGGGCGGACGCCTCCGGCACCCGGACCGTGGACAGCCACATCAAGGCGCTGCGCCGGAAGATCGGCGCCGAGCGGATCCGCACGGTGCACGGCGTCGGGTACGCGCTGGAGACGCCGACGCCATGAGCGCAGGGCGGGAGGCCGCACGGAGGAGCCCCGGGAACTCCGCGGAGGAGCCCTGGGGCGGCGTACGCCCGTTCTCGATCAAGACCAAGCTGGGCGCGCTGGTCGTCATCTCGGTGCTGATCACCACGGGTCTGTCCATGATCGCGGTGCACACCAAGACGGAGCTGCGCTTCATCACGGTCTTCTCGATGATCGCCACACTGCTGATAACGCAGTTCGTGGCCCATTCGCTCACCGCCCCGCTGGACGAGATGAACACGGTCGCCCGCTCGATCTCGCAGGGCGACTACACCCGCCGGGTGAGCGAGGGCCGCCGGGACGAGCTGGGCGACCTCGCCGTGACGATCAACGTCATGGCGGACGAGCTGGAGGCCCAGGACCGCCAGCGCAAGGAGCTGGTGGCGAACGTCTCGCACGAGCTGCGCACCCCGATCGCGGGCCTGCGCGCGGTGCTGGAGAACATCGTCGACGGGGTCACCGAGGCCGATCCGGAGACCATGCGGACGGCCCTGAAGCAGACCGAGCGGCTCGGCCGGCTCGTGGAGACGCTGCTGGACCTGTCCCGGCTCGACAACGGCGTCGTACCGCTGAAGATGCGGCGCTTCGAGGTGTGGCCCTACCTGTCAGGCGTGCTGAAGGAGGCCAACATGGTCGCCTCCGCGCGCGCGGGCATCGCCTCGGGCTCCGGCAGCCACACCCGGACGGACGTGCACCTGCACCTCGACGTCTCCCCGCCGGAGCTGACCGCGCACGCGGACCCCGAGCGCATCCACCAGGTGGTCGCCAACCTGATCGACAACGCGGTCAAGCACAGCCCGCCGCACGGCCGGGTGACCGTGAAGGCGCGGCGCGGGCCGCAGCCGGACTCGCTGGAGCTCGAGGTGCTGGACGAGGGCCCGGGCATCCCGCGGTCGGACTGGCACCGCGTGTTCGAGCGGTTCAACCGCGGCGCGGTGACCCGGCCGCACGGTCCGGGCAGCGACGGCGGCACCGGCCTCGGCCTGGCGATCGCGCGCTGGGCGGTCGATCTCCACGGCGGCCGGATCGGTGTGGCCGAATCCGAGCGCGGCTGCCGGATCATTGTCACTCTTCCGGGAGAGACTTCCATCCGAAGTTGACGTAGGGTCCGAACCGGAACCTCAAGATCCACGAGCGTCCGCGCAGCCGGACACGTGTGATCAGGGGCGGGCCCCGAAGACGCGTGCCGCAAGGCCGCGCCGGGCCCCGCTCGGCGATCCCGCACACCCTCTCACGCATCCGGAACCACACTTGTTTCCCGCCATATCAAGCCCTGAAACAAGATTTCCGGTGTGACTTACGCGACGATGGACGGGCCCGACCTGACCTTCACGGTCTTGGAGGCGTAGCCTTTATTCCCGCTGTCCATAACCTTGTGAAGCGGAAGAGGGCGGTTGCCGCCGTGTCGCCACAGTCCCCCAGTAACTCGAGCATCTCGACCGACGACCAAGCCGGGAAGAACCCCGCCGCGGCGTTCGGCCCCAACGAGTGGCTCGTCGACGAGATCTATCAGCAGTACCTCCAGGACCCGAATTCGGTAGACCGTGCCTGGTGGGACTTCTTCGCCGACTACAAGCCGGGTGCGCCTGCCGCGTCGGCTCCGGCGGGTACTGCGGCCGCGGGGGCCGCAGGGACCACCACCCCGGCTCCCCAGGCCCAGCCGGCCGCTCCGGCCCAGGCCGCTCCCGCTCCGGCGCCCGCGGCCGCTCCCCAGCCCGCCGCGGCCCCGCCCGCCGCTCCGGCTCCCGCCGCTCCCGCCCCCGCGGCGAAGGCGGCGGCCCCCGCCCCGGCCAAGCCGGCGACGCCCGCACAGGCGCCCGCTCAGCCGAAGGCCAAGGCCGCCCCCGCCGCCGAGGCCCCCGAGGGTCCGGAGTACGTGACGCTGCGCGGGCCGTCCGCCGCCGTCGCGAAGAACATGAACGCCTCGCTGGAGCTGCCGACGGCCACCTCGGTCCGCGCGGTCCCGGTGAAGCTGCTGTTCGACAACCGGATCGTCATCAACAACCACCTGAAGCGCGCCCGGGGCGGGAAGATCTCCTTCACGCACCTGATCGGCTTCGCGATGGTGCAGGCCATCAAGGCCATGCCGTCGATGAACTACTCGTTCGGCGAGAAGGACGGCAAGCCGACCCTCGTCAAGCCGCCGCACGTCAACCTCGGCCTGGCCATCGACCTGGTGAAGCCCAACGGCGACCGCCAGCTCGTCGTGGCCGCCATCAAGAAGGCCGAGACGCTGAACTTCTTCGAGTTCTGGCAGGCCTACGAGGACATCGTCCGCCGCGCCCGCGACGGCAAGCTGACGATGGACGACTTCACCGGCGTGACGGTCTCGCTCACCAACCCCGGCGGTCTCGGCACCGTCCACTCCGTGCCGCGCCTGATGCCCGGCCAGTCCGTGATCATGGGCGTCGGCTCCATGGACTACCCGGCCGAGTTCCAGGGCACCAGCCAGGACACGCTGAACAAGCTCGGCATCTCGAAGGTCATGACGCTCACGTCGACCTACGACCACCGGGTGATCCAGGGCGCCGCCTCCGGCGAGTTCCTCCGCCAGGTCGCGAACCTGCTGCTCGGTGAGAACGGCTTCTACGACGACATCTTCGAGGCCCTGCGCATCCCCTACGAGCCGGTCCGCTGGCTCAAGGACATCGACGCCAGCCACGACGACGACGTCACCAAGGCCGCGCGGGTCTTCGAGCTGATCCACTCCTACCGGGTCCGCGGCCACGTCATGGCCGACACCGACCCGCTGGAGTACCAGCAGCGCAAGCACCCCGACCTGGACATCACCGAGCACGGCCTCACCCTGTGGGACCTGGAGCGCGAGTTCGCCGTCGGCGGCTTCGCCGGCAAGTCGATGATGAAGCTGCGCGACATCCTCGGCGTGCTGCGCGACTCGTACTGCCGCACCACCGGCATCGAGTTCATGCACATCCAGGACCCCAAGCAGCGCAAGTGGATCCAGGACCGCGTCGAGCGCCCGCACTCCAAGCCGGAGCGCGAGGAGCAGCTGCGCATCCTGCGCCGCCTGAACGCGGCGGAGGCCTTCGAGACCTTCCTGCAGACGAAGTACGTCGGCCAGAAGCGCTTCTCGCTGGAGGGCGGCGAGTCCGTCATCCCGCTGCTGGACGCGGTCATCGACTCGGCGGCCGAGTCCCGCCTGGACGAGGTCGTCATCGGCATGGCCCACCGCGGCCGCCTGAACGTCCTCGCCAACATCGTCGGCAAGTCGTACGCGCAGATCTTCCGCGAGTTCGAGGGCAACCTCGACCCGAAGTCGATGCACGGCTCCGGCGACGTGAAGTACCACCTGGGCGCCCAGGGCACCTTCACCGGTCTGGACGGCGAGCAGATCACCGTCTCGCTGGCCGCCAACCCCTCGCACCTGGAGACCGTCGACCCGGTCATCGAGGGCATCGCCCGCGCCAAGCAGGACATCATCAACAAGGGCGGCACGGACTTCACGGTCCTGCCGGTGGCGATCCACGGCGACGCGGCCTTCGCGGGCCAGGGCGTCGTGGCCGAGACCCTGAACATGTCGCAGCTGCGCGGCTACCGCACCGGCGGCACGGTCCACATCGTCATCAACAACCAGGTCGGCTTCACCGCGGCCCCCGAGTCCTCGCGTTCGTCCATGTACGCGACGGACGTGGCCCGCATGATCGAGGCCCCGATCTTCCACGTGAACGGCGACGACCCGGAGGCCGTCGTGCGCGTCGCGCGGCTCGCCTTCGAGTTCCGCCAGGCGTTCAACAAGGACGTGGTGATCGACCTCATCTGCTACCGCCGCCGCGGTCACAACGAGTCGGACAACCCGGCCTTCACCCAGCCGCTGATGTACGACCTGATCGACAAGAAGCGCTCGGTGCGCAAGCTCTACACCGAGTCCCTGATCGGTCGCGGCGACATCACCCTGGAAGAGGCCGAGCAGGCCCTGCAGGACTACCAGGGCCAGCTGGAGAAGGTCTTCACGGAGGTCCGCGAGGCCACGTCCCAGCCGGCCTCCGGCCCGGTGTCGGACCCGCAGGCCGACTTCCCGGTCGCCGTGAACACCGCGATCTCCACGGAGGTCGTGAAGCGGATCGCCGAGTCCCAGGTCAACATCCCCGACTCCTTCCACGTCCACCCGCGTCTGCTGCCGCAGCTGCAGCGCCGGGCGACGATGGTCGAGGACGGCACGATCGACTGGGGCATGGGCGAGACCCTCGCCGTCGGCTCCCTCCTGCTGGAGGGCACCCCGGTCCGTCTGTCCGGCCAGGACTCCCAGCGGGGCACCTTCGGCCAGCGCCACGCGGTCCTCATCGACCGCGAGACGGGCGAGGAGTTCACGCCGCTGATGTACCTCGCCGAGGAGCAGGCGCGGTACAACGTCTACAACTCCCTGCTGTCCGAGTACGCGGTCATGGGCTTCGAGTACGGCTACTCGCTGGCCCGCCCCGACGCGCTCGTCATGTGGGAGGCGCAGTTCGGCGACTTCGTCAACGGCGCGCAGACGGTGGTCGACGAGTACATCTCGGCGGCGGAGCAGAAGTGGGGCCAGACGTCCGGCGTCACCCTCCTCCTCCCGCACGGCTACGAGGGCCAGGGCCCGGACCACTCCTCGGCCCGTGTCGAGCGCTTCCTGCAGCTCTGCGCCCAGAACAACATGACGGTCGCCATGCCGACCCTCCCGTCGAACTACTTCCACCTCCTGCGGTGGCAGGTGCACAACCCGCACCACAAGCCGCTGGTGGTCTTCACCCCGAAGTCGATGCTGCGCCTCAAGGCCGCCGCGTCGAAGACGGAGGAGTTCACCTCGGGTCAGTTCCGCCCGGTCATCGGCGACGCCTCGGTGGACCCGGCCGCGGTCCGCAAGGTCGTCTTCGTGGCGGGCAAGCTGTACTACGACCTGGAGGCCGAGCGGGTCAAGCGCGGTGTCACCGACACGGCGATCATCCGCATCGAGCGCCTGTACCCGCTGCCGGGTACGGAGATCCAGGCCGAGGTCAACAAGTACCCGAACGCCGAGAAGTACCTGTGGGCGCAGGAGGAGCCGGCGAACCAGGGTGCCTGGCCGTTCATCGCGCTCAACCTGATCGACCACCTGGACCTGGCGGTCGGCGCCGACATCCCGGCCGGCGAGCGGCTGCGGCGCATCTCGCGTCCGCACGGCTCGTCCCCGGCGGTGGGCTCCGCGAAGCGGCACCAGGCCGAGCAGGAGCAGCTGGTGCGTGAGGTGTTCGAGGCGTAGGCCTCCGGCGGTTCAGCCGAATCGGGCCCGGCTCCGAGTTCCTGTGAACTCGGAGCCGGGTCCTTCGCCTACTGGGTGGGGTGGTCGGGGATCCGCGCGGCTGCGGGTGTGTGTGGGGGGCGCGCCGTTCCCCGCGCCCCTTCGCGGCGCGGTCAGCCCAGGTAGGGCTCGAAGTCCCAGTAGGGGCGGGTTCGCTGGCGGGCCGAGATGGTGTGGGGGTGCTGGGCGCCGAGGGTGCGGGTGAGGCCCAGGAGGCCGTCGTCCTCCAGCTTTCCGGCCTCCTCGTGCTCCCGCGCGGCCCGCAGATCGGCGGCCAGCGCCACCTGGCAGGAGAGCGTGAGCGGATGCTCGTGCCCCAGCGTGTGCCGGGCCCGGCGCAGGGTCTCCCGGCTCAGCTCCACCGCGTCGGTGATCCGGTCGCCCAGGTTGCGGGCGCTGGCCGCGTTGAGGGCGCAGCCGAGGACCCACGGATGGTCGGGGCCGAGGGTGGCGGTGAGGCCCGCGAAGGACGCCTCGAACATGGCCAGGGCCTCGGCGCGTTCACCGGCGGCCTGCATGACGAGACCGGTGTTGGAGAGCATGCCGGTGGCGACCGGGTGGGCCGGGCCGAGCAGCGCACGGTAGCCGACCTCGGCCCGGTCGATCAGCTCCCGGGCCTGGTCGAGGTCGCCGTGCTCGCGCAGGTAGTTGCCGTAGTTGGTGGTGAAGGCCAGGGTCCGGTAGTGGTCACCGCCGTGCACCTGGGCGAGCTGCTCCAGCAGGTTCGCCATCTCGGGTCCCAGGTCCTGGATGTGACCGCCTTCCCGGCGGCGGCACATGACGAGCTGGCCGCGGGCCGAAAGGGTCTGCGGATGCCGTGCGCCGAGCACCTGCAGGCTCAGCCGGACCACGGTCTCCTGACGGGCCAGCGCGTCCCGGTACCGGCCCAGCAGCCGCAGGTCGTGGGCGACGGCGCCGCCCGAGTTGAGGGTGCTGATGTGCCGGGCGCGCAGGACGTTGTCCCGTCTGGCGAGCGTGTCCAGGTCGAGTTCGTACGCCTCCTGGTAGCGGCCGAGCAGCCGCAGTCCGACGCCGTGGTTGTGCCGGGCGATGAGCGCGGGGCCCTCGTCCGGGCCGAGCAGTCTGCCGTAGCCGTCGAGGACTTCGCGCTGCAGCTCGTACGCCTCGTCGTAGCGGCCCAGGTGGCGCAGGCTGGCGGCCATGGCGCCCTTGGTGGACAGCTCGGCCAGCTCCGGGGGCGACGCGGCGGCGCCGAGGCGCTGGTGGACGGCGCGGTCGAGGTCGTAGGCGTCGCGGAACCGGCCGCTGGCCCGCAGGATGTTGCTCTCCTGCGTGGTGAGGTCGAGCATGGGCTGCGCCAGCGGGTCCATGATCCGGGACCAGCGGTCGCGGATCCGCCGGGCCAGGTCGAGGCCGCCCTTGTACTCGCCGCTGCGGTAGCAGTAGCGCAGGCAGTTCAGCACGGTCTCCTGGACCCGTGGCTGGGCGCTGCCGAGGGCGCCGGAGGGCTCCAGGTGGGGCAGCAGTTCCGCGTACCGGGGCCAGTTGCGGCTGTCCAGCGGGTTGCCTGGGTCGGCCTGGGCCAGCAGGGTGCGGACCGCCTGGCGGTGCACGGCCCGGCTCTCCTCGCTGGTCAGCTTGGAGACGATGTCGTGGACCAGCCGGTGCATGTGCACCGACTCCTGGTGCGGGCCCATCTCGACGCCCACCGGGCCGCGGGTCTCCCGGGTCAGCACCGAGTAGTTGACCAGCGTGTCCAGGGCGCGGGTCCAGGCGGTCAGGTCGCCGGACATCCAGCGCAGCTGCTCGGGCAGGTCGGCGTGCGGGTAGGCGCGGATGAGGCCGAGCGGGATGCGTCCGGGCGCGAACGAGGTGCACAGGCCGAGGATGTCGATGGTCTGCGGCTGGGCGCCGCGCAGCCGGTTGAGCAGTATCGACCAGGACGTCATGGACGAGCGCGGGAAGCCCTCGCCGGTGGCGGGCTCGTCCACGGTGGACAGCCGGCGCTCGCGCACCATGCGCAGGTACTCGGGCACCTCCATGCGTGACTCGCCGAGCCAGGAGGCGGCCTGGACGAGCGGCAGCGCCACGTCGCCGAACTCGGCGGCGACCTCGTCGGCCTCGGCGGCGCTGATGTGCGGTGCGCGGCGCAGCAGGTAGGCGGTGGACTCGGCGCGCAGGAAGGCGGGGATCTCGAGGATGTCGGTGTGCTCGCCCCAGCCGCGGTTGCGGGAGGTGACGAGGACGTGGCCCGCGCCCTGCGGGAGCAGGGTGTCGACGCCCTCGGTGTCGTCCCAGCCGTCGAAGATCAGCAGCCAGCGGCCGTAGGGCTCGCCGCGGCGCAGGGCCTCCCGGACGGCCCGGATGCGCTCGCCGGGTTCGTTGCCGACCCGAAGTCCGAGCTCCACGGCGAGCTCCCCGAGCCGGTCGCGCTGGATGTTGCGGTCGTCGGAGTTGACCCACCACACGACGTCGTAGTCGGTGCTGAACCGGTGCGCGTACTCGGCGGCGAGCTGGGTCTTGCCGATGCCGGACATGCCGAGCAGGGTGCAGACGGCGGCTCCCCGGTCGGCGTCGGCGAGTTGCTGGTGCAGGCTGGTGAGCAGGTCGTCCCGGCCGGTGAAGCGCGGGTTGCGGCGGGGGACCTCGCCCCAGATCTCGCAGCGGTTCTCGGGGTAGCGGGCCCGGTGGGCGGTCGGCCGCGGGACCCGGCGGCGCTCCAGGCCCAGCCGGCGCAGCAGCCGCTCCTCGGCGGCCTCCTCGCTCAGGCCCCACAGACTGGCCGGTTCGAGGACCGCGGTGGCCGGCAGCAGCGACCGGTTGGTGAGGTTGACGGCCGCGAACCGGTCGGCGTTGGCCGCGACGAAGCCGCGCAGGGCGTCGTTCCACTCCCCCGCCGGGCGCGGTCCCAGCTCGAAGAACCAGTCGTCCAGGACGAGCAGCACCGGGCCGGAGGCCAGCAGCAGGTCGGCGAGGGAATCCTCCAGCGGGGTCTCGCGCGGCGGGTCCCAGCGCTGCAGCGTGGCCTGGTGTCCGTGGCTCTCCAGGCACTGGGCGATCCAGGCCGCCCAGGCCCGGTGGTAGCCGGGGAAGACCACCAGGATGCGTTCGGAGGCCGGAGCCCCGTCCCCGCCCGACCGCCGCTGTTCCGCCATCGCACGCTCCCTGTTCCCGCCACCGCACTCTCACGGCACACGCTAACGCACAGAAATTACGCCCCTGCGGAGCGTCACAGAACATTTTGGGCCGCCACGCCGAGACCGGCGTGGTGACGCTCCATGCCCTGGACGAACTCCCTTCCCGCTACGGTCAGTTCATCGGATTCCAGGAGGAGGGACAAGGCCTGCCCCACCTCCTCGCGGAACAGCTCGAACCGCTCGCCGGCCCGGCGCCGCCACGCCGGTGCGGCCCCGGCGCCGGTGCGCACCCTCCACCACAGGTCGGTCAGCGCCAGATGGGCGTAGGCGCCCTGCAGCACGGCCGGGACCGGGCGGGGGTCGGGGCGCCAGCCGACCCGGTGGACCGCGCTCCCGCCGGGCGCGCACAGCGGGACCAGTTCGTCCAGCGCCGCGAGCTTGCTGTGGTGGGTCTCGTGCACCAGGGACTCCGCGAGTTCTCGCGCCGTGCCCGGCAGCTGGATCAGCGCGGCGCCGGGCGCGGACCTGCGGGTGGCGCTCATCGGGGTGGCGCCCGGCCCGGCGGCGGCCAGCGGGACCACGGCGCGCAGCAGGGCGCCGGTCTCGGCGGCGCGCCGCCCGTCGACCGCGGTCAGCAGTTCGCGGGCGCGGCGCCAGCGGCCGGCCCAGGCCTCCCAGGGGGAGTCGGCGCGGTCGGCGGCGGGCGGCGCTCCGGGGACGCTGCCGGGCGGGAGCGCCCGGTACGGATCGAGGTCGTCGAGGCGGACGGTGCCGCCGGGCAGCGTCCGCAGCGCCCTCCAGCCTGTCCCTTCGCCGTTTTGGGGGGCCGCGCCGGGCGCGGACCGCCGTGCCGGACGCGGCAGGACCGCCTCGGTGCGGCCGTCCGCGTCCGCGATCCGCGCCCCGCCCGGCCCGCCGCTCAGCCGGACCAGGCCCGAGGGGCAGCGCAGCACGCCCAGGCCGGGCAGCACCAGCAGGCCGGTGGGCACGGCCAGGGTTCCGGCCGGCGGGTGGCCCGCGCGGACGGCCGCGGCGACGGCGACGCCGCCGAGGTGGGCCAGATGCCGTTCGAACGCGGCTCCCTGGGGCGCGGCGAGCGCGGCGGCCAGCCAGGCGCCGGTCATCGGGTAGTCGAGCACCTCGCGAACGGCGGCGGGGTCGGTCCGCTCGGCGGCCGCCAGCAGCGCCCAGGCCCGCTCGAACTCCCGGTGGGCGGCGGGCTCCAGGAGCCGGCGCTGGCGGTCGACGCGCACCAGGAGGGACTTGAGGAGCAGCATGCGACGCGCGTGGACCGCGGCACGCAGTGCCTGCGTACCGCTGGGTGTGGGGCGGGTGCCGGCGAGCGCCCCGAAGACCTCGGCGGGTATCGGCGCCGAGGTCATCCCCGCTCGTCCGGCCGCCGGCCGGGCTCGCCGAGTCCGGCTGAAAACGTACCCGCCCGGGACGGCTGCACCTCGCCCTCGCCGTCGCTGAACCAGACCTGCCGGCACTCGGTGGCGTCCCGCAGGACGAGGTCGACGGCCGCGGTCAGTTCCGGATCATCGAGAAACCGCAAGGTACGCAGGTCGACGCCGATGAGGTCGGGCAGACGCGCGGCATGCCCGGCGTCCCGGCCGGGGGCGGCCGCCCCGCTCCACTGCTCCGCCACACTCGGCTCCTCCCTGCCCGCGAACGGCCCGCTCCGTCGTCATGGCTGCCCAGTTCTTCCCGACAGCCCGGAAGTGGAAACCCTGACCAGATCAACTCCGGTCAAGTTCTGACCAGTTCGCCCACTCTTCGGTCCACGGCCACCAGGGCGGAGCGATCCGCTCCCATTCCTCGTCGGGCAGTTCCCGCACCGCACGAGCCGGTCCCTCACCGGTCACCGGCTCCGCCTCCGCGCGCCGGGTCAGCTCGACGTCCGCCCAGTCGACCGGGCGCAGCGCCCCCGCCAGCCGCTGCCACTGCTCCCGCGCCGCCCGGTAGGCCCCGGCCGCCGCTGCGGGCCGGCCCATCAGGGCCAGCACCGCCCCGCTGCCGTGCCGCGCCCGGGCGGAGGTCACCGAGCCCGGGTCCTCGCCGTGCGCGGCCCGCGCCTCCCGGTCCGCGTTCTCGTAGGCCTGCAGGGCGTCCACCAGTACGGGCGCCCCGGCCCGGCGCCAGCCCTCCAGCCGCACCCGGCCCAACTGCAGCCAGACCTCGGCCCGTACGGCCGCGTCGGCGGCCGCGCGCACCGCCTGGCCGAGCAGGTGCCGGCTCTCGAACAGGTCGGGCAGGAAGCCGAGGTGGCGGAAGCGCTGGGCGAGCGCGCTGCCGACCAGTCCCTGCAGCCGCCCGCGGTGCGCGGACCGGGCGGGGAGCGCCTGCAGCGCTTCGCGCAGCACGTACTCGGCCCGGTCCACGATCCTCGCGCCGTCCCGCGCGGAGGCCCGCCGCAGCAGTGACTCGCCCCAGGAGGTGAGGAGCTGCCAGCGCAGGGCGCCGTCGGCGGGGGCGAGCAGCGCGGCCCGCTCGTAGGCCTCGTCGGCCTCCGGGGCCTCGCCCGCCGCGTCGTGGAAGGCGGCCAGCGCGGCCAGGCTGGGCAGCAGCAGACCCGGGTCGTCCCCGGCGGCCCGCAGGGCCCGCAGCAGCGCCTGCCGGGTCTCGCCGTCCTCGGCCCCGGCCTCCCGCAGCGCCCGCGCCAGGTCGAGCAGGGCCGGCCCGCGTACGGCGTCGGGGGCCCGCTCCAGGTCCAGCGTGGCGCAGGCCTCACGGAGTTCGCCGATGGCGGCGGCGGGATGCCGCAGGTCGAGCAGGATCCGGCCACGCAGCAGCAGCCGGGAGCGGTGGGCGGTGACGTACCAGGGCGCCTCGCCGGCAGCGGTCAGCGCCCGGTGCTGTGCCGTGCTCGCGCCGCGAGCCGTGGCGTCCGCGGCCGCCCTGGCGGCCGGGACCGTACCGTCGGCCGTCCCGTCGCCGGCGCCGGTGCCGGGCCTGGTGCCCTCGTCGGCAGCCGTCGACGCCCGATGCTGTGCCGTGGTCGCGCCGCGAGCCGTATCGTCCGCGTCCGCCCGGGCGGCCGGGACCGTACCGTCGGCCGTCCCGTCGCCGGTGCCAATGCCGGTTCCGGGCCTGGTGCCCTCGTCGGCAGCCGTCGACGCCTGGTGCTGTGCCGTAGTCGCGCCGCGAGCCGTATCGTCCGCGTCCGCCCGGGCGGCCGGGACCGTACCGTCGGCCGTCCCGTCGCCGGTGCCAATGCCGGTTCCGGGCCTGGT